>NZ_LRMM01000021.1 GCF_001647275.1 Rufibacter ruber | reverse complement strand
TCACGTGCTCGCCGTCCAGGTTGCGGGCGTAGGCCTTGTCGAAGACCGCCTTCATGGGCTTGAGCGCCTCCAGCTCGGGTTTGATGGCGTGCAGCAGCACGGGCTCCAGCACCCTGGCCTTGACGGCCGCCTCGAACACGTTGTCTGCATAGACGTCCCAGCCGCCGAAAGCGATGTTGTTCAAATCAGCCAGCGGCACAAAATCCTTGATCAGCGGGTGGCGGTTCTCGGTGCGCTTGCCCAGCCGGATCCGGCCCATCTGCGTGAGCGAGCCCACCGGCTGTGAAAACCCTTTCTTGATCGACTCCACACCCGCGATCAGGGTGGTCGCCACCGCGCCCAGGCCCGGCAGCAGGATCCCCAGCTTGCCGCTGGCTTCTTTTAATTGGTATTCCATATAGGTTTGATTTTATAGGTAGAGTTTTGGGGAAAATGAGTTCAATAAAATCAGGCTTAAGTTATCTAATTTATCTTCAATAACAATTTGATTACATTTCAATTTCCATCAGTATTTCTACCCTTTTATGGCTAAACTCTATGAGAATCAACACAAAAACAAACCACTATATTTTCAGAAAGTAATTCTCCTGAGAGGGGGATCTCTGTCAGGTGAAAGGAAACAGCCTCTACCCGGCAGGGAAGGTGGGAATTTGAGGCGGTCTCCGCTGAACCTGTTTTGGGCCTGTTTTTGGAAAAACAGGCCCAAAACGCAATTCTACTTTAGCGGTTCAGGAATGGGAGGGTTTTATTCTGCCAGGCTTCATTGATGCGCCCTGTATAGAAGCAAGCCTGCCTCCAGCAGGCTTGCTTCTATGCTTCTTATCTGACAGAGGCGGGGCGGCTATGGGTTTCCCGCCCTTCCGCCAGTTCCATTCAGCAGAAATTTGATTTCCCGCAAGGGAACCGCCTACTTCTCACGGGCACCTCCAGCTGAAGGTATAGGTGTCAACGTGGCCTTTCCAGACTTGGGAGCAAGCTGTTCAACTGATAATTCACCCTTTTTTCCGCCCCGGGCGGAAGGGGATGCCCAGATCTGAGGGATAGAGCAGACATTAGGGAGCCGCTTCTTCAGGTCTATCTGGTTTGGGCTTGGGCATGCGGCCCGCCTTTTTCAGGGCTTCCTGAATAATCCATTCAATCTGGCCGTTGGTACTCCTGAACTCATCTGCTGCCCATTTTTCTACCGCCTTCATCATCTCTGCATTCATGCGCAGGGCAAACGATTTTTTTTCGGCCATAGGCTAGGGGTGTAAGGTTCCTGTGTTGACCACCGGCGACACGCCCGGTCTGAGCAAAGCACCACCATGAGGTTGCTGACCATGGCGGCTTTGCGTTCTTCATCAAAGGTGACCAGGCGTTTGTCATTCAGTTGCGCCAGGGCCATGTCTACCATGCCCACAGCCCCCTCTACTATTTTGGCGCGGGCGGCCACAATGGCGGTTGCCTGCTGGCGCTGCAGCATGGCACTGGCAATCTCCTGGGCGTAGGCCAGATAGCTGATGCGGGCCTCCAGCACATGGATTCCGGCTATGGCCAGGCGCTCCATGAGTTCCCGCTCCAGCTCATCATTCACTTCCTGGCTGCTGCCGCGCAGCGAAATCTCGCTTTCGTCTTCAAAGTTGTCATACGGGTAGGCACCGGCCAGCTTGCGCATGGCAGACTCGCTCTGCACTTTCACAAAAAGCTCAAAATTGTCAACCTCAAACGCAGCCTTAAAGGTCTCCTCTACCCGCCATACCAGCACCACGCCAATCATGATGGGGTTGCCCAACTTGTCATTCACCTTAATGGGGTTGGTGTCCAGATTACGGGCGCGCAGGGAGATGTCTTTAGACGCGAAGAACGGGTTTACCCAGAAAAAGCCGTTCTGCTTAATGGTGCCTTTGTACTCGCCAAACAGGGTGAGCACCCTTGATTCATTGGGGTTTACAATTTTGAAACCCTTGCACAGAAAGATGAACACCAACGCAAAGGGCACCATGACCTCTGGGCTTATGTAATACACACAGGCACCGCCTGCCATGATCAGGAGCAAAAGCAACACCAGAATGGCGTAGCCGGAAGCGGGGTGATGGGGTTTTTCTGCATTCATAGCTTTAGTTATTTTGATATCATATTAATATCAATAAAAGTAGCAAACCGATACAGCATTTGCAAGAACTTTTTGATATGCCCACCCCAGAGAAAGCCCCTCGCATGCGCTCTTAACAGAAAAGCCGCCCCGGTAACCGGGGCGGCTTTTCTGTTTCTGGCCTGTTTTTGTCAAAACAGCGCTAAAACGCACTGGTTATGACTTGATCTGTACGGCCATAATATTCCCTTTTTCTTTTTTGCCCTCGTTAGAAATGAAGAGCTCCCCAGCCGGGCTGAAGGCAATCCCCTCTGGTTTATAGAACTGGGACTTGCTCAACGGGTACCGCTTCTTGATGCTTCCGTTTTCATTCAGGATGAAGATCTGCGGGTTAGAGGCCTCCGTAAGGTAAATCTCCCCTGATACCGGGTGCACGGCAATCTCAGACGGCTGCCAGATTTTGCTCAGGCTCTTGCGCTTGGCCTTCGCCAGCTTAGACAGCTGCGGGTCCCGCAGGCTCAGTTTCATAATGGGCTGCTCTGCCAGTTTCTTAGCGGCCAGGTCAAAGGCATAAATCCCTTTGAAGTCTGGGGCGCCGGCCTCCTCGCCCTTGATGGCCAGCAGCAGGCGGTTGTTCTTCTGGTCAAACGCCAGCCCCTCTACGTTGTGGTTGGCGGTGAGGTGGGTGGTAAACTCGCTCACCTTGTTCTTGGGCGTGTCAATGTTGGTCACCTCAAAAACCCTCCCGTCACTGCGCACCACGTAGGCCGTGGTCCCGTTCAGGGCAATACCCTCATAGTCACCGGCTGCGCCGAAGGTAATCTGGCGCTCAATCAACCCAGATTGGGTGTTGTAAATGAAGATCACCCCGGCCTCATCCTGAATGCAGGCAAACTGGCCGTTCCCCATATAGACAATGCCAGAGACTTCACGCAGAATCTCAGGCACCTCCCATTTCTGGGTCACTGTGACGCGGCAGAGGCCGGCTCTGGCGCCACCTTCTCTTTCTTCGCTTTCTTTTCCTTACGGGCCCCCTCAGTGCCCTTGGCATCTGCCTGACTGGCCTCACACGCAATCAGGGACACTGACAGGAGAAGCCCTCCAATAATGACTTGCAACCGTTTCATAGTTTTCTTTATTTACTGGTGAAGCGCGGGCCTGGCAAAACCGTCTGGCCATACGCTGTATACTGTTTGTTTCTGTTTTCGCGTTTCTTGAAGACAGGCCGAAAACAGCTTTTCTCAACCTTTCCTGCCCTCAGGCAGGCTTAGTCCCAGAAGGGCACTGAAGCGGCGGTGCCGGCAGCGGTGTACACTTGTTTCAGCTCTTCATTGTTGTTCTCCAACTCCACTTGAAAGTACACCTGCCCTTGCTGCTCTACCCGCTCCACGTCTTCCACCAGGTAGGCCTGGAAGTCTTTCTTCAGGGTCATGGCTATTTCTGCCGGCAGGTCAGCAGCGGTGAGCTCCTGCTTGCTTTTCACAATATTGCCGGTGCCGTCTACCAGGGCGGTGTATTCAGTCTGGCCTATGGCGAACTCGGCCTCAAAGAGGCTCCCCTCCTTCTCCCACTCCACCACCTGGGCGGCGGGGAATTTAGAATGCACGGCATTTTTCACCACTGAGGGGAGGTTCTCCGGGGTGATTTTCTGGCTACAGCCCATGAACACGGTTCCGGCTGTTATCAAGGCTATCATACTGGCTTTCATATCTTTTTCCTTCAGGTTAATTATAATTTACAGTCCAAAGGTCAGACTCAAAACCGGAAACAATTGGGAATAGGCCTGCATTGCTGATTTTTTTTTTCAGAGCATATCTGATTTTTTATTTACGGGCGAAGAGTGCCAGAGAGAGGATCTACAACAGCAGTAGTTGAGTTGCGCAGCAGCGCCACGGGGCAAGAAAAGGGTGAGCGACGGCATTTTGCCTGGCACTCTGCGGCGTGAAAGGCAGATTTAACCAGGCTCTGGCGCAGAATAAAGTTTCCTGTTTCTGGGCTGTTTTTCAGAAAACAGCCCAGAAACAGCCTTAGAATGTTACTTCCAGAAGGTGCGCCTGCTGGTAGCGGTACCTGATGCTGAACCCGTACAGGTCACAGATGGCTTTGGCAATGGCCAGCCCCAGCCCCGTTGAGCCAGACACTGAAGCCTCTTTGTAGAACCGGGAGAACAGTTTCTGGGTGTCTAGCGCCTGGTCTTTGCCGGAGTTCTCCAGCACCAGCGCCTGGGCAGTGAGGTGAAGGTTGAGAAAGCCGCCCTGCACATTGTGTACCACGGCATTCTTGAGCAGGTTGTACACCAGCACCGTGGCCAGATCTGGGTTTACCTGCACCAGACACGGCTCCTCCTGCACAGAAACCTGCAGCTCTTTGTATTCTATCTGATCTCCCAGGTCTGCCAGTGCCTGCCGTACAATCTCCTGCAGGTTCACCGGCCCCATCTCCTGAAACTGGCGGTTCTCAATCTTAGACAGGAGCAACAGGGACTTGTTCAGCCGCGAAAGCCGCCCCAGGTGCTGCATCACCGCACCCAGCTGCAGCATCTGCTCTTCTGTGAGCCCTTCTTTCTCTACCAGCAGCTCCAGCTTGTTCAGGCTGATGGCCAACGGTGTTTGCAACTCATGTGACGCGTTTTCAATAAAGGCTTTCTGGCTGTTATAGGTGTCAATGTTGCTTTGCAGCAGCTTGTCTACCGTCTCATGCAGCAGCC
Source organism: Rufibacter ruber (assembly GCF_001647275.1). Lineage (GTDB taxonomy): Bacteria > Bacteroidota > Bacteroidia > Cytophagales > Hymenobacteraceae > Nibribacter > Nibribacter ruber_C. The sequence goes on along the minus strand of NZ_LRMM01000021.1, from coordinate 76,251 downwards.
TGAACTCTTCAATGTTGGTCTTGACCGGGGGCAGGGCCTCCCCTTTCTCCAGCCTGAACCGCTGCAGCCGGTGCAGTATCTGATAAAAGGGTTGCCAGATACTCTTGAGCACAAGGTTGTTCAGGGTTAAAAGGCTTACCAGCAGCCCCAGGTACAGCCACAGCAGGGAGTACAGCAGGTCTTCAATGAGGTCATCTTCCTCTACCATAGAGGTGATCACCCGTAGCTCATAATACCGCCCGCCCTGCTGAAAAACCGTCACCAGCAATCTGACCGGCTCATAATCCTTCTCATTCAACATGTACATGAGCGTGTCCCGGTACTGGTCTTTGCGGTTGACCGCCAGGTTAAAGGGGAGCTCCTTGACCTGGTAATACCCGGCCTCAAACTCCCGCTGCGCCAGCACGGTACTGTCTTGCAGGGCTTTTTGCATCACCAGTATTTTCTGGTTCTCCAGGCCATCATCTATGCTGTCATAGATTTCATCCAGCATGTTGTAGTAAAAAAGAGCCGCCCACGCAGAAAGCACCACCAGGAGCAGCACGGCAAAGTAGGCGGTGGCGCGGTTGAGCAGTTTCATACTATGACCAGTTTATAGCCAATGCCGTAAATGGCCTGGATTTCTATTTCGGCGCAATGGTCTTTGAGCTTTTTCCGGAGGTTCTTGATCTGCGAGTAGATGAACTCATAGTTGTCTGCCTGGTCAATGTAATCGCCCCACACGTGCTCGGCCAAGGCGGTTTTGCTCACCAGCCGGTCTTTGTTGGTAGCCAGGTACAGCAGGATGTCATACTCTTTCCGGTTGAGGGTGAGTTCCTGGCCGGCCACCTGTACTTCATGCTTGTCTAAGTCAATCTGGAGGTTCTGGAGCTGGAGCAGGTTGTTGCCCTCAAACTTTCTGCGCCGCAGCACAGACTTTACCCGGGCGTGCAGTTCTGCCATGTGGAACGGCTTGGGCAGGTAATCATCTGCGCCCATCTCCAGACCGGCAATTTTATCATCCAGGCTGTCTTTGGCGGAGACAATGATCACCCCGTCCGTTTTCTGCTGTTTCTTCAGTTCCTCCAGCAGTTCCAGGCCGTTGCCGTCTGGCAGGGTGATGTCCAGCAGAATACAGTCATAGTCATACAGGGAAACCTTCTCCAGGGCCAGATCAAAGGTAGAGGCAGACTCTACCATGTACTGCTCCTGTTTAAGGGAACTGACCATGTTCTCCAGCATGGCGGGCTCATCTTCAATGACCAATATTTTCATACCACCGGGTTTTTGCCCTAAATACGGGGGCAATTCTGGAAAGAGTTGGGAACAGAGATGCCTTAGGGCCATTTTATCATCAGGTGAAATGACCAGGCCGCCTCTCCTCAAGAAACCAATACGCCTTTTTTAAGGGGAAACTTTTTTCAATGCTGTTTTCGGCATTTGCCGAAAGGGACACCGGCTGCAATAAAGTTTCTGTTTTTAGCCTGATTTTCTGAAAACAGGCCAAAAACAGAAACGTCAGGAACGGGTGACTTTGCCTTTGCCTTCCCAGTGGCTGGACTTGACGGTAGTGCCGTCTGCCTCATATTTGAACCGGCGCACGTACCGCTCGCCGCTAATGCTGCCGTCTGGCCGGCGCCTGCCAATGAACAAGGTGACCGCCCGGCCGTTCTCATCTGTGATAAAGGTGAGGTCGTTCCCGGCAAAAACATCATCAATGCGGGAAGAGGGGGCATATGGTTTGGCCAGCTTGGCCTCCAGTTTAGGACTTAACGGCATAGGCGGCGGTAATAATTATTGCACTGTGTACGATTGCAGCAAAGCCAGCGCTTCAGGCTCTTCAGCCTCCACCACCTCATCTATCACTGACTGTATCTCCTGGTCTGACCAATTGGCTTGCTCAGCGGCTTTTACAAACACCCCCAGGGCCACAAAACGGCCGCCTTCTAACGGAAGAATGGCTTTTACTTTCTTTTTAATCTGCATACAGGTAACCAGAGACGTTTTATAGGCTTATTGTACGGTAAACAAGGTAGAAATGCCGCTCTCCCCCTCCTGCGCCCACCGGAGCGCCGCCTCCAATTCCTGAAAGTACTCTACCTCACTAGACATTTTAGACCTGAGGGCCGCCACCATGCTACTGATGGCCATCTGGTTGAAGATATCATTAGACACCACAATCCCCAGCCGCTTCACCCCCAGGAGTTGGAACTGCGGAAACCAGGTGGTGACGGTCCAATCCTGGTCTGGCTGCCTGATTACCTTCATGTGCTTGGTATCCATGACCCAGTTGACCACGTTCTCCCGCCTGGACACCTGCAGCCCCTCTAACAGGCCTTCACGGTACGCTTCACTTGGAACAAAGTCCTGCCAGTGCAGCACCAAAAGGTGGTGCAACCGGTCCAGCTCCAGATGAAGGTACTTCTTATCCATTTATACTTTTTTAATTAGCAGCTTAATGACATGGTGTAAAGGCGAAAGATCTTTTGCCTTATTTATCATGTTAATAACTAGATTTACCGGGTTCAGGTTTAGGAGTAAACCAACAAATGAATAGTACTAATCCAGTTAGGTAAAATTTATTCAGCTACTTCTGGCCTACAGTTACCTTAGCTGGCGTGGTGGTTCCCCCTTGCCGTCACCCCAAAAATAATCCCTCAAAGGCAGACCTCCTAAGACAAGCCACCCAAACTTCAACACCCCCATGGCCTACAGCAGCTCTGAAGGGTATTCTCCCGGTTGGGCTAAAGTAATTTTAATAAGGTATTTCCCGCCACGGCGGAATACAAAGCATTTTCCCCAGCCCCCATTTCTGTTTTGGGGCTGTTTTTCAGAAAACAGCCCAAAACAGAAATGGGGGCTGTTTGCCCGCAACGGCCTACGGCCCAACCCATGCAAAAGGCCAGAGAAACTCTCTGGCCTTTTGCATGTACCGTGGTAGAAGCTGGTCTTTTAAAACCTGGCATTTGCCGGCATGGTGGTCACTAACCGCAGACGCTCGTTATTAGGATCATACGCCAGTCCCTTTTTCGCATACTCTTTCATTCCGGCGGCACTTTTAGCTCTCATATAAGACTGGCAGGCGATCAAATGCAGATCTCCCATCATTCGGGCCGTGAAATCTCCTTTGTCTTGCTTGTACAGACTTTCAAGTGAGGCCAACATCTTCTTTCCCTCTGCCCTGTTGTCAGCATCAAAAGCATTTTGGGTTGCCCTTGCAAAGGCCAGGAGGCAGACATTATGGAAAGTGGGATCATTATTGAAAAAGCTGAAGCGTTTCTGGTACTGCTCAACTGACTTCCCTAAATCTCCTTGAAACCGGTTGCGGTTCAGCAACTCATACACTACAGATTTGATCATTCCGGTCAACTCGGTGCTGGCCGGGTTGAAGGAATAGGCTTTGGTAAAGAATTCCAGCGCCGGGGCATACTGATTGTTCAGGGCCCTGACTCTTCCCTGATGGAAATGGTACACATACGCTATGTCTTTATAAGAGACGCTGTCCCGTGCCGTGTTCAGGAAGGCCGTGTAAATCTTGTTGTAGAAAGCGGTATCTGGCTTGTCTAACAGGTGTTTCTGCGTCATGACCTTGAAGTCATTGGTAAACTCATCACGGTAAGCGTCACCTGGCTGCATGGCGTAGAAACTGGTCAGGAGCTCCACCTGCTCCATTTTGTCATAGTTGATCCCATTCATCTGCTGAGCCAGTGCAGACGTGAGCAGATAGCGCGTCTCATTGGATGGGTACAGGTAATACGCCTTCTGAAACGCTTTACTGGCGTTCTCATACGCCTGCTCCTCATATTTCTTCACCCCTTCATTGTAATACTGCAACGCAACCAGCTGCTTAAAGGAGATGGATTTATCAGCCTTAAAATGCTCGCTGAAGACGCCTTCCACCCCTTTGGTTCTGACTTCTTCCTCACTGACCAGCTTCCCTTTCTGCAAATACTCCACATAGTTCTTTTTAAACTTGGGATCTGGTACAAAATAGCCGCCTGCGGGGTTGGTAGACTCCATCATAATGTTGCTGCCTTTGGGATCAGCCACCAGGTACACATGGGTAGGGAGTTGTTTAATCTCATACGCAATGTTGTAATGCTCCAGAATGACTGCGTAGAGGGCGGTGGCGCTCACACAGTTATAAGTCCCGGTTTTCATCACCTGATCAAAAGAGGCGATTTCTTCATATTTCTTCAGGAAACGCCTGTGGGCGGTTTCAAAAATAAGCTTTACCTGCTTGGCTAGCGGCTTTTCCTGAATTTTGCTCAGATCTAAGGCGGTGTACAGCTGTTGCATTGCCTGTTTTGCCACCCCAAGCTCAGTTTCTGTCACAGACGGGTTCACCGCTAACAGCAAAGCCAGTTGATTCTGATCGCCTGCGTCTAAGGCTTTCAGATATTTCTCTTCAAAGGCAGAGGCATAAGAGATATTTCTGATGCGCAGGGTGTCTTTTTGAGCCTGTGCTGAGAAGGTAAAGAGAACCAGTAAGAAAAAGGGTAAAAATTTCTGCATATAAATAATGGATAGAAGAGCATGCTTACATTTTTCTTGCGCTGCAAACGGGCATCTAAAGAACCTGATTTTGCCTTTTTCTTCACACCATAGCGCTGCTATGCTGCTCTGAAAATGCTATAGAAGAACCTTATGCCCGCTTACCGCCTGCAAAATCAAAATTAAAACAAGCTCTAAGTACTTAAATAAAATGTTGTTATAAAGATACAATTAAGCAGATGATGCACAAAAGCGCATATAGGTTTTAAAGTATCTCCTGGTTAAAAAGTTTTCTTGCACTCCTTCCATGGCTAACACCAATGTACCAGATGTGGACACCTTACTTCAACAGGCAAAGGTGAAACGTACCGGCGCAAACATTTGAAGCAAACCCAAAAAAGGCCAGAGAAATTCTCTGGCCTTTTGCTGATCTTGAACAGGCTTGGTTACCGGAACATGCTCTTCAGCTTGTTCAGTTTGGTCGCCATGTCTTCTTCCTCCACGGGAGCTTCCCGGCGGCTGTTCTGGCCGCCTGCCTTGCGGTCATTGCCCCGGCTAGGCCTGGTTCCGGCGGCGGCGGGATCGCCTTTCATAGAGAGGGCAATGCGCTTGCGCCCCACCTCTACCTCCAGCACGGTTACCTCAACCTTCTGCCCCACCTTCACCACGTCATGCGGATTGCTCACAAAGCGGTCAGACAAATGGCTCACGTGTACCAGACCGTCCTGGTGCACCCCAATGTCAACGAATGCCCCAAAGGCCGTAATGTTGGTGACAATGCCGGGTAATTTCATGCCGGTACGCAGGTCTTTGATTTCATTTACGCCCTCAGTGAAGCTGAACGCCTCAAACGACTGGCGTGGGTCACGGCCTGGTTTGGAAAGCTCGCTCAGGATGTCTTGCAAGGTGGGCAAACCTACGGTGTCTGACACGTATTTTTTCAGATCAATCTGCTTGCGCAACTCGGCGTTCTGGAGCAGGTCTTCTACGGTGGCTCCCAGGTCTTTGGCCATCTGCTCTACCAGCCCGTACCGCTCAGGGTGTACCGCACTGGAGTCAAGCGGGTGCTTCCCCCCTCTTATGCGCAGGAAACCGGCCGCCTGCTCAAAGGCTTTATCACCCAGACGGGCTACTTTGCGCAGTTCATTGCGGGTTTTGAAAGGCCCGTTCTGGTTGCGGTACTCTACAATGTTCTGCGCCAGTTGCGGCCCCAGGCCAGACACGTAGGTCAACAGCTGTTTGCTGGCTGTATTCACCTCTACGCCCACGGCATTCACGCAGCTCATGACCACATCATCCAGGCTGTGCTTGAGGGCGTTCTGGTCCACGTCATGCTGGTACTGGCCTACGCCAATAGACTTGGGGTCAATCTTCACCAGCTCGGCCAACGGGTCCATCAGGCGGCGACCAATAGACACGGCTCCCCGTACGGTGATGTCCTGGTCTGGGAATTCCTCCCGGGCCACGTCTGAGGCAGAATAAATAGAGGCGCCGCTTTCATTTACCATGATGATGGCAATGGAGTTGGGCAGGCCCAGGCCCCGCACAAAGGTTTCAGTCTCGCGGCTGGCGGTACCGTTGCCAATGGCAATGGCCTCAATGTTGTATTTGTGGCACATTACCATCACCTGCTGACCAGCGGTAGTAGCCTGATTGGCCCCGTTGTGCGGGAAAATAGCCTCATAGTGCAGCAGCTTGCCTTGCTCATCAAGGGCTACCACTTTACAGCCGGTCCTAAAGCCGGGGTCAATGGCCAGTACGCGTTTCTGCCCCAGCGGAGCCGCCAGCAACATAGGCCTCAGGTTATCAGCAAACACCCTGATGGCTTCCTCATCAGCGCGCTTTTTGGACGAGAGGCGCACCTCGGTTTCCATGCTCAGGCGCAGCAGACGCTTGTAGGCATCTTTCACGGCCAGTTTCACCTGCTGGGCAGCGGCGTTGCTTCCTTTCACAAACTGGCGTTCCAGGGCTTCAATGGCCAGGTCTTCGTCTGGCTGGGCGTCTAGCATGAGAACATTCTCTTTTTCGCCGCGGCGCATGGCCAGGATTCTGTGCGACGGGGCTTTCTCAATGGGTTCGTCCCACTCAAAATAGTCTTTGTACTTCTGGCCGTCCTCTTCCTTACCCGGCACCACGCGCGCCTTGAACACGCCCTGCTTTTCAAACAGGTTCCGGATGCTGGCCCGGGCTTCCGGGTTTTCATTCACCCATTCGGCAATGATGTCACGGGCGCCGGCCAAGGCCTCCTCAGTGTCTTTTACTTCTTTCTCCTCGCTCACAAACGCGGCGGCCTCCGTGTGGAGGTCAATGTTGGCCTGCTCAAACAGCGTCTGCGCCAGCGGCTCCAGCCCTTTCTCACGGGCAATGGTGGCGCGGGTACGGCGCTTGGGTTTGAACGGAAGGTAAATATCTTCCAGCACGGCCATGGTTTGGGCGGCTAAAACCTGGGCTTCCAGCTCCGGGGTGAGTTTCTCCTGGTCTTTCAAAGATTTCAGGATGCTCTCGCGGCGCTTGTCCAGGTCACGGAGCTGTTCAATACGGTCTCTGATGGCAGCAATGGCTACCTCATCCAGAGTGCCGGTAACTTCTTTGCGGTAACGGGCAATAAAGGGAACGGTGGCGCCCTCATCCAGCAATTGCACCGTGGCTTCTACCTGACGCTCACTTACCTGCAGCTCACCCGCAATTTTCTTGAAATGGTTTTCTGGCATGCTAATCTAAAGTCAATCTTTAAAAGACGTGTATGCTGTTTCCTACCTCTTCTGCGGGCAGAAAACTGTCTTCAAAGATAAGGCTATTTTAGTTTACCGCATACACCGCGGGCAGGTCAAATCTTGTGGGCGGCGGCAAAGGCTGGCTTGGTTTTTGTATCTTTGTAAAAGCCTGAAAGGAACCATTTGCCCGGGAAATCACTCTTGGTTGTAACCACCTTTACAGTGCCAGAATTAACATTCACCCGTATGAAACAACTTGTTCTACTGTTTGCCTTGGCCACCTACACCAGCCAGGCGCAAAACACCCCTACCACCCCTGAGGCCCGCGCGCAAGCCATGACCACCACCATGACCCAACACCTTAGGCTAAGCGATGCCCAGGCGGCCAAGGTGCGGGAGATCAACCTCGCCAGCATTCAGCAACTGGAGAAGGCGAAGGTAGACCACAAGGCCAACCCCCGGCAGCTGAAGGCCACCATTGACCTGATTGGTGCCACCCGCCTGGAATCTCTCAAAGCCGTCCTGACCCCTGTACAGTTTGCCCAGTACCAGAAGCAGCGGGAGAAGAAGTTAGGCGTTCCGCAGGAAGGCGGTCCGCTGGGCGGGGGCCGCGCCGCTGAAGAATACAGCAACTAATCCGGCCACTGCTGTATTTTCTGTTTTTGGCAGTTTTTCAGAAAACAGGCCAAAAACAGAAAATACAGCACCACCAGTTTGAATCAACCAGAGTCTGTGTTGGGAGTTGGTCTGTCATGGGCGGCCCTGGGGCAGACTTTTCTTTTGCCTGTGTAAGCCTTCCTTCGGCCAAGGCCGAAAACAGGAGATGGTTTCTATATGGCTTACCTTTGGGCATGGCAGGTAAAATGCTGCAGCGCAAGGTTCGGGCGCCGCTCTTCCTGAGCAGCATACCCGCGCTATGGCAAGGGGAAAGGCCGGTTCCTGCGCGGCTGAGTTGCACGGCAATAGCCAAACGTTCCCCGGCTCTTACCAGGTAAAAAAAAGTTGGGCAGGCGGTATGAAATGGCAGGTCTTTCTGCATCTTCAAAAAAAACACGCATTGCGCTTCCAGAAGCGCCCCTTTTCAAAACAGATAGCTTTATATTTTATAAGATCACTTAATCGCAGCCGCTATGAAATTCATTGGCATCTTACTTTTTCTGGCAGGGATGGTTTCCCTGCTGCTGGCTCCGCTGGGGATTCAGCACGGGCTCCTGCTCTGGGCAGACAACTGGGGCAGTGCCGTGGGGTGGGTTATCAAAGGCACGGTAACGCTGCTGGGCCTTGTACTCTACTACGTAAACCGCCACCAGGATTGATGTCTGTTTTGGGGCCGTTTTGGCTAAAACAGGCCAAAAACAGAAAGGCACCGCTCAGAGCGGTGCCTTTCTGTTTTTAAGGAATGACGGCTGCGTTAAATCACTTCCAACAGACCCAGGATCAGGAAGACCACCCCCACAATGGCCAGGATCTGCCCCGCCAACCCTAAACCTACGGCGGCCAACAACAACCCGGCCAGCAGAAGCACCAAACCAATCTTGATGTAGTAATTGAGCCCGCTGGCTTTTGCCTGTTTGGCCTCCTTCACATCTTTTTTCAGCTGCTTCACCATGGTTTTCATGTCTTTCTTGCTTTTGATGGCAGCCACCTCACCCGCCATTGCGTTGGCTTCTGCCGGATTGGCCTCTAAGGCTTTGGCTACGGCCGCCGAGGTCAATGGCGCTTTCTTCCCCCATTTAGTGACAACCGCAGTTTTGGCCACACTGGCTTCCAGGGCTGGGGCAGCGGGTGCTTCGGCCGAAGGCGCAACGGGGGCTTCTGGCTGCACCACGGCCACTTGCTGCGCCTCTGCGGCAGGGGCTACTTTGCGGTAAGAGGCGGCCGGCACGCTAAAATCAAAATACTGGCCTGAAGAACAGCCTACCATAAACTGACTCACTACGCCGCATGCCAACAGAGAGAGTAACGATTTGATTTTCATAGTTAAGAGGTATTAGAGAATTTGGTTTGAGAACAAAAGTAGAATATTCTGCTGCAAGTGCAGGCCAAATGGGGGTTTTGATTTAAATTCGCAGTACGCAGGAAGGCAGTCTGGGTTGGGTTTCTGGTAAAGAAACAAGATAATTATGGTACGCCACCAAGGTGTTCCCCCTCCCTTTCTTCTTCCTGTACCGCCATAAGACCAGGAGCAGGCCGCTCTCCCTACCCGGTGCGCAAAATCATACATATTGACATGGACGCCTTTTTTGCCTCTGTGGAGCAGCGGGACAACCCGGCGCTCCGCGGAAAACCGGTGGCCGTGGGCGGCACCAAAGCCCGGGGCGTGGTGGCCGCCGCCAGCTATGAGGCCCGTCAGTATGGGGTTTTCTCGGCTATGCCAACCCAGGTGGCGCTGCGCAAATGCCCGCACCTCATCATGGTGCCCACGCGCTTTGAGGTGTACCAGCAGGTGTCAAGGCAGATACGGGAAATCTTCCTGAGCTATACAGACCTGGTGGAGCCGCTGTCACTGGATGAGGCGTACCTGGATGTGACCGTAAACAAGAAAGGGCTCAAATCTGCCATGTTTATTGCACAGCGCATTAAAGATGAAATTCTGCACGAAACCCGGCTTACCGCCTCAGCGGGCGTCTCTTTCAATAAGTTTCTGGCCAAGGTGGCCTCTGGCAAGAACAAACCCAACGGCCTCACCGTGGTGCTGCCAGAAGAGGCCGAAGCCTTTGTAGAGGCCCTGCCCATAGAGAAGTTCTACGGCATTGGAGACGTAACGGCGGCCAAGATGAAGCAGCTGGGCATTCACAGCGGCGCAGACCTCAAGAACCGGTCAGAGATGGATTTGCGCCGGCATTTCGGCAAGTCGGGCTCTTATTTTTACCAGATTGCGCGGGCGCTGGATGAGCGGCCCGTAGAGCCTAACCGCATCAGAAAAAGCATTGGCTCAGAGCGCACCTTCGGCGAAGACCTGGAGACCGAGGAGGAGATGCTGCCCCAACTGCAACGCCTGGCCGAGGAGGTGGCCTACGACCTGCACCGGCTGGAGGCCAGCGGCAAGACCATTACCCTCAAGCTCAAGTACCATGACTTCACCCTCAACACCCGCAGCAAAACCTTCTATTCCGGCGTACGCGCCGAAGAAGTCTTGCTAGACATTGCCACCGAACTGCTGCACACCCCGTTCCTGCCCACCAAGCCGGTACGCCTGCTGGGCATCACCGTCTCCAACCTGAACTACGGGAAGCAGCAAAGCGGGCAGCTGTCTTTTCCGTTTTAGGTTTGCCGTCTTATGAACAGCAGGAAAGAGAAGGAAATGGGAACCTTTGGGAAGAAGCTTCCGGCAGTTAGCGGTCTTAGTGTTGCAGCCCTTACTTTCGTGCTGAACCTCTTTGCCTATACCGCCAGAGAAGCCAATAGCATTGGGTATTTTTACCTGGGCTATCTCCTGCTTCTCGTTCTTCTGACCTTTCTAGGCTTGGGGTTTCTCTTTTGCCTGGCCGCCAGAAGAAAAGCTTATGCAAAACAGATGTTCTGGTCTTTGGTCTTTGCCCTCAAGGCGTTTATCGCTGTGCATCTGCTCTGGTATATGCTTACCACTTATCTTGACCTGATATCGGCTTAACTGTTTTGGGCCTGTTTTCAGAAAACCAGCCCCAAAACGGCTCAGTCTGAGAAAGCAAGTATCAACGTTCTACCGCTAAAAAATCTCATGCAGTTCCTGCTTCAGGAACTGGAGCGACTGCGCAGTTGGGTCCATCTCATTGTGCAGCACATTCTCCAGCACGCGTTTGGCCAATTCTGTTCCCCTTGCCTCAGGCGCCAGCCGCTGAAAACACTGGTTGATCATGGTGACCACGTCTTCCTTGGCTTTTTTCACCTGCTGCCACGCCACCTCGCTCATGTACAGCTGCTGCGACAGGTTGTGCGTGTACTCTGCCCTGATCTCCTGCAGAAGCTGCGCCTGGTACTCAACCGCAGACAGCCCAGACGGACTTACCCTGATCAGGAGGTTGCTGGGGGTGATGCGCTCCAGAAAAAGAATAATGCGCTCGTACGCCTGCAGCCTGATGGGCAGTATAACCTCGCTGTTCTTGAGCCGTACCTCCAGCAGCCGTTTGCGGTAATCGCGCTCCAGGTATTTTTGCGTGAGCACATACATGCCCGCGCCTACCAGTAAAGCCGGCAGGGTGCTTATCAATACCCACAGAACCAGGGTCGCAGTATCAGGTGTAGTCATCATTCAAAGAGGTAAGCTCAGCAATACGTTAAAGCAGACGGCGGTGGCGTCTGCTTGGTTTGGTAAATATCGGTAAAAAAATCATGTGGCCCTGGCTGAATCATTTCTACAGTTTTTCGGTTACTAATAGTATAGCGCCAATCTTTAGAAACAGTCTAGTTTTTAGTAACTTTGTAGCGCAAACCCCACTACTATGGAAAGCACAACCGTAAAAAAAGCCCCGATCTCCCTCACTGAGCGTGCGCTGCACGAGGTGAAGGCAATCATGAACGATAAAAATGTACCCACCGAATACGGGTTACGCATTGGTGTACAAGGTGGCGGCTGCTCTGGCATGTCGTACCTGCTGGGCTTTGACAAGGCCAAAGACGCCGATGAGATTTTTGAACTGGAGGGTGTCCAGCTCATCATGGACAAGAAGCACGCCATGTATGTCTTAGGGATGGAAGTTGATTTCCAGGATGGCCTCAATGCCCGTGGCTTCATCTTCAACAACCCTCAGGCGAAGAGCACCTGCGGCTGCGGAAGCTCTTTTTCAGCGTAACACTTCCTTTCTTTTATACCTGCAAAAGGCCTGCTTTGAAAGCAGGCCTTTTGTTTTTTGTGTTGAGCATTTGATAATGGTCTTCTTTTGAAGTCTGCTTTGGGGATTGCTGCTGCTGCTGCTGCTGCAATACGTGGCCTGCTGCTCCTCTGCTGTATTGCTGCAGTGGCAGTGGCAATGCGTAGTCTGCTGTTCCCTTGGCTTTGGCGTTTGACGCAGGGCCGCACTCACTGAGTTGTTTCATCTTTTCCGGTAAGCGCTCACGGCCGCGGGGCCCGTCCTGGCGATGAGCACTGCTGTTAAAACTACGCCTTTGGCGTTGCCTTCGGCACCGTATGAACAGAGGCGCTCACCCCCAGGACTGGTTTCGGTTCCTTTCCTGATCAGCCTTACTTGCTCTGTCTGTTTCAGTAGGTAACTACTGCTGATCCGCTAGCCTGAGGCGAGCCCGTGCTGCGCACATCAGCCAGGGGCAGAAGTGTTGATGGTTCATGGTTCATTGTTGCTTGCCTGTTGCGAATGGTTTCCCACATCACGCGCTGGCGCGAGTCTCCAGACGCGTACCTATAGATGAGGGCGGTCTCTGGCTGCTCTCGCGGCGGGGCGGCGAAACCAGGCATTGCTGCTTCGTGCGTATTGAATCCTTAAGGGGGCAAAGAAGAGACTCAGAACTCAAGACTCATAACTCAGGACTAACTTTGTTACTCCCCCTTTGAAGGGGGCGAAGGGGGATGTTGACACCTGCCGGTCCACGCATGCCAGAGGGACTTTAACCCGCCACTTGCTCCACGCAGGTCTGATACTCCCCTCCCGGGAGGGGTAGGGGTGGGTTACATACGCCTGCCACTGCAATACTGCCGCTCAAAAGACCTCGTAGCGTCCGGAGGACCTGCGAGCGTCTCTACCAACTTCTGTTTCCGGGCTATTTTTTCCAAAACTGCCCGAAAACAGAACCTGGGCAGTTGGCTCTAAAGAAAAACTAATACGTCCTTGTCATGGTTTCGGGCACGGCTAACACCACATCTGCCCGCTGCAGGTGCTCTTTTTCCAGCTTCTCCAGTTGCGGCTGCAGAACGGTGGTGACGGTCTTGATTTTCAATTCGGGCCGAAGGCGCTTCAGATACCAGAGAATGCCTTCGTGGTGGTCTGAGTGGTAGGCGCCGTTGAGGTGGAGCAGGTGCTGCCCTGTTTTCAGGTTCTTGCTGATAAAATGGGCCATGGTGGCATCTTTCAGAGCCTGGGCTTCCACTATTTTAGTTGAGCCCGCCGCCGAGGCGCCGTGGGTGTCACTGCCAAACATGCTGAGCATGCGCTTGTAGGCCGGCAGTTCCAGGTCAACCGTAATGGGGAGCAAAGGCAGCCATTGTTTTTCAGAGGGCGGCAGCGCGTCTAAACCCTGCAGGCTTTCTTTGGCCACTATGCGGGCAGAACGGCGGGGCGCGTTGGTAGCAATTACTTGTAGCCCTTTCGCTTTGGCGAAAAGCAGCACCGGCTTGTAATCAGTGGCAAAATTGGGCCAGGCGCGGCTGGTTTGGGTGAAGGAAGGCTCATCAACCAGGCCCAGCAGAAAGGAATCAACCGCAGCCTGGGTGTCGGCTTCCCACATTTCAGTGCCTAGCACGAGCTGCCGGCCGTGCTGCTGGTAGAGGTCTTTGGCCAGCTCCAGCTGAAGCCAATGGGCAATGGGGTCGTTGTGCTGTTCCCCAAAAAACACCACATCGGCGGCAGCCAGTTCTTTGAGCATCTTCCCGTAGTCTATCACTTTGCCAGAGCCGGTGAAAAGGCGGTAAGCAGGTTTGTCCATGGTAAAAGAGCTTAAAAGGATGAACGCGGCCAAGGCCGAAAATATCTTCTTCATGTTTTGGAGCAGTTTTCCGGAAAAGAGGCGAAAAACAGAAAGTAAGTAGGCTTAGAAGCTTCTAAATCTGAGAAACAGCAGGATAACGGCAGAGGCAAACGCAGAGAGAGCAACAGCTTTACTTCTATTCAATTGTCTGCATAAATCCTGACCCGTCACGTTGGATATACATGCTGCGGGGGCATCCGTTTCATATTTGAGGCTAACCAGTACATTCACATAAGCAAAGGCTTCAATACATGATGCTAGGAACAGGAGCACAAGGAGATATTTGCACCACTTCGTTTTTAAGAACCCAGCCATAGAACCACTGCATTAGCCTTTATAGAACAACCACCTAGACAGTTCCTTATAGGTAATCTTCTTGCCGTACATGAGTATACCCACGCGGTAGATGCGGGCCGCCACCCAGATGGTACCAATAAAACCTGCTACCAGCAGAAACATAGACAACGCCAGTTCCCAGGCCGGCACGCCAAACGGAAGCCGCAGCATCATGACCACCGGCGAGGTGAACGGAATCATGGACATCCAGAAGGCTACCGCGCCGTTGGGGTCTTTCATGATGATGGTCTGCGCCACCACAAACGACAGAATGAGCGGAATGGTGATGGGCAGCATGAACTGCTGGCTGTCGGTTTCAGAGTCAACGGCCGCGCCCACGGCCCCGAACAACGCACCGTACAGCAAGTAACCGCCCAGGAAATAGAACAGGAAGCCGCCCACCAGCAAAGGCACGTTCAGGCTCTCTAACCCGCTCATGATGTCATGTACCTCCTGCGCCTGCGACATATCTTGCGGGTTTTGCATGGTCTGCATGGTTTGCGAGAAGCGGTCTTGGGAAAAGCGCTCCAGGTCAAACGCAGAAGACACGCCCACATAAATAGCAGAGGTAAGCACAATCCAGAGCAGGAACTGCGTGAGACCCACTGCCGCAATGCCCATGATTTTGCCCGCCATGAGCTGGAACGGTTTCACTGAAGACACCATCACCTCCAGAATTCGGCTGGTTTTCTCTTCAATGACCCCGCGCATGATTTGGGCACCGTACAGGAAGATGAAGAGGTAAATCAGGAACGCCCCTATAAAACCGGCAATGGAGGTCACGCCCGCGTTGCTGCTCCTCTCGCCTTCGGCGCTCAGGTTCACGGTTCTGATGTTGACCTTGGTTTTGATTTGGTCCAGTACCTGCTGATTGATGCCTGATTTATTGAATTTGATGGCCTCAATCTCCTGCTTTACCTGTTTCTCCAGAGAGGAGATAACCGTGATGCTCGCGCTTTTCTGGGAGAAGAGCTGAATGCCTTCGGGTTTATCTAAGTCCAGCTTGGGAATATAGAGCAGCGCCGCGTCTTCGGTTTTAAGATAGTCGGCCTTGGCCTTTTCCAGGGGGCCGCCCACGGTTACATATTTGAATTCGTCTGTAGACGTGAATTTACCGGCCAGAAAACCGCTCTCATCCAGCACCTGAATGGTTTTGGTGTCATCAGACATCATCATAATGCCAATGGGCACCACCATGACCAACGCCATGAGCAGCGGCCCCAGAATGGTCATGACAATGAAGCTTTTCTTGCGCACGCGCACCAGGTACTCGCGCTGAAACACTAGCCAAATCTTATCCATGGGTGGGTTGGGTTACGGTCTGTACAAAAATGTCATGAATGCTGGGCACTTTCTCCTGCAGCAGGTGCACCTCTACGCGCTCAATCAGGTACCGGAGCAAATCATTGGGGCCGGTGTTGTTCTCCAATTGGATTTCAGCTTTAAACTCGTTGCCCTGCTGGGTTTGCTGCAGCACCTTGAAATCTGGCGAGGTGATGAGCAGTTTCCCCAGCCCTTCTACGTGGTAGGTCTGCGCCCGAAACCGCGCCCGCACCTCTTTCACGCTCCCTGACAGCACAATCTGCGACCGGTTAATCAGCACAATGTCATCACACAGCTGCTCCACAGATTCCATTCTGTGCGTGGAGAAAATAATGGTGCAGCCCTGCTCCCGTAGTTTCAGGATTTCATCTTTGATGATGTTGGCATTCACCGGGTCAAACCCCGAAAAAGGTTCGTCCAGAATCAGCAGTTTGGGCTCATGCAGCACGCAGGAGATAAACTGCACTTTCTGCTGCATGCCTTTTGACAGGTCTTCCACGTTCTTGTTGAGCCAGGTTTTCAAATCCAGCCGGTCGGCCCAGGCCTTTATTTTCACGGTGGCCTCCTCCTTGGTCAATCCGCGCAGGCGGGCCAGATACAGGAGCTGCTCGCCTACTTTCATCTTCTTGTACAGACCGCGCTCCTCAGGCAAATAGCCAATCTGTTTCACGTGGTTGGGTTGCAGCGGCTGTCCCTCAAACAGCACCTGCCCCTCGTCCGGACCGGTGATTTGGGTGATGATTCTGATGAGCGAGGTCTTGCCCGCGCCGTTGGGTCCCAGCAGCCCGAAGATGCTGCCTTTGGGCACGTCAAACGAGACTTGGTTCAGGGCCTGGTGCGCCTCATAGCGTTTGCTTACGCCTTGTATTTGCAGAATTGGTGGCAAGGGTTTCACAGTTAGTTTGCGTTGGATAAAGCTACGCGAAAGACTTTGCCCGTGCAAACTGGTGTTGTTGCGTTTTTGGCCTGCTTTTGGGAAAACAGGCCGAAAACGGAAAGGCCTGGCTCCTTCATGTTTGAGCGCAGCGGTAACTTGGCAGGGAATATGGTCACCAGTTTGTAACTGGCGGAATTGGATTTCTATGAATGCAAATCGCCAGTTGAAAACTGGCCGTATCATAAACCACAAGTTACGCTAGCGCTAAACTTGCGGCAGGGAAATTAGTTAGGTAACGGCGGCCGTTGGCATAGACGCTCGCAGGTCCTCCGGACGCTACGAGGTCTTTGGAGTGGACGGTTTTGTGTTTCGGCCTGGTTATAAACAGACATGTAGCGTCGTTACCCTGTAACGACGCAGTTCCTCGCAGCAGTAAAAGTGCCCATTCTTGTGAACCTGACCTGCAAAAGTAGGACCAGCTGTGTGGCACAATTAGGGCAAACAGAGAAGATAGTGTTTCATAGAGCCACGTCGTTACAGGGTAACGACGCTACATGTTGATTAAACTAAAACAGAAATGCCTGACTTCCTTCTCGGAAATCAGGCATTTTCAGATTTATCTAATCTCAGAACTCTGGACTCAAGACTCAGAACTCTCAGTTTAACTCCTTATTGAAAGTACTCCTTCATTTTCTCGAAGAAGCCTTTCTCGTTCTTGCCGGGGTTGGGCGTGAAATTCTGGGAATCACGCAGTCTTTCCAAGATTTGGCGTTCCTCGGCGTTCACGTTCTTAGGCGTCCAGACGTTGATGTGAATGAGTTGGTCACCGCGGCCGTAACCGTTGATGTCTGGAATTCCTTTTCCGCGCAGGCGCAGGATTTTACCGGACTGGGTGCCGGGGTCAATCTTGATTTTCACCTTGCCTTCAATGGTTGGCACCTCCACACTAGCACCTAACGTAGCGTCTACAAAGCTCACGTACTGCTCAAACATGACGTTGTTGCCGTCGCGGCGAAGGGTTGGGTGGTGTTCCTCTTCAATCTGAATGAGCAAGTCACCTGGGATTCCGCCGCGCTCCGGTACGTTGCCTTTGCCGCTCATGGAAAGCTGCATGCCATCGGCTACGCCGGCGGGCACGTTGATAGAGATGACCTCCTCGCGCAGCTGACGGCCTTCACCGTGGCAGGCGTCGCATTTCTGAGTCACCATCTTGCCTTCGCCGTGGCAGGTAGGGCAGGTGCTGCTGGAGACCATTTGGCCCAGCATAGTGTTCACCACGCGTTTCACCTGGCCCTGGCCCTGACAGGTACCGCAAGTTTGCAAAGAAGACCCGTTCTTAGAACCGTTACCGTCGCAGACCTGGCAAGACTCGTAGCGCTTCACTTTGATTTTCTTCTCAACGCCTTTGGCGACTTCCTCCAGGTTGAGTTTGAGCTTAATGCGCAGGTTACTGCCTTTGCGCATGCGTTTGCCGCCGCGCTGGCCTCCACCCCCGAAGAAGCTTTCAAAACCGCCGCCTCCGCCGCCGAAGATGTCACCGAACTGGGAGAAGATGTCTTCCATGTTCATGCCGCCACCGCCACCGAAGCCGCCGCCGTTCACGCCCTGGTGCCCGAACTGGTCGTAGCGCTGGCGCTTCTGCTCGTCGCTCAGAACCTCGTAGGCCTCTGCGGCTTCCTTGAACTTGTCCTCGGCGGATGGGTCGTCTGGGTTCTTGTCAGGGTGATACTTGATGGCGATTTTGCGGTACGCCTTCTTTATCTCGTCCTGCGAGGCCCCTTTGGCTACGCCCAGTATTTCGTAATAGTCTCTTTTGGTTGCCATGGTCTTATGCTCCAATCACCACTTTGGCAAAGCGAACCACTTTGTCATTGAGGTAATATCCTTTCTCTACTTGGTCAATCACTTTTCCCTTCATGTCTTCACTTGGAGCCGGAATCTGCGTGATGGCCTCGTGCACATCGGCGTCAAACGGTTGGCCAACGGCCTCCATGGCCTTCAGCCCCTTATGCTGCAACAGGCTCTGGAACTTGTTGAAAATCAGCTCCACGCCTTCGCGCACCGCGTTCACGTCTTGCGCGTCTTTCATGGCCGCCTGCGCACGCTCCAAATCGTCCAGCACCGGAATCAGGGCCACCATCAGCTCCTGGTTGGCGGTCTTGAACAGTTCCAGGCGCTCTTTAGAGGTGCGGCGTCTGAAGTTGTCAAACTCGGCCTGCAGCCGAAGGTATTTGTCCCGCAACTCGTCCAGTTCGGCAGAGCCGTTTTCAGAAGTTTTAGTTTCGCCTTCTGTTTCCTCGCCCTGTCCTTCTGCCTGCCCGGCCGCCGGTTGCTCAGAGGCGGTTTGCTCGGTTGCCTCCTGGTTCTCAGGCTGTAAATTCTCTTGTTCCGGAGTATTTTGTTCAGCTGTGGTACTCATATATCTTTTTACTCTTTTCAGATGTTGATGCTTCTAACTCGTGCCTCATTCTTGGCAACAATTTTGCCAAACCGGCTTTTATGCCAAAGTGGCATTTTCGGGCAAATTCTCCGCCCCTTGCGAATGACAGGACTGACAGAGACCTCACCCCCGGCCCCTCTCCCACGGAGAGGGGAGTTTTGGTTTTGGGGCTGTTTTTCTGAAAATAGCCCCAAAACGCAAATAGAAACTTCCTTTTTCCGCTGCCGCGGGTTATGCCAGTTAAAACTGCCAATCATTTCCCCCTCAAGTTACCCATGTGCTTAAACCTGAAAGAAGTACTTGCCAACCGTCTACTGCGGAGTTCCTTCTCTCTTTGGGAGAAGGTTAGGATGAGGGTAATAATCAGGTTCAAGTTGCAAATGCACAAGCAAAGCAGAGACAAGGGCTTCAGTTCTCGTTTCTTTTTTACCCAAGAACTACTGCTGCCCCCTCACCCTCCAGGGAGAGGGAATGCCGCTTTCCTGTTTTGGGCCTGTTTTGGTGAAAACAGGCCCAAAACTAATTTACCGCGTTTCTCCTAGGGTAATTTTGCTGCCGCAAGTTTAGCGACAGCGTAACTTGTGGCTAAGGGTGATGCCAGTTTTCAACTGGCGACTTACATTCCCCAATCCCTACTTCCGCCAGTTGAAACTGGCAGTCATACTCCCTCCAAGTTACCGCTGCGCTCAAACTTGAAGGAGGGCTTTTCCGTTTTGGGGCTGATTTCAGAAAAACAGCCCCAAAACAGAAACCTCCCCTCTCCACGGGAGAGGGGCCGGGGGTGAGGTCTTTACGCGGTGTTCAGCGCTTTCCAGATCATGTCTTTGAGTTGGGTGATGTTCTTGTTGGTCATGCTGGAGATGAACACCGTGGACAAATCCTTGGGCAACGTCTCGCGCATTTCGGCCTCCAGCTCGTCATCAATCAAATCTGTTTTGGTGATGGCCAGCAGGCGCTGTTTGTGCAGCAGCTCGGGGTTGTAGGTGCGCAGTTCGTTCACCAGAATCTCGTACTCGGCGGCAATGTCTGGGCTCTCCACCGAAATCATGAACAGCAGAATGGAGTTGCGCTCAATGTGTTTCAAGAACCTGATGCCCAACCCTTTGCCTTCAGACGCGCCCTCAATAATACCGGGAATGTCTGCCATTACAAATGACTTGTAGTCGCGGTACGCCACTACGCCCAGGTTAGGCACCAGCGTGGTGAACGGGTAGTTGGCAATCTTCGCCGCGCGGCCGAAACCACCGACAGCAGCGTGGATTTACCGGCGTTAGGGAACCCTACCAGACCCACATCTGCGAGCAGTTTCAGCTCCAGAACAGTCCATTCCTCCAGGCCGGGCTCGCCGGGTTGGGCGTACATGGGCGTCTGGTTCGTGGGCGACTTGAAATGGGCGTTGCCCAAGCCGCCACGCCCGCCAGGCGTGATGATTTCGGTTTGGCCGTCTTGCGTGATTTCTGCTTTTATTTCACCGGTCTCGGCGTCACGGGCGATGGTGCCGATGGGAACCTCCAGAATGATGTCCTTCCCGAAGGCGCCGCTGGAGTGGCTGGGTCCGCCGTTGCCGCCGTTCTCGGCAATCACGTGCTTCTGGTACTGCAGGTGCAGGAGCGTCCAGAGCTGGGCGTTGCCTTTCAGGATGATGTGGCCGCCGCGGCCGCCGTCGCCGCCGTCTGGGCCGCCTTTGGCCGTTTTCTTGTCGCGGTGCAGGTGGGCAGAGCCGCCTCCGCCGTGGCCGGAGCGGCAGCAGATTTTAACGTAATCTATAAAGTTTGATGTTGACACAGCTGGTCTCTTAAATTCTTGTGTGTGACTGGTTTCGGCGCACGCCGAAGGCCCTTCTTTTAACGTTCTGTTTTTGACCTGTTTTCTGAAAAAGAGGCCAAAAACGGGTTTGTTCCTATCAAGGAGTTAGCTCATGAAACGTGAACCTACCCCTCCAAGGAGGGGAATTTTCCTTCCGCATTGCGGATGATGTTGCTCCGCCACTGACGGAAATTGCTTTTTCTCACTGCTCTGTGTTTCCGTCTGCCTCTGTTCTCTCTGCTCTTCCGGATTTGTAATCCGGAAGTCAATATTCTGGGGCGTTGCAATTCCCGTTATTGCAATTTTAATCAGCACGCGCCGCGGATCTCAACTCCGCAAGTACTTAGTTCGGGATTGCAACTCCCGAACAGCAGAGTTGGTGAAAACACCTCAGTAAAAACCCAACCCAATCCTTCCAGAACCAGATTTCCGCTTTGCGGAGGTCATTTTAGGTTTATGCGTTTCCCCTACAGAAGCCCATAACACCCTGCGGGGCAGGAAGATTCGCTCAGGAACTAAAAACCATCTGACAATTTCTTATCAGATGGTTTCTGTGGTTTTATATGGTGCCAGGCTGCTTAAACCGCCTGGCAAGCTTCAATCACTTCGCAGCTTTTGTTGAAGATTTCATCAATCTCGCCAATGCCGTTGATGGCGTAGAATTTGTTCTGCTGGGCGTAGTAGTTGGCCACGGGAGCAGTTTTGGTATTATACTCCACCACGCGCTTCTGAATCAAAACCTCATCGGCGTCATCTGGTCTACCGGAGGTCTGGCCGCGCAGCAAGAGGCGTTTCACCAATTCTTCTTCTGGCACCTCAAGGGCTACCATGCAGCTAATGCCCTGGTCGTACTTTTGGAGCAGTTGGTCCAGCGCCTCGGCCTGGGGCACGGTGCGCGGGAAGCCGTCAAAAATGAAACCGGCGGCGTTGGGGTTCTGGGCCAGCTTAGACTCAATCATGCCAATCACCACCTCATCGGGTACCAGCAAACCAGCATCCATAAGACCTTTCGCCTTGAGTCCTAACTCGGTTCCCTGGGCAATCTCAGAGCGTAACAAATCACCGGTAGAGAGGTGAATGAGTCCGTATTTCTGTATCAGTTTCTGGCTTTGCGTGCCTTTGCCTGCGCCCGGAGGACCGAAGAGTACGATATTCAGCATGGGTATTTGAATTGTGAGATGACAAAAGTAAGAAGAAAATCTTGGAAACCCCAGTTTTTCAGGGCACAAGGTTGCGCCGTCTACTCCTGTTTTGGGGCTGGTTTCCAGAAAACAGCTCCAAAACAGAAACTACATCACCTTGTAGATATCCCGCAGGTTTCGGCCCAGGCCGTTGTAGTCCAGACCGTAGCCCACCACAAAGTCATTGGCAATAGACATGGCCGGGTACTTGATCACGAGGTTGTGCTGCAGGCTCTCTGGTTTGATCAGCAGGGTGGCCACCTCCAGCGAGGCTGGACCTTGCTGGCGCAGCTGCGGCAGCAGCGCCGCCACGGTATGGCCGGTGTCTACAATGTCTTCCAACACCACCACGTGCCGGTCTTTGATGTCTTCGTTCAGGCCCATGATTTCTTTCACGCTGCCGGTGCTCTGCATGTCTGTGTAAGAGGCCAGCCTGATGAACGAAATCTCACAGGGCGTGCTCATCTCTTTCATCAAGTCTGCGGCAAACATGAACGAGCCGTTCAGCACCGCCAGGAACAACGGCCGCTTGCCGCGGTAGTCATGGCTGAGGCGGGCGGCCACAATCTCTACGCTGTGTAGGATTTTACGCTCTGGAAGATAGATACTGAACTGCTTGTCGTGAATGGTTACCGGTGGGTGGTGCATGGGTTGTTTAAGTAGGGAGCATCAAATTTGGGGAATAGAGGGGGAAAATAAAAGTAAAAAGGCCTTTTCTGCCGTGGCAGGTCCAAAAAGGCCGACGGTTTGGCTGGCTGTTTGCCATAAGCTTAACTATTTTCTTTTCTCAGATTCATGGCGCAAGCGTCCGCTTGTGTCCACGCATTTCTTTATTAACTTCATCAAGATTTACTTATTGGAATAACTCCTAATTTTCCGGAAATCTGTTTTCAGCCTGTTTTGGAAAAAATAGCCCAGAAACGGAAAACCTGTGAGGTTTTGGAAGTCTTACAGGTTTGAGTTAAGGCAATGCGTACGGGCACAAGCGGACCCTTGCGCCATGAAAGAGATTGCTTAAATTGATTTGTACAAAAAAGCACGTTCCGTTTTCAGTCTGTTTTTGGAAAAACAGGCCGAAAACGGAACGTGCTGCTGGTAAAAGCTACTAATTCACCTGCTTAGCAGGGACCGGGTACTGGGCAGTGGCCGCTGGCGCAGCTTTCTCCACCCGCTGAATAGCACCTTCCAAATCAGGACGGGTTTCAGGGGCCGGTGGCGGCGTTTCGCGTACCGCAATGTGCGGGGCAATCACCAGTGACACAATAGACATCAGTTTAATCAAGATGTTCATAGACGGGCCGGAGGTATCTTTGAAGGGGTCACCCACGGTGTCTCCGGTTACCGAAGCTTTATGCGGCTCTGAGCCTTTGTACTCCATCACGCCGTTGATCATCACGCCTTTCTCAAATGACTTTTTGGCGTTGTCCCAGGCCCCGCCGCGTTTGACTGGAAAATGGCCATGAGCACGCCGGCCACGGTCACACCCGCCAAAACGCCGCCCAGAATCTCAGCGCTGGACACCTCCTCAAAAACGCCTCTCAACCCGAAGCCAATGATCAGCGGCACTATCAAGGCAATGGCACCGGGCAACATCATTTCCCTGATGGCCGCTTTGGTAGAGATGGCCACGCATTTGTCGTATTCGGGCTTGCCCGTACCTTCCATAATGCCCGGAATCTCCCGGAACTGACGGCGTACTTCTTGCACCATGGCCATGGCCGCCCGGCCCACCGCACTAATGGCCAAGGCCGAAAACACGAACGGAATCATGCCGCCAATGAACAAACCTGCCAACACCGGCGCTTTGTACAAGTCAATGGTGCTGATACCCGAGATACCCACAAACGCCGCAAACAAGGCCAGCGACGTCAAGGCCGCCGAGGCAATGGCAAAGCCTTTGCCCGTGGCGGCGGTGGTATTGCCAACAGCGTCCAGAATATCAGTGCGTTCGCGCACCTCTTTGGGCAGTTCGCTCATTTCGGCAATACCCCCGGCGTTGTCGGCTATGGGCCCAAAGGCGTCAATGGCCAGCTGCATGGCGGTGGTAGCCATCATACCGGCGGCGGCAATGGCCACCCCGTAAAGCCCCGCCACCGAATACGAGAATACAATTCCGGCCGCCAAAACAATAATGGGTAGGGCCGTGCTCATCATGCCCACGCTTAAGCCAGAGATGATGTTGGTAGCCGCCCCCGTAGAGGATTGCTGCACAATGGACATCACTGGCTTCTTGCCCATGGCGGTGTAGTACTCAGTGATGATAGAGATGAGCGTACCCACAATGAGACCAATAATGACCGCCCAGAAAATGCCCATGGAGGTAAACTCATAGCCGCGCAGGTTCAGGGTCTCGGGCATGAGCCAGTCAATCACAAAGTAAGAGGCAATGGCCGTCAAAGCCACTGAAGACCAGTTGCCCATGTTCAGGGCCGCCTGCACGTTTCCGCCTTCGCTCACGCGCACGAACAGCGTGCCTATCATGGAGAAGATAATGCCTAGACCCGCAATGAGCATGGGCAGAATGATGGGCGACAAGCCGCCAAAGTTGTCTGTCACGGTGATTTCACGGCCCAGCACCATGGTGGCTAAGATGGTAGCCACGTACGAGCCGAACAAGTCAGCGCCCATCCCGGCCACGTCGCCCACGTTGTCTCCTACGTTGTCAGCGATGGTGGCGGGGTTGCGGGGGTCGTCTTCGGGGATTCCGGCTTCTACTTTCCCCACCAGGTCAGCGCCCACGTCGGCGGCTTTGGTGTAGATCCCGCCGCCCACCCGGGCGAAGAGGGCAATGCTTTCCGCACCCAGCGAGAAACCGGTGAGCACTTCCAGCGCAATCTCCATCTCCTCACTGCTGGCGCTGCGCCTGAGCGCTGCACAAACCAGTAGTAGAAGGCAATGAACAGGGAGCCAAGGCCCAGCACGGCCAAACCCGCCACGCCCATGCCCATGACCGCGCCGCCGGTAAACGACACATTCAAGGCTCTGGACAAGCTGGTTTTAGCAGCCTGGGCGGTGCGCACGTTGGCTTTGGTGGCAATGCGCATGCCTATGAACCCGGCCAGGGCCGAAAAGATACAACCAATCAGGAAAGCGCCGACAATTATAGGTGAGGACTTCTCCCCTACGTACCCTAAATAGAAAAGAAAAATGGAGGCGATGATGGCAAAGTAGGTGAGCACCTTGTATTCTGCCTTCAGGAAGGCCATGGCCCCCTCCGCAATGTACCGGGCAATGGTGCTCATTTTTTCATCACCGGCATCTTGTTTGGTGACCCACGCTGATTTGATGGCGGTGTACAACAAGGCTACCAGCCCAAAAGCGGGAATGGCGTAGAGAATTGTCTGCATAGAGTAACGGTTTGTTTGTTAGTTGAACGGTTGTAAGCGTACTCGTAAGCTACTTCTGCCCTGCCAATGGCCTAACCCTCTACTTCTCTTTCGCCCGGTTGCCGTTACACAGATGTATAATCTCTGCTGTGTGTTTTTGCTGTTTTTTCAGAAAACAGGCCAAAAACGGGTGGCTTTAAGGCTGCCTTAGATCAAAATAAAAATCAAATCATTAGCAGGAATAAAACTGAATTTAACTCTTAGACCTTACCTAGGTCTGTTGTGCAAGCTAAGGTTTCTCCGCAAAAAAACAAATAGGTTTTATATTCTATACGGCTTCTTCTACAGTTTCTGCATCAGGTGTTTATAGAGGTCTACCATGGCGTATATGTCTTTTTTGTGCACCAGCTCGTCTGGGGAATGCACATTGTCTTCGGGCGCGCCAATAAAGCACCAGTCCCAGGGAATTGGGCCGTAGTGCAGCTCCTTACCGTCTGACCCGCCGACGCTCTCCACCTCTATCTGGTGCGGAATATTCGCCTCTCTGGCCAGTTGGATGATCTTCTGCACAAAGCTCCGGCGCGGAATCAAAGAATCGCGCAGCGAGATGGCCACGCCTTCGCCGGCACGCACCCCCTCGGTGACCCACGTAATATCAGAGATGAGGGCTTGTGTGACGCCATACGTCTCATAAATGTATTTGGCCAGATAGCCCACTGAGCCGCCGCCCGTCTCTTCCCAGCACCCGAAGGCGATAATGCCGTTTTCCAGTGTCTGGGCCACCTGCAGGGCGCTCCAGACGCCCAAGCGGTTGTCCAGGTAACAGCTTTGTACGGTGTCTTCAGTCTCCCGGAAATCACATTTAAAAACCAGCTCGGTGCCCCGCTCAATCTCCCGCTCAAAGTGGTAGCGCAGCTCGTGCTCTTCTTCGTCTACCTCCAGTGTGCACTCAATCTTGCCCTGGCTGTCTTCGCCCACCAGCGTATACCCGGCTTCGGCCACGGGGCCGCCAATCTTTATCAGTTGTTTGCCGTACCGTACCATAAAGCCAATGGAGTCCATGTGGGCAAAGATGACCGTGCGGGGTTCCCCGAAGACTAGCAGCAGACAGTCCTGAAACCCTTTGCCGTGAAGGATTTGGGGCCGGGCTTTCCAGCGCGCCTGCTGCTCCTGCACATGGTGGAGCAGAAACTCTTTCATCTTCACCTCATTGCCTGACGGCGCATGTATCTGGCAGAGCTGGTGCAATAATTCCATAGTTGTTCGTTTTTTCAAAGTAAGGGATTTCTTTTGGGAAGAACTGTGCGTTTTGGGGCTACTTTTGTAAAAACAGGCCGAAAACGGCATACGTATTAGTACGTAAATTGAAACCTACTTTGGGCAACGCTTGTTGTGTGGGCGACCACCGGCCGCGCGTTCACCCATACTTACAACCAGATAACGCGGCTCAGGCAGTTTTAATGAAGTTAATGAAAAAGACCCTTTTCCTGCTCCTCCTGCTCTTAGGTTTCTTTCATGCGAAAGCCCAGGTGCCTGACTCCACCAGACAGGATTCTACCAAACAGATTGACCAGAAACTGCTGGACTCTTTGCAGGCCAGTATTCTGCTGGACTCGGTTGAGATTGTTCCGCAGGCACTGAACATAAAAGGCTGGCTTCTGCTCAATGAAACCATCATGGATGAGCTGAGCGGCGCGGTGGACAACATGTACAACTTCAAGTTTGAGAAGGCGGAGCGGCAGTTCAAATCATTGCGCAGACGCTACCCCAGCCACCCCATGCCGTACTTTCTGCTGGGGCTGAGCAACTGGTGGAAAATGGTGCCCTCTAACATCAATGACACCCGCTTTGACGAGGTCTTTCTGGCGTACATGGACACCACCATTACCCTGGCCGAAGACCTTTATGACAAAGACAACAAGAATTTAGAGGCCGCTTTCTTTTTGTCGGCGGCCAACGGCTTTGGCGCCCGCCTGCACTCTGAGCGCAAGAACTGGCGCAAGGCCGCCATTATGAGCAAAGAAGCCCTGGAATACCTGCAGAAAAGCCGCAAAGCCAACGGCCTGAGTGATGAGTTTCTTTTTGGCGAGGCACTTTTCAACTACTACGCCGTCTGGATTCATGAGCATTATCCGCTGCTGCGGCCGGTTCTCTTCTTCTTCCCCAAAGGCAATAAGAAATTAGGCCTGCAGCAGCTGCAGCAAGTGGCCTTTAACGGGTTTTACACCGGCACAGAGGCCAAGTTTTTTCTGATGAAGATTTATGCCAATGACTCCAGAAACGGGTCGGCGGCCATGGCCTTGTCCCAATACCTGGCCAGCACCTACCCAGACAACCCCTACTTTCAGCGGTTTTACGCCCGCATGGCGTTTTCTGAAGGCAACTTTGGGGTGGCAGAGCAGCTATCCTTGCAAATTCTGGAGAAGATCAACCAGAAGGTATTTGGGTACGAAGCCATCAGTGGCCGCTACGCCAGCTTCTTTTTAGGCTACATTCACCAGCACCGCACCCGGGATTTAGCTAAAGCCAAGGCTTATTACCAACAATGTATTAGCTTTGCTGAGCAGAGTGGGGAGAAAGAATCTGGGTATTACATCTCCTCCTTTGTGAACCTGGCCCGGATCAGTGACAAGGAGAAGAATGTGAAGCAGGCGAAACAGTACTATGAGACCGTGGTCAAGTTATCTGATAGTAAGTCTGCTTCAGAGAAAGAGGCGAGGGCTTATTTGAGGAAGAATAAAAGAGACCAATAAAGGAATAAAACTCTTAATATTTTATCAATTCAATTGAAGTTAATTTAATTAAGAAATGTATATTACTCTAGCAGACCTATTATTAACACCAATATACCTTATTATCATTTATGTGATAGCTTTTAGATTTAAAGCTTCTATAAAAACTAAAAATATCAGAAGATACTTTATTCCTGCACTTACAGTTAAGATTATTGGTTCTATAGCTTTTGGATTAATCTTTCAATTTTACTACGGAGGAGGAGACACTTCAGAATATTTTTATCATGCAAAAGTAGTTATGAGCGCATTTGAGAATTCATTTTCAGACGGTATTCGTTTATTCTTTGGAGATGGTAATCGTATCCTAGATTTATTACCATACATAAAGAAAATGAATTGGTACAGATCATCCACAGAATATTTTGTAGTGAGAGCAGCTACAGTGTTTGGGTTCCTTTGCTTTGGCAACTATACGGTTATTTCTTTACTTTTTGCTGTGTCTAGCTTTACGGGTATATGGGCCATGTACAAGACCTTTATAAAGATTCATCCGTCTTTATACAAGGAATTTGCCATAGCGATATTTTTTATTCCTTCTGTTTTCTTTTGGGGCTCAGGCTTAATGAAAGATACTCTCACCATTGGTGCGTTAGGATGGCTTTTTTATGGCTTTTACGGAGCATTAGTTGAAAAAAGAAATATTTTAAGAAACATCATTATCTCCTTTTTTGCCGCTTATGTCATATATTCTGTAAAAGTATACATTTTATTATCTTTTTTACCACCAGCCGCCCTCTGGGTATTCATTGAGAATAATAACCGAATAAAAAATAAATCTCTCCGTCTTATATTAAAACCTATTTTTATAGTCTTTGGTTTTGGTATTGCTTTGATTGGTGCAACAACCTTAACAGAAGGTAACGCGAATTATGATTTAGATAATATTGGAGAAAGAACTAGAATAAACAGTTTGTACTTATCAGAGCAGCAAGCTTCTGGGTCAGCATACCATATTGGTACCTTTGACGGTTCTATAGGCAGTATGATTGCCGTTGCCCCCCAGGCTATTATTGTTTCTTTATACAGGCCTTTTATTTGGGAGGTAAGAAGCCCTATTATGGCCTTGAGTGCATTAGAGGCGATGATGTTTATATATCTGACTTTTGTCATCATTAGAAAGATTGGCCTCTTTAAAATGATTAAGATTATAAGCACCAAGCCTATACTTACCTTTTGTATGGTATTCTCACTTGTATTTGCTTTTGGTGTAGGAACCAACAGCGGTAACTTTGGCACCTTAGTGAGGTATAAAATACCGCTTATGCCTTTTTACCTATCTGCCCTCTACATTATGCAGGCTTATTTGAAGAGACCTAAGAAATTAAGGCGGTTTGCGGTAACGGCGTAATTCTGTTCTATTTTAAGCCGTGCCTGCTGCCCCAAGGTATAGCGAAGATGGGAATCCAGAATAACTTTCTCCAGAGCAGAATACCACTGTTCAGGAGTATCGCAGATAAATCCATTTATTCCTTCATCTACTACCTCAACGTTCATACCTACAGGTGACACAATAGCAGGTATACCTAACGCCATATATTGCAAAGCCTTAAACGCACATTTTCCCTTAGCCCATGGGTCATCAACCAATGGCATAACACCAACATTGAATTTAAGAAGGTCAGAGATCTCGGTTTCTTTACGCCAAGGGAGGAAGTGTACTGATCTAGATTTTAAATCCGGTTCCTGATTAGAGATGATCAGGAAGGTGAAGGTATATTTCTGTTCAAGCTGCTCTATAACGGGTATCAAAGGAAGCAAGTATTTCATGGTAGAGTGAGTACCCGTCCACCCGATGACAACATCAGATGTATTCTGCTCCTTTATTTTGTTGTGGTGCCCTAAGGTGTTGATAGTGGTAGGATTGACGAACGCGGCTGGGTTAAACTGTTGTGCGTATGCCTGCAAAAAGGAGTTGCCACAACTTACTTTATAAGCCCAACGACAAATATTCCCTGCTTTTTGATGCCACTTTATACCTGCTACTATCTTATTATTTTCAGAGGTATTAGGTATCCAGATGGCATCATCAAAATCGTAGATAATCTTTTTACCAAATACCTTTGCTACCGCCCATTCAAACAATGGTGGTCCTACAGGTGTTGCCTCTCTGTGAACAAATACGTAATCGTATTTTGAAACTGAAAACAGCAGAAAAAACCGCTTTAAAAACCCCTTTATTGTTCCGAGAGCTTTCTTTACCGTATGTCCTGGCTTATAAAGGATATCCCATGTAGCTGAATCCATGAAAGAAGATATAGTAAAAGTATATCCTGCCTCAGTTAAAATATAAAAATATTGCTCAAACCTGAATCGCTGTGAAGGAGCTTTTCCTTCAGGATATGGAACCACAAAAAGAAT
This sequence comes from Rufibacter ruber, assembly GCF_001647275.1. Lineage (GTDB taxonomy): Bacteria > Bacteroidota > Bacteroidia > Cytophagales > Hymenobacteraceae > Nibribacter > Nibribacter ruber_C. The sequence goes on along the minus strand of NZ_LRMM01000021.1, from coordinate 46,004 downwards.
AGTTGGCATAACTTACTTCTCCACCACCTTTAATTATTTATTCTAGAACAACAAACCCAAGGAGCTACACATCCTAGGAAGATTTCTCCTATTACCGGTAGTATCCAAACCTTCACCTAATTATTCTGCAGCACTAATGAGTAGCGAAAGTATGTCTGCCCAGTAAAGTTTTGCTTACTTCAAACTACCAGAGGCGGCACTTTACCGTTGCTCTTTTAAAGATGTATAAATGTTATAATAGAAATCGACCCCATTGTTGATGTCATAATATTCGACGGCATAATTACGCAAAGTATCTTTGGAAGCAGCCTCCTGCATAATAAACTGTAATGCCTCCTTGATAGAACCATCTGAATTTAACTGCTTTATTAAAGCTCCGGAATGGGGAAACCGGTTGATGATATAGTCTACATCACCAATACCGGCCGGAGATAAAACTGGAATTCCGCTTGACCAGTACTCGCCTAATTTAGTAGGGCTGCGGCCAATTACAGAATAAGTCATTTCGTATAAGATAAGCCCTAAATCAGCGCTCATCAAGTATTTGTGTACATCTTTATACTCTGCAGAGGTAATCTTAACTTTATGTTTAGCTGTTAAATTAAATGTATTTATCTCCTCTTTCACGTTGCCCTGTACTGTTTTAGCCAAAAGCAAAAGTTGTGCACCAGGTTCAATACTCTGCAGAACCTTGTAAATCCGGAGGATATCTCCCACATTATAGGCACCTCCCAAGGACCCACTATAGATCAAAACAAAGGCATCTTCTGGAATTCCTAGTTGGGCTCTTATCTCGTTTCTAATTCCCTGTGAAAAAGGCTGAAACGTTTCAAAATCTACACATGTAGGAATGACACCAACAGTGCTCTCTGTAGACCAATGGTGCCTTACAATCTCTTCTTTACCTACATGTGTAAGGGAAACCACTGTATCTGCAGTTCTGAAAAATTTTTGCTCCTGATTTTTGAGATATTTATATAATGGCCGGTAGAGAGCTCCGCTTCTAGCCCCACTCTCAAACTTTTCATCTGTCCACCACCCACGCATATCAAAGATAAACTTAACCCCATACCTATCCTTCAATTTGCAGCCTAATGAAGCAACCAGCTGGGCTCTGCAGTGTACAATGTCAAAATTCTTTATCTTGTGCAGCTCCTCTACTTTTTTCCAACCTTTCTGTAAAAGAAAATAAGTAGATAAGAAGGAATATTTATTCGAATATTCTAACGGGTGCCAAGTAATAGAGGTACCTGCTATCTCTTTTTCAATTCTAGTTTTCCGTTGCTGATAAACATCTGGTTTCTCGAAACTCACTATATCGTACTCAACGTTCTTAGCGCTAATTCGCTTTAGATAGGCTATTACCTGTGACTGCCCTAGTGGGTCTGTCATGCCGTCTAAAGATAAGTACAGAACCTTTATTCTATCAGAATTACTCATTCTCTATTTCTTATGACTTCTATACCACTCTACAAACTTCTTCAAACCAGCCTCAATAGGAGTTTGAGGATTATAATTTATTAATTTGGTGGCCTTGTCTATACTGGCATATGTGATGTCGACGTCACCGGGCTGCATAGGCAAGTATTCAATTTGCGGCTCCTTGTCCATGATGGTGTAGATATGATTAATCAAATCCAACAGCTTGACGGGCGTGCTGTTTCCTAAGTTCACCACCTCAAATACATTTATATTTCTGGAGACAAATTCAATTGAACTGATAATGCCAGAAACAGTGTCCTCTACAAACGTATAATCCCTTGCAGTACTTCCATCACCATAAACCGTTAAAGGAATATTATTGTCAATCATCTTCACAAATTTATGGATTGCCAAATCTGGACGTTGACGAGGACCATAAACAGTAAAGAAGCGAAGATTGATGATATCCATTTTATATAAGCTGTGATATACGTGATTCAATAATTCACATGCTTTCTTGGTGAAGGCGTAAGGAGAAATTGGATTATCTACCAAATCAGTTTCTTCAAAAGGTACTTTCTTGTTGTTACCATACACAGAAGACGAAGATGCAAAGACCAGCTTTTTAATATTCCGTTTCTGCATCCATTCTAAGATATTATTTGTGGCTGTGATGTTGGCTTTGATATAACCATTTGGATCATCAATAGAAGGCCTTACTCCAGCTTTCCCAGCCAAATGCACTACAATGTCTATTGGTTCAGTAATGGTTTCTATGTTACCAGCTTCTCCTAAATCAAATTCGTAAAAAGAAAAGCCAGGATGCCTTAATAGACCTTGAAGGTTCTGCTGTTTTATATCCCTTGAATAAAATGGATCAAAGTTATCTACCCCTATTACCACATTTTTTAAATCTAGCAGTCTTTCAACCAGATTTGAACCAATAAACCCGGCTGCACCGGTAACCAATATCTTAGCCATTTAAACCTTTTTGAAAATTTGCCCTAAATTACGAAATTTAATGCCCCTAAAGCGAACTTAGGTGCAGAAATGCTTTAACTGCCGGTATATAGTCACGGTTCTTTAAGTAAGAAAGAACCATTATACGAGTGATCTTATATTTTAAGTACAGCAAATCTTGCGGATTCACTGACGCAAATTCGTTTTTAATAATATTGTACAAGTTTATATAACCTTTTTCTAAGCCTTTCAGGTTCTTCATAGCAGATGCATGCCCTGTCCTGTACAATAGAATCACTTCCTCTGTGAACGAATAATTCCCCTGGTCAGCTATGTCTAAAAAAAATAGCCTGTCTTCTCCGTGGGTAAGGCCTTTTCTGAATTGGTACAAGTAGCCTTCTTGCCGTTTAATCATCCACGTGTTGCCTAAAAAGCATTCTCCGCTAATTCTAACAAGTTTTGGGAAAGGATTCCCTCTGAATACGGGAAGGTAATCTCGCTTTACGTTTTTTAGGTCTACATTCATAACAAATACTCTACCGTCAACAAAACTGAGAGAACTGTCATGATGAAAAACCTCTAACCTACTTGCTAGGCTCTTCTCCGGGAAGATATCATCTGCATCTAAAAAGCAGAAATAATCTCCTTGCATAAGAGACAAACCTTTGTTTCGGGCGGCTGAAACCCCCGCGTTCTCTTGGCGCACGTATTTTATTCTATCGTCTTTAAACTTTAGCACCTCCTCCTCTGTATCATCTAGGCTACCGTCGTTGATTATAATGAGTTCCCAATTAGAATATGTTTGTTTCAGAACTGATTGAATAGATTCACGCACATATTTACCTGCATTGTAAGCTGGCATAATAATAGAAACCAAAGCAGAGAAAATAGCCATACTATAACTAAAGGAGCAAAAAAAGACAGATTTATGCAGGGAACAATTATATATTGAACGCCATTTTATTGGTAATTCTATTATGGCTGGTTTAAGCTGTTACCGTAGTTTATAAACTTTCTCCTTGAACTTTTTTATTTGTTCAAAACAGTATTCAGCAAACGTATATCGTGTGCTAAAGACATTCCATGTCTCTACCAGCCTCATCATTTCAAAATAAGCCAAGTCGCCTTCTTTTGCATTCCCTTTTATATATTTAAGAAAAGTGAAAGGTCTTTTGGCTATTTTTAATCCTACAACGCCCACATATTTCCAGTAAGTAACTCTAAATTCACGTTTAGTTATAGAACCTTTTCTCAAAAACTGGTCATAAATAAAAATCGGAATCCCAGAACTCGCACTTCCCTTCCCTAGTCTCAAAAAGTAGGGCCAGTTAATACGGTCAGCAGGCATGTAATGTTTAAACTTTAAGGATTCATCATAATAAAGCTGATAATTAGCTAATCTAAACGCTTTGCCTAACTCAATATCTTCTCCCCCAGTAAGTTTATCACCGAAGCGACCGCTATTCAGGAAGCTGAATCCACAATTATCCAACACCTGTAAGCCCGACCTTCTAACTACCATGCACGCCCCATATAAATTTTGGTTGACACCTCTTAATAGTCCAGATTTCGCCGCTTGCTTTCCAACAGCAAACACCAGCGATTTATTTGAAAACCATTCAGGGATTAAAATATCTGCGGCAGCCTCTGATTGCCCTCCTAAAATACCGATAGCAGGATTCTGCTCCATGCAATTGAATGCTCTTTGTAGAAAGTCTTCTTGCAGCCAGTTGTCATCATCACAAAACAAAATATATTCATAACTTGCAGTAGCTATTCCTTTATCACGGGCAGCACTTAATCCGGGAATATCCTGGTCTACTATAGTGAACGTGACATCTGAATTTAGGTCATGCCATGCCTTAACAGCTACGTCTCTAGTATTATCCTTTGAAGCATTATTTACAACTACAATCTCCCAAGAAAGTGTGTTTGCCTTTTGGGCAGCAAGGTGTGCAAGGGTATGCGAAATTTTTGTAGCACTGTTATAGCAACAAATAACAACACTAATTCCTTTTTTGAACTCCATCAATTCTTTAAAAGTGCCTGAATCTGTTTCTGATCTTCAGGATTCAATGTATGTTTAAATAAATTTGTATGTATTTGAGTGAGAGATACTGGCAAGAATATCCTCAAAAACCTGTAAGCTGCTGAAAGAGTAAAAGGTACATTCATTTTCTTAAACGCTATTAATGCATTGAGATAAGGGTAGATAATTCCTTCACAAAACTTTTTCTCTCTTATAGACTTGATAAAAGCTTGCACCACTAATCTCTTGCCTAGTAATGCAGCCTTTTCTGCATTTACAAAGTACAGCCTGGCAAATAGATTTTCTATCTTTCCGCTTAATAAACCTTGCTTTTTTAGTAAATGATACGTGGCATCAAAGGTTCCTAACCTAGATAGAAAGCGAGGCTCTGCAGTGTCCGCACTACTAATTCTACCTTCTGATTCATCCCTTCTAAGAAAACAGTCTGGCAAAAAGTTAGGCGTGGCATATTTGAGACCCAAAGCCAAGGCTTTTATATGAAACTCCCAATCTTGCCACGTTAAGGCGTTTTCATCCCACCCTCCAATTGAGCGCAATGCTTCAGATCTCCAAATAGGACAAGATGTTTGCCAAGGAGCATCAAAACTTAGAAAACGCTCCAAATCTGCTTCGGTTGTCTGAATATTCCAAAAGACAAAAGAATCTCCTGGCTTCTGCTTAAATAGCAACATTGGAAACACAGCAAAATCAAGTTTAGGATTATTGATCATATAAGTTACCCTCTGCTCTAAACAATAAGGGGCTAAAATATCATCCGAATCAAGAAAGATAACATAGGTACCCTTTGACTCTGATAAGCCTATATTTCGACAAGTAGGAGCTCCTTTAGGTAGTCTATTTCTTTTAAAATAATGTATTCGATTATCCAGTCTAATAGATGAATTAATAATAGATTCTGCACCATCTGTTGAGCCATCATCTATAAGAATTAACTCCCAAAATTGATATATTTGCTTCTGAACTGAAGTAATTGTTTCTTTGATTGTTTCACGCCTATTGTAAACAGGTACAATAATAGACACGCATGGTGAAGCAGAGATCATTTTTATTGAAATTTTGACTTAAAACCACTATTCGACTTGCCAACCTTTCTGCATGACAGCCTATAAATAAAATAAGGAAATGAAAACAACAGCATAAAGTCAAAAATTGAGAAACCGACCACGTTACGAAATAATAGCATATTTGTAAAAGTAATATTGATATTATTTTCCATAGCCCATCATGGAGACAAATAAATATAGATCCCATAAGTAGGGTTACTTCACTTATAACCTTAAAGCATATTTATAAAACTAATTGGCCTTATAGATAAACATTAAATTCATTATCCACTTAATTCCTCATTAAAAAACGCTTTGCTATTGGCTGCACCTTCTTTTCAAGAAAAACACTTGCGAGAATAACAAAAATCATATATAAACATAGGCGTACAACAAAGGATATGAGTGTACCACTGAAATATTCTGTTTGCCGGAAAATGATCAGAATTGGAAAATGAATGATATAGATCCCATATGAGATACTACCCAGCCAAATCCCAGCATTAACTACGGTTTTTCCCATATTTTCTAAAAGGATTTTACCTTTTAGAAAATAAAGGATCAAACTAATAATGTAACAAATAAAAGGAAATAGAAATCTCACTGACAAGACTCCATACTGCGAATTTCTCATTACTACAAGAATATTTAATACAGGCAACAGCAACAGCAGTAAAGTTAAGTGGTTAAGGTATTTAAACTTAATATTAGCAAATGAAGCTATAAAGAGTAGGCAATATGGGAGATATGTTAAATCAATAACTTCATTGATTGATTTAAATAAATATAATCCCTCAAATTTGATTCTATGCCCAAATATAACATCCATTGCTTTGCCCGTAACCAAAGTGATAGTATTGAAATAGACTATACTAAGCATTAGAAAGACCATACTTATAAGTCTGAGACAATTAATCTTAGATGACGACCGAGGCAAGCCTTTTGCTAAAGCCAAACCAGATGTCCAAAAAGCTAGTCCAAGAGCGTAAGATGTCAATGCAGGCATATGCAGCAGTGGCTCGATAAAATAATTTCCGACTCCTACAACTACCGAAATTATAGCGACGACCAGTGGAGGTATTCTATAATATGAGATAGGTATAAATAATAAATAGTATATTACTTCGTACTGTAAAGACCAAATAGGTGTAATTTCATTAATTATTGGAGTAAAGAAGATTTGGCCAAATGTTAGGTTAGATACTATTGTTTCAAAACTGTATGAGGATTGAGCAATGATTAATGTGAATGCTATGCAAAGTACATAGATAGGGTAAAGGCGAACTAGCCTTTTCTTCACATAAAGAAGAATTTCTTGCCAAGAACTAAGCCTTTTACTACTGAGGCCAATAACATAGCCTGATAAAACAAAGAATATGAGTACTCCGAGGTGTCCAGGAAGTCGTATTGCGTCTACACCGATGGGAAAATAGTTCGGATCAAGGTAAAATTCGTAGTTTTCAACGTGATGAAGTGCGACCGCTAGGGCAACAAATCCTCTCATTGCCTCTAAATTAAAGGAAAACTCTTTATTACTATCGGACTGTGACACTATATGATCTTGAGTTAAACTTAAAGTTTTAGTCATCAATCAAAGTTATTATGCAAATCACAAAGATAAAAAATCTTAATTAGAGAATTGAACAAATGTTTATGAGTACTATTGCTACTCATTAAGATATGTTAGACACAAAAGCAACTATAATTTAATATAATCATAAATCAACACCCCTTAGCTCAGAATCAATCCTTTTTACAAGTTCACTAGAATCATCATCAAACTTACGCGCAAAAAAAGGAGAAGATTTTCCATAAACACCTTCTAAGATTCTATTTAATTTAAAAAATTCCACATGCTTTTCAGTAATAATTGCTGGGGCTGGTTTAGTACTCCAGTCAGTATAGGTAAGATTAGCCTTTGTTTGGGCAAAGAATTTTGAGTTACCAATGATAGTCTGAAAGAAAGATTCATCTGGTACTAAGCTGTTTTTAAAAAATGCTTCATAAGAAGGATTCTCAGCAACTTCTTTTAAAATAAATTCAACGCAAGAACGGCTCAACGCAAACCACTGTGATCCCACAAAGATTTGAAAAGGAATCTTCTTCTTTAATTTAAGCTTTTGTAGTGCTTTCTCTGCCAGAATAAAAACTTTGGTTTTGAATGATGTGCTCCTTCTGTCAAACCCGTCGAAATAATAATACTCAAAGCGTGAAAGAGGTTTATTAGGTTGAGATCCTTTCAAAATATTAATAAACTCGCCTCCTTCTTGCAATAATGAGAAAAGTTCTGCCCTGGGTCGAATAGGATAGTCTACCCCACTCAACAATAAAAAATAATCATTAGCGGTATCTTCAACAGCTTTTTTAAGTAATTTAATGGTAGCCCTTACAGTTGAATAACCGTACCAATAAACTGCCTCTCTGTCTTCTAAGAGGTAGACATTTGACTCAAATTGCTCTCTAGGAAGCGTAGACTTTTTATCAATATGAACGTAAAATTTACTTTCAGCTCCTTGAAGAGAGGAAATAAGTTTTCTTAAATGATTATAATTATTATGCGCTAGTATTAAAAAAGCAACATTCATATAGGTGATTATCTAAAACATCAAATGACGGGACAAAGAACACAAAGACAAGTACTTATGCAAGCAGTAAATTCGCATATATTCTTATCAATTCTGCGTTTAAGTTTTCTATATTAAACTTTTGTTCCACATATTCTCTTGCTCGCTGTTCCATTAAGAAATGGTTTCCTGACTGATTAAAAACTTTCAACAAGGCTTCAGCAAGCCCTTCAGGATCTCGCTCTTGCACCAAATAGCCTGTCACCCCATCTTGTACAAGCTCTGGCAGTCCGCTATGGTATGTGCTTACAACCGGCACTCCTACTGCCATTGCTTCTTTTAGCACGTTAGGTATGCCTTCTTGGTCTTGATTACTAGCTGTTACATGCGGAGCTAAGAAAACATCTGAGGCTAATAAGGAAGCTACTACATCTTGCTGACCCATAGCCCCTGAAAAAATTACATGCTCCTCTATATTAAGTTCTGCGGCTAACTGTTTTAAATCCTCTAACAAAGGCCCATCGCCAATGATCTGATAACAAAAAGAGAGTTGAGGAGATATCGCTTTGAGATGCTTTACAGCATATAATCCGTAGTAAATGCCTTTTTTTTCTACAAGTCTGCCAACGGTCAAAATCTTAAATTCCCCGCTTTTACTCTTCGCACTTGGGTGAAATTCAAACTTTTTAACATCAATTCCACTATGATGAACTAGAATTTTGGAGGCTGGACAGCCTAATCTTACTAATAATGTTTTGAAATATTCACAAACCGGCAGGAATAGGTCTGCCTTTGTAAATAATTCTTTGTATACCCCTTCGCCATTTTCATAGACAAACTTAGTGATGTCATACCCTCTCATTGATACTATCACTTTTGCATCAGTTGCTCCTAGCTCTTTTAAAAAAACCCCTTTGTATCCTAAATTTCCAAATTGACAATGTAGTAAATCAAAAGACTTACCTAACTCAATAAAAGGAAATACTTCTTTAAAAATTCCTAATCTTAGAACTTGGGGCCCATACTTAAATATATTTATTGTTTTAAAGAGAAATCTATTACTTATCTTTTTAGAGAAGAATGATTTAACAAACTTTTTAAGGTAATAGACTGCATTAAATTGAGGATGATTTAGATATACCGTTTTTTCTAACAAACCATAATTAATCACATCTGGATGAATTACCTTGTCTTTTTGAGAACTTAAGGCAAATATGGTTACAGTACAACCTCTGTCTAATAGACCGGTAATTTGGTTTAATACAAAGGTTTCTGAAGTGCTTGGGAACACATTAACAAGAAAGGCTATGTTCATGGCAGGTGTTTATGGCGATCAGCAATTTCAACTATACCATTTTACTGATCAGGTCAGCATAAATGTGTTCCTTTATGATTTCCCCATTCTTCAATTCATATATTTTATTGCAGTCTTTCAAAGTAGTGATACGGTGGGCAATAATGAACATGGTAATATCAGTAGAAGAAAGGTTATAAATTGCCTCTGTCACTTCACGCTCCGTTTCATTATCAAGGGCACTAGTTGCCTCATCTAAAACCAAGATTTCAGAGTTCTTATACAAAGCCCTAGCAATGCCAATACGTTGTCTTTGCCCTCCAGACAATCTAGACCCTTTTTCTCCAAGTTTAGTCTCAATCCCTTCAGGCAAGCTTTTCACAAATTCTCCAAGAGAAGCCAATTCTACCGCTTGCTGTATTCTTTTTAAATCTGGGGCTTTATCTCCGAGTGTGATATTATCTTTCAATGAGCTATTCATGACAAAAATATCTTGCTTTACGTACCCAATTAAGTCACGCCACGCATTAATATTGTTGTATTGTAGTTTATGGCCATCTACTACTATTTCTCCTTCTTGCTCAATATAGAAGCGCAACAACACGTTCATCAAAGTAGTCTTGCCAGACCCTGATGTACCTATCAGCCCTATTTTGTCACCTTTGTTCACTTGTAGTGATATATTCTTAAGGGCAGGACTTTCAGCTTTAGGAAAATAAAAGGTGATATTTTTAAATTCAATAGTTGAAGCAAAGTGCAAAGTGCCTAGTTGATTTTTAATTTTTGCATGATTCTCTTTCGCTTCCTCTGAGAAAAGGTTGAGAATGTCTATAGTATACTGGCTATTTCTCATTGACATCAATGCCGACAATATTTTATTGATGGAAGGCATCAATCTATAAGCGGCTGCCGCAAATAATCCTATCAGAGTAATCAATTGAGCAGGATCATTGCTAAAGAAGAGAGAAAAAAGGAATATTGTTACCACACCCAATACTGCAATGGTTTCAATTGCCTTTGCTGGAATTAAATTATAGAGATAGAAATCAGCTTTCAATTTTTGCGTCTGTGCTTGGTTCTGGATGTATTTGTTTTGAAAAAATGCCTGTTTATTGGCTAATTTCAACTCTACATACCCCATAAAAGAATCATTCAAGACACTATAGTCTACAATTCTCATCTGCTCTAACTGATAGCCTATTACTGAGGATCTATTTTTAAGGTACCTGAAGATAAGATAAGTAGATGGTCCCAGTACAATTGCCAAGATGACAAACAGACTAGGCTGGTAGACAGCTATTCCTATTACAATAATGGCCACCATAGTTGTTTCTGAAATAAAAACAATCAAAGGCTGCAGAATACCTGTTACAAAAGCGTTAGGCGCTTGGTTTACATGGCTCATGATTTTAGAAGAGCCCACATGGTTGAATTCCCAAAAGGGTAAACTGTAGTATTTAGTAAATTGCTTGTCATTTAGCTTTAATCCCACAGATGCTGTAAATTTTGCTTGCTTGTAATAAATCCAAAGTGAGAATAGATTTTTAACAAGAAAGAATACAAAAACAGCAGATATGAGAAAAACTAAAAAATTTTTCTCATTGGTAAAGCCTAATGACTCATAGAAATAATTGAAATATTTGTTTGTATGAATAAACCCTGGTTTAGAAGCAGCTAAAATTACGGGGATTAGTGACGCTAAACCAAATACATCAAGGATAGACGAAATAAATATCAAACAAAGAACTAAGATTCCTCTCCTCTTACTTTGCTCGTCTAAATGCTCCCTTAAGCTTTTAAAGCTAGATACTATGACATTCTCACCCATTGTACTCAATTCCTTTGGTATTGATATAAACAACGTCTATATCATCTTCCTTAAATAAAAAAATAACAGCCTATAGTTTAGCAGCTTATACGGATTAGCTTTAATAGCCAGAATGCAGTTGTTGATGGAGTTGGTTAATAGATTACTATAGAAGTTCTTAATGGCCGCCTCCCTAAACATTAATGAAGCATCTTGTAAATAAGGTTTCTCTAATTCAGCCACATACGCTTGCAATTCTTTCATATTCCCTCCCTCCATTAGAGCATCTTTGCCTGACTTTCGTCTCTGCTCAGCCAAGAATCTTACAATTTTATCACTAAAGAGCTTTCTTCTGTCATTAATATTTCTTGACAAAGAATTAGGAGTAGTTCTTACTTTATAAAGGGGTTCCGCAATGTTTTTAGACTTAAACTTTTCTACTATCAAAATAGCCCAATCATAATGCTCATTCGCTATCCCATTAAAGTAGTCGCGGTAAGGTCCTACAGTTGCCAAGGCTTCTCTAATCACCATCATAGAAGCACCACAAAATTGGAATCTCTTATATTGACCTTCTAAAATGTTAGCGTGCTCTGTCTCAATTTCTTTAAATCTGACTACTTCTCTAGTTTTATAATCAAAATATTCTGCAAATGTGCCACAAATACCTAACTCCTTATCCAACTGAAACGCGTTAACCTGCTTCTCTATTCTAGTAAGATCAGAATAGTCATCAGCGTCTTGGAACGTGATGTAATCACCCTGGCATAGGGCGAATAGTTTATTACATGTTTTGAGATAGCCAAGATTGACGTCATTATGATACGCCTTTACCCTAGGATCTGTGTACCGATCAATAATCTTTTTGGTAGAATCTTTGGAACAGTCATCAGCAATCAAGACTTCTATTGCCTTATATGTTTGGTTAAGAATACTGTCAATTGCCTCTTCTATAAACTCCTCCGCATTATATGCCGGGATAATTACAGATACAAGTTTCTGCATACTACTGCAATTATTACTAAGTTTATATTTGTTCGTTGTTCAGAAGGTGTATGTGCTAAAATTCTACATTGAATTTTAGCACATACACTCGTTTTACTTTAAAAGCTCTTGTGCTCTAAATCAGAGATATCAATATGCTCTTTAAAATATTCTAACGTTCTCTTTAGCCCCTCGGCTCTGTCTACTTTAGGTTCCCACCCAAGAATTTCCTTTGCCTTTGAGATATCAGGCCTACGCTTTTGAGGATCATTCTCTGGCAGGGGTTGATAACCGAGTTTTAGTTCACCCCCCGTTAACTTACAAATTTCTTCTGCGAATTCTTTGATAGTCACCTCAGAGGGGTTGCCAATATTTACTGGCAGCGCATAGTCACTCAGCAGCAACCGGTAGATACCCTCTATCAAATCATCTACATAGCAGAAAGACCTAGTTTGGGATCCGTCTCCAAAAATTGAGAGTTCCTCTCCCCTAAGAGCTTGACTCATGAAGGCTGGTAGCACGCGGCCATCATTCAATCGCATTCTAGGGCCATACGTATTGAAAATGCGCACAATTCTGGTTTCTAACCCGTGGTGCATGTGATACGCCATGGTAATGGCTTCCTGAAAACGCTTTGCCTCATCATAGCAGCCTCTAGGGCCTACAGGGTTGACATTTCCCCAGTATTCTTCAACCTGAGGGTGCACCTTTGGGTCTCCGTACACCTCAGAAGTAGATGCAATCAACATCCTGGCATTTTTTACTTTGGCTAATCCTAACAAGTTATGGGTTCCCAAAGAGCCAACCTTCAAAGTTTGAATAGGGATTTTTAAATAATCAATGGGTGAGGCTGGCGAAGCAAAATGTAAAATATAATCTAAATGACCCGGCACATGCACGTATTTAGATACATCATGATTATAAAACTCAAATTGCTCCAGCTTAAAGAGATGTTCGATGTTTTTTAGATCTCCAGTGATTAGGTTATCCATGGCAATAACATGATACCCTTCTTTGATAAACCTATCACATAAATGGGAGCCTAAGAAACCAGCACCACCTGTAACAAGAACACGTTTTCTTACTTCAGACATGTTTTAGTTCGTCATTTCTGTTACAGGTTGTACCTCTTGCACCCCAATTCCATAATAGGCAAAGCCAAGGTTTTGCATTTCTTTGGCTTCATAAATATTACGCCCATCAATAATCACTTTGTTTTTCAGCAATTTGCTAATTACTTGGAAATTAGGAGAACGGAACTCTGGCCACTCAGTTACTATTAGCAAAGCATCAGCGTCAATCAAAGCCTCATACTCATCTTTAGCGTAGGTTACTCTGTCGTTTTCGCCAATCATATGTTGGGCTTCTTTCATAGCAACCGGATCATAAGCTTTTACACTAGCTCCTTCCGCTAAAAGCTTTTCTATAATTACCAAAGAAGGCGCTTCACGCATATCGTCTGTCTTCGGCTTGAAGGAAAGCCCCCACAATGCAAAGGTTTTACCTGCCAGCTCATTACCGAAATGCTTGATAACTTTATTAAAAAGTACCTCCTTCTGGTTCTCATTCACAGACTCTACTGCCTGTAAAATCTGCATAGTATACCCATTTTCAGAGGCTGTTTTGATTAATGCTTTTACATCCTTAGGGAAACAAGACCCTCCATAACCAATACCAGGGTAAATAAATTTATTACCAATACGAGTATCAGAGCCGATACCACGCCGCACCATGTTGACATCTGCTCCCATGATCTCACATAAGTTGGCAATGTCATTCATAAAGCTGATCTTAGTAGCTAACATAGAGTTAGCCGCATATTTAGTCATCTCAGCAGAAGGCACATCCATGAAAATAATAGGGTGTCCATTTAATAGGAAAGGCTTGTAAAGCTTTTGCATCACCTCTTCTGCCTGCTCAGACTCCACGCCAATCACAATACGGTCCGGCTTTAAGAAGTCGTCAATGGCAGCTCCCTCTTTTAAGAACTCAGGGTTAGAGGCTACATCAAACTTCAAAGCTGATTGACGTTTTTCCAATTCTTCTGTTACTGCCTGTTTTACTTTCTTAGCAGTACCTACTGGTACGGTACTCTTAGTCACTACCACCAAGTAATCATTCATGTGCTGACCAATTTCCCGAGCAACACCAAGCACATACTTTAAATCAGCACTACCGTCTTCCCCTGGAGGAGTACCTACCGCAATAAACGCAGCATCACAACCCTTAATAGCTGTAGCTAAGTCTGTTGAAAAATGAAGGCGCTCCTTTGCAACATTACGCAACACCATCTCTTCAAGACCAGGTTCATAAATTGGCAAGACACCTTGTTTCAGGTCCTCTATTTTCTTGACATTTACATCAATACATGTCACGTCAATACCTACTTCAGCAAAGCAAGTGCCAGTTACCAGGCCTACATATCCTGTTCCTACTACAGCAATTTTCATGGGTAATAATTATTTATATCAGATGATAATAGTTACAAAACTATTTAAAAATGGTCTACTTACACCATCCATTTCTTATACCAGTGCTGGAACACCACCAGCGCCCAGATACGGGCATGAATGTCACCCGGATTATTAGAGAAAAGCTGCGCCTTTAAACGCTGGATCTCCTTCAAATCAAAGATCCCCTGCTCCTCCACAAAGGCATCTGACAACAGATCTTCTACAATCATAGGCTTCAGCTCATTCTGGAACCATTTGAGCAGCGGCACCTCAAAGCCATGCTTGGGGCGTTTATAAAGCTCGGCCGGCAGCATGTCCCTGAAGGCATCCTGCACAATCTTCTTCTTCATACCGCCATCTATCTTAGAGGACTCAGGAAGAGAGAAGGCAAAGTTCACTACTTTATAATCCAGGAACGGCGTGCGCACCTCCAGGCTGTTCGCCATTGACATCAAGTCTACTTTGGTGAGCATGTCATTGGGCAGTACCAATTGCATGTCTGTGTACAGCACCTCATTGATGTCACCCTTTTTAGAAAGATGGCTCAGGATCTTCTCGCGGCGTTTCTTGTAGGTGTTTTTGGAAAGAATACGCTTAGACTTCCCGCTGAGTAACGACTTGGCATCCTCTTCTGTGGCAAACGAGGCCCAGCGCCAGTAGCGGTCTTTGGCTGAAAGGTTCATGCCTTCTCCAAAGCGCTGGAACTGCCGGATGCGGTTTCCTAAGGCAGAGTTACGCGATTTGGGAAGCATTTCCCACACAGGGAGTAAGGCTGCAACTGCTTCTGCGGCAAATCCCCCTTTGCGCACCTTGTACTCCGCCATGTGCTTGTTATAGCCGGCAAAAAGCTCATCGGCGCCGTCTCCAGACAAGGCTACGGTTACTTTCTGACGGGTGTAATGGCTCAGAATGTTCACGGCCAAGGCCGAAGAGTCGGCAAAAGGCTCATCTATATAGTCAAGCGCCCGGAACAGGTGCTCATACAAATCATTATTTGTCAGCGAAAAGACGGTATGGTTCGTCTTGTACCTGTCAGCCACCAATTTGGCGTACTTGGTTTCATCAAAGAAAGGTTCGTCTTTGTAGCCAATAGAGAAGGTGTTCAGCTGCTGGGTATGGCGCGAAGCCAGGGCCACAATCACAGAAGAATCAATTCCCCCGCTCAGGAAAGCGCCCAGCGGCACATCAGCAATCATACGGCGCTGCACGGCTCCGTCCATCAGGTCTACCAGCTTTTTCTGCTGGGCCTCATAAGACAGGCTATTTTCTCTTACTTTCTTCTCATCATAGGGGATCTTATACCACCGGTTGTTCTCTACCTTTCCATTCTTAGTGATCATCAGGTAGTGCCCCGGCATGAGCTTCTTCACCCCTTTAAAAATAGAGGCAGGCCCAGGAATGTAGTTCAGCTGCAGGTATTCATACAGGGAGGCATAATCCAGCTTGCGCGGAATCCCAAACGCCATCAATGACTTCATCTCTGAGGCAAACACCAGCTTATCCTCGTCCTGAAACATTAGAAGAGGCTTTACCCCGTAACGGTCACGCGCTACAAACAGAGACTCGTTTTCTTTGTCATAAATGGCGAAGGCAAAGAACCCGTTTAGCTTCTTCAGGAAAGAGGGACCTTCTTCTATGTAGAACTTCAGCAACACCTCGGTGTCAGACTGCGAGAAGAACGTATACCCTTTGTCTACCAGCTGCTTCTTCAGCTCCTGGTAGTTAAAGATCTCCCCGTTGAAGATGATAGTATACCGTTCCTGCTCATCCACCATAGGTTGGCAGGCGACATCGCTTACATCAATGATAGACAATCTACGGTGTCCTAAGCCGACAGAGCCATGGGTAAAATGCCCCCCGGAGTCTGGCCCGCGCAGCTGTAATGCCTCTGTAGAGTCTGGCAAACGTTGAATGACCTCACGGCCTATATCAGTAAAAGCGTAGATTCCTGAAATTCCGCACATAGTTGACGCAAAGGTACGACATATACTCGATAAGGTTTAAAGATATTGTTAAAACTATATTAATTCAGCTCTGGACCTGCCAAAATCTCAGCCCATGGTCTAAAAATATAGCTTTATTAGTCAACCCCTTACCTTCATACCATAAGCAGCCTAGACAATATTTGTCAGGAAAAGATTCCATTTCAGATAAAACCTGCCTAAGGGCTGCCCTTAGGCTTGCCCGTCACCGCACCATCAATACCTCCCCAATGTGCGTGGTGTACCTGGGCGAGCACAGCTGATTTAGCATCTGCCACTCCCGTTGCTGCTGGTTAGTCCCGGCAGAGGCTACTTTCACCACATCATTGCCCCAAAACGTGTTGATGGAATCCAGTGCCTGCATCAGTCCTCTATGTTCAAGTACCGTAGATTCCTGAAACAGGTGAATCTGCACGTGCTGGTTAGGCCTAAGGTCTGAGAGAATCACCCCCGCTTTCCCAAATTTAATCCCTTCCTTGAAAATACCCCGCATACCGGCCGCGGCGGCCTTGACTAGCTCTAACGTACTGTCTGTGGCGCTGGGCAGTTCTATGGTGCTGCTTTTAAAATAGGGCTCTGCCAGGCTGTACCGCTGGGTATGGGCAAAAACAGTGATAGCACCTGCCACAGACCCTTGCTGCCGCAGTTTCTCAGCGGCCTTAGAAGCGTACAGGGTTACCGCTTGCTCCAAATAGTCAGAACAGGTAACCACTTTCCCAAAGGAGCGGGTGAAAGCAATGTTTTTCTTTTCCTGGGGCAACACTGTTTGCAGGCAAGCATGGCCACGCAGTTCTTTCAGCAGACGCACCCCTACCACGCCGCCCAGGTATTGACTCACCCACTCTACTGAGCGCTTAGTGAGCTTCCATGCAGTTTCTACACCCGCGCCCTCTAAGGTCACGGCTTTCTTGCGGCCTATGCCCCAGATCTCTTTGACCGGGATATTCCTCAGCGCCTGTTCTCGGGCCTCCTCGGTATCAATCACCCACACGCCCTGGCTGTCTTTGTGTCTTTTGGCCAGATGGTTCGCCGCTTTAGCCAGGGTCTTGGTAGGCCCAATGCCAACACAGACCGGCACCCCCTGGCATTGCTTAATGCGCTGCCTTATTTGCTCGGCATACGCAGCCAAGTCATAATGCTTTTCAAATCCCTTCAGGTTCAGGAATGCTTCATCTATAGAGTACACTTCCAGCTCAGGCGTAAAGGTAGAAAGCTCCATCATCACCCGCCTGGACATGTCTCCGTAGAGCGCGTAATTTGACGAAAACACCTGCACCCCTTGCTCTTTAAACCACTCCCGCTGCTTAAAATAGGGCTCCCCCATCTTCACCCCTAAATCTTTCGCCTCCTGTGACCGGGAAATAACGCAGCCATCATTGTTAGAAAGTACTACAATGGGCTTCCCGCGCAGGCTTGGGTTAAAGACACGCTCACAAGATGCGTAAAAGTTGTTGCAGTCTACCAGTGCGTACATATCAAAGTTTTTTAGATACCAGAAAATAGAGGGAAAGTGCGTTTTTGGCCTGTTTTCAGCAAAACAGCAAAAACGCACTTTTACTTAACTTGCCCAGATGCCTTTGAACGGCTCGCCTGCGCACCGCTCTTTCCCGTTCTCTTTGCCTCTGGCAGGCACCGGTGCACCACCCAAGAGACTACCCCCCAAATAGAGTACTCGGTCCCTGCTACCAACTCTATCGCCACCTTACCCTCTCCTTCTGTCTCCAGTGTTTTCTTGCCGGCAGTTTCACAGTAGCGGCGCACCACAAACTCATCATTCAGCGTGGCCAGCACAAGGCATTGGTTCTGCAGGGGCAGCGACCGGTCAATCACCAGCAAATCGTCTGGGTGTATGTCTTTTAACATGCCCCCGCCCTTTACCCGCGCCAGAAAGCAGGACGAGGCCCTGATATTGAGATATTCATTCAGGTTAATGGAAACAGACGCATAGTTCGCCGCCGGCGAAGGAAACCCGGTAGGCTGGAGTTTCTTAACCAGTGCGGCTCCTGCCGCTGCATCATCTTGTTCTGGCGCGTAGAATTCGTCAATAGACATAGCAACGTTGACAAAGGGTAATAATCGTTTTCAGGTCAATTTTACTAATAATTTTAGCATATAGTTTAACATATACCACTATAAATTTATCCACAGCCGTTTTTACACTGATTAAACCTTGCTTAAAACTAATTTAATTAGTAAAATCTATCATCTAGGTTTGGCAAAAGTACAGGAGGCATGTATGCTTCTCCTCCCGCCCGCCATGCGCGGCAGCCCTACTTCAGGCTACAAGGCAGCCGTGCATGGCAGGGCTAAAGACTGGCTGGCACATTAGGCCGCGTTCGTGATTTTTCTTAACTTTCCCGTCCTTTCCGGCGGAAGGGGAATAGTAGATCACTCTGTTTTCAGCGTATTGAGCACCATGTCAGACAGCCATTTTTCCACGTCAGATATTCTGGGGATGGAACTAGCCTACCGGGCCAACTTTGTCACCTCGCTTTCGGGCTTCAAGAGCCTGTGCCTGGTGGGTACCGTAGACGGCAAAGGCACCACCAACCTGAGCGTGTACACGCAGGTGTTCCATGTAGGGGCCAACCCGCCGCTCATTGGCATGATTGTGCGGCCAGACAGCGTGGTGCGCGACACCCTCAACAACATCATCAAGACCGGGCACTACACGCTCAACCACGTAAAGCCAAGTTTCTACCAGGCCGCCCACCACACCAGCGCCCACCACAGCCAGTCAGAGTTTGACCTCTGCGGCTTCACCCCGCAGTTTTCAGAGAACCATCCCGCCCCGTACGTGCGGGAGGCCAACATCAAGGTAGGCCTTAAGCTGGTGCAGCGCACGTACATCAAGCTCAACGGCACCATTCTGGTCATTGGCGAAGTGGTAGAGGCCCTGGTTCCCCAAGACTGCCTGCAGCAAGACGGCTATGTAGACCTGGAGAAAGCCGAAACCATGACCGCCTCGGGCCTCAACAGCTACCACGTCACCCAACGCCTGGGCCGTTTGCCCGCCCCGCAGCCAGATGCGCCCCTACAGGCGGCAGAGGCGCCGGTGCCAGAATAGAACACCGTTGCGTTTTTGGCCTGTTTTGGCGAAACAGGCAAAAACAGACGTACCTGCCGTTCGTTTACCAACACATACCCGCCTTTCGGCCGAATGGGTTGAAGATGCCACACAGTGCTTTCCCCCACCCCCACTCAGGCCAAAACCAAAGTCTCTGTTTCCGGGCTGTTTTTCCAAGAACAGGTCAAAAACGGTAGCGCGCCTGCACCCGCACATCAGTACGCCTGGGGCCTTCTATCTGCTCCAGACCGGTGCTCACGGTACGCTGGTCGCGGTAGTGGGTGTGGCTGAGTTTAAACCAGATCTCCAGGTTTCTGGTCATGCGCTGCTGCGCCAGCAGGTACACATGCGTGCCCCGCCCAAAAAATGCCGGAATGGAGAACCCGTACAGCACATCCTGCTCAGGTACGTAGAGGCGGGTGTCATAGTCATCAGAATCAAACAGAGCGTAGCGGGCGCTGAGGCGGGTGTAGTTGCGCTCCCAGGTCACGTCCTGCCCCATGAAATAGCCGGTGCGCTGCGGACCGCTCTGCCTAAACTGGCTCACCTGCACCCGTGAACGCAGCCGCAGCGTAGGCACCGGACTCACATCTAACAACAGTAAATAACGGTGCGAAAACGTGGGATTCACCTGCCTTAGCGCCTCGCCGGCTATCGTCTCATTGCGGGCTTTGCGCTCGTGCTGGTATTGGCCGTAGAGCAGCGTGGTCTTGCCGGGCATGAACTGCAGCCGCAGCAGGTATTCCTCGCCGTCTGAGGGCGCGTCTACCCGGTACCGCAGCCACGGAAAACTGAACCGGTCATAGTAGCCGGTGAGCTGCCAGCGGTTGCTGAACTTCACCTTGAGGCCCGTGTACAGCCCGCGCTCGTTCTGGTTGCGGCTGGCTTCGCCGAAGGCGGCCCCGTACATGCTCTGGAAATCTCTGGCGTAGTGGCGGTACACCATTGACAGCTCCACCCGCTCAGAAAGGCTTGCCAGAATCCCGTTCACCGTACCCAGCGCCCCGTTGCCAGACCGCACCGTCTCCCCAAAAAAGTTCAGGTTCTGCCACAGATAGCTGTAGTGCAGACCAACACCCGTGTTTTGACTTCCGCTGAAAGCGAAGAGATTGTACAGCTCCGGCCGTTGCTGCAGCGCCACATTATACCACGTGTGCAGCGCCGTTACCCCCACGCTCAGCGTCTGCCTTGGGTTCCGGTAGGTCACGTCACCGCCATGACCTGTTCCCGCGCCCGCTGGCGGTTGGCAAGTTCAGTGGGCGTGCGGTGCAGGCCTGAGGTCTGGATGCCGCCTAAGGTGAGCAACGTGGTGTCATCGGCCAGCACGTCGCCCATTGAGGCGTCAACCCGGCGGTTGGAGTAAAAGAGGGTGGTCTCAATCCTTTTGTAGCGGTGGGTGGCGGCGGCTCCCCTGAAAAAGTTGGCCTCCAGCGCCGAGGTGTGCGGCCGTATGCCCAGCTGGCTGCGCCGAATGGTGGTGATGGTTTCGCCGCCCTTGCCTACGCTGAACCCGCTGGAAAGCAGTAGCCCCTGCCCAAACTGGAGTTGGTAATCGCCCACGGCGATGGTCTTGAACGCGCCCCGGTCATACAGTTGCGCGTGCGCAGACAGGAAATCAAAGGCATAGAGCCGCTGGCCAGGGTTCCAGGCGAACTGCTCGCCCGCATCTTTTTCGGCGGTCACGCCAAAGCTGAAGTCCCGCGGCTGGCTCAGGCGGTAGCGCAGCAGGTATTTGTCTGGGGAGCCCAGGTAGCGGGTGGTGGAACGGCCTTGGGGCGGGGTGTAGCCGCGCTGCTCCTGCAGGGTGCGGTCATAGCGCAGCAGCAGCGAGTGGTTGGCGGAATTCTTGAGCCGTTCGCGCCAGGTGCGCTGGCCAATCTGCCCCAGGCTCTGTACGCTCACAAACGGCAACAGCCGCCGGATGGATAGCAAATCAAACCCGGGAACCGCCTGCAGTTCATACAGACTCAACAGCCGGCCGTTGTCTGAAATATGCTGGAGCAACGCCGAAATCTGGTTTTCTGAGAGCAAAAAGAGGCTGCGCAGTTCTTCGCGGGTGGCGCGGTTAAGGTCCAGCGGCTGGCGGTAGTACTGCAGCAGCGTCTCATACAGGTCTTCATAGGCCACGCTGTTCTCGTCACTCTGCTGCGCGAAAAGCTCCTCTACCAGCAGCTCCACGTCTACCGCCGGGCGCGGAACGTCTTGTGCAGCGGCCCCCTGTTTTAGGGCTAAAATCAGAAAAACAAGCCAGAAACGCACTTTCATAGTTTCTGCGGAACTTGATAGGCAACGCTCAGGTAGTTGCTCACGCCCAGCTGGTGCTGCGCGCCCAGCGCATACGCCACCTGGAACTGCCTGAACTTTACGTCTACGCCCGCCGTGCCGGAACGGGTACCCGAATGGAAACCGCCCCGCAGCCCCAGCGCGGGCAGCACCCGGTACTCTACGCCCGCCTTCACCGCCGCCGGAAACTCCAACTCCTTCTCCACCTCTGCCACCAGCAGCACCTTGGCGGCGGCCTGGTAACTCAGCCCCATCTTCATGACGGTGGGCACGCGCTCATCCTCAAATTCGGCCAGTTTGGCCTGGTTCACGTTGTAGATATGCGCCCCAAACACCAGCCTGGGAATCACTTCTGACTGTCCGCCCAGACTCAAGGCCACGGCTTTGCGGCTGCCCCACTCCTTCACGCGCACCTGCAGCACATCGGCCTTCAGGCCGAGCCTGACCACGCCCAACTGGTGCGCCAGCCCAATACCCAGCCGCTGCTCATTGTACAGCTCGCCGCCAAACCGCTGCAAATCCACGCCCACCGTCCCTAATTTTTGAGTGGGGTACACGGCCAGCAGACCAATGGAGGTCAGTTCTGCCAGAGAGAAACGGTTGAAGGCGTAGGCGCCCAGCTCCAGCTTTTTCAGCGCCGCCATGCCCGCCGGATTGTTGCTGAGGGCCCACACGTCTGGCAGCGTAACGGCCGCACCGCCCAAACCTGCCGCTCTGGCCCCCACGGGGGCATTGTTGATTTGCGCCTCAGCGGAATAAGCAGTTGGCAAAAGAAAAAGAAGCAGACAAAACCGTAGAACATGCTGCATAGGCGGGCGGGTTGGCCAATGGGTTTTCTACGCAATTCTCTACAGAAAGTACTATTAAATCTTGTTTAACTTTTGTACATTTATTTTTCGCTCCTTCCCAAACCCTTACAAACTTTTTATGAAAAACGTGCTCATCACCCTGTTCTGTTTTGTTTCGCTCACCTTGCTGTCCTCAGCCTCTGCGCCATTGGCAGGTTCTGCGTTCAACCCGCAATGTGAGGCCATCGCGAAGTCTACCAAAAAGCAATGCAAGAACCGCCAATGGGGCAAGTGCGAGAAAGTGCTTTGCTACGTGCATTGCAGATAGGCAGAATCATAGCCACTTTTTTCTCTAAACCCTCATCCTTTTCCCATCAGGAGCTGGAAGGTATCCTGTTTTCGGGCTGTTTTTGGCCAAAACAGCCCGAAAACAGAAACGCCTGAGCAACTGCCCAGGCGTTTCTTATAGCTGAAAAAGGGATAGGCTTATACGGCCTTCATCTCCTGGCCTTGCTCATTGTAGGCTTCTACCGGGGCGCAGCTACAGATCAGGTTTCTATCGCCGTAGGCGCTGTCTATGCGGCTCACGGTTGGCCAGAACTTGGCGGTGCGGGTGTAGGGTACCGGGTACACGGCTTTCTCACGGCTGTACGGCATGGTCCAGTTCTCAGCCAGGGCAATGTGGGCCGGGTGCGGTGCGTTTTTCAGCACGTTGTTTTTCTGGTCGGCCTGGCCGTCTTCCACTTCCTTGATCTCGGCTCTAATGGAGATCATGGCTTCGCAGAAACGGTCCAGCTCTTCTTTGCTTTCGCTCTCGGTAGGCTCTACCATCAAGGTGCCCGCTACCGGGAAAGAAACCGTAGGCGCATGGAAACCATAGTCCATCAAACGCTTCGCGATGTCTTCCACCTCCACGCCTACTTTCTTGAACGCACGGCAGTCCAGAATCATCTCGTGGGCGCAGCGGCCGTTGGTACCCACGTACAGCACCGGATAATGCGGCTCCAGGCGGGCTTTGATGTAGTTGGCGTTCAGAATGGCAATCTTGGTGGCCTCCGCCAGGCCTTCGCCGCCCATCATGGAGATGTACGCGTAGGAGATAGGCAGAATGCTGGCGCTGCCCCAAGGTGCGGCAGAAACGGCGTTGATGGCTTCTTTACGGCCTAAATCTACTACCGCGTGCCCTGGCAGATACGGTGCTAAATCAGCTACTACGCCAATAGGGCCTACGCCCGGTCCGCCGCCGCCATGCGGAATGCAGAAGGTTTTGTGCAGGTTCAGGTGACACACGTCTGCGCCAATGTTACCCGGTGAGGTCAAACCAACCTGGGCGTTCATGTTGGCGCCGTCCATGTACACGCGGCCGCCGTATTGGTGAATGATTTCGCAGATTTCCAGAATGCTTTCCTCGTACACGCCGTGGGTAGACGGGTAGGTCACCATGAGGCAAGACAGGTCATCTTTGTGCTGCTCGGCTTTGGCTTTGAGGTCGGCTACGTCAATGTTTCCGCGCTCATCACACTTCACAATCACCACTTTCATACCGGCCATCACCGCAGAAGCTGGGTTGGTGCCGTGCGCCGAAGACGGGATCAAGGAGATGTTACGGTGATGGTCGCCGCGGGCTTCATGGTACGCTCTGATCACCATCAAACCGGCGTATTCGCCCTGGGCACCGGAGTTAGGCTGCAAAGAAACAGCGGCAAAACCGGTCACTTCGCACAGCCACGCTTCCAGATCAGAGAAGATCTGCGCGTAGCCTTTGGCTTGGTCTGCCGGGGCAAACGGGTGCAACGAACCAATCTCGGGCCAGGTCACCGGAATCATCTCGGCGGTGGCGTTCAGTTTCATGGTGCAGGAGCCCAACGGAATCATGCCGTGCGTGAGCGAGAAGTCTTTGTTCTCCAGGTACTTCATGTAGCGCAGAATTTCGCTCTCAGAGTGGTACTTGTTGAAGACTTCGTGCTGCAGGTACTCAGAGGTTCTAATCAAAGACTCTGGCCAGGTAATCTCAGTCTCCTCTGGAATAGCATCCAGTTCCAGCGTGGCATCGGGCTTGCCCGCCACTTTGGCGAACACGGCCAGAATGGCTTTCACATCTTCCAGATCAGTGTTCTGGTTAAGCGAGATGCCCACATTGTTGTCCCCGAAGTAACGGAAGTTAATCTCTGCCGCCTCAGCCTCCTGACGGATGGCGTTGTGCAGCTCCGCGCTTTCTACGCGCAGTTGCAGGGTGTCAAAATAGTTCTCGTTCAGTTGCTCAAAACCCAGACGCTCCAGCCCTTTGGCCAGAATCTGAGTTAAGCTGTGAATGTTCAAGCCAATGTATTTCAACCGGCGCGGACCGTGGTACACCGCGTACATTCCCGCCATCACCGCCAGCAGCACCTGGGCCGTACAGATGTTGGAAGTAGCTTTTTCGCGGCGTATGTGCTGCTCACGGGTCTGGAGCGCCATGCGGTACGCTTTGTTGCCAAACGCGTCTACTGAAATACCAATGATCCGGCCCGGGATAGAGCGCTTATAGTCATCTTTAGTGGCGAAGAAACCGGCGTGCGGCCCGCCATAGCCCATGGGTACGCCAAAACGCTGCGAAGAACCCACCACCACATCGGCACCCATTTCACCGGGGGCTTTCAGCAAGGTCAGGCTCAATAAATCAGCGGCCACGGCTACCAGCATGTCCTGGGCGTGCGCCTGCGCGATGAAATCAGTGTAGTCAAAGACTTCGCCGTCGGCGGCGGGGTATTGCACCAGGGCCCCAAACAGCGTGTCGTCGTTCAGGTTGGCTTCGCGGTGGTCGCCAAGCACCAGCTCAATGTCTAGCGGCGTAGCGCGGGTGAGCAGCACGTCAAGGGTCTGTGGCAACACCTGGTTAGACACAAAGAAGCGGTTGGCGTTCTTGCGGGAGCCTTTGCGCAAGGCGTGCAGCATGTTCATGGCTTCGGCGGCAGCCGTAGCCTCATCTAAAAGAGACGCGTTGGCAATGGCCATACCCGTCAGGTCAATCACCAGCGTCTGGTAGTTGATCAAAGCCTCCAGACGGCCCTGGGCAATCTCAGCCTGGTAGGGGGTATAGGCGGTGTACCAGCCCGGGTTTTCCAGAATGTTGCGCTGAATCACCGGCGGCAGAATGGTGTCATGGTAGCCCAGCCCAATGTACGACTTGTACAGCTTGTTCTGCTTGGCTATCTGGGCAAACTTCCGGAGGAAATCACGCTCGGTTAACGGCTGGGGCAGGTTCAGGGGCTGCTTGAGCCGGATGGCCGCCGGCACGGTCTCATCAATGAGCTGGTCCAGCGAGGTGGCCCCAATGGTTTGTAACATCTCCTGCATCTGCTCTTTCACAGGGCCGTTGTGGCGTTCCTTGAAAATATCGGCAGGTTTGGTTTTGAATAGCATGGAAATATGTATTAGCGTGGTGTAGGTGTTCGGTTATAACAAGAGAAACAAGCGTTTGTCTTACCTTATTACACAAAAGTACAGGTTAAAATTCACTATATATAACCTAAGCTTTTAAATTGCAGGCGGGGTAGTTGCCGCCTGGCCGTTTTGGAGCTATTTTTCTGAAAACAGGCTGAAAACACCACTTTACCACAGAATAAGTTTCACATGGACAGATTGAAAATTGGCGTGCTGCGCGAAGGGAAAGTGCCGGTTGATAAACGCGTGCCCCTCTCCCCCAAGAAATGCCTGGAGGTGCTGCAGGCCTTCCCGCAAGTGCAGCTGGTGGTACAGCCCAGCCCGTTCCGGTGCTTTTCAGACCAGGAATACACAGATCTGGGCATTCCGCTCAAAGAGGACCTGGGCCGGTGTGACGTGCTCATGGGCGTGAAAGAGGTGCCCATTGACCAGCTGATCCCTAATAAGACGTATTTTTTCTTCTCACACACCATTAAGAAACAGGCGCACAACCAGAAGCTGCTGCAGGCCATTCTGGAGAAGAAGATTACGTTGATTGACTATGAAACCATCACCAATGAGAAGGGGGAGCGGGTGGTGGCCTTCGGCCGATGGGCCGGGATTGTGGGCGCCTACAACGGGCTCCTGACCTATGGCCGCAAATGGAACCTGTTCCACCTCAAGCCCGCCCACCAGTGCCTGGACATGGAAGACATGCAGGAGGAGTTTTTCAAGGTGAAGTTTCTGCCCAACATCAAGATTGCCGTGACCGGCGGCGGTAGGGTGGCCGAGGGGGCGGTAGAGGTGCTCAACCGCATGGGCATTAGGCGGGTGAGCGTGTTTGACTACCTGTACAAAGAGTTTGGCGAGCCGGTGTATACGCAGCTGCGGTCCTCAGACTACCACGTGCGGCCAGATGTGGCCGTGTGGGACTCGCAGGACTTTTACCAGAACCCGCACCTCTACCAGTCTACCTTCAGGAAATTTGCCAAAGCCACTGACCTGCTCATGGCCTGCGCCTACTGGAACCCCGGTGCCCCCGTGCTGTTCACAGAGGAGGACATGCGCGAACCCGATTTCAAAATCAACACCATTGCTGACATTACCTGTGATGTAGACGGCTCTATTCCCTGCACCAAACGGGTGTCTACCATTGCTGACCCTGCCTTTGACTACAACCCGTGGTCAGAGAAGCTGGAGCCGGCTTACAGCTCCAAAAAGAACCTTACCGTTATGGCGGTAGACAACCTGCCGTGTGAGCTGCCCCGTAACGCCTCCCGTGATTTTGGCCGACAATTGATTGACCAGGTGATCCCGCACCTGCTGAACGGTGACAAAGAAGGGGTTTTAAAAAGAGCCACCATCACCCAAGACGGGGAGCTGTGTGAGCGGTACCGGTATCTGGAAGACTACGCCCGCGGCGAAAAAAAACCGGTAAAAGGTTAAGCCCTCTAAGAGCTTGTTTTAAATTTTGATTTTGCAAGCGAAAAAGGCGAAGCCAGGTTCTTTTGATACCCGTTTGCAGCGCAAAAGACTAAACAATCTCTAAAACTGCTGTTGTAATAACCTGTTTTAGGTGCGCTCTGTCAGGGAAAGGTGCCGCAGAGGCAGGTCCCGGGTTTGGTGACAGTCACGTAAAGGCAGGCGGGTAAGCGGGTTGGGCTGTGTCACATGGGCCACAAAGGGCAAGTCAGGGACACCTCTGGCCTTTGTCACTCTGAGTTGTGTGTTTCTGTTTTTGCTGTTTTTCTTGAAAACAGGCCAAAAACAGAAACAGAGGTTAACCAGAAGATTTCTCCACCGGCATTTCTGTTGTGACATTTATGGTGGAGGCTTCTTCCTGTTTGAACCACTCCAGCGCTACAGAGACTTCATCAAAATACTGGACTTCAAAGCTGAGGGACAGATACGGGGCATAAACCATATTGCGCAGGGTAAGGTGGTCCAGGCCGCCCTGGGCTTCTATGATGGCTACCTTCTGGAGAGAGGTGGTGAACAGCTGTGGCAGCATCTCTTCTGCCAGCCAGTCATGGTCATCTGGTGTAAGGGGCGCTAAGATTTTCTTGTTGTAGACAACATAGTTGATGTCATAGGCCTTGATCAGTTCAAGCCCTCGCAGCATGAGGTTGCGGTAGGTGGCGCTGGAGACAAAGCCTTCGCATTCCACCTGTAATGCTTTGGCATCAGGATACAGGGAGATACGGGTAAACGGGGATAACTGGTACTGCTGTTCCACAGATCAGGCTTCTACTACTTACTGCATTAAAGGGGGGAGGAGGGGAGCACAAAGATACGTTATTTTCTATTGTTTGGTATTATGCCAAAAAAAATTTGAATTATTTGCCTAGGTGTAGGCAAAAAGAAAGGGCCAAGATGCTGACATCCATGGCCCTTTTATTCAAAGACTTTTTGTTCCTGTAAAAAGAACTGCCTTCTATTGCTTCTCTATCTTATCAGCAACCCCATCTTTTACGGGTTCATCACGCACTTCAATAGAGTCTAAAGAAATAGAATCAGCTTCGGCTTTTACCTCATCAAAGGCATTCTCTGCATCATTTGCTACCTCATCTGCTGTGTTTTCAACGTTTTGAGCGGTCTTAGATTCACAAGAGGCAAACCCGAAAGTCAGCGCCAATAAGGCTGCCGCCGCTACATGTGTTACTTTTTTCATAGTCTTACTGGTTGGTGGTCATAGGTGAAGTATACGGCAGAGAAACCGGAAAGATTAAAGTATTTCTATATCATGAGGAGACAGTAAAGTTTCTGCCATCACCAGCGAGACCGGGAGAAAGAGAAAGCCTCTGAGAAAATGTTTTGAATCTTCCAGCGACTTTCATTGGGTTGTCCCTATTCCTATGCCTGGGCAAAGGTTATCACGAATAAGGGTATCGTATAAATACTGTTTCTGCTTCACTTCTAAATATCTATTATAGATTTTCTCTATAAGTATTTCCTGTTAACTATTTGTACTTCAGTAATATGTACTAATCTATATAATTGACTATAGGGATATAATTTGTGTTTAACAGAAAAAAAACATAAATATTTTTAACTGATAAGGCCGTATAGAATTGGGTTGACCACATGTTAAACCATAAAAATAAAACTATGTTCTATCACGATCGGAGATTACAGTACAAAGTGCGGGTAGATAAACCAAACCCGGCCTTTGCCAAAATGTTACAACAAGCCATTGGCGGTATTGAGGGGGAGATACGGGTTTGCTTACAGTACCTGTTCCAGGCCTGGGGAAGCAGAGGCCCTGTCAAATATAAAAACATGCTGTTAGAAACCGGTACGGAGGAAATAGGTCACATTGAGATGCTTGCCACCGCGGTAGCCCTCAACCTGGAAGGCGCTACTAACTCCCTGAAAGATGAAATAGTAGGTTCTAACCCAGTGGTAGGTGCCGTGATGGGAGGCATGGACCCGCGCCACTTCCTGTCATCAGGGCTGGCCGCCATGGCAACAGATTCAAACGGGGTTCCGTTCAACGGTTCCTGGGTAGTGGGCAGCGGTAACATTGCCGCAGACATGCACGCCAACGTGATGGCTGAGTCTACCGGCCGGGTACTGGCTACCCGCCTGTGGGAAGCCACAGATGACCATGGCATGAAAGACATGCTGGCGTTCCTGATTGCCCGTGACACCATGCACCAGAACCAGTGGCTGGCTGTGCTGGAAGAACTGGGCGGTGCAACCAATAACCACCCCATCCCTAACAGCTTCCCGCAAGCTGAAGAGAACCAGCAGTTCAACTACTCGTTTGTGACCACCAACATCTTCAAAGACCAGGAAGCCTATGGCCGCTGGGCAGAAGGGCCGTCAATAGACGGAAAAGGAACCTTCTCTATGGTGCCTGGAGAACCAATGGGGGACATTCCAATCTTGCCGCCACCTGCCCCTGAAGGCCACGCCCAGGCTGAGCAGATGACCGGTGCCGCCGGTGGCCTGATGGATAAAATTAAGAATGCTCTTTAGTTGTGTTTGTAAATGCCCGGCCACCTGGTCGGGCATTTATTTTTAGAGCATATTGGCTGCTGTCTTTAGCGCTGCACACAATATAAAAGAACCTTTGCCATTCCCTTACACAGTAGCACTGCTTGGCTCCTCAAAAAAAGCCACGCCAGATCCTTTCGCTCTCATTTCCCGCCTGCCAACCAAGGTGCATAGAAGCACTACTACCTGAACAGGCTTTATCGGCAAAGCCGAAAGAGGGGGTGGAGATTCATCTCTTTGAGCATGTTTAAGGACAGAGCTGTGTAGAGATTTGTGTTTGATACAAGGTGTAAGCAGCCGCTAGAGTCTGGAGGTGGACCAGCTCCCTGTTTCTGGGCTGTTTTCTGAAAAACAGCCCAGAAACGGCAACACAGGAGCCGCTTGTGCTTTATAAAACCTTCCTGATACAGAAAGAGGAAACGCTGAACAGGTTCACTGTTTGGGTTTGTCAGCAAAGAGAGTCAGCGCAAGGTGCTTCTATAGCCGTGTCAGAGCCCCATAGCCCCGCACCGGAGGCGGGAAAAGCGGGAAGGCTGGTTTTGGCTATGGCCGGATGTGGAGCACAAACGGCAAATTTTACAGCTGCTTACCCTGTTTATGGCCTGTTTTTCTGAAAACAGGCCCAAACTGGTCATGGCGGTGATGATTCATTTGCTACGCCGGCCTTAGCTGCTCTTGCCGGTAAACCCCCTCCAGGCGCTGTTTGCCAATCCGCAATCCAAAATAAGGTGCATCTTCTGACGTATTCCAGAAAATGTCCATGATTTCGGCCACGGGGCCAGCGGCCTGGTGAGCCGGTTTAACCCACTCGCCAAAGGTAAAGGG
The DNA here is from genome assembly GCF_001647275.1 of Rufibacter ruber. Lineage (GTDB taxonomy): Bacteria > Bacteroidota > Bacteroidia > Cytophagales > Hymenobacteraceae > Nibribacter > Nibribacter ruber_C. The sequence continues at coordinate 15,081 of NZ_LRMM01000021.1, read as the reverse complement.
CAACGCTTTGACAGGGGAGAAGAGGTCTGGGCGTACTTTAAACTCCTCATCTGCGTAGCGCAGCTGGAGCCAGCCGTTTATCTCCCCAATTTTCTCAAACACTTTGTTATGGGGTTCCAGCCACTCAAACTCACGGCGGTTGGCAGGGTGTATAGTTGCGTAGCCATACCCCGGAAACCAAGGGTACAGGCCAAATTCTAGACTTTTTTTAGGCATTGGTAAAGCAAAGGCTTGTTGTTGTCAAACGGTACTTCTCTCTTAGAGCTTGTTTATATTTCTCTTATGCACTGCAAACGGGCCTCAAAAGAACCTAGCATAGCGCTGCCATGCTGTTTTAAAGACGGGATAGAAGAACCTTTTTCTCCCCCTTTTCGCCTGCAAAATCAAAATGTAATCAAGCTGTAGCTCTTAGAATCTTTCTAGACCCCGGCTGGTAAAACAAGCGCTAACGGTGATAAGTTTCTGTGGGGGAGGCTGCCTGGCGGGCAGGGTTCCTCTACTGGTTACAGATTGATCTTCATTTCCCGGGCCGTGGCCAGCACAATCTCCCGCGCGTACTTCTTGTGCATGACCAGCTCGCCGGTCTGGCTATACTGGGTGATGGTGCTTTGGTCTAAGAGCATAGGGGTGGCATACGCGCCGTACCGCTCTATCAATGTTTTCTGAACCGTACACAGAAGTTCTTTACGGGCCTCGGTCTCTGGGGTCTTCAGGCGAGGCGGGAACGGGTTAGGGGGCAGCCTGTGCGGAATTTTGCGTTTGTTGGCTTCCTGCACAGCGCCGTTGACAATACGTTGCAACGGGCCCTCATACCGGTCTTGCTGCAGGCGGCCGTGCACGCCCTTGGTATGGTACAGCCACTCATTGATACTCTGCTCAGGGTTGTTGAGCAGCTGCAGGAGCGCGTTGGTGTTAATGACCTGGCCGGCGGGCAGATTCCATTTCTGCGCCACCTCGTCCCTGAAGGCATAAATGGGTTTAAGAATAAACTGCTGGAACAGGGTGAGCCGCTGCGGAAACTTAATTTTCAGGTGCGGGTCTTCCTGCTCTGTATAGATGATGCTCTCCAGAAGTTTGTCCTCTTCCTCCAGCCACGCCATGCGGTCCAGTTCTTTGATCTTGCCTACCATGGCGGTTTTCAGCTCATGCAGGTACAGCACGTCCAGGGCGGCATATTCCAGCTGCTTTCTGGAAAGCGGCCGCTGGTTCCAGTTGCTCATCTGCTGGGACTTGTCCAGCTTGAGGCCCAGTTCCTCTTCCAGCAGGGTGCCCAGGGCGGCTTTGGAGTAATTCAGGATTTTGGCGGCCACGGCCGTGTCTACCAGATTCCTGACCTGGCAGCCCAGCATGCTCAGCAGCATGAGGTCATTATTGGCGTGGTGAAAAATCTTAGTGATGGCCGGGTTCTCCAGCACGTTCCACAGGGGCTGCAGGTCTTCCAGCGGAAACGGGTCAATCAAAAAGGTAGTCTTCCCGTCTGAGATCTGGATCAGGCAGAGGGTGAAGCCGTAGGTATAGTGATGTTGATCAAATTCAAGGTCTAAGGCAAGTTCAGGCTGTTGGCCTAAGTGGGCGGCGGCGGCTTGCAGCGCGTCGGCGGTCTGTACCACATGTACGGGTTTGCCTTCCAGGACAAATGCAGGTTCCTTCATACGTTTCAAAGGTATCCAAAAAAGAGGACATTTGCTTGACGTGTAACCGCGGCTCTGCGTTGCCGTTTTAGGGCTGTTTTCGAGAAAAGAGGCCAGAAACAGGTGTTTCCCTGCCTGGGGCCTGCTTCTGCTGCCAGGTAGAGTATTCCATTTCAAGTTTGACTTCACCCTTGCCATACCGGCCCGCTTCCTTCCAGCCGGCTGCCAGGTAGAACCCGCGCGCTCTGGAGGCCGGGTCAGTGCTGAGCCACACCGTTTGCCGGGTTTGGGAAAAGTACCAGTCCAGCATGAGGGCGTGCAGTTTTCGGCCTACGCCCTTCTTCTCAAAGTCAGGGTCTACAAACAGAGCCCAGATGTTGTGCCCTTGCAGGTCTGCAATAGAAAAGCCCACCACTGTCCCGTTTACCAGGCACACCCAGCCTTTGCCGCGTTTTGTAAGATACTCTGCGCAGTCATGATCAGTGACCAGGGCGGGGTCAGACAAGATGTTCTCCTTCACCGCGTGCCGTACCCGCTGTATTCCCGGAATATCTGATAAGAGGGCTTCTCTGTAGCGCATGGGCTGGTGTGCTGCAAAGGGTATAAAGAAACCCTGTGGCTGCGTTTTTGGCCTAATTTCTGAAAAACAGCCTGAAAACGCAACCACAGGGCCCTTCGTGAACGCCAGAGTTTGCGCTGGCGCAGAAGCTTACTCCAGCACAAAGCTTACCTCTACCTGTGAGGTGATGGTCATCTCGCCTGCGGCAATGGTGCTGCCACCGGCATCCATGGCTCTTTCCTGCAGGGCCATCTTGCCATACAGGATGGGGCCTGGGGCGCTGGCGCCGCCTTCGTTGATTTGGTACACGCGGCCTACTTTGGCCCCTAACTCAGAAGCCAGCATGGTGGCTTTCTGCTTGGCCTCCTGCACTGCTTTCCGGCGGGCCTCCTCCTGGTGTTTCTTCAGGTTGCTGCTCTGGTAGCTGATGCCGTGTACCTGGTTGGCCCCGGCTTTGTAAAGCGCAGACATCACTTCATCATACTTGTTCAGTTTGTTCAGCGTCACTGAGATGGAGCGGGTGGCCAGGTAGAACTGCGGTTTGGTCTGTCCATACTCGCCGGTGTACATGGGCTGTATGGAGAGGTAGGCGGTCTGGATGTGCTTTTCCTCAACGCCGCTCTTTTTGAGGGCGCTGATGATGGCGGTGGTGCGCTGGTCTGCATTGCGGCGGGCGTCTTCTAAGGTTTGCTCGCGTACTTCTACGCCAGCCACAAACTGGACCTGGTCTGGCTGCACCTTCACCTCACCCACGCCAGAGACACTCACCAGAGGGGGCAACTGGCCGGACTGGGCATGGCCGGTGAAAGAGAAGAAGGAAAGAAAGGCGGCTAAGGCAAGGGAAAGTAGGGTTCTCATAGTTTTAAACGTTAGTACAGCGTGGCAATTGCAAGTATTATGCCGAATTAATATTTGTGGTATAACGGAGGTAAGAGCCACCTGGTATGCGTGCCCGTATTTGCGTTGTATCTTTGCGGCTCGCAACATGCTTCCTTTTTTTATGCAGCAGCAAAACCTTACCCTGTTTGATCCCTTTGAGGGCATGCGCTTTGGCAACCGTATCTGTTTTCTGTGCGGCACCGGCATCTCTTTAGACCACCAGACCCCTGTCTTTCCGGCGTGGCTCATGGAGGAGTACGGGTTTGGGGAGCTGCCGCTCAGGCTGCTGGACCAGAGCGTGGTAGCGCACCAGGACCTCAAGATTCCCTGCTGCCCTCACTGCCAGGCCCACCATCTGGCACCGCTGGAAGAGAAGATGCGGCAGGCGGTGAAAGGGGGCGTGGCTGCTCTCCGGGAGCTGGATGAGCAACTGCTGTTCCAGTGGCTGGGCAAGATGTTCTACGGTACGCTCATCACTGAGCTCATCAAAGAGCAGGACCCGCTCATCAAGCCAGAATACGCGGTGAGCGAGCAACCCAAAATGCTGATGAAGTTTCAGGCGTTCTACCGCGTGCTGCAGTCGCTGCGGGTGCCCATGCAGTTTGCCGACTTTATTCCCTGTTCGCTGTTTATTGTGGAGGTAGACGCCAGCGCAGAGCCCTCCCGCTTTGAGTACCGTGATGAACTCTCTACCATGATGTTCAGCCTGCGCCTGGACAACGCCCTGATCATCTGCTGCCTGCTGGACAACGGCATCATTCAGCAGTCTATGCACCGCGTCTGGGCTGAAATTGAGCCCCGGGTGCTCCAGCCCATTCAGGCCGCCGAGTTCAGCGCCCGCGTGTTTTACTCCGGCTATCTGTTCAACGTGATTCCAGATTACCTGCTGCGCCCCGTAAAACCTACAGATGACCACGTGGTCATGGACTCCCTCATTGATGACATCACCAATGTGATCTTCAACCCCTGGGACAGCAGCGCCTATGCCAAAATGTTGGCCATGTACTGGGCGCGCTGGGGTATCACCGCCCAAGACATTCTCCGGGACCCGCAGGAACCTATGAGTATGTTGTTTTCCCCAGAAGGGGAGTTTATCCAGTTTCCCCAGATACCGGGTTTAGAGAAATAGCCTGGAAGGGATTCATTGCTGCTGAAGGGGTAATGCATAGTTCGCTGTTTCCCCTGGCGGTGGCGGTTTGATGTAGTAGTGCCTAAGTGATAAACTTTTTTCAAAGACCCTGTGGTTGCAGTGGCAATGTGTAGTCTGCTGTTTCCCTTGGCTGCGGCAGGAATGCGTAGTCTGCTGTTCCCTTGGCTGCGGCGCTTGATGCTGTATTTGGTGACTGCCAGTTAGTTGCTGCTGCTGGGCTGCTGCCGTAGTTAGCTATTCCCCTGGAAGTGCGGTTTGCTCCGGTGCGAAATCCCATTGCTGTTTCATTGCCTCCGGTAAGCGCTCACGGCCGCGGGGCCCCGTCCTGGGGGTGAGCACTGCTGTTAAAACTACGCCTTTGGCGTTGCCTTCGGCACCGTATTAACAGAGGCGCTCACCCCCAGGACTGGTTTGGGTTCCTTTCCTGATCAGCTCCTCTGGTTACATCTGTTCCAGTAGGTAACCACAGCTGTCCCGCTAGCCTGAGATGAGCCCGTGCTGCGCACATCAGTCAGAGCAGAAGGGTTGATTAACAGAGGTGCCATTAGCAGAAGTGTTGATTGTTTATTGTTGTTTGTTTACTTATTGCTGCTTGCCTGCCGATTTCTCTGGTTCAAGTTTCCAACCTGGACCTGTGGTGGCGGAAGCTTTCAGCTTCCATGAGGCGGCAGCCTCACATGACTTTTGCTTCTTCTGCCCTCTATGGCGCGGAAGTTACTTCCGTGCCTTCTAACGCTACCTGATATCCCGCGCTGGCGCGAGTCTCCGGACGCGTGCCTACTGATGACGGGCGGTCTCTGGCTGCCCTCGCGGCACGGCTGCGAAACCAGGCATTGCTGCTTCATTCGTGTTGAATTGCCTAAGATGAAAAGAAAGGACTTAGGACTCAGGACTCAGGACTCACTTCGTTACTCCCCCTTTGAAGGGGGCGAAGGGGGATGTTGACACAGGAGGGCACGCATTGCTGAATAATCTTTCTTGCCGCATATCGTTGCGTTCTGCCAATCACAGTGCTCTCGAGCTCTTCCGGATTTGCAATCCGGAAGCTGGTACACGGGGATTTGCAATCCCCGCGGCGGCACGTTTAATCTGCAGGGGCCGCGGATTGCAAATCCGGAGGTAGTAGGTCCAGAATGGCAAATCCCGGACAGCCGAGGACATGCATTGCAGATGCACGGTCACCCGCCACTTGCCCCGCGCAGGCCAGCTAACTCCCCTCCCGGGAGGGATAAGGGGAGGTTTACACGATTCTAAGTTGCTTTCCCAAACTAAGCCCCAATCTCATCGTGACTCAGGACTCAGAACCACCGCCAGGCCCTGTAGCGTCTAGTGGCCCCGCAGGCGTCTTGTCTGCGCAGAAGAGCCTGTCAGCGGTTTCTGTTTTCGGGCTGTTTTTCAGAAAGTAGCTCCAAAACAGAGACCTCCTTATTTCCCGGTGCCGGCCTTCTTCTGTATAAACCTCTCATTTGTAGCTGCGTACTAACAACATTGGCCCTTGGCCTTGACCTAACCAAAATAAAACTATGGCTGAAATTAATGTTGAACCCAAAAAACGCTCGGGGTGGGTGTGGATTATAGTGGTGCTGGCCCTCATCCTGATAGGCTGGCTGCTGTACGTGTATGTGTTTCAGAACGCGCAGGGCGGTGACGCTGAAATGACCGGCACCCCCACCAGCGGTATGATCTTGCCGCTGGTGCCTACTTTCCTCACCTTATAACCCTTTTCTTCACTAAACGCACCATACATGGCAACGCATAGAAACACCGGAGCGGCACGGCTGGCTCCCTTGCATGATTTAACAGACTTCAAAGTAGCCAAACAGAACCTGGACGTGCGCGGCTGGGAAGTGATTGGCGCAAACGGCAAACGTATTGGCGTGGTAGATGACCTCATTGTAGACCGCGACCTCATGAAAGTGCGCTACCTGGACATTGACGTTGACAAGCACCTGCTGCTGCCAGACACTGACCTGCGGCACATTATTCTGCCCATTGGCGCCGCCCACCTGGACGCTGACAGTGACCAGGTGTTTGCGCCCAGCCTCACAGAGAGTGCGTTGGGGCAGTTCCCGTTTTACAGAGGCGGCGTGGTAGATTCTGACTATGAGTACCGGGTTATGCACGCCATTACCCAGCCGCAGGAAACCTATACGGCACCGTCTTCGGCTGAGCCCACAGACGAGTTCTACGGGCAGGACCATTTCAACGAGGACCGTTTCTACCAGAACCGGATGCAAAGCGGCGGTTTAGGGGCAAACCCGGTGCAGGAAGACATTGCCGCCATTGAGCGTTTGCGCCAGATGCTCAATGAAGGCACCATCACCCAAGAGGAGTTTGCCGCCTTAAAGCGGAAAGCCATAGGCTTCTGATAATTTTCTGTTTTGGGGCTGTTTTCCCAAAAACAGGCCCAAAACAGAAAGCCCTTAAAAGCGGAAGGCAGGCCATCATGGCCTGCTTCGCTTTTATAAGAGAACCCGCTCACGGGTAATTGTTGGTAGTGCTGTTGGGGTCATGCGCCCTTACAGAAGAGTTTGTCTCCTCTGCCTGCGGCGAATGCGCATAACCAGGCCTGCTGGCGTAGCCGGGCCACGTTTTTTTAATGCGTGAATGGGTAGGGGATTTCCGTTTCTTGGTGAAGGCGTACGTGGCCAAGCCGGCTAATGCCACCAGGCCCGCTGTCGCCAATACCTTGGGAACGGTGTTGCTCACGTTGGGCGGCAGTTGTACAACGCCCGTCTTGTCAGTAATGGCCGGCTGCTTTACATAGCGCCCCTGGTGCGGAACCGCCAGCTGGTCAAACAACCGCGCCAGTTCGTTTAAGCCCTTGTGCAGAGCCTCGCCGCGCATGGGCAGCCCGTGCCCTGAAGCGGCCACCTCTGGCTGCAGATTAGCCAATTTCTGGACTGAATGCCGCGCGGCTATCCAGTCTGGGGTGAAGTAAGCGGGCGGGCCGCAGACTTCCTGCTTTTGGGTCAGCACCGCCAGCGCTGACTCTGGCTTACGGGTCACGAAGGCGTCTCCGGCAATCAGCACGCGGTCATGCTCCCTGAAGAAAGATACGTGCCCCGGGGCATGGCCGGGCGTTTCCAGCCACCGCCATTCAGGTAGAAAAGGGACTGAGCCGTCTGAGGGCAACAATTCCAGTCTTCCTCTGAACGTGATGGGCTTTTTGGGGTACATGAAGGAAAGGTAGGCCATGCCGCCGCCACCCACACTGGAGTCTGGCGGCGGATAGTTGGAGATGCCTGTCAGGTACGGGAACTCCAGACGGTGGGCAAACACCGGCACTTGCCAGTAGTCGGCCAAGGTCTGGAGGGCGCCCACGTGGTCAAAATGCCCGTGCGTGAGCAATATGGCCTTGGGCGGATTGTTCTTCCCAAACTTTTCTTCGGCGGCCCTTCTGATTTTATCGGCAGAGCCGTAGAGTCCGGCGTCAATCAACACCCATGAGTTGTCTGGGTTCTCCACAAAGAACAGGTTCACAAAGACAATCTCCATGCCCATGACGCCGGGCGCTACCATAAAACAGGATTCCTGCTTTTGTTTTAGAACAGATGACAGTTGGTCTTGCATAGGCTGGTCACAGATTAGCTATCCATGCGGCCAAACACACTCATCTCATCACCGTCATCATGGCGTGAGTTTTTGTCACCGTCTGTGGTTTTGCCTCCCTGGCCTCCCTGGCTGTTGCCGGGCTGCTGACCGCCCTGCTGGAAACTGGCCTGGTCTTTGGCGTTGGCGCCGGGCTCTTCTGAGGTTTGCTTCAGGTCACCCGCAGAATACTTTCCGTTAGGCAACTTGTCTTTCTCATCATATTTATTGTCTAGGTCTTGCTTATCCTTTTCCATGATCTGGTATTTATTTAGGTGTAACAACATTGAATAAGCCAGTCATTCTGGCTCTTTGGTGTACGAGTAAAAAAGCAAGAGGGTGCTGTTGGGGCAGGTTAAATTCTGGCCAGGGGTTGCAAAGCTCAAATACAATGCTTATACTAGTCATGAAATCAAGGGGGTGGGCTGCCATGAATCTTGGCGAGGTTTTTGTGTAAAAGGAAGAACAGGAGTATGTACGGCCACCGGAATTTTTCTCACCAGATTACAGTTAAGAAGATATGGTAAATTTGATCTATCCACCCAGCTATATGGCAGTCTATGCCAAATGTATTGATGCTTCCCTGCCCGGTTTTGAGCCAGAAGAATGGATTGAGGAAGGTCATGTGTACACCGTAAAGCATTTCACAGAGCCCCTGAACCAGGAAGAGGGAATGGCGGTGACCATCATTGATGAGGAAGGCGAGGAGATTCACCCGTCGCCGTCTCACTGGAGCTTCTCCTCCAACCGGTTTGAACTGTTCTCTATTTTTCTGAATTAGCGTTTTCAGGCTGTTTTCAGAAAAACAGGTCAAAAACAGAAGGGCTAGCCGTGCGGCTAGCCCTTCTGTTTTTAATGGCCATCTTTGCAGGGGCCGCCTTCTATGGTCAGTCAGAAAGGCAGAATGCCTCAGGAGCTGGCAGATGCCAGGGAATGTTTTGCCGCGTGTGGGCTGCTTTCCCCTAAAGAAATGTCTGCCTTCTCCTTTGCTTTCTTTTAGGGGCCATCACCTATGAAAAAGGAGGATGCCGTTTTGGGCCTGTTTTCAGAAAAACAGCCCCAAAACAGGAGTGGCTGGTGCATTGCACCAGCCACTCCTGTTTTTAAGGGTAACCGTTAGAAGAAGAAACCTGCTTTGATCAACGGCATTTGGTCTTCATCAGACGCGGTGTAGCCCACAGAGATCACCACCTGGTTCAGCGGCGACAGCCAGACGCCCCCGCCGTAGCCCCTGTGCCACTTGTTCGAGTTCTCCCCGTCTACCCACACCCGGCCCACATCATGGAACCCGAAGATGCCAATAGAGGCGGGAAACAGATAGGTGGTAAAGCTGAACAGCCGCAGACGCGCCTCTGTGTTGTTGTAAAAGCTGCTCTGGCCACTGAAACGGGTTCTTCTGAAGCCCCGCAGATTGGCCAGTCCGTCCAGGGTTTGGGCCTGGAAGAACTCAAAGTTGTCGCCAAAGGTGTGGCCGCCGCCAAAGCGGGTGGCCAGCGTGAGCTTGAACGGAATGCGTACCGTCTTGTAGAGTGACAGTTGCGAGTGCACGCGTGCCACATCTCTGGCGGTCTGGCTGGTTCCCCTCATGGCCTCACCGGCTACGCTCCAGAACATGCCGCGGTCAGGCAGGGCCACAGAGTTTCTGGAGTCCAGCACATATTCCAGCCGTACCCCCGCATAGGCCTTCTCTTGATAGTAGCCAGCCAACCGGTCTGACGTTTCCAGCTGGGTTGGCAGGAAGCGGCCCGGCGTGCGCTCTACGTTCACCGTCTGGAAGGCCGGCCCCACAAACAGCGTCTCATACTCGCCCAGTTTTCGGCCTACCAGCAGGTTGGCGTAGAATTGGGTGGAGCGGTAGCGGTAGTAGTCAATGTCAATGTCTGGGTTGTACAAGCTCTCATTGCTCAGCCCGAAGAAATTGTCTGAGAAGCCGGGGCTCTTCCAGTTTACGTTCACCTTCACGTCCAGCCCCAGCCGTACGCGGGTAAAGTGGGCGGCGTAGTCAATCAGGAACGAGTTGGTGGCAAAAGCGTAGCTGCCCACCAGCCGGTGCATCATGCCGTACGGCTCCTTCTGGAACGACTGGGTTTTGAGCAAAGCACCTGCCCCCAGCAGAAAGCCGTCATCACGGTTGAACTCAAACGAGCCCAGGGGGCCAAGATAATTGTACCGGAAGCTCTGGCGGTCATACTTGGCCGTGGGCCGAAGGCGGGTGTAGTCTCTGGCCTCTGGGCCCAGTTGCAGCTTGGCCCCGTTGCGTTGATCATACACGTAGGTCAGCCGGCGCAGGCCGTCAACAAAAGAAGAGTCAGTTATTTCATCTTGACCCTCGCCGCCAATGAGCCGGAGCCTGATACCGTCTTCGGCTTTGCCGGTTACGTGCATGACGTCATCACCGCCCAGCCCGTACAGCCGTATCTCCCTGGTGTCTGGTGAAATGAAACGGCGCTGGTAGATCTGGTTCTCTGGCGTGAACGGTTGTTGTTTGTAGATGGAAACCAGGGTGGCGCCATCGGCTTGCCGCTCAACTTCAAAATAATCTTTCTCATCTGTGCCCACCACGTCTACTTTCTGGGCCAGGAACTCATAGTAGTCTTCGGCATCCCGCTTAAGGTACGCACGGCGGGCTTTCAGGGTCTCCTCCAGTTGCTTGCCAGACTTCTGGTATATCTCTGGCGGAAGCTGGCGCACGGCCTGCTCTATGGCTTCATCTGTGAGGCTACTGCGTACCGAGTCTGCCATAGCCAGCCATTGGGCGCGGTCAGGCTCCGTGAGGAAATAGCGGTCAAAATAGCGGTTGTTGAAGTTAAAGCCTTTGATATCACGCAGGCTCTCATCAAACCCCTGCACTTTGGGCAGCAACCACCGCCGGCTGGCAATGTTAGGAATGACGCCCTGGTTTACGAAGAATGCCTGGTCGCGGTCCCGCGGAACGGGTTTGTAGATCTTGCCCTTGCCTTCTTTTTTGAATTCGGCCCAGCGCCACTGGTCATCATGGCGGTCCCAGTCGGCAATGAAGAAGTCCAGCAGGCGCGCGCGCAGCACACTTAACTGATCTACTTCGTCATTCTGGTCTTCACGGGTGTTTTCCAGTACTTTGTCTGTGCCCACCACATTCTTAGAGTTCCCCATGCTGGCCATGTCAGACATGTCTTCATCTGGCCGTTCCTCAAACAACCCTATGGTATTGGCGAAGCCCTTGAGGTAACGCCCAAAGCGCGGGTCATCTGGAATGATGAAGTATTGGGGGTTGGTATGGTACACACCCACCGCGTTGGCCAGCGGAGCGGCCACCAGTGCGCCGTACGGGTGAGACGCTGAGATCTGGTCTTTCACCACGTCGGCGGCAATGGTTTCGCGCAGAATGCGGGGCAGGGCCGCGTCTGGGTATTTCTCAACAGAGCGCAGCACGTACTGGCGGCCGGTGCTGTCTTCCAGCCGCAGAGACACTGTCTGGAAGCCACCTCCCCGCTGCACCACCTTGAGGCCGCCGTGCATGGTGCCAATGTCAAAGACGGGCAGGGAGACCGGCTGTTTCCACTCTGGGCGGTAGTTTTGGCCCATGAGCCACTGGTGAAAACCGCTGGCCTCATACACCTGGCTGGCGGGAAGCGCCGCCTTTTTGCCGGCGAAGCTCAGGTTCATGCGCTTGATGTTCTCTTCTACCTGCCTGAGGGTAGGCTTGCGCGAAAGCAATGCGCGGTGTACCACCTGGCCGGTAGTGCTGTTCACATCTGGTGCGCTCCAGATCTCCAGCCACGCCTCGCCGTTGGCGTAATACAGCACCTTGGCGAAGCCGGGCAAGTTCTGGGAAAACGCGGTAATGGCGTCTTTGATGGGTTTTACATTGGAGGCCCCCAAGCCGGCCCCAATGAAGTGGATGCTGTCTCTAGTGAGGTGTTGCAGGGCGGGGGAGTTGCCTTCTGCATGCACCAGGCCGGGGTGCTGGGTATACATGTGCGCCAGCTGCCGGTGCATGAGGCGGTGCTCATACCCTTTCATCTTTGGGGAGACGCTCATGACCATTAACAGGTTCTTGTCTTCGTTGCTGCGCAAAATGTCATCCAGGGCGGCCAGGGTGGCCGTGCCGCCGGTAGTGGGGCAGCCCCGCTGCTCTTCTTCTTCATCTATGCGGCGGTTAGGAATGAGCCACTGCGTGTCCATGAGAATGAGGTGCACATCCTCATTGACGGCTACCTCAGCGGGGCCGGGGCAGTGGTTCTCTGGCAAGATAAGCTTCTCATTCTGCAGGTACTGGGCAATAAACCGTTCCTGGTTTCTGACTTCCTGTACCACCCGGCCTTTGGCGTCATGCTCGCCGGGCATGAGAATGATCTGGCCTTTGTACCCCTGCAGGTACGCCAACTGCTGCTGGAGCTGCGCCTCCTGGGTTTTGCGGTCAGACGCGGCAATGCCGGGCAGGGTAGCGGGTTGAAACGGGTTGCCTATAAACACCAGGGAGCTTTTCTCGCCGGCCTGCTTTAGCTGCGCCTGCAGCAGCGGCAAGGGGGCGGCGGCAGATTGCCCCGGCGACCAGCGGCCTGCCAAAAGTACTGTGTGGGAAGGGGAGCCGGCTGGCAGAGAAGGTAGCTGTGCCCAGCTTTCTGCTGTTGCTGCGAGCGAACAAGCTCCTATCAAAAGTAAGGTTACCCAGCGGGGTAAGAGTTGTTTCATATAGTAAGATGCTGATTAGCCTCTTCTTCTGTTTTAGGTCTGTTTTTGGAAAAGTAGGCCAAAAACAGCCGCTTGGTGAGCCAACGCAGAAGATGCAGGCGCGTTTGCCGCTGTTTACGCAGTTGGGGGTGATTTGGGTTGGGGTTTGGTAGAAGGAGTGTTAGGGGAAGGAGGGAGTTGGGCATATTCTAGCTTTTGTTCAGTTGCGGAAAAGAGGCAACAGGGCAAGGTTGAAATTTAGAAGCGCCCTGTGGTGCCAGTTTTCATTAGAATTATCAGCTTGGTTTAGCGGGAATTATTTTAGGGGCCTGTTTCGCGTTTTTTCCTTTTTCTATGGTTATGATTGTGGCTGACTCCGTCATGGCGCAAGGTGTGCTTGTGGCTTCGTTTTGGGGCTTCTTTCGCAAAACCAGCCCTAAAACAGAAACTTACTAATCCTAAAGGTACAAGCGCATGCTTGCGCCATAGTCTTAGAGCATGTTTAAATTTGTCTTTTGTGCTGCAAACGGGTATCAAAAGAACCTGGCTTTGCTTTTTTTCCGCACCATAGCGGGGCGTATGCTGCTCAAAAAACGCTTCGCCAGAACCTTTCGCTCCCCGTATTCACTTGCTAAATCAAAATGTAAACAAGCTCTTAATAAAAACTTTAAACAGCTTTTATTAAGGTAATAGTTTGTTAATGGTAATAGACTTGAAGAGAGGAGAGTAGTAGTGTCTTTTATCTACAGTTACATTTGCGAAGATTATTCCAGTATAAGTTAGAAATAAGATTATTTTCTTTCAATAAGTTAATAAAGTCAATATCTTAGGGAAGTAATAGCTTGGCCAAAGAACCAAGAGAATATCTATAAAAAATTTAAATTCAGATTACCAGAGTAAGAATAGATGTGCTATGGCGCAAAAAGGCTTAAAAAGCTCAGCTGTTCTTGTTGTTCTATAAATATCTAGAGGATACTTAACGAATCTAAAAAGCATCTGACCTACATTATCAGGTATTGCCGCAATGGTGAAAATTAAATAAAACAGTTGTCTCTGCTCTCATTACCTATAGTAAATACATTATTTAGGCCACTGCCTACCCCAAGATTATATATAATACCCCTCCAGGCTTCTGTGTAAAGCCTGTGCCAAGAATTAGATGAACCACTTCTTAAGTCAGTGGAGATCACAATCTGCGGGGGCAACAAATAGTAAGGGAATTTATAGAGAATTTTATGAAAAATCTGCTGCTCCTTTTCTTCAACTTTAGCCCGCTGCATGCGCTCCCGCCTATTGTTTACTTGCTCAAATACAATAAACTCTCTCCTGACGTTATGGCTGTTGGTAATTCTGGAATGAATAGGGTAACCGAGAATAAGCTGCTGGGTTTAGATATTACAACTGTAGCCTTTAACTCCAGAAACAGAAGGTGCTTTTACCCATATAGGAGCAACCTGATGAAAACTGCCTCAGTTTCCCTTTCGCTGCTTCTGTTTCTTTGGAGTCTTTTCTGCTGCGGTAATGCGCAGGGGCAGATTAAAGCAAGCCAATCCCCGTTGCCTGTAGTGCTTGATACAACCAGCGGTTATGCCCCTAATTCTTCTGCTACTCTTATATTCAAGGAAGGCAAGGATAGTGACATTAGACTCGCATACCAGGACTACCTGAATACCTTCATAGATGTAATACCTTCAAAGGGACATGACAGCATTACAGTTTTGTTCAGGAATTTTTTAATAGTTTATAATTCTTACAAAGGGGGTGCTCCGTTTATCATACTCCCCAATGACAGGATAGAAGTAAAATTAGACAGTGCTAAGAGATTAGTGATGGAAACGAATGATCCCGTCCGGAATGCTGAACTGAACCTCTTCAACAAAATGGTTCTTTCTGATGGCATAGATTTCAGCCTTACATCACTAGGCTTAACGTTGAAAGATTTTAAAGAAGCAAGTTTCGCCAGATCAGATTCGGTTTTAACTGAAAGACGAGACAAGCAAGTGGCTTTACTGGAGCAATATTCTTCAAATCCTTTGCTAAGGCCAGAAATAGTTCAGCTGTCTAAGCAGTTCCTTTCCCATAAAGGAAACTTTGAGAAGTATTTTGCTATAATAAACCGAGGAGGGACAGAAGAAGAATTGAAAGAATATTACGCTCACCTTTCCAAATACCTGCAGAGCCAAAAACGCTTTTCCTACTACTTTCCGGATTTTAGAATTATAGCCTCCTCGGCGGTGAATTTAGGGTATGTTGCTGCCGCGGCAATAAAGCGGGAGAACGAGAACGCCTCTAAAGAGAAAAATCTCAATCAGAACTTAGCATTGGTGAAAACCTTCTTCGACAGCTCATTGGTGGAGCCGGTGCAGTACTTACTCTTGAATAATTCCCTCAACCAGAAGCTTAACAACCACAAAGAGCAGCTTTTAGGCTACGCCGCCCGCTACCCAGATACCGATTTCACAAGTCACCTAAAGGAGGAGCTGGCCTACCGGGAGTCCATCAACAAGAACTTTGAGGGTAACCAGCTGCTGGGGCAGAAGGACGCCACGCTCCCCCTGGAGGAGCTGATGGCCAAGAAGCGGGGCAAGGTGCTGTACGTGGACTTCTGGGCCAGCTGG
>NZ_LRMM01000020.1 GCF_001647275.1 Rufibacter ruber | reverse complement strand
AGTATTTGCGTTTTCGGCCATGTTTGGCCAAACAGCACGCAAAATCAACTGGCGCGAGACTTCAGTCTCGTGACTTGTAGTGGTGCGAGTCTGGAGACTCGCCGGGAACCACATAAATAAAAATGGAGTCTGGAGACTCCACTCATCCATCGGCACGAGTCTGGAGACTCGCGCCAGCGGCGGCGGCCTTCTCAGTTTATTTAAGAGCGAATTCTTTTTCGCCCGCGGGGATCTTCACTTTCAAACGGTTTTCGGCCGGAGGCATGGGGCAGGCAAATTCAGGGTTGTAGGCGCAGAACGGGTTGTAGGCTTTGTTGAAGTCCAGCACAATGGTTTTGCCGTTGGGAATGGCGTCCAGGTAACGGCCGCCGCCGTAGGTGTCAAAGCCGTTGGTCTGGTCAGTAAACGGAATGAAAAGCGTGTCTGACGTGGAACCGGCTTTCTGGAACAGGGTGAGCGTATGCGTCTGGCCGTTTAGCTCAAATTTGGCTTTGCCTTTCACGTAGTAGGGTTCCTGCGTGCCGGTGGTCATGGGCATGGCAACGGGTTCAGGGTGTTCCTCTGCCATAAAATCAGCGGTGATTTCATAGTCGCGGGTGGGGGCGTAGTAGGTGAGCTTGTCAAACCGGCGGCGCACCGAGTCGGGCAGCGGTGAATTGGTGACGCTCCGGAAGTTAAGGTCTTTGTTTTCACGGTACTTCAAGACGGCTTGGCTGTAGCTCTCATCATTGTAGAACAGGTCTGAGACCCAGTAGCCAATAATCAGCAATACGCCCAGGATGATGATGTATTTGAATCCTTTCATGGAGGCAGGTGGTTGAGCCCGCAAAGTTCGGAAAGAAATTGACAGCTTGTTCAGTTGATTTTTGCAAGAGGTGGAAATGTGGTTTTGGGCTGTTTTGGGAAAAGTAGGCCGGAAACGCAGTTGGCCCAGACGCTCGCAGGTCCTCCGGACGCTACGAGGTCTTGGGAGCAGGCGGTATTGCGGTGTCAGATGCCAGGAATCTACCCGTACCCCTCTGAGGAGGGGAATATTGTTGAATAGTGGTTGACAACGTGTTTTGCAACAGCAACCCTTCTTACTATTATTACTTCTACCAATACTCCCCCTTTGAAGGGTAGGGGCGTTAAGTTTTCCGCTGTTCGGGATTTGCCATCCTGAATGATAATATCCTGAAGTTTTGCAATCTGTTACAGTAGCCAAGAGAGAAGGGAACGGGGATTTCAAATCCCCTCTGTACCTGCTTCCGGATTGCAAACCCGGAAGAGCGACCTCTTTTAGTAGAACTTAACGGTAAGGGGGCGAAGAGGGATGTTTACACCAGCGGGTCTACGTTTCCCAGATAACTCCCCTCCTCGGAGGGGGAGGTTCAATTCGTTTGCCCCCGCAACACTGCCTGCTCAAATGACCTCACAGGTTTTGGAAACCTGTGAGGTCTATGCCAGGAACTCCTGCCTTTTCCCTCTCAACCCCCTCATCCTACCCTTCTCCCGTGGGGAGAAGGAAGGGCGTCTTTGCGTTTTCAGGCTGTTTTTCAGGAAACAGGCAAAAAACAGGAACCTAAACCCCCGCAATACCGCCTGCTCCCAAGACCTCGTAGCGTCCGGAGGACCTGCGAGCGTCTGCGCCAATTTCCGTTTCTGCCCTACTTTTCCCAAAACAGGCCTAAAACAGAAACGGCAGCCACTTGTCAGCAACTGCCTTCCTTTATGAAAGAACTACCGGCCATTCCTAAAGCAAATCCTCATCGGCGAAGCTGTAGTAGCTGCTATCGGTGAAAATCAAGTGGTCCAGGATGGGCAGGTCTAAAACTTTTCCGGCTTCCTGCAGTTTTTTGGTCAGCGAGATGTCAGCGGCGCTGGGTTTGAGTTGGCCCGAGGGGTGGTTGTGCACCAGGATAAGGGCGCTGGCCAGGTTCTCCAGGGCGTGCTTGAAAATGAGCTTGGGATCAGCCACGGTGCCGGCCACGCCGCCGCTGCTGATCTGGATTTTCTTCATAATCACATTGGCGCGGTTCAAAAGAATGATCCAGAACTCCTCATACGGCAGGTCCAGCAGGTGCGGGCGTATGTACTCATAAATGTCAGTGGAGCAGGTGATGCGGGTTTTCACCGCGGGCGCGGCTTCCTTGCGTCTTCGGCCAAGCTCCAGCGCGGCCACAATAGAGATGGCCTTGGCTTCACCTATGCCTTTGTGCTTCTGCAGTTCCTTGACGGTGAGTCTTGCCAGGGCGTTCAAGTCATTGTCTACGGCGTTCAGAATGAGTTTGGCTACGTCTACGGCGCTGAGGCTGGGCGTGCCGGAGCCAATGAGAATGCCAATGAGCTCGGCGTCTGAGAGGGCGGCGCGGCCTTTGAGCAGGAGTTTCTCGCGGGGGCGGTCTTCTTCGGCCCAGGATTTGATGGAGAGCGGGGCGGCGGCAACGTAGACGGTAGACATGCGTTTCTGGGCTGTTTTTCTGAAATCAGGTCAAAATTGACTCTACAAGCCTAACCCGTTAGAAATAGTTCACCGCGGCGTTACAATTTCACGTACATCCTTCGTTGTTGCAACATAGATTTGCCGCTTTGCTTCAGGATTTAAAGAAATATGACCAGACTGATCATTACGTTAATACTCGTTTTACTGATAGATATCTATGTTTTTCAGGCGGTGCGCACAGTTACAGACACGTGGGCGCCGGGGCTGAGAAAGGCC
The DNA here is from genome assembly GCF_001647275.1 of Rufibacter ruber. Classification (GTDB taxonomy): domain Bacteria; phylum Bacteroidota; class Bacteroidia; order Cytophagales; family Hymenobacteraceae; genus Nibribacter; species Nibribacter ruber_C. The sequence continues at coordinate 78,982 of NZ_LRMM01000020.1, read as the reverse complement.
ATGTACATTGGCTATTGGGCGGTGAGCCTCTTTACCCTGGGCACCCTGTTGCTGGCGCTGCTCTCGCGCGGCACCGCGCCCAACCCTATGCGCATGCAGGTGGCCAACGTGCTGTTCATTCTCTTCATCTCTAAACTGGTGGTGGTGCTGTTCCTGCTTGTTGATGACCTGGTGCGGCTTACCCAATTCTTGTCCAACACCTTCCGGGGGCCGGAGAAGCCCCAGTTTGACCTGTCGCGCCACAAGTTCCTGAACCAGCTGGCCCTGGTCATGGGGGCGCTTCCGCTGGCGACCTTGATCTGGGGCATGGTGAAAGGGGCGTACTCGTACCAGGTGAAGCGGGTGACGCTCCAGTTCCCCAACCTGCCGGCGGCCTTTGACGGGTTTAGGCTGCTGCAGATCACAGACATGCACGCGGGCAGTTTCTCCTCAGGTGAACCGCTGGAGGAAGCCGTGGCGCTCATTAACCAGCAGGCCGCAGATGTGGTGGTGTTTACCGGTGACAGTGTAAACAACGTAGCCACAGAACTAGAGCCGTACGTGCCCATTTTAGCCAAGATAAAAGCACCCAGCGGTGTCTATTCCATTCTGGGGAACCATGACTACGGGGACTACGTGCAGTGGAGCAGCCGGGAGGCGAAGCTGGAGAACCTTACAGCGCTTAAACAGCACCAGCGCCGCGCCGGCTGGGACCTGCTCCTGAACGAGCACCGCGTCTTTGAGCGCAACGGGCAGCGCATTGCCCTGCTGGGCGTAGAAAACTGGAGCACGCGCATGCACTTCCCCCGCTACGGCAGCCTGGCCCGCGCCCATTCCGGCACAGAAGACATTCCGTTCAAGGTGTTGCTCTCGCATGATCCCTCGCACTGGGACGGTGAGGTGAACACCAAATACCAGGATATTGACCTTACCCTTTCTGGCCACACCCACGGCATGCAGTTTGGGGTCAACATTCCCGGGTTTAGATGGAGCCCCGTGCAATACGTGTACAAGCAGTGGGCGGGACTCTATAAAAGAGGCAAACAACACCTGTATGTGAACGTGGGGCTGGGTTTTCTGGGCTACCATGGCCGCGTGGGCTTTCTGCCGGAGATCACGGTTTTTGAATTCAAACGGGCGGGAGCATAGACCCGCTTCGCGGAATTATGTAAGGTTTTTTTAGTTGGAAGTGCAACCGCTGTTTTTGGCTTGTTTTTGTGAAAACAGACCAAAAACAGCGGTTTTTACTTTTGTAAACCTGTAGAAGGGGCAAGTTTGATAGTTGGGGATTATTTGAATAGTGCAATTGGGTAAAAACCTGCCCAGGGCGCTGCCGTATCAATGGGGAAACCAGGGCACTTCTTTGTGCCGGTTTCCTGAAAACTGATACAACTGTTATGAAAAAGCTATTATTCATGTGGATGGCGGTAGGGGCCTTGTCTTTCACCGCATGCCGCGAAGACGCCGGCACCTCCAGAGAAACCAATGAAAACGACAGCCAGACGCCAGACCGCGCCGCTGGCGAAAGCAAAGAGACTTCTTCGCTCAACTATGATTATGACTCTGAGTACCGGGAGCGGGCCAACCGCATGGCCACCCGGGTCTCACAGGACCTGTCCCTGGACACCGCTGCCCAGGCCCGCCTGCGTACCCTGTTCTATAACCGTGCCCGCCAGATGGACGAGCTGGAGATGCGGTTCAGTGGCAATAACCAAAGCGCGGGGCTTGCCTCAGACAGCGGTGGTATGATGATGGACGATCAAATGATGTCTGATGACATGGCCACTGACAGCGGTATGTCCGGTAGCAGCAGCGGCGGCAGCAATATGCAGTCCAGCGCCTCCTACTCAAGTGACTACCCCAGCCAGTATTATGACGAGCTGGAGTCTATCAACAGCAATGTAGATGTAGAGGTGAAAGGCTTTTTAACGCCCCAGCAGTTCAAGCTCTATGAGACCAACCGCACCAAGTACTATGACATGGACATGAAGTACAAGACTGACAGCGGAGCCAAGATGAAGGTAGACGGTGACGAGGCCAAGATCAAAGCCGGTGACACCAAAATCAAGCGGGACGGTGATGAGTTCAAGTATGAGTCTGGTGATACCAAACTGAAACGTGACGGTGACGAAGTGAAATATAAATCTGGAGACACCAAAATCAAAAAAGACGGCAACGAGTCTAAAATCAAAACCGAAAACACTAAAATAAAAATGGAGAACTAACCGTTCTCTCGTTAACTTTGAAAGGCTTGCCCACAAAAGGGCAAGCCTTTCCTTTTTAGCATTGCCTTCCTTTCTATGATGAAGCGCCTGAGCTTTCTTGTTTTCTTGTTCTGCAGCCTCCTACCCCTGCTTGCCCTGCAAGCGCAAACCAACCGGCACAACGTGTGGGTAAGTGGCCAGGTGCTGCAGGCAAAAGATAAAACCCCTGTTGCAGGCGCCTCTGTGTACCAGAAGAGCACCGGCGCGGGCGTAGCCACAGATGACCAAGGTAGGTTCAGGGTGCAGATGCCGGCCTCAGATACGCTCGTCTTCAAGGCTTTGGGCTACAAGCAGAAAGTCTATGTGCCGGCCCTGCGCAGCGTAACTGAACTCAGAACCAATATTCTGCTGGAGGAGGAGAGCGTGCAACTGCAGGAGGTGCGGGTGTCACAGCTGAGCCAGGAGAAGGTAGACCGCGTGCTCCGGAACATGAAGCCCCGTCCGCCAGCGCCTAAGCCGCGCATGAACCCCATGGTGCCCCGCATCATCATTCCGCCCAGCCCGCCAGAAGACCCTGCTATTTTCTCCAGCCCGCTCAGTTTCCTCTATGACCAATTCTCAAAAGAAGGCAAGCAGCGGCGGCGGCTCTCCCAGCTCAAAGAGGAGCGCGACCGGCAGAAGGCCGCTGAGAGAGCCATTCTCCGGCAGGACTCCCTCCGGCAGGCCCGGCTGCGGTACAACCGGCTGTTCAAAGACACCACCAGTTTCTATGACCCGCGGTGGTAGTACCCCCATGTCCGGCAGGTATGAATTTTTTGGTTACTTTTGTGGTTGACTCTGAGTAATAGACTAAAACACGCATAGATGTATCTCAATAATATAGTTGAAGCCATAGGCAACACACCGCTGGTTAAGCTGAACAAGGTAACCGAGGGGGTGAAAGCCACCGTGCTCGCCAAGGTAGAATACTTCAACCCGGGCAACTCTGTAAAAGACCGCATGGCCCTGCGCATGATAGAAGACGCTGAGAAAGCGGGCATCATCAAACCGGGGGGGACCATTATAGAAGGAACCTCTGGAAACACAGGCATGGGCCTGGCGCTGGCCGCCATTGCCAAGGGGTACAAGTGCATCTTCACCATGTCTGACAAGCAGAGCCCAGAGAAGATCAACATCTTGAAAGCGGTGGGTGCTGAAGTGGTGGTATGCCCCACCAATGTGGCCCCAGAGCACCCAGATTCCTATTATTCAGTAGCCAAGCGCCTGAACCAGGAGATTCCCAACTCGTTCTACCCCAACCAGTATGACAACCTCTCTAACACCGCTGCCCATTATGACACCAGCGGCCCGGAGATCTGGCAGCAGACAGACGGTAAAATTACCTGCTTTGCGGCGGGCGTGGGCACGGGAGGTACTATCTGCGGCATCTCCAAATACCTGAAAGAGCAAAACGCAGACCTCAAGGTGGTGGGCATTGACACGTATGGCTCGGTGTTCAAAAAATACAAGGAGACCGGCGTCTTTGACGAAAACGAAATCTACCCGTACGCGACAGAAGGAATTGGCGAAGACATTCTCCCCAAGAACGTTGACTTCAGCCTCATAGACACCTTTATTAAGGTAACTGACAAAGACGGGGCGCTCATGACCCGCCGTCTGGCCAAAGAAGAAGGGCTGTTTGTAGGCTGGTCCTGCGGATCTGCCGTGTACGGAGCCCTGGAATATGCCAAAGAGCACCTCACTGAGCAAGACACGCTGGTGGTGGTTTTGCCAGACCACGGCACCCGCTACCTGGGCAAAATCTACAATGATGACTGGATGCGTGCCCAAGGGTACCTGGACTAGCCCGTCTGTTTCCGGCTACTTTTTTGAAAACAGCGCCAAAACGGCCAGCCGGAAGCAAATCCGGCTGGCGTTTTGCTTCATGCCCGCCGGTATTTTCCATTGAAATAGTCTTTCAGGAATTTTATAAACAACTTTACCCCAATGGGCACCGTTTTACTTTAGTTGAACCTCTTATGACTCATCTGGTGCTATTGTTTCAGTTACAAGCGCAGATTTCGCCCAATGCCGCTGCCTCTGAGGTAGGATGGGTGTTTTGGGTGAGTGAACTGCTGGCGGCGGTGGCGTATCTGTGTGTGGCGCCCTTGCTCTTCTACCTTACTGTAAAGCGTGATGACCTGCAACGGCGCATTGTGCTGCTGTTGTTTGGGGTAATGGCGCTGCTGGCGGCATCTGTGCACGTGATCAACCTGGTAGGGACCCGGGAGTGGCTGCCGGTCCTTCTCATTGTGAAGCTGGTGCTGGGGGTGGCGGCGGTGGTCACAGCGTTTCTGCTGTACAAGGCCATACCCGGCCTGCTGGCCATTCCCAGCCAGATCCGGTTACAGAGAGCCAACCAGGAGCTGCTGGAGCAGGTGCAGGAACGGGAAAAAGCCCAGGCGGCGCTCAGGGAAACCCAGGAGGAGCTGGAACGCCGGGTGCAGCAGCGCAGCCGGCAGCTGAATGCCGCCAACAAAGACCTGGAGCGGGAGATAGACACCCGCAAACGCACAGAGAAGCAGTTGATCTCCAAAAACTATGAACTGGTGCGCCTCAACGCTGACCTGGATGATTTTGTCTACTACGCCTCCCGTGATCTAAAAGGGCCGGTGCTGAACGTGGCCGGGCTGGTGCAGGTGATCAAAGAGGAGCTGCCGCCCAACAACCCGGCGCTTGGCGACCTTTTCATGCGGCTTGACAATTCTGTGTCGCAGATCAACCGCAAGCTGAACAACCTGGCCGAAGTCAGTAGAATTCAACGTCCGGTAGACCAGGGGCGGCTGGAGATGGTGTCCTTCTCAGAGGTGCTGGCTGCGGTGAAAACCCAATTGCAAGCGTTGATCCAGACGGCCAACGCTGAGATAACGGCAGATTTTTCCGGGGCACCGGCGGTGTATTTTTCCAGAGAGAACCTGCACAGCCTGCTGTACCACCTGCTCACCAATGCCTTAAAGTACCGGGAGCCGTCAAGGCCTACCCGCGTTGCCCTCACTTCTCAACTGCAGGAGCGTTCCATAGTCCTTGCGGTGCGGGACAACGGCATAGGCATGGACCTGGAGCGGCACGGGCCACAGCTTTTCTCACTCTTCCGGCGGTTTCATGATCACGTTGAAGGAAGCGGGCTGGGGCTATACATCATAAAACGGATCATGGATAACCACCGTGGGAAAGTGAAAGTGCAGAGCACGCTGGGCGAAGGAACCACCTTCTCTCTTTATTTCGTTCCCCATGTGAAAGACACCTCAAATAAGGCATGAAAAAATTAAAGGGCATTTTGCTCATAGATGACGACGATACCAACAATTTCCTGAACAACCGCCTGCTCAGCAGGATGGAGCTGACTGATAGAATTAAGGAGTTCCGCAACGGGAAACAGGCTTTTGATTACTTATACAACATCAGCCAGGGGCACTATGATGCCTCAGCCCCTGAGTATTTCAAGCCGTCTCTGATCCTGCTGGACATCAACATGCCCGTCATGGACGGGTTTGAGTTCCTGGAGCTTTTCAACCGTCTGAATGAAGACTTCAGGCGCGATGTGGTCCTGGCCCTGCTCACCACCTCAGAACACAGCCAGGATACTGAGCGGGCCTCTGCCAGCGGCGTGGCTTACCTGACCAAGCCCTTGACGGCAGAGAAAGTGCAGGAACTGCTGGAAACATACTTCCCGGAGTAGCTACACAATTGGGAACTGGAAGCACAGGGGGCGTTTTGGGGCTGTTTTTAGAAAAACAGCCCAAAACGCCCCCTGTGCATTACGCGGGGCCCGCGCTAGAAGTCATATTTGATGAAAATGTGCGCCACCACGCTCATGCCCGCCAGCAGAAGCCCAACCCCAATCAAGCGTTCAGATGACTGCTGGGAAGAGGCTCGTTTCTTCAGGAGCCCTTTCCCCAGCAGCGCCCCAACGGCAAACGCCAGCATGAGGGGCAGGCTCCGGGTCCAGTCAATGTGCCCCAGCCAATAATGCGAGGAAATGCCCGTCAGGCTGGTGATGATCAGGATGAAAAGTGAGGTGGAGATGGCAATCTGCGAAGGTATTTTGAAGGCTTTGATCATGAGGGGCGTCTGCAGAAACCCGCCGCCCACGCCAAATAGGCCCGCCAGCGTGCCGGTGCACAAACCCAGAAAAGCCAGCAGGCTCCCATTCAGGCGGTAGGCGGTGTGCCGGCTGTGGTTTTTCCTGATAAAAGAGGTGGGCATGCGGTTGATGCGGTATAGCATGCCTTTCTTCTTTTTTTGCTTTTTCTTGTAGGTGGCCAGCATGTAGACGCCCGTGACCGTCACAAACAACGCAAACAGAAACTGCATCTGCAGCACCGGCATGTACGCCACCAGAAACGCCCCTATCACAGTGCCCAGCATAGAGGTGGGTTGCAGCAGAGACGCCACCACGTAGTCTATGCTTTTCTCCCTAAAGTTGAAGGCCGTTGAGATCACTGAGGCCGGGAGCAGCGCACACATGGCGCTGCCAATGGCCAGTTCAATGGGAAACTGAAAGAAAATGATGAGAATAGGCACCATGAACACCCCGCCCCCAAACCCAATGAGCACGCCAAACGCGCTCACGGCCACGCCAATCAAAAAAATGAGGAGTTCTGTCACCAAGTTAGAAAGGGTTAAGCGTACCAGGAAAGCAGAAATGGCCAAACACCCGGCGAGTTGAGCGTTAGGCCCAGAAGGCCATGGTGAAGAGTCCCGCCAGCCTTCTTTGCTTACTAGTTACAGAAATAATAGTTGCTCCTGAAGAAAAAGGAAAGGTTTCTGTTTTTGGCCTGTTTTGCGAAAAACAGGCAAAAACAGAATTAAGGTGGAAGGAAGGAAGTTACCAGCCAGCGGAATAAAGCCGGTTGGCAACGCGCCCTGATGTTGCGCTGGCGCGCGTCTCCAGACGCGTGCCTACCAGTGGCGGGTAGTCTCCAGACTACCCTTGCTGCCTAGCAGCAAACAACGCATTTCAGATCTTTATATGGGACAAGGAGAGATAGACCTGGTGACCTGTTCAAGACACTTTCCCCTGACATCTTGCCACCATTCCCCGCGAATCTGGAGACAAGTCTCATTCCAAGGCACGAGACTGTGGCCTCGCGCCAGCGCAAAGAAGTGGGCATAGGGAGATCTGGGTGGTCGCTAATTTTATAAAATCTATTTCTGACCTCGTAGCGTCCGGAGGACCTGCGAGCGTCTGTGCGTGAACCGTCTTTGCCCTCATCCTAACCTTCTCCCTGAGGGAGAAGGAACACCGCCGTTACGTTTTGGAGTCTGTTTGCGCAAAACAGCTCCAAAACAGAAATTAGTTTTGATTCAAAAAATTCAAGTACAGCTATGTTGACCAGTTCGGCACCTCAAAAGACCTCGCAGTGTCTCCCAGACCTGCGAGTGTCTGCGCCAACAGCTTCTGCTAATGTAGCCTAAACTGCATTTTCCCTTTGTGCTGAAAATCCGCTAATTTCTGTTATTGACCTGTTTTGGGCAAAACAGGTCAATAACAGAAATTAGCGGCGTAGCCTATAACGCCGAAGCTGCCACCGCTACTCCCCAACGATCTAACACTTAATTACAACTACGCCAGAAACCGTTTCCAGCCTCCTTTTTCCCAAATCAGCCCCAAACCATTCATTCCCTCACTCAATCATGCCTTCACTCATTGCCCACCAGCACTTCTATAAACTGGAAATGCTGCCCGTCAAACAGGCCTTTGTCAGAGAGCTTGAGCGCCGGAATCACCAGCAGGGCCATGAACGAGAGTGTCATGAACGGCGAGGTGAGCGTGCTGCCCAGGTCTTTGGCGGCTTGGTCCAGTTGGGCGTATTGTTCGGCCACCCAATAGCCGTCCTCGGCAGACATGATGCCGGCCACGGGCAGGGGCAACACTTCTTCCCGGTCATCGGCCACGGCCGAAATCCCGCCCTGGGCATCAATTAAGAGGTTGACGGCGCGGCAGAGGCTCTCGTCATCACAGCCCACGGCAATAATGTTGTGCGAGTCATGTCCCACGCTAGAGGCAATGGCCCCGCGCTGCAACCCGAAGTTCTTAATGAAAGCAATGGCGGGCTCGGTGTTCTGGTAGCGGTTCACCACGGCCATTTTGAGAACATCTTGCGCCACGTCACTCACCACGTTTCCGTTTTCCACTTTCGCATCTAGCAGCAGCATACCGGTAATCAACTGCCCGTCATACGGCTCAATGACCCGCAGTTTGGCCAAGCCTTGGGGAGCCGACAAGTGGAACTGCTCTACCGTTTTCCGCTGCGCATGAAAATTATTGACAATCTCGCTGGGCGTGAATTCAATCTTGCTTTTCCCGTCTTCAGCCACCAGTTGGCCGTTGATGTAGGTTTGAAGCACGTTGAACTGTTCCAGGTTGTCTATTACAATGAAATCTGCCGGGTCTTTCTCCTGCAAGAGGCCCACTTCCAGCTTATAATGCTGCACCGGGTTCACACAGGCGGCCTGTAGCACGTGGAACAAATCATGCCCTTTGGCCAGCGCCCGCTTCACCAGTTCGTTGATGTGGCTCTCTACCAGGTTGTCCGGGTGCTTGTCATCTGAGCAGAACATGATTTTGTCAGGGAACTCGCTGAGCAGTTCAATCAAGGCCTCAAAATTTTTGGCGGCGCTGCCTTCGCGTATCAGGATTTTCATACCGGCGGCCAGTTTGTCGCGGGCCTCGGGGGCGGTGAAGCACTCGTGGTCGGTGGTCATGCCGGCGGCGGCGTAGGCTTGGGCCTGTTCCCCCATGAGGCCGGGGGCGTGGCCGTCTATCTGTTTGTCAAACTTCTGGGCCAGCGTGATTTTGCGCATCACCAGCTCGTCCTGGTTCAGCACGCCGGGCCAGTTCATCATCTCGGCCAGATACTTGACCTCCGGCCGAAGGAAAAGCTCCTCAATGTCCTCGGGGGTGATTTCGGCGCCCGCCGTCTCAAAGGGCGTGGCCGGCACGCAAGACGGTGCCCCAAAGTAGAATTTGAACGGCACCTTTTTCCCGTTCTCCAGCATATACTCCACACCTTTCAGCCCCAGCACGTTGCCAATCTCGTGCGGGTCAGAGACAGTGGCCACGGTACCGTGCGGCACGGCCAGGCGTGCAAACTCAGACGGCACCAGCATAGAACTTTCTACGTGCACGTGCGCATCAATGAACCCGGGCAGGAGATACTGTGTTTCGGCCACAGGCCCCCGCATGATGCGGCTGATGTGCCCGTCTGCTATTTCAAGGGTGCCTGGGTAGATTTCCCGGTTCAGGACATCTATGATATTGCCGCTCACTTTGAAGAATCTTGGTTGGGCCATGGTGGTACGTTTCTGATGAGTTAGAGAGCATGTTTAAATTTATCTTTTGCGCTGCAAAATGGCATAGCAAGAACCTGCTTTCGCATTTTTCTCTCACCGTAGCACTGCTACGCTGCTCAAAAAATGTTTCGGCAGAACCTTACTCTGTCATTTTTCGCTGGCAAAATCTAAATTTAAGCAAGCTCCTGTGAAAAATAAGCCGAAAACAGGCGGGTCAGTAAAAACCCGTAGCGGTTCCGGTAGATTACGTGTATCTTTGCAGCCAAAGTTAATGGTTTTGAGAAAGTATTTTTCCCTTGGGTTGGTGTGGTGCCTCTTGCTGGGGGCTGCGGCTCCGGCATGTACCAGTAAATCCACATCATTGAGTAAGAAGACCAAAAGCTACCAGCGCAAAATGCGCTCAGGGAAGGGAATTCCCTGCCCCACCAAAGATTGCTAATCTGTAAGTACTGGTATGAAGAAGATTGTGGTAGCCCTTGACGGGTACTCTTCGTGCGGCAAAAGCACTACCGCCAAGCAAGTGGCACAGGAACTGGGCTACGCCTACATTGATACCGGTGCCATGTACCGCGCGGTGACCCTCTATTTTCTGGAGCATTTCATTGACCTCACCAACCCCAAAAAGGTGCAGGAGGCCTTGAACAACATTGAGGTTTCCTTTCAGCGTAACTCCAAGAACGGCCGCAACGAGGTGTTCCTGAACGGCCTCAATGTAGAGGACGAAATCAGGAAGATGTATATCTCTGAGAAGGTGAGCGAGGTGAGCGTGCTGGCCCCCGTGCGCCACGCCATGGTTTCTGAGCAGAAAAAAATGGGCAAGCGCCGCGGCGTGGTCATGGACGGCCGCGACATTGGCACCGCCGTGTTCCCAGACGCCGAGGTGAAAGTCTTCATGACCGCCGAGGTAGACATACGCGCCCGCCGCCGGCAGGAGGAACTGCTGGAGAAAGGCCAGCTGGTGCCGTTTGATGAGATTGTGGAGAACCTGCAGAAACGCGACCACATAGACTCTACCCGGGAGGAAAGCCCGCTTAGGCGCGCCGAAGATGCCCACCTGCTGGACACCTCGCACATGACCATTGACGAACAGGTAGACTTTGTACTGGATTTAGTGCATTCAGCGTTGCTGCAAAAAGAACTTGCCGGGTAAACGGTTTGTTCTGGATTAGAGTAAAAGACAGGGGCAACCCATTGATTGCCTGTCTTGCTCGCACATCTTGATACTTGACACGAGGTATGAACGTAACCATAGACCAGAATTCGGGCTACTGTTTTGGGGTAGAGTTCGCCATTCAGATGGCAGAAGACGAGTTGGAGGAAGTCTCAGAACTTTACTGCCTGGGCGATATTGTGCACAACAGCATGGAGGTGCAGCGGCTCTACAACAAAGGCCTGCGCATCATTGACCGCGCCCAACTGCAGGAGCTGCATGACTGCAAGGTCTTAATCAGGGCGCACGGCGAACCGCCGGAAACCTACCAAACCGCCCTTAAGAACAACCTGGAGCTGATTGACGCGTCTTGCCCCGTGGTACTCAAACTGCAGAACCGCGTGAAGCATGCCTATGACTCCACCAAAGCCATTGACGGCCAGGTGGTGATTTACGGGCAGCAAGGCCACGCCGAGGTCATCGGCTTAGCCGGGCAAACCGGCAATGATGCCATTGTCATCACCACCGAGCAGGACCTGGACCAGCTGGACTACACCCGGCCCATCACGCTCTTCAGCCAGACCACCAAAAGCACCAAAGGCTTCTACAAAATGAAGGAGCTCATTGAGCAACGCGTGGCCGCAGCCAAAGCGGCGGGCGCCGAAGTAGAAGAACTGGACGCCAATGACAGTATCTGCCGCCAAGTCTCTAACCGCGAGCCGCAGCTGGAGAAATTCGCCCAGCTGCATGACGTGGTGGTGTTTGTGAGCGGCAAGAAAAGCTCTAACGGCAAAGCGCTGTACGCTGTTTGCCAACGGGTAAACCCGAACAGCTACTTCGTGGAGAATGCCGCCGAGCTGGATAGGAGTTGGTTTGACGGCGTAACCTCTGTGGGTATCTGCGGTGCCACCTCTACCCCCATGTGGCTAATGCAGGAAGTGGCAGACGCCATTCAGGCCAGTCAGCCCGCTGAAGTATAAAAGAAATAACCTATATAGAAATTAATCAGTATTTTAAAGCCCCACCCCTTGGGGCTTTTTTTCTATCTTCTTGTCTATGAAACGCATTCTACGCTATTTCCTGAATGGTTTTCTGATTATGGCACCCATCAGCCTCACCGTCTACATTATTGTGGCCACGGTAGACTGGCTAGATGAGCTGTTCTATTTAGACTACCCGGGGTTGGGGCTGCTTCTGATCATCATGCTGACCACGGTGGTGGGGTTCATAGGTTCCTCGTTTCTTGTCAGGCCGTTTCTGGTGCTCACTGAGCGCATTCTGAGCCGCCTCCCGCTGGTGAGCATGATTTACTCATCGCTCAAAGATTTGTTTGACGCCTTTGTGGGCGAAAACCAGAAGTTCAACCAGCCGGTGCTGGTGAAGATGACGCAGTTCCAGGACACGTATAAACTGGGCTTCGTGACGCAGATGTCTATGGAGGCGGTGAACCTCCCAGACAAAGTGGCGGTCTACTTTCCGCACTCCTACAACTTCTCGGGCGAGCTCTTCCTGGTTTCCCGTGAAAACGTGACCTACCTGGAGATTCCAAGTGGCGAGATGATGAAGTTTATTGTCTCCGGCGGGGTGTCTAAGCTGTAGCGTAAGTGCGTTTTAGGGCTGTTTTTCTGAAAACAGCTCCAAAACAGGTTTTCTCCTTTTTACCTCATCTTTTAAATTATCCTGAGGCAGGCGGAGGCGGTGGGTAGTATTGTTTGCCGCTGCTGCAATGCGTGGTCTGCTGTTTCCCTTGGCTGTGCTTTGTGGCCTTGCGCTGGTTGCGGGTTTCTGGCTCTGTTGCTGCTGTGGCAGGAAAGTGCAGCCTGCTGCTGCAGTTGCTGTAGTAATGCGCAGTTTGCTGCTCCCTAGGCTGGACCGCTGTTGACAGTGCCTCACTCACTGTGTTGTTTCATCTTTTCCGGTAAGCGCTCACCGCCAGGACTGGTTTCGGTTCCTTTACTGTAGCTGCTTGTGCTGTTATGTCTGCCTCTGCAGGTAGCTGCTGCTGCCCCGCTAGCCTGAGGCGAGCCCGTGCTGCGCACATCAGCCAGGGGCAGAAGTGCTAATTAACAGAGGTTCCACTAGCAGAAGTGTTGATTGTTCATTGCTGCTTGTTTGTTGGTTTACTTATTGCTGCTGGTTTGTCACTTTCTCTGGTTCAAGTTTCCAACTTGGACCTGTGGTGGCGGAAGCTTTCAGCTTCCATGAGGCGGCAGCCTCACATTACTTCTGCCCTCTATGGCTTCTCTATGGCGCGGAAGTTACTTCCGTGCCTTCTAACGCTACCTGATACTCACGCGCTGGCGCGAGCCTCCAGACGCGTGCCTACAGCTGATGGGCCGTCTCTGCCTGCCCCCGCGCCGCGGCGGCGAAACAAGGCATTGCTACTTCATTCGTGCTGATTTGTCTAGGGGGAAAAGAAAGGACTCAGAACTCAAGACTCATAACTCAGAACTCACTCTGATGCTCCCCCTTTGAAGGGAGCGAAGGGGGATGTTGACACGCATGCCAGGATATGGCCTGCTTACCGCGGAAGAGCCTAAAACTGGACAGCCTTTTCCTTTTGAAAGAGACACAGATGTTTACCTGCCAATCTACGCGTTCTCGGAAAATGACATTGAACCAGATTGCCTCCGGCCGCAGCATAAAATTGCGTTTTCGCTGTTTTCCAGAAAACAGGCCGAAAACGCAATTTGGGGAATAAATAGCCTGGCTGGTCTGATCTGAAGGGGGAGGCGCAAAAGGGCCGGCTAACGCCTGAATCAATTGATGGAAGTGACTCTGTTGGGAGTAGTTCTTGTAGAACAGATTTTCTGGTGCACAGCCAAGAATAGGAAAGCAGCATGAATTCTTTTTGGTGAAGACGGGCATTTTTGTTCTATTAGTGCTTCCTAAGCTGATCAGTACCTTACCACATCCCCATGTTTAGATATTTCATTGTCGCTCTGGTTTGCACGTTGGCCTTCTCCTCAGAGGGGTGCGGACAGACTACCTCTACCCAATCAGACAAAGCAAAAACCACCCCCAATCAGTCTGCTGCCGCGCCCCTGCAACTGACCTGGGAGGTGGTAGAAGAAAAACACCAGGGCAAAAACCAGACGCTCTCAGCGTTGACCATCCAGAATACCGGCAAGGAGGCGTTGCCTGCCCAGGGCTGGACCCTGTATTTCCACGGGTCGCCTTCGTTTAAGCCCAAGGCGGGTGAGGCGGCGCCCGTGAAGACCGAGTTGATCAACGGCGATTACCTGAAGATGATGCCTACCGCCAATTCCAAAGCCTTAGCCGCAGGGGCGTCGCAGCGTATTGAGTTTGTAGGCGCGGGGCAGGTGGTGAACCAGTTCCGGGCGCCGCAGGGCTTTTACCTGGTGTGGGACAAAGACAAAAGCAAAGGTTATCCCGTTTCCCTGAACATCATCAAGCCTAACCATACCGCCATTGACTGGGAAACCCCGCAAAGTATTTTTACCAAGAATCAGGAAATCAAAGACATTCCCGCTGAGAAGCTGACCAAGATTTTCCCTACGCCGGCGCAGTACAAAGAAACCGGCCAGGCGTTAACACTGACCCAGGCGGTGCCCGTGGTGGCCGACAAGGCTTTCCAGAAAGAGGCAGATTTGCTGGCGGTTCAGTTAGGAAACGTGTTCGGGACTAAACCGGCGGTGAAAACAGCGGGGACGGGCAAAGCCATTAAACTACAGCAGAAAACGGGCATGGGCCCGGAAGCCTATGAACTGACGGTGACGCCGCAGGAAGTGGTGATTTCGGCTACCACGGCGGCGGGCGCTTTCTACGGGGCGCAGTCCTTGCTGACGTTGTTGCCGCCTTCGGCCTTGGCCAAGAAACAAACCTCTGTGCCGGTGCCGGGCGTGCAGGTGAAAGATGCACCGCGTTTCGGGCACCGCGCCTACATGATGGATGTGGCCCGAAACTTCCAAACCAAGGAGCAGGTGCTCAAAGTGCTGGATTTGCTGGCGCTCTACAAGATCAACGTGTTCCACTTCCACTTCAGTGATGACGAGGGCTGGCGCCTGGAGATTCCGGGCTTGCCTGAACTGACCCAGGTGGGCGCGCGCCGCGGCCATACGCAAGATGAACTGGACTTTATGAACCCGGCCTACGGCTCCGGGCCAGAGGTAGACAAGCTCAGCGGAAGCGGTTTCTACACGCGCGCTGACTTTATAGAGATTCTGAAATACGCCCGCGACCGCCATATTAAGGTGATTCCGGAGATTGAGACGCCCGGCCACGCCCGCGCCGCCGTCAAAGCCATGGATTCGCGGTACGCGCGCCTCATGAAGGAAGGCAAAAAGGTTGAGGCCGAGCAATACCTACTGCGTGACCCGCAGGATAAGTCGGTGTACCGGTCTGTGCAGAATTTCAATGACAACGTGATGAATGTGGCGCTGCCGTCTACCTACAACTTCCTGGAAAAAGTGACCGATGAGCTGTTGGGCATGTACAAAGAAGCCGGGGCGCCTATCCAAACCATTCATTTCGGGGGGGATGAAGTGCCCAACGGTGTGTGGGAAAAGTCACCGGCAGTGCAGGCGTTGATGGCTTCTAACCCGGCTGTGAAGACCGTTGATGATGTGTGGTACTATTACTTCGGGAAGGTGAATGCCATGCTCAAGGCCCGCAGCCTCTACCTGTCGGGTTGGGAAGAAGTGGGCCTGACCAAAGTGCGCACCAACGGTAAACTGAGCTATGTGGCCAACCCGGATTTTGTGAAGGAGAATGTGCACGTAGACGTCTGGAATAACCTGGGCCAAAACATTGACCTGGCCTACCGCATGGCTAATGCTGGCTATAAAGTGGTGCTGACCAATGTGACGCACTATTACATGGACCTGTCTTACCAGAAAAATTATGATGAGCTGGGCCACAACTGGGGCGGGTATCTGGACGTGGACAAACCGTTCTATTTCATTCCGTTTGATTACATGAAGAGCATGCGGGTGAACGAGAACAATGACCCGGTCTCGCCCTCGGCGTTCGCCGGAAAAGAGCAGCTCAAACCCGAGGCCCGCGCCAACATCATAGGGCTGCAGGCCCCGCTCTGGAGCGAAATTGTGAAAACCCCGGAACGCCTGGAGTACATGCTGCTGCCCAAACTGATGGGCCTGGCCGAACGCGCCTGGGCCCCGGACCCCAGCTGGGCCACCAACCCTGGATCAGCAGAGAGCAAGACGGCTTATACCCAAGCTTGGTCTGAGTTCACCAACGTGCTGGGCAAGCGCGAACTGCCAAGGCTGAGTTACTATGCCGGCGGCTTCAACTACCGCATTCCTACCGCAGGCGCGAAGGTAGAAAACGGCAAAGTGCTGGCCAACGTGCAGCTGCCGGGCCTGACCATCCGGTACACCACCAACGGGGCGGAGCCTACCGTGAAAAGTAAACCGTATGCGGGGCCCATTGCGGAGAAAGGCACCGTGAAACTGGCGGTGTTTGATGCGGCAGGCAGGTCTGGCAGAACGGTAACGGTAGAGAACAAGTAGAATTCCTGAAGACAGCTTGGCGTTTTGGGGCTGATTTCTGAAAAATAGCCCCAAAACGCCAAGCTGTTTGCGTATAAGAAGTCTCACCAACAAATTGCCGCGTGCCTCTCCTTCAACTTAAGTCTTCCAGACTCCACTACCGCATAATGGGCAGCGGTCCCAAGGCCCTGCTGGCGTTTCACGGGTACGGGCAGGAGGGGCATTACTATGACGCCATGGCGCGGGTGCTGCAGCCGCAGTACACCGTCTATGCCATTGACCTGTTCTTTCATGGGCAAAGCACCTTGAGTAAGGCAGACCAGCCGCTGAGTAAGAGAAAGCTGCAGGAGTTTATCCAGGCGCTGCTGGAAAAGGAGGGAATAACCAAATTCTCAGTGATGGCTTTCAGCATGGGCGGTAAGTTTGCCCTCACCACACTGGAGAAGTTTCACCCGCAGATAGACCAGTTGTACCTGATTGCCCCAGACGGTATCAAGACCCACCTGCTGTACAACATTGCCACCTATCCCGGCTGGCTGCAAGGGGTGTTTAAAGGCATAGTGCTGCGGCCCACCCGCTTTTTTAAAACCCTGCATTGGCTGGAGCGCAAAAGATGGGTAGACACCAGCCTGGTCAAGTTTGCCAACTGGCAGATGAATTCCCCTGAAAAGCGCGTGCGCGTGTACCGCAGCTGGACAGGCTTCCGGAAACTTACCTTCAGCACCGCTTACCTGGTAAAGCTGTTGAACCAGAGTGAGATTGAGGTGACGGTGTTCCTGGGAAAATATGACCAGATTATTTCGCACGGGCGCCTGAAGAATTTTCTAAATGCGTTGCACCGGCATAAATTGGTGGTCTTGCAGACGGGCCATACCAACTTGCTGCACGCAGTCGCCAACTTTATCAGGAAGAGATAGAGTGCAGCGCCGGTAGGTAAGGCAAACCCGCAGCACCAGGTGGCCAGCGTAAGCGCCTCATGCCTAAGAAACAGTCATGGGAAGGAGAGGGGCGCGGGCCGTCAAAAAGAAAGGACAAACTTGTTGCGCTTTTTACGCAGCGGCCCTTATTCTCAGAACTCCTTTGGCAGATCTTGTCACATACCAAACATTTTAGGGAATTCAGAAGTACTCATAGGGGATGACTGAGTACACCAGTAAGCGCATTTTTCCTCCTGACTTTTGCGCCTTAAAACGGCATCATAAGAACCGGGCTGTGCCAGAATCTTTTACTCCCATTTTTCGCCAGCAAACCCAAATGGAAACAGGCTCTATGAATAAGCCGATTATGCTCCCCATAAGGATAAAGAAGGTTGGTAGCCCATTAAGGGATCCATGTGGAATTAAGAGCATGTTTAAATTTGCCTTTTGGGCTGCAAACGGGTATCAAAAGAACCTGACTTCGCGGTTGACTCGCACCATAGCGCTGCTATGCTGCTCAAAAAACGCTTCGCCAGAACCTTTCGCTCCCCGTTTTCGCTTGCAAAATCAAAATGTAAACAAGCTCTAACCTTGATTTACTTATGCAAGCATATACAAGTCTGGCGTAAGTTACTAAGAAAAGGTAAAGCTGTTAAAAGGTGTGAGCAGGGGCTACTTTTGCCGGCAGAAGCAGTGTTTTTACTTCTACTGATATGGATTTGGTGATAGTGCCTAGAAAAGGGTTTTTTCTGATCTGCTGATGTTCCGTTCCACTACTAAACTATGAAAAACATGAAGTCTTTGAAAATGAGTATTGTTGCCCTGGCCATGCTTGGGGTGGTAGGCTGCTCCTCTAACTCTGAGAAACCAGGCGCTGACCAGGAAGGCGAGGTAACCTCTAAGGCGCCGCAAGACACCACCTCTGAGGAAGTCACAGAACAGCCTGCCCAAGACCCTGACCTGAGCAAAATCTCACTGCCAGACGGGTTTAAAATCAGTTACTTCGCCCAGAAGGTGGAGAACGCCCGCTCTATGGTGTTAGGGCCAGACGGTACATTGTATGTGGGCTCCCGTGACAAAGGCAACGTGTACGCCCTGCCAGACAAAAACAAAGACGGCCGTGCTGATGAGGTCATCACCATTGCCACCGGCCTGAAAATGCCCAACGGTGTGGCGTTGCGCAACGGGGCGCTGTACGTAGCCGAGATCAGCCGCATCTCCCGCTATGATAACATTGCCGCCAACCTCAAGAACCCGCCCAAGCCGGTGGTGGTCTATGACAAGTTCCCCACAGAGGAGCATCACGGCTGGAAATACATTGCCTTTGGCCCAGATGACAAGCTGTACGTGCCCGTGGGTGCGCCCTGCAACATTTGTGACAGAAAAGAGTCTGTCTATGCCGCCATTCACCGCATGAACCCAGACGGGTCAGGGCTGGAAGTGTTTGCCAGCGGCGTGCGCAATACCGTGGGCTTTGACTGGCACCCGGAGACCAAGGAGCTGTGGTTCACAGACAACGGCCGTGACCTTATGGGGGACAACCTTCCGCCAGATGAACTGAACCGTGCCCCCCGCAAAGGCATGCACTTCGGGTACCCGTTCTGCCACGCGGGTGAAATCCTGGACCCTGAGTTTGGCAAGGGAAAGAACTGCGCCGCATACACCCCGCCGGTGCAGAAATTGAATCCGCACGGCGGAACCTTGGGCATGGAGTTCTACACGGGCAACATGTTTCCGGAGAACTACAAAAACCAGATTTTCATTGCTGAGCACGGCTCCTGGAACCGGACCGAGAAGATTGGCTACCGCGTGAGCCTTTACCGGGAAAACGCTCAGGGCAAGGGCAGTTTTGTGCCGTTTGCGGCGGGCTGGCTGCAGGAGGGCAAGGAGTGGGGGCGGCCCGTTGACGTAGAGATGATGCCAGACGGCTCCCTGCTGGTGTCAGATGACATGAACAACGCCATCTACCGCATTACCTATGCCGGCAGAAAGTAGTTCTGTTTCTGGCTTCTTTTTTTGAAATTCGCCCCAAAACAGCGGGGCTTTGTTTTCCGCTGAAACAAAAAAGCAGTTCTGTGAGCAGGCCTTAACTGTGCGTCTCCTGAGTTACCCCTTTGCCTGGAGAACTGGAGAAGGGCAATAGGCCGTCTGGCATGTGGTACGGTCATCAAAGGCTGGGCAGACAAAGCCGGGTGGTGGCATACAGGAACCTAGGGCCAGGAGCAGCTTTGTTTATGAAATAAATTGATTTCTGTTTTTGCTGTTTTCTTGAAAACAGGCCAAAAACAGCATGTACCACGGTTTGCGGCTTTGCCTATGAAAAAGAGTAGCCCAGAGAAAAGTATTATTGGCCGCCGGGAAATGGTAGATTTCCCTGAGTTGGAGCTGTTTGAGATTGAGGCCAAAATAGATACGGGGGCGTACACCTCCGCCATCCATTGCAACAACATCAAAGAGGTGAATCTGCCAGACGGCACCCGCGCCATTCATTTTGAGCTGCTGGATGAGAACCACCCCGCGTATAACCACAAGGCCTTCCAGTTCAGTGAATTTTCGCTCCGTAGTGTAAAAAGTTCGTTCGGCGATGTGCAGGAGCGCTACATTATCCGTACAAAGATTCTCATTCATGGGCAGGAGGTAGAGACTGAATTCTCCCTCTCAGACCGTAGTGACCTCAAATATCCGGTGCTGCTGGGCAGAACCCTGCTGCGCAAGCGGTTCATTGTAGACGTGTCTAAGAAAAACCTGTCTTTGAAGGCGAAGAACAAGTCTAAAAAGAAGAAATAACCCTTTATCGCTCTGACTGTATGAAAATTGCGATCCTTTCGCGCAACCCTAGATTATACTCTACCCGCCGCCTGGTAGAGGCTGCCCAGCAACGCGGCCATGAGGCGGTGGTGCTAGACCACCTGCGCTGTGACCTGGTCATGGAGAAAGGCGACCCGCATATTCTCTACAAGGGGGAGCTGCTCACCGGCATTGATGCGGTGATTCCGCGCATTGGGGCCTCTGTCACGTTTTACGGCACGGCCGTGGTGCGCCAGTTTGAGATGATGAAGGTGAAAAGCGTGGTGGCCTCCCAGTCCATAGTACGCTCCCGTGATAAACTGCGCAGCCTCCAGATCATGGCCCGCGCCGGGCTGGGCATGCCCAAGACCGCCTTCACCAACTACTCCAAACAGGTCAAAGAACTGATTGCCGAAGTGGGCGGCGCACCGCTGGTGATCAAACTGCTGGAGGGCACCCAAGGCCTGGGCGTGGTCCTGGCCGAAACCCAGAAAGCCGCCGAGTCAGTGATTGAGGCCTTCCACAACCTCAAGGCCCGCATTATTGTGCAGGAATTCATTGCCGAAAGCAAAGGCGCCGACATACGCGTGTTTGTGGTGAACGGCGAGGTGGTGGGCGCCATGAAGCGGCAGGGCAAAGAAGGCGAGTTCAGGTCTAACCTGCACCGCGGCGGCAGCGCCAGCCTCATCAAACTTACCCGCGCCGAGAAAGCCGCCGCCCTCATGGCCGCCAAGTCTCTGGGCCTGGACGTGGCCGGTGTTGACATGCTGCAGTCTAAACGCGGGCCGCTCATTCTGGAAGTGAATTCCTCACCGGGGCTGGAAGGCATTGAGAAAGCCACCCAGCAAGACATTGCCGGAAAAATCATTGAGTACACAGAGCTGCTGGTTAACAAAGGGAAACCTAAAAAAGCGAAGAAAAAGACTACCCCAGATGGCGGAGATGATCATCAATGACATTCCCATTTATCCGGGAGACGAAAAACTGGTCAGGCTGAACATTTCCCGTCTGCCCAGCGGCACCGCGATAGATATTCCCATTCACGTGTTCAGGGCGCAGGAGCCGGGGCCGGTGCTGCTGCTCATGGCCGGTATGCACGGTGATGAGGTAAACGGCATTGAGCTTATCAGGCGCATGATCAGGCGCAATATGCTCACGCCGCTGCGCGGAACGGTGCTGGCCATCCCTATTCTCAACATCTACGGCTTTCTGAACTTCTCCCGCGAGGTGCCAGACGGCAAAGATGTGAACCGGAGTTTCCCAGGCAATGACAAGGGCTCCCTGGCCAGCCGCGTGGCCGCCCGGTTCACCAAAGAGATACTGCCGCTGGTAGACTATGGCATTGACTTTCATACCGGCGGGCGGAGCAAATCAAATTACCCCCAGATACGCTGCCGTTTTGGTGACGGCCAGGCAGATGCCTTGGCGCAGGCATTTGGGGCACCGTTCATCCTCAACTCTAACTACCGCCCCGGCTCTTTGCGGAAACAAGCCGCCGGCATGGGCAAAACCATCATTGTCTATGAAACCGGCGAGTCGCTGCGGTTTGACGAACCCGGGATCAACCTGGCCATGGAAGGCACAATCCGTATCATGCAGTACCTGCAGATGGTAGAGCAGGCCGTGCCCGTGTCACACCCCCCGGTCATCTGCCAGAACACCACCTGGATCAGGGCCCGGCGGGCAGGAATGTTCAGGAGCTTTGTCAAAAACGGACAGGCGGTGAGCCGGGGCCAGCAGGTAGGGGCCGTGTCAGACCCCTTCGGCTATGCCACCCACCCCATTACCTCGCACGTGAGCGGCTACGTGGTGGGCGTCAACAACATGCCCGTGGTCAACCAGGGAGATGCCATCTTGCACATTGGCTACTGATCTTCAGGTGAACTTTTCTCTTGGGGCACATTCCCGTTTTGGGGCTGTTTTTCAAAAAATAGGCTGAAAACAGGAATAGAATCAACAGTTGCGTGGGGGCAGAAGATAACAGAGAGCATGCTGTCAAATAAAAACGGGAGCCTGTCTGGTTAAATAGACAGGCTCCCGTTTTGGGGCTGCTTTTTGAAAAACAGCCTGAAAACAGCTGTTAGAAAATGGCTCTTGCCACAGCCGCGGTGGCCTCAGACTTGCTCATGGTATAGAAGTGCAGGCAGGGCACCCCAAACTCCACCAGCTCTTTGCATTGCTGAATGGTCCATTCAATGCCTATCTGTTTCACCTGCGCGGGCGTTGTGGCGGCTTCTACGGCGTTCACCAGATCCTCAGGCAGGTCAATGTTGAAATAGCGCGGCAGCACGTTGAGCTGGTTTTTGGTGGTCAGCGGCTTCAGGCCCGGGATAATGGGCACGTTGATTCCCGCGGCGCGGCAGGCTTTTACAAAATCACAGAACTTCTCGTTGTCAAAGAACATCTGCGTGATGATGTAATCTGCCCCCAGGTCAACCTTCTGTTTCAGGTACTTCAGGTCAGTAGACAGGTTGGGGGCCTCCATGTGTTTTTCCGGGTAACCGGCTACGCCAATGCAGAAATCGGTGGGCACAGGGTTCTCCATTTCCTCATCCAGGTATTTGCCGTGGTTCAGCTGCACCACCTGCTGAATTAACTCAGAGGCGTGGGCGTGCCCGTCTTTGTGCGGTCTAAAGCCCGGCTCGGTCTTCACCGCATCGCCGCGCAGCAAGAGCACGTTGTCAATGCCCAGGAAGTTGAGGTCCATGAGCGCGTTCTCGGTTTCCTCTTTGCTGAAGCCCCCGCAGATGATGTGCGGCACCGCGTCTACGTGGTACTTGTTCATGATGGCGGAGCAGATGCCCACCGTGCCGGGCCGCTTTCTAATGGTGATTTTCTCCAGCAAACCGTTCTCGCGCTCCTTGAACACGTACTCCTCGCGGTGGTAGGTCACGTTGATGAACGGCGGCTTGAACTCCATGAGCGGGTCAATGCCCTGGTAAATAGACTGAATGCTGGTGCCCTTCACCGGTGGTAATATCTCAAAAGAGAAAAGGGTTTGGGTAGCGTTCTGTAAGTGCTCGGTAACTTTCATTGACGTAGTGTCGGTGTCTTTTTTGGCCGTTGGCCGATGTTTATTTTTGATTCCGCCCAGGGCGATGCTTCTGTTTTATTGTAATTCTATGGGGTAAGCTTCTGCTTGGGTCCTTTCCCATTTTTGCCTGTTTTCTGGAAAACGGGCCAAAAACGGGACTGCCATTAGACACAGACATCGCTTTCGCTATTTTGTTTATGTCTCTAGAGGTTTACCTTTCTTATTGCTTTTGTTTCGGCTCTTATTCCCTTCTTTTTGTCATCCTGGAAGGATCTTGTGAGCGAACAGTAGCAGCGCTTTTTCCACGCTTTTCTAGTTCGCCTACTGTTCCCTAAGTTCCTTTCAGGATGACAGCAGGGGGAGAGGGTTGCAGAGAAAACAGAGTACAATATAAAAGACGGGTTTCTCCGGCTCCACTCCACCTGTTTGGTTTTCCGTTTTTGGCCTGTTTTCACCAAAACAGGCAAAAACGGAAAATCAGTAATTTAAATTCGGCGACAGCCAGCGCTCGGTTTCCTCCACAGGCATGCCTTTGCGTTGCGCGTAATCTACCACCTGGTCTTTCTCAATCTTGCCCAACCCGAAGTACCGTGACTGCCTGTGCGCGAAGTACATACCCGACACCGCCGCCGTAGGCCACATGGCCAGACTCTCGGTTAAGGTGATGCCGGTGTGCTTCTCCACGTTCAGGAGCTGGAACAGCGTGGTTTTCTCGGTATGGTCCGGGCAGGCCGGATAACCGGGCGCCGGACGGATGCCCTGGTATTTCTCTTTGATGAGTTCTTCGTTGGTGAGGCTTTCCTCGGGCTCGTAGGCCCAAATCTCCTTACGCACAATCTCGTGTAGTTTCTCCGCGAATGCTTCGGCCAGACGATCAGCTAAGGCTTTGGCCATGATGCTGTGGTAATCGTCATGATCGGCTTCAAACTGTTTTACCAGATCGTCCAGGCCAATACCGGCGGTTACCGCGAAACCACCCGTGTAATCTGCCAATCCGGTTTCTTTAGGCGCGACAAAGTCAGCCAAAGCTAAGTTGGGCACGTTCGGGCCTTTCTGGCCTTGCTGGCGTAGGGTACGGAAGTGTGTGAGGACTTCGGTGCGTTGCTCATTGGTGTAGATTTCCACGTCATCATCCCCTATGCTGTTGGCTGGGAACAGACCTGCCACGCCGTTGGCGGTGAGCAGTTTTTCGTCTACAATGCGTTGGAGCAGGGCCTGAGCATCGGCGTACAGTTTGGTGGCTTCGGCACCCACTACTGCGTCTTCCAGCAGTCTCGGGAATTTGCCGTGCAGCTCCCAGGCCTGGAAGAAGGGCGTCCAGTCAATGTACGGCACCAGTTCTTCCAGCGGGAAGTTTTGGAACACCTGTACACCGGTTTTGGCGGGCGTGTACACATCTTCGGCTTTCCACTCAATGGGTAGTTTGTTCGCACGGGCCTGCGGCAGGGGCAGGTATTTCTTTTCCTTCTGGCGGCTCAGGTAGCCTTCGCGCATCTCGTCATATTCTTTCCTGATGTCTGCCGCAAACTGCTCTTTATTGTCCGGGCTCAGCAGGTTGCCTACCACGGGCACGCTGCGCGAGGCATCCAGCACGTGTACCACGGTGCCGTTGTAGGCCGGTGCCACTTTCACAGCGGTATGGGCACGGGACGTGGTGGCCCCGCCAATGAGCAGCGGAATGTTGAAGTTCTGGCGCTCCATTTCTCGGGCAACGTGCACCATCTCGTCCAAAGAAGGCGTAATCAGACCACTGAGGCCGATTACGTCTACGTTGTGCTCACGGGCGGCATCCAGAATTTTATCGGCGGGGGTCATGACGCCCAGGTCAATCACCTCGTAGTTGTTACAGGCCAGTACCACGCCCACAATGTTTTTGCCTATGTCGTGTACGTCGCCTTTCACGGTGGCGAGGAGAATGCGCCCGGCATAGCGGGAGACCTCACCCCCCTGCCCCCTCTCCCGCGGAGAGGGGGTGTCCGCTGATGGGGTTGGGAGCGGTAATGGTTCCTTTTGGAGTTCCTTTCTTATTTTTTCTAACACCTGCGGTATTTGGGTGAGCACTTCCTCGTTGGTGAAGCGGATTACTCTGAAACCAAGGCTGTTCAAATAATCGGTTCTCAGCGCATCGTATTCTTGCTGCTGCTCATGGATTTCTCCGTCCACTTCTACCACTACCCGTGGATTCAAGCACGCAAAATCGGCGATGAATTCTTCAATAGTGTGCTGTCTCCTAAACTTGAAGCCTTCCAATTTTCGATTTCTAAGGGCTTGCCACAGCACATCTTCTGCTTTGGTAGGCTCTTGGCGGTTGTGCTGCGCAAACTCCTTCAAAACTTTCCACTTTTCGGCCGGCGATGTAAACACAAAGTTTCCCAACGCATCAGCTGAACTCCCCTCTCCGTGGGAGAGGGGTTGGGGGTGAGGTCCGTCTTCTGCTTCCAATGCAGCCACTCTCGCTTTCTCTTCCTCAATGAACGGCAACAAATACGCCACCGCTTTTTTCATCACGCGGGCGCTTTTCACCACCTGCGGGAGAAACATTTTGCCTTCGCCGAAGAGGTCGCCTACCACGTTCATGCCGTCCATGAGCGGACCTTCAATCACTTCCAGTGGCTTGCTGTACAGGTGGCGGGCTTCCTCCACGTCCTGGTCAATGTATTCTACCAGTCCTTTCACCAATGCGTGCGTTAAACGCTTTTGCACCGGTTCGTTGCGCCAGGCCTCGTCGCGCACCACTTCTTTGCCTTTGTTTTTCACCGTTTCGGCGAACTCCACGAGGCGCTCGGTGGCGTCTGGGCGGCGGTTCAGCAACACATCTTCCACGCGCTCCAGCAGGTCTTTCGGAATTTCCTCATAGACTTCCAACATGCCCGCGTTCACAATGCCCATATCCAGACCGGCTTTGATGGCGTGGTACAGGAATACAGAGTGCATGGCCTCGCGTACGGGGTCATTGCCCCGGAACGAGAAGGAAATATTACTCACCCCGCCGCTTACTTTGGCACCCGGCAGGTTCTGCTTGATCCAGCGGGTGGCGTTAATGAAGTCAACGGCGTAGTTGTTGTGCTCCTCCATACCGGTGGCCACGGTGAGGATGTTGGGGTCAAAGATGATGTCCTCGGCGGGGAAGCCTACTTCTTTGGTTAAGATGTTGTAAGCACGCTCGCAGATTTGGATGCGGCGCTCGTAGTTGTCGGCCTGGCCTTCTTCGTCAAACGCCATCACTACCACGGCGGCGCCGTAGCTGCGCACTTTGCGGGCATACTCTTTGAATTTTTCTTCGCCTTCTTTGAGCGAGATAGAGTTCACGATGGCTTTCCCCTGCACGCACTTGAGACCGGCCTCAATCACGCTCCACTTGGAGGAGTCAATCATGATGGGCACGCGGGCGATGTCTGGCTCGGAGGCGATCAGGTTCAGGAACAAGGTCATGGCGGCCTCGGAGTCCAGCATGCCTTCGTCCATGTTCACGTCAATGATCTGGGCACCGTTCTCCACCTGCTGACGGGCTACGGCCAGGGCTTCTTCGTACTGCTCATTCAGGATCAAGCGGGCGAATTTTTTGGAACCGGTCACGTTGGTACGCTCGCCAATGTTCACGAAGTTAGAACCTTCATATACAGTAAGCGGCTCCAGACCCGAGTAGGTAGGAACGGCCGGTAGCTGCGGCAACGGACGCGGCGGGTATTCTTTGGCAATCTCGGCAATGACCTTAATGTGCGGCGGGGTGGTACCGCAACAACCACCCACAATGTTCACGAAGTTGTTCTCCAGGAAATCACGGATGTGCTGGCCCATTTGCTCCGGCGTCTCGTCGTACGCCCCGAAGGCGTTGGGCAGACCGGCATTGGGGTACGCACTGATGTGGAATTTAGACGCTTTGCTCAAGCTCTGTAAGTGCGGACGCAGCTGCTTCGCCCCGAGGGCACAGTTAAAGCCCACGCTCAACAGCGGCATGTGTGAAACCGAGTACAAAAACGCCTCTACGGTCTGTCCGGATAGGGTACGACCGCTGGCATCAGTAATAGTACCAGACACCATGAGCGGCAAACGCTTGCCCGTCTGCTGGCTGTATTGGTCAATGGCGAACAGCGCCGCCTTGGCATTGAGGGTATCAAAGATGGTTTCTACCAACAGCAAATCCACGCCGCCGTCTACCAGCCCGCGCACCTGCTCGGTGTAGGCTTCTACCAGCTCATCATACGTGATGGCGCGGTAGCCGGGGTTGTTCACATCCGGCGATAAAGACGCCGTACGGTTCGTAGGTCCGATGGCGCCGGCTACGAAGCGGGGTTTCTCCGGGGTTTTGGCAGTCCATTCCTGGGCGGCTTCTTTGGCTATTCTGGCAGATTCATAATTCAGTTCGTACACCAGATCCTGCATGTCGTAGTCGGCCATGGCAATGGAGGTGCCGCTGAACGTGTTGGTTTCGGCTATATCGGCGCCCGCCTCAAAGTAGAGGCTGTGGATTTCCTTGATGATGTGGGGTTGGGTGAGGGAAAGCACATCATTGTTGCCCTTCACGTCCAGGTGGTAGTCTTTGAAACGCTGGCCGCGGTAATCTTCCTCTTGCAGGTTGTACCGCTGGATCATGGTACCCATGGCACCGTCTAAGACTAAAATTCGTTTCTGTACTTCTTCCTCAATGCGGGTCATCTTCTTGTGCAAACCTAAAGGGTTAGTGGCGGCTCAAGAAAGGGTAGGAGGAAAGTGGCGGGCAGGTGTGTAGGAATCTCCGTCACTCATCTCCCCCGGCGCGTAGGTGCAGCGGGTAGGAAGTAGCACCCAACTGAATTGGGTTGCTAAGACATCACAGGGCCTAATCCCTCCGTCTTTCTTGATAAGCATCTGCAAAGGTACACGGCGGTAAGCGATTCTGCAAATGAAGGTTCTCTTGCAGGTAGTTTGCAAAAGCATTTAGTTTTCTGAAAAAGATAAGGAAATAGCCATACCTTTATCTTTAAAGCTCCTTGTTTGTCAATTCTATACAGAAACTATAAATTAAATAAATGAAGATTCTCAGCTTATTTAAGAACCAGAAAAAGACGGGAGCCTGGCTGTTGCTGCTCCTCCTCCTCCTGACTAAACTGTTGCCGGCTGCTTTGGCACAGACAGTTGTAACAAAGCAGTGGGACAAGCTCTATGGAGGCAGCGGAATAGAGGCGTTCAGGTCTGTGGTTGCTACCAATGACGGGGGATTTTTATTGGGGGGATACTCTAAATCAGGTATCAGTGGCGACAAGACGATGGTTCCCCGTGGGGAAAGTGATTTCTGGGTGGTGCGGGTAAACGCAGATGGGAACAAACTGTGGGACCGGAGTTATGGAGGGAGTAACATTGATGAGTTGACTTCTATGTTAGCCACCCAAGATGGAGGGTTCCTGTTGGGTGGCTATTCCAGGTCAACCATAAGCGGTGATAAAACAGAGGCTCCATGGGGGTGGGATTATGATTATTGGGTGGTGCGCATTGATGCAAACGGTGATAAGCTATGGGATCGGCGTTTCGGGGGAAGCAATGTTGACCAATTAACATCTATGGTAGCCGCCTCTGATGGGGGCTTTCTTTTGGGAGGGCATTCCAGGTCATTGAGTGGGGGGGACAAAACAGAGGCACCTAGAGGCGAGGCTGACTTCTGGGCTGTCCGGATAGATGCAAGCGGGAACAAGGTTTGGGACCGCCGCTTCGGCGGAAACTTATATGAAGCATTAACCTCAGTGGTGGCCACGCAAGACGGAGGCTTTCTGCTTGGAGGCTACCTGCTCCCTGGTTCAGGGGGTGACATCTCAGAGTCTCCTAAGGGCGGGAATGACTTCTGGGCTGTCCGGATAGATGCGGCGGGCAACAAGGTTTGGGACCGTCGCCTGGGCGGGAGCGGACAGGATGAGCTAACCGCAATGTTGGCGACCCAAGACGGCGGATTTCTTTTAGGGGGGCACACTAGGTCTGGTAAAGACGGCGATGTCACGGAAACCCTGAGGGGTGGGGCAGACTTTTGGGTAGTGAAGGTAGATGCGGCGGGAAGCAAGCTGTGGGATAGGCGCTATGGCGGGAAAGGGTATGACTTTATTTTCTCAATGGAATCCACGCAAGACGGTGGCTTTCTGCTAGGTGGGCACTCAGACTCAGGTGCTGACGGTGACAAAACCGAGGAATCAAGGGGAGGGATAGATTTCTGGGTGGTGCGGATAAATGCAGACGGGCATAAGCTATGGGACAAACGCTATGGCGGCAGCGGTGATGACCTTCTATTCTCGGTAGCGGGCACCCAAGACAGTGGATTCCTGTTGGGCGGGGAGTTACGCACCGGATTGGGCGGTGATATTTCTGAGACATCTAGAGGAGGGCAGGATTATTGGGCCTTAAGGATAAAAAGTAGTTTGGCTACCGGGGTAAAGGAAAGTGAGATGGCCAAACAGCTGCTCCTATACCCCAACCCTGTGACCGGGTTGCTGCGCATTTCCCTTCCTCTGCCCAGGCAAAAGGAGGTAGAGTTACGGCTTCTGGACGCACAAGGCAGGGAAGTGTTAAGGGAGAGCCAGGCACAGCAGACTGGGAAGTTTGAGGCAACATTACAGCTGAAAAGCCTCCCTGCAGGGGTGTACTTGTTGCAATTGGTTACTGACCAGGAAGTCATCTCCAAGAGAATAGTCAAGGAGTAATGAAGCAGTGGCTTGGGGCTTCTCCAAGCCACTGCTCTCAAAGGAGAACCTGAGCCTGCATTAACTTGCATCTATGATAGAGGACTTTCCGTTTTCGGCCTGTTTTCCCAAAAACAGCGAAAACAGGAATAGGAGAAGCTCCTGTCTAAAAGTAACCTGCGTGCTGCGCGGCTGGCATAAGCGTTAGGGCAAGGCACATGCGTTTTCAGATAGCAGGTCTAGGGCTTAGCTGACAAGAAGGTGCTTATGCTTTGGGCTTTCAGTTGCCAAGGAAAAGGATTGTTCCCGGTACGCCTGCCAGCCCAGCTTCTTGAGCATGCGGTAGTGGGAGCTCAAAGCCTTCAAGAATGTAGGGCTTTCAATGTAGGGCAGCCCGAACTCATGCGCTGTGGCTTTGACAATGGCCGCAATGCCCGGATAATGGATGTGACAAACTTTAGGGAAGAGATGGTGTTCAATCTGCTGGTTCAGGCCGCCCAGCAGGAAGCCAGCCAGCTTGTTCTGCGTGGCGAAGTTGGCGGTAGTACGCATCTGGTGGTCTGCCCAGGCTTCCTCCATGTTGCCGTCTTCATTGGGCGTAGGGAAATCGGCTCCTTCTACCACGTGCGCCAACTGGAAAACCAGCCCCAGAACCAGCCCCTCCACCAGGTGCAGGCTAACAAAGCCAATCAAAAACTGCCACCAGGTAATGTCTAAGAGAACCAGGGGCAGTGCAATGAACATCACGTAATAGATGGTCTTGTAAAAGAAGAGCCTGAAGACCTCTTTTTTAGGGTGGTTGACCGTGGCATGTTCTCCTATCTTTTTCTGGAAGAACTTGAGGTAGTCTTTCCTCAGCACCCAGGAGATGGAAGAAAGGCTATAAAGCCCGAAGGCGTAAATATGCTGGAACCGCTGGTGTTTAAAGACCTTCTCCTCCGGGTTTACCCGTATGAGGCCGGGTGCCACCTCTATGTCCTCATCATGGCCAGGTATGTTGGTGTAGGTATGGTGGACCACGTTGTGGGTCAAATTCCAGACGTAGGGGCTGGCGCCAATGAGGTTAAAGACAAAGCTGTAGCTTTTGTTAACCTTGTTGCTGGCCGAAAGCGACCCGTGAATAGCGTCATGGCACACATTGAAGCCAATCAATGCGCAAAACACCCCCAGCAGCAAGGCCAGCCCAAACATTTGCCACACAGAAAACAAATTGGAGAGAATAAGACCATAAAGGCCAGCCGCCCCCACCAGGTAGAAGGCTATTTTGCGCCACATGGCGGCGTTGGCATGCTTAGAGTTGCCATTTTCTTTCAGGTAAGCCTCTACCCGTAAACGGGTGGTGGCATAGAACGCAGACTTATCTTTATTGATGAATTTTAACTTGGAAGACATGAAGAGGAAGTGAAAAGGCCAGGCAGCGCCGGTAGGGGGTTTTTGTGCCAAGGAGAAGGTTTAAATCAGTGGTCTGTCAGTACAAACAGCTAGAATAAGGTGCTGCCAAAAGAATTCTTCAACCTTGTGCCAGTGCTGCAAAGGTGAGAGAAGCCAATAGGCAACTCCTGCCAAAACCGCTTGCCGCAAGATAGACCAACTTTACACATGCCCTAAAGATGAAAATAAAAAACCAGACCATCTACTGGGGCTGCTATCTTGTCAACGAGGTTGTTGAGGATAAAGTGCTGGGGAAGGTGTAAATAGTAGGTATTTGTTTCGGCCGGCGGCCGGCTAAAAGAAAAGTGCGTGTGAGAAAAAGTCTGAACCCGGTTTCTGTTTTGGGGCTGTTTTCTGAAAAACAGCCCCAAAACAGAAACCGCAGAAATAGAAAAAGCCTGCACAGGGCAGGCTTTTTCAAGTAGGTCTGGGGAAGCATTAGAATGTGTACCTAACGGTCAGAGCTCCGTCAGGAAACAAGAAAAGACCGTCTTGGTTGACATCCAAAAATGGCTTAAAATCGATGCCCACCGAAACCGGAATTTCCGTAATCTGATATTCCAGACCTACAATTCCGTCTATCCCCACCGTGGCGAGGGTTTTATTTGCTGAATCATAGTAGTGTTTGTAGGTGCGGTCATGGTAATACCGCCCCTTGTAGGAGCCAATGTGCGCCCCCGCGCCGTAAAACCACTGCAGTCCCGGTACCCCCAGGGCACTGGCGTGCAGCTCATACAGCCCGGTGAGATGAAAGCCTTTGCGCCCGAAACTGGTTCCTATGATCGCTTCTATGGCCGCGCTTCCGTTCAGGAAGTACTTGCCGGAGATCCCAGATGAAAGGCCCCCCACCCTGATCCCAACGCCATGCTGCTGGGCACGGGCCTGGGTAACAGAGAAAAGGCAACACCACAGCAGGCTCAGCCCAAAAATAAATCGCAGTTTCTTCATAGTAAAGTTAATTCTTGTTTCTAAGACAGGTGATACTGCCCCAGCCCCTATAAAACTGCAGTTGGGGCAGAATTATTTTACCAGTTTCAAAAACGTACGCAGCCGGTACAGCCTCCCGGTCAGTGGCCGCCGCTGGGGCAAAGTTAACTTTTTTTGTAAGACTGCAGGTAGGCATCTTTGCGGGTTCTCTGCCCAATAAGCCGGAAAAAGCTGATCTGGTGGTGGTTGTCTTTTTTGAGCGCCCGGGCAAAAGGGTCTTTTTTCTGGCCGTGCTCCTCAAAATCCTTCACGTACTGCTCCCGTATGAGCTCGGCGGCCGGCAGCAGCTCTGCCACCGTGACCTGCACCAGGCCCGTCTTCTCCCAGAGCTTCCGCCACCAGGGCACCGAATGGATGTAGTACCAGTAATCCTGGTAGTCTTCGCGCAGAAACACGGGCACCTGCTCCAGTGTCTCAATCTCTTCTTTGAAGCAGACGTCTACAACGCCAATGTAGCCGTCTGGCTTTAGAAAGTGGCAGATGTAGGGCAGGTACTTGTCATCTGTCCCAAAATAGGTGTACGAGTCAATCACCAGCACCACGTCAAAGAACTCCTCCGGGAAGGGGAGCGCGCGGGCGTCTGCCTGCAGCGGGAACACGCGGTTCTCCAGCCCGGCCTCCAGCACACGCGTATAATTGGCCGTGGCCGAAATGGCCTCGTCTACCGCCCACACCTGCACCTTGAATTCCTTCGCCAGAAAAATGGAGCTGGCCGCCTTGCCGCAGCCAAGGTCCAGCACCCGCATACCTTCCCTCAGAGGCAGCAGGGCCGTGATGCTCTCCAGGTTGAAAAGTACGTTTTCGCCCATTGAATGCTCCCGCACCCATTGGGGGTCATAGTGCGCGCTGCGCGGAAAGAAATGCTTGATCTGGTGTTGGGCCGAGGACATAGGCAGTAGTTGTTTGCAGACTGTACGGGGGAGAAGGTCTGGCGGTTGGGGCATTCAGCTAGGCGCTTTGCAGCGGGAAGGATTGGTCTGCTGTTCTAAAGGCGATGTGTCGTTTGAGGTTCCCTTGGCGGTGGCTGCCGTAGGTTAGTAACTGCCAGTTGCTGATGCTGCAATGCGAAGTCTGCTGCTCCCCTGGCTGCGGCAGGTATGCGTAGTCTGCTGATCCCTTGGTTCTCCCGTTTGCTCCGGTGCGAAATCCCATTGCTGTTGCATTGTCTCCGGTAAGCGCTCACGGCCGCGGGGCCCCGCCCTGGCGGTTCGCACTGCTGTTAAAACTAGGCCCTCCGGCCTTGCCGCTGGAGCGGCACCGTATTAACAGAGGCGCTCACCCCCAGGACTGGTTGCTGTTCCTTTTTTGCTATTGCTTTTCTTGATGTAGATTGTTTGCTGGTTAGTGCTGTAGTTTCGCTAGCCTGAGACGAGCCCGTGCTGCGCACATCAGCCAGGGGCAGAAGTGTTGACTGTGCATTATTGCTTGCCTGTGGCGAATGGTTTCCCCTATCCCGCGCTGGCGCGAGTCTCCGGCCTCGTGCCCACAGATGACGGGTGGTCTCTGGCTGCCTCCGCGGCGCGGCTGCGAGACCAGGCATTGCTGCTTCATTCCGGCTGAATTCCCTAAGATGAAAAGAAAGGACTCTGAACTCAGGACTCATAACTCAGGACTCACTCCAATACTCCCCCTTTGAAGGGGGCGAAGGGGGATGTTGACACCTGCCGGTCCACGCATTGCAGATCATTCCCCTCCTCAGAGGGGTAGGGGTGGGTTCCATACGCCTGCCCCTGCTGTGCCGCCTGCTCAAAAGACCTCGTAGCGTCTTTCAGACCTGCGAGCGTCTGTGCCAGTAGCTTCTGCCATAACAACATGAACCGTTTCCCCTCCTCCTGACCTTCTTCCGCAGGGAGAAGCAACACCGCTATGCTGTTTCTGGCCTGTTTTCCTGAAAACAAGCCAGAAACAGAATCTACGCCTGCCCCCGCTGTGCCGCCTGCGCCTAAGACCACATATCAACCGAAGGACCTGCGGGCGTCTATGCCAACGGCGTTGGTTGCTGCATTTCTGTTTTTGGGCTGTTTTAGCCAAAACAGCCCAAAAACAGAAACAGCAATGCACAATTAATTATACTGCTGCATCTGGACTGACGGGTGCCGCTGCACGCCGCCGCCGTCTTGCTTGGCGGCTTCGAGCATGGCTTTTGCCACGGCTTTGGCGGGTATGGCGCGGTACTTCCTGAGCGGGCCCTTGAAGATAAACCCGAAGAGCTTCATAAACACCTCGGCGGCTTTCTCCCCAAACCGTACCTCCGGCCGGTCGCCCAGCAGCAGCGAAGGCTGGAAGATATGCACGGCCGTAAAGGGCAACGCCTGCACCGCCTGCTCCATTTCGCCTTTCACCCGGTTGTAGAAGAGGCGGGAGCCGGCATCGGCGCCCAGCGCCGACACCACCAGGAACTGGGCGGCAAACGTGTGGGAGGTAACTTTGGCCAGGTTGACCACATAGGTGTAGTCTACCTGCTTAAACTTCTCCTGCGAGCCCGCTTTCTTGATGGTGGTGCCCAGGCAGCAGTACACATCATCAGCGGTGAGGCTGTGGCGGTGCTTCTCCAGGTGGTTAAAGTCTACCACTACCTGCTGCAGCTTGGGGTGCTGTACCGGCAGCTCCCTTCGGCCCACTGAAATCACTTTGCGGTAACGCGGGCTCTGCAGCAGCAACTGCAGGCAATGGCTCCCCACCAGACCGCTGGCACCGGCAATCAACGCTACTTTGGGTGATTCCATAGGCTTGTTGTAAGGGTTAAGATTTGAGGGCACGCTTCATGACCTGGTAATCTAAATAGTACAGAATCTTAACGGAGAAGCTGTTGAGTTGGTTTGCCTGTAACGTGTTGCGCAGGTTCATGAGGTAGTTGTTCTGCTCTGGGAACAACTCCTGAGAAATGGCGTTCTTCCAGACCACGCTGACCTCGCTGCCCGGGGCAAAGCGCCAGCTGTACACCAGGTCAATGTTGAAGGCGTTGAAATTCCGGTCTTTCGCCCACGGCGAAGACGGGGTGTGGTCTACCGGTTCCAGGTCGCCGTTGTCCTGCAACAGGAAGTAGTCATAAAAGTTGGCACTGGACCAGTAGTGGCGCATGTTCAGGTTGAGGGCGGTGCGGGCGTTAAAGATATAGGTGCCCGTAAGCGAGTTGGTAACCGTGTGCACGGTACGGGACCCAAAGAAAATACTGTCATTCTCGCCGTTCCCGGCGAAACCGTAGTCGCGCAGATCACGGCTCAACTCAGCGCTGTACACCATCTGCAAATGGTCATTGACCCTAACCCTGGGGCTAATGCCCACCCAGGTGTTCAGCTGGTCATACGCTGGGGAGTGGTAAACGCCGCCGTTGAGGTCTAAGGCAAATTTTTTGCGGTAGTCACTGGAGATGTACCCACTCAGCTCTGTGCCGGCGGGGTCTCTGAACTTGCGGTTGGGAATGCCGCCCCGGTCTTTGAAAACCCTGCCTTGGATCACACCTTCATACGAGCGGGAGCGGGGTTCAAAGAAGTCAAAGTTGTTCCTGGGCAGCCAGGCCAGCGTGTACCCAAATGAGATGAAGTTCTTGGTGGTGGCGTTGGTTTCCAGGTAATAGACCAGCCTGCTGAACGAGTTGGGCTTGTACAGCTGGCGGTGCTCCACCCCCACGGCATTGAACAGGCTGTTCAACTTCCAGAAAGGCTTGAAAATATTGTACCTGATGTTGGCTTCGTTCTCAATGATGTTGTTGTTAGACAGGTAGCCCAGATCATTGATAAAATAAGAGTCGCTTTCTGTGCTGTGGCGTACCGTGAACTGGAAATTGCCGCTGGTCTTGCCAAAGTCTGCGTAATAGGCGTGCCCCAGCTCCACCTTGTCTGTGCCCTGGGGAACAGACCCTTTGTGGAAGCGCTGGCTCAGGTTGGCGGCCAGGTTGAGGGTGTAGCTGTTCTTCTTGTTCCGGAGCCGGGTCATGAGCCCAGACACATTGGCGTTGTAGAAGCCTTTGCCTCTGGTCACATTGGTGTTGGTGAACGTAACGTATGAGCTGTTGGGCAGGTTCTGGTCCAGAACCAGTACATTGTAGTTGGTGGCAGGGTCTGTGAGTACTTTGAACTCCTCCTGCGTTTTGTTGCTCCTGAGCGTGGCATAGGTGTTCTGGGTCACGGCGTTGAACACCCCAATCCCCAGCCCCCTGTTGGTGCGGCCTGAGATTTTGGTAGCGTTCAGCAGGCTTGTTTTCTCGGGGTTCTCCAGAACCACTACTTCCTCGCTCCTGCCGTACTGGCTGTAGTCATACCGCAGGTCATAGAGGTGCAAGGGTTCGTTCCCTATGCGGCGCGAATAGAACAGACCGGCTTTGTTGAACAGCTCGGTGCCCTCTGTGAAAAACTGGCGGTTCTCATTGAAGCGCACCTCAAAAGGCGACAGGTTCAACACCTGCGCGTCTGACTGCGTCTGCCCAAAATCTGGCACCAGGGTCATGTCAAGGGTAAAGGCGTCATTGATCCCGTATTTGATGTCCATGCCGCCGTTGAGGGTGGTCTTCAGGTCTTTCTTCCCCTCCTGCTCAGTGGGGAAGTGGTCGGCGTAGCCGGAGAGGTAGGGCATGAGCGAAAGCCGCAGCGGTGCCTCCAGCCCCTGCACCCCCTGCAGCACGCCAAACTGGTTGACCCAGCCCTGCATAGACCGGTCTACAAAATTCCAGAAGGCGCTTTCGCGGTAGCGGCGGGTGGAACGCCAGAAGTTCACCCCCCATTCCTGCACATTTTTCTTAGGGAACCGGATGGCGGAGTAAGGGATTCTGAACTCAACTGACCAGCCTTGGTCATGGCGGGCCACAGCACTTTCCCAGACCGCGTTCCAGGCCATGTCATCTCCGTTGCTGGTAGACCTGAAATCTGTCTGCACCCCGGCCGTGGAGACTTCAAACCCGAAGGCATTCTGCCGGTCCAGGTAGGTGTCAAAGTACACCCCAAACATGTCTGCGTTCACCTGCCCGCCATCGCGCTGGCTGAGTTGGGTGAGCACTGAGTCTGGGGCGGTGTCATAGAGCATGGCACCCACGTAAATAGCCTCGTCATCATAGAGAATGCGCACCTGGGTGCGCTGCCGGGAAGGGGCGCCGTTCACCGGTTCATTCTGGGTAAAGCCGGTGGCGGGTGCTGCCTGTTGCCAGACTTCCTCGGTGGGGAGCCCGTCAATTTTTGGGGGAGTGGCAGTGCGTACCGCCTGCAGGTGTTTTGTTTCTTTGGGCGCCTGTGCCTGGGCAGCTGCCTGTAGAAAGCAGCTGAGGAGGAACAGGAGAAGACAGACGTATCTCATAAAGGGTGTAGGCGGAACGCAGAGGGCGGGTTTAGGAGTTGGCTAAAAGACGAACCCCGTCTGGCTGTAGTTGCACGTCGCCACGTTTGTACAGGGCGCCAATGGCTTTCTTGAAGGTTTTCTTGCTCATGCCCAAGGTCTGGTAGATCAGTTCAGGGGCGGTTTTGTCAGTAAGGGGCAGCCAGCCGTTTTCTTTTTTCAGGCGCTCCAGAATGAGTTCAGCAGCGTGCTCCACCTCATTGTAGCCTTGTTTCTGCAGGCTCACATCCAGTTTGTCGTCTTCCCTTATCTTTTTGACATAGCCTTGGGTGTACTCGTTCGGCTCCAGTTTGCGGAAGACCTCATTGCGGTAGAGCATGCCCAGGTAGCTGTTGTTCACCATCACCTGATACCCCAGCGCCTTCTCCGGGCCAATCAGTAGACTGACTTCATCGCCTTCCTCCAGTGTGATGGGCTCGTAGCTCAGGTAAGGCGCCAGCTTGGTGGAGCCTACAATGCGGTCAGAGGTTTCATCCAGATACAGGTAGACCAGTGCCCATTGGCCCACGTGCAGGTCTTCATGCTGGTTGGAGTAGGGCACAAACAGGTCTTTCTCCAGACCCCAGTCCAGAAACGCCCCAAACCGGCTAACATCTTTCACCTGCAGGCAGGCAAACTGGTCTACCTTGGCTTTGGGCTCCAGGGTGGTGGCGATCAGGCGGTCTTCTGAGTCACGGTACACAAACACGGAGAGCATGTCTCCCACGTGGGCGTCTGCGGGCACGTATTTGCGGGGCAACAGCACGTCGCCATCATCAGAGCCCAGGTACAGGCCGTGTTCCAAATCACGCAGAATTTCCAAGTAGTTGTAGTCGCCTAGGTGCAGCATATTGATCCGGTTTGTGTTCAGGAACAAAGGTAGAGAATCTAACCGGCACCTATCTACCGGCGGCAGAATTTCTGCAAGACACGGTGGTTTGGGGCTGATTTCAGAAAAACAGGCCAGAAACAGGGGCTTTAAGATGAGTCCGGTTCCTTTTCCTGTTTTGGGGCTGTTTTTTTGAAAAACAGCCCCAAAACAGGCTTACCAGTATTGGGAAGGGGAATAGATATCCCGTTTGTTCCGGAGCATGAGGCCCAGCACCAGCTCATGGGAGCCGTGGCTAACGCTGCTGAGGGCAGAGGTGGTCATGTCATAGGCGTAGCCCAGGTGCAACAGCTGCCTGAGCTGGAAACCGGCCATGAGAACGGTGGCGTCATGGTGGCGGTAAGAGCCTCCCACCCAGAACTGGTCTCTCCAGTACACCTTGGTGTTGGCATCAAATGAAACCGGGCTGGGCGAGGCGTGTTTGACCACCAGCGAAGGCATTACACTGAAGTGTTTCCCTAAAAAGAAGCGGTATCCGCCATGGGCGAAGACGTGCCGCTGCTGTTTTGCGGGTACCTCTGGTTCAGAGTTTCTGAAGCTGAACGGGGTGGGGAGTACCTGGGCCACAGAGATGCCTGCATAGAGGCGGGAGCTGTAGAGCATCACGCCCACGCCCACATTGGGTAAGAGCCGGTTGTACTCGCGGGCGGTGGTGACAGGGTCACCAGCGGCGGTGAAGGTGAGCAGGTCACGGTTCAGGCTGTACTGGGTGAATCCCGCCACCACGCCCGCAGAAAGTTTCAGGTTGGCGTTCAGGGGCAGGTGGTACGCGTAGGTGAGCTGCCCATCGGTCCGTTTAAGCCCTCCGGCCTGGTCAACCTGCACCAGGGCGCCTATCCCGTGGTGGGCGCGCGGTTTCTGGGAGGTGCTGCGGTGGGGGGGCTTCCACTGATTACGGTACTTGCCCTTTGAGATAGGCCGCGGGCTAAAGGAAGTGGCCGAATTGATATAGTCTAACCGCCCCAAAGGCATGTGCGCGCTCAGGTAATAAGACGTAGGGGCGCCTTCCAGACCTACCCACTGGTTGCGGTAGCCCGTCCGGATGTCCAGGTAATTGTCTGTTCCGCTAAGGGCGGGGTTGAGCAGCAACGGGTTGAGCATGTACTGGCTGTAATGCGGCAACTGCTGGGCCTGCCCAAAAAAAGGGAGCCACGCCAACAGCAAAAGAAGGAAGGTATGTTTCTTCATGGCCATGCCGTTAACGCAGAATTGTGAGAGAGCCAGAGAACTTAGGCCGCCCGTTGTGCGGATCTATTATGTAGTAGTAGGCGCCAATGGGCAGGTCCTGGCCGTTGCGCTTACCATCCCAGGGGGTGGGGTACCCATAGGTGGAATAGATTTTTTCACCCCAGCGGTTATAGATGTCAATGGTGATTCTGGGGTAGTCTTCAATGCCACCCAATTCCCAGACATCATTGGTGCCGTCCCCGTTAGGGGAAAAAGCCTTGGGAATCTGTAGTTTCTTGAGCACTTTGATCTCTACACTGTCAATGTTAGGACAACCCGCCTCTGACATGACGTGCAGGTAGTATTTAGTGGTGACCATGGGCGAGGCCACCGGGTTGGCTATGTCTGGGTTGCTAAGGGCGTAGGCTGGGCTCCACTTCAAAGATCCTTCGCCAGTACCGGCAAGGGTGGTGCTTTCGCCTTCCACCAGAATCACGGGCTTGCCGGCGTCTGCGGCAGGAGTGGGACGGAGTTTGACCACTACCTCATCCTGTACACTCACGCACGGGCTGTTGCTGACGGTCCAGCGCAAGGTATAGGTCTCGCCCATGGTGCCGGTGAACGTTGCCTTAGGGTTAGACGGGTTGGAGAAAGTGCCCCCAGCGCCGCTGACCACCGTCCAGAGACCGGTGGCAGGGGCGGGCGCGTTGGCCGCTAGAGGGGTGGTGACTTGTCCGCAAAGGAGTTGGTCAGCTCCCGCAGAGGCAACAGGAGTAGGGGTGATGGTGACCGTCTTGCTCACCACGTGGGTGCACCCTTTGTCTGAGGTAACTTTGAGGCGTACCGTGAAGCTTCCGGCTCTGCCGTATTTGTGTTTGGGGTGCTGGGTTTGCAAAGAAATGCCAGCACCAAAATCCCATTCCCATTTCACCAGCCTGCCCGTGAGCAGACTGCTCATGTCCTGGAAAGATACCTCATCTGCCAGACAGCCCACTGTTGGGGAAAAATCTGCTTTGGGGGTAGGGTAAACAGTGAACGCCTGGGAGAAAACCTGCTCACAGGCATTGCCACCCCTAACCGTTAAGGTGACGGTGTAGTTGCCTGGGGCGGCATATAGGTGGGAAGGGCTTAGCGCCGAAGAGGTTTTGCCATCGCCAAAGTCCCAGCGATAGGTGAGCGTGCCGCTCCCGTTGGCGGTAGAGGTGTTGGTGAACTGCGCTAACTCGCCCTCACAGACATTGGCGGTGGTAAAGCCTGCCTCGGGATTAGGGATAACCGTAATGGTTTTGGTAACAGAATCTGTGCAGACAATGCCAGACCAGATGCGCAGTTTCACAGTATAAGTGCCGGCGGTGGGGTAGGTATGCTTGGGGTTTTGCTCATCAGAGAACCGGCCATCACCAAAGTCCCAGCGCCACCGCACTATGTTCCCAAATGCAATGCTGCTGGCATCTTTAAATTCAACCCCTTGCTCCTGACAGAATGAGGAGGCCGTGAAGTCTGGGATTGGCACCGCCCCACTAATGGTGTAGGTGTGGGCAACACTGTCTTTGCATCCCTTATCTGAGGTCACTACCAGCTTAACCGTGTAAATGCCCTCAGCTGTGTAACGGTACTGTGGCTGCGGGTCTGTTGAAGTGCCTTTGCCGTCACCAAAATCCCATAAGTACCGGAGAGAACCGCTCGTGATAGAGGAGGTGTTCTGGAAAACTGCCTTGTCTTTTATGCAAATATCTGGTAAACTGAAACGGACAACCGGAACCGGGTCTACGGTCACCACCAGGCTACTGGCTTCTGAGCAACCTTGGTCAGAGGTGGCTTTGAGTCTCACTGTGTACGTGCCGTGGCTTGGGAAAAGATGGCGGGGGTGCTCTTCATTGGAGGTGGTGCCGTCGCCGAAATCCCATTCCCAGCGCACTACGTTCCCAACGGCGACGGTGGTTTGGTTTTGGAAAACCATTGATTTGCCGTCACAGGTAGAGCTTGCGCTGAATTTTAGTGCGGGTGGCTCAAAAATGGTGATGGTTTTGGAGACATCTGTTAGGCAGAAAGCCTGGGTCTGGATCTGTAACTTGACCGTATACGTGCCAGGTTTTTTGTACAGGTGCACCGGGTGCTGTTTGGTAGAAGTTTGGCCGTCACCAAAGTCCCAGCGCCAATGGGTAATGGTTTCACCTGTGGTAACCGTTGATTTGTCTGTGAACCGGGTACTGTCATTGGTACACACGGTGGCAAAATCAAAATCTGCTACCGGGTTGGGGTGTACCTCCACCTCAATGTATGTAGAATCCTGGGAGTCGCAGTCATTTCCGTTAGACTTGGTGGTCACCAGGGAGACGGTGTAGGTGCCAACTCCCGGAAACCTGTGGGTGGGGTTCTGTTCATCTGAGGTGGTGCCGTCTCCAAAATGCCATTTCCAGGCCAGCGGCTGGTAAACGGCAAATCCTTTGAAGCGGATGTCCCGCCCGTCACAGATGCTGTCTGAGAGCACTGTAATGTTTTGGTTCAGGTTGTTTACATTGGCTCCCGCTGAGTAGCCGTAAGACTCTACATTGCCAAAGCCATAGGCAACCGCATTGAACCCGCTGTCTGCTTTCAGGCTATGGTTCCCAGTGGTGACAGTGTTCTGCGAATAGACAAAGTTTTGATTGGCGGCAATGGGGGTGAAGGTTACTCTTTTGCCGTCTAACCTAAAAGAGGCGGTGTCAGCAGTTTTCATGGTCACATTGATGTAGTGCCTTGAAATCTGGTAGTCTTTTGAAGAGTATAGGGTAATGTCTGTAAGGGTTTGCTCTACAGGGTTCACAAGCGTCATCTCCGGGTCTGCTAGCACCCCGTCACAGGATTGGGTTTTCGCATACTGGGCAAACAGGATAGGTTTGTCTGCTGTCACATAGTTAGCCACTTTGCTCTCAAATTCATGGTACTCTCCTTTGTCTCTGGTGATCCTGCTCCCGTTAATAGTAATGGCGGTGTTGTCTTCAGAAGCCAGCACCCTGAACACGTCTCCAGCTGTGCGGCTCAGGAAGGGGGCTGTGACAAAGTTCTTCCCCCACGCACTGATAGGGTAGAGTTGCTGATAAAGGTTATCTCCGCTTAAGGTGGCCGGGCAGTCAAGGGGAACCGCTGTCCAGGAGCTGCCTGAGAAAACAGCAATCCGTTTGCAACTGCCCATTCCTGTGTCAACTGACTCAATTTTGGTTCCGGTAAGGTCTGTTTTGGAGCGAACCTGGTACAGTTCCCCTTTCATAAGAGGCCTGGGCGGGGAGAAGGTTACCCCAGCCTGATTTCCGCGCAGGGTAGTCGCGGTTGGGGTGATATTGATAGTGGTGTT
Organism: Rufibacter ruber; assembly: GCF_001647275.1. Lineage (GTDB taxonomy): Bacteria > Bacteroidota > Bacteroidia > Cytophagales > Hymenobacteraceae > Nibribacter > Nibribacter ruber_C. Next base: position 36,352 of record NZ_LRMM01000020.1, on the reverse strand, counting down.
GTCTTCCAGGGCAACCACCATTAACTGTGAGGTGGCTTCATCTGCGTTCTGAACATTTTGAAGCTGGTCATAGCTGATCGCGTAGTAAGACCGCCCCAGGGTATTGCTCGGCAAAACCAGCGTGGCCGCTGACTTGTTCGTGAAATAAATGTGCGAGTACACCACTACCGGAAAATCTGAGGTCACATGAATGGCTTTTTGCTCAATCACCTCGCTGCTGGAGACGTGGGCCAACTGGGAACGTATGGGGATGATGGTCACCTGGTTGGCGGTGACGTTGTGCTGGGTAGGAGACAGGGTGCCTATGGTAACCGTGACAACAGCATTTCTGTCTGAGGTGATATACAGGTTCATCTGTGACCTTGTGCCCTCATAGTGGGCCATGTACCCTAACCAGAAATCACGGCCTTTGTTAGAGGTGCTCTGCGCGCTGGACAGGGCAGGCAAAAACAAGAGCAGGAGGCAGGACAGAATCCATCTAACGGTGGCCTTTCGTTTCACAGAGAAAAAAATAATGTGTGAGCGGCTTCCCGGCGGGCGGTGCTTTGACTGCTGGGAAACTTGGTGGTTGTGAGTTATGTATACCTCTGATCTTTCAGGAAAGCGGTGAAAGGGGGCTATGCAGCACTTTACACCGGGCAGCGCTGCAAAAGAGGAAACACCCCAACGCGAACGAAGCCTTATTCCCAGCTTTAAACAACAAGACGTACCCGTACTTCTATGGCAAAATAATAAAATTTATTGAGATATTACTTTAAAAACAGGTTTTTTGCAACAGGGGTCCGTTTTTTTTAGCACTTGTAAATTCCGGGTGCCCGTGGGGCGGCAGTAGGTGGGGGTTTTAGCTTGCCTAAGCTTTGAAGCTGTAAGCTCAACTGGCAGTAGAAAGGTTCTGCTGAAACCTATTTTGCGCCTAGTGACAGCCCTGGGAAGACAATGACAAGGCAATGACAGGCTCTTGCCATGGGCATCTGCAGCGCAAAAGGCGAATAAGAACAAGCGCTCAGAGTGGGATGCCGGGCTGGCTGTGGTGAAAAATTTGAAGTTCCTGAGATAACTATAGGTAGCTCCTGTTTTCGGGCTGTTTTTCTGAAATCAGGCCCAAAACAGAAACTACCTGAACTCTGTGATCAGCGGCTGGGTGAACCTTAGCTCATTAAAATCATAGTACTGGCGGCCGGTCTGGAAGATCTTAAACTCCTGCTGTCCCCCCACCTCCGGGAGCCTTGGGTAATACCCCAGTAAGATCTGAATGGTGTTGAAGGGCAAATATTCGTTCCGGAAACGGGCTCCAATCCCAAAACCGGTATAGGGTTTCTCTTTAAAAGGGGATCGGTTCTGTACATTGGTCAGCCAGGCCATATCGGCAAAGCCGATGATGGCCAGCCGGAAGCCAAACAAGGTGAGCGGTGAAAAAAGGTTGGTCTCATAGTTGAGCACAAACTTGCGGTAGCCCCGCACGCTGGCAGAACTGAACCCCCTAATGCCGTCTTCCTGGTCTACATCCAGAGCGAAGAAGTCAGGCCGCCGCAGGCCAATAGAGGTTCTGTTCCAGATAAAGTGACGCCAGCGCCAGTTCCGGATGCGGTGAAGCGGCGTGAAGTACAGAACCTCTGAGGTGAGCACTCCCTGCTCCCAGGCCTCGTTGTGCCGGTAGCTGCCATATTCAACGCCCCCATAGAGGTACCCGAACGAGGGGTTGTACTTGCCAAATGCACCTTTCACACCCAGGTAAGGCCTGTTTTTGACAGCGCCGTCTTCAAACCCGGCGGTGATGGCCAGCAGGTTTCCCGCCGGAATATCTTCTGTACGGCCAAAACCGAACAGGTACTGGTCTTTGTAATACCGCCGGAGACTGTACCCGAAGGCGGCCAGGTAAAGGCGGGCACTCTGGATGGTGGGGCCGCTTCCCTCTGTGTACTTAATGTTCATTACACGCGCGGCCGTAATAAACCGGCTGGGGTTGTCCCGGGCCAGGTCATAGGACTTCAGCCGGAAGGCGCGGGCAATCCAGAAGTCTTGCGTGTAGTATTTCAGCGGAATATAACTTAACTCCTCGTTAGGGGCCGGGGGCGGGCCCTCCCCTAAAATATAGGTGGGCTGCAGGGTTTGGAACCAGGCGGCAGAGGCACCGCCGGCATATTTGGTGGTGGTGGCGTAAAAGTCCCTTCTGAAGGAGAGGCTCTGCTGCTTATAATAATACGTGTTCTGGTAAAGCAGCTCGGCTGAGATGTAACTGCTGGAGATGTTCTCAATCAGGTAGCTGCCGGTGAACTGCCACGGCTGGGGTTCACTCAGCCCAAACCGGTACGTGGTACGGAACTGGTGCCCCACGCCCATAAAGTTGATGTCACGCAGGGAAAGGCGGGTGCCTGAGGTGCTGGCAGACCCGGACCCGCTAATGCTGAACACGTCACGGGTATAAATAACCACGTCTACACTGTCCTGGGTAGAGGTAGAGTCGTTGATGGTGACGCGGGCATCCAGAATATAGTCTGTCTGGCGCAGGAGACGTTCAGATTCAGACAGCGCCAGCGGCTCCAGCATGTCGCCCTCCTTAAAGAGAATGGTGTTGCTTAGCCTGCTGCGTTTGGTGCGCATATGCAGGGCATTGCCCAGTCGCTCCAGGTCGTTGTCTGGCAAAGCCAGGGTGTCATTGATAGAGAAGCCAAAAGGCTCCAGCCGCTTAAAGTAAATAGACCTGACTACTTTGTAAGTATGCTGCTCAAGAGCCTGGGGCAACAGCTCTATCTCCAGGGGCACAACCTGCTGCCTGGGTTTGAAAATGACAAGCGCTTTCACAAACCGCCCGAACAGGGTTTTCCGCTGACTGATATGCCGTAGCTTCTGCAGGAACCGTTTGGGGTCAGTGGTGTCTGGGGCCACGGCCGGTGTGGGCCGCACAGGGGCGGAGAGCAAGGTGTCTGGTGTGGTTTGGGCAGTGGCAGGGGTTGGGCGGCAAAAGCACAGGAGTACGCAGAATAGCAGTACCCACCAACCCTCAGCGCGCTTACAGATTAATTGCGGTGCCGTGTACATACCTTTTGCTCCATCCCTAAAAATACGGCAAAAACTCCTGACAAAAATAAGAAACCATGGGTTGCTATTGTTATTAGTTATTTAGTGAGGGATGGGTCAGGATTAGAAATAAATAATACTAATTTAATTAGCTTTTTAGCAAATAGTCTCTTACCTTGCTAACGAATTCAGGAGCAGATTTAGCATACGCCATGCAGCACACCGTCATAGAAAAGCTAAGTATTTTGGCAGATTCTGCCAAGTATGATGTTTCCTGCTCTTCCAGCGGCGGCAAACGCAAGAATGAGGGGAAAGGTTTAGGCAACGCTGAAGGCATGGGCATCTGCCACAGCTATACAGAAGACGGCCGCTGCGTTTCGCTGCTCAAGATTCTGCTCACCAACTTCTGCATCTATGACTGCGCCTACTGCGTGTCACGCAAGAGCAATGATGTGAAGCGGGTGGCCTTTACGGTGCAGGAGGTGGTAGACCTGACCATTAACTTCTACCGCCGTAATTACATTGAAGGGTTGTTCCTGAGCTCAGGCATCTTCAAAGATGCAGACTATACCATGGAGCGGCTGGTGCGCGTAGCCAGGAAACTACGCCAGGAGCACAAGTTTAACGGCTACATTCACCTTAAAACCATTCCCGGGGCCAGTGAGGAGCTGATCCGGGAAGCGGGCCTGTATGCAGACCGTCTGAGCGTGAACATTGAGCTGCCCACAGAAGCCAGCCTGCAGACCCTGGCGCCTGAGAAGAACTTCACTGAGGTGCTCACGCCCATGAGCCACATCAAAGACCAGCTGGTGCTGGTGAAAGAGGAGAAGAAGCTGTTTAAATCAACCCCCGCCTTCGCGCCCGCGGGGCAGAGCACGCAATTAATAGTAGGGGCAAGCCCCGAAAACGACCGCCAGATTCTGACCCTCGCCAGCGGCTTGTACCAAAACTATGAGCTGAAGCGGGTGTATTATTCCGGCTATGTGCCGGTGACGGCAGACAGCCGCTTGCCTTTGATCAGTACACCGCCCATTATCCGGGAGAACCGCCTGTACCAGGCCGACTGGCTGCTGCGCCTCTACGGGTTTGGCGTGAATGAGCTGGTAGACGAGCAGAACCCGCAACTGGACCTGCAGATTGACCCCAAGCTGGCGTGGGCGCTTCGCAACCGCCAGGTGTTTCCCCTGGAAATCAACACTGCTGACTATGAGATGATTGTACGGGTGCCGGGCATTGGCTTGAAGTCAGCGAAGAAAATAGTGGCGGCCCGCCGCTTTGCCCCCCTCACCTGGGAACACCTGCGCCAGATAGGGGTGGTGCTGAAACGGGCGAAATACTTTATCACCGCCGGAGGGCGCAGTTTGGAGAGAAGGGAATGGGACGAGGAAGTCATCCGGAGAAGAATCCTTTTTGGCGAAAAGGGAGACCGAAACGGCCTGTGGGGAAGTCAGTTAGATCTGTTCTCGCAGGCGGGGTAACTAAACGCCCAATACATGGTCAGAAACGGCCAGTCAGAAAGAAATTAAACTTTGTCAAACATCAAATAACAAACAACATGCAACCTGTAGCCCTTCGTGAAACTGTAGCTCCCCTTTCTATCCGTTGCAAACTGAGCACCTTGGTGCCGCAACTTCGGCAGATGGCGGCCCAACGCAAAGCCGCCGCCCAGGCTGTGTACCCGTTCATCAAAATCGCCTCCTGACCCAACCAGCCCCGGCGCCATGCACTTCTACACCTATGACGGCTCTTTTGAAGGACTGCTCACTGTGGTCTTTGAGGCGTACGAGCGCAAAGAGTGGCCAGACCAGATAGGCAAGGCGGGAGAGGCCCCGGCCGGGATTTTTGCCACCCACCATTTCATTCCCACCCAGGAGGCGAAGGCCAAACGGGTGTGGCAAGGGTTGGCAAAGAAATTGTCTCAGGCCGCGCTGGAGAACGTGTATAAAACTTATCTGTGGGAGCAACCTGGGTGTGAGATGCTGCTCTTCCGGTTTGTGCGCCTGGTTTTCGCCAGCCCCCAAAGCGGTATTGAGGAGAACTTTGCAGAGCCGGTGGTGCAGAAAATAGCCGCCATTGGCAAGCAGATGTTCCGGGAGAAACACCGCATGGAGGCGTTCATCCGGTTCCAGCGCACCCAAGATGGTTTGTTTGTAGCCCCCATCAACCCTGATTTCAACGTGCTTCCCCTTATTGTAGGGCATTTTGAGAAGCGTTACGCAGATCAGCCGTGGCTTATTTATGACGGGCGCCGCGCGTATGGCGCGTACTATGACCTTGAACAGGTGCAGCTGGTTTCTATAGAGGAGCTGCCAAAAAGCCTCAAAAAAGGCCAACTGCCCACTGACCTCCTCACTGAGGTGGAGCCACTGTACCAGCAACTGTGGCAAGTCTACTTTGACCATGTGAACATACCGGAGCGGAAGAACCGGAAGCTCCACCTCCGGCACATGCCCAAACGCTACTGGAAATACCTGACGGAGAAAAAGCCCCGCGTGCAGGCGCATCAGCCCATTCAGAACAAGCAGCTGCCCACCGGAGTGTACCGACTGCAACCTTGAAATTGCGTTTTCGACCTGTTTTGGGAAAAGTAGGCCAGAAACAGCTTTTGTTCCAAATGTTTGCAGGTTCTCTCTGGACGCTATAAGTTCTTTTAAGCACCGCAGATGGCAAATGGTTAATTGTTGGATGATGATACTGCGCGAAACCCCCGTCTCGTGCCATGGATAGGGCTAATCTTTAGGCTCACCGGGAGCAGCGGGGAGACCAGCCATGCGTAGAACCCATCTCTACCCCTCCAAAGGAGGGGAATGATCTGGCATGGGTGGGGCAAGTGGCGTGTGACCTCGTCTCTGAAATCTCGGCTGTCAGGGATATGTCATCCCGGACACGGTACCTGCGGATTTGCAATCTGCGGCGCCTGCAGATCAAACGTGCCGCCACGGGGATTGCAAATCCCCGTGTACCAGCTTCCTGATTGCAAATCCGGAAGAGCGCCATGCTGGGCAGCGCCTAACAAGCTGCGGCATGGAGAGAATTGATCAGCAATGCGTTCCCTCCCGTGTAAATATCCCCTATCCCTTCAAAGGGGGAGTATCTGGTAGTGTTAGAAGGCACGGAAGTAACTTCCGCGCCATAGAGGGAGCTATAGAGGGCAGAAGCAGTGTGAGGCTGCCGCCCCATGGAAGCTGAAAGCTTCCGCCATGGTAGGTCCAAGTTGGAAACTTGAACCAGAGAAAGTGACAAACCAGCAGCAATAGATAAACCAACAAACAACTATTAACAATCAACACTTCTGCTAATGGCACCTCTGTTAATTAGCACTTCTGCCCTGACTGATGTGCGCAGCACGGGCCCGTCTCGGGCTAGCGGAACTACAACTGTTACCTGCAAACAAGCTATTACCAGCACAAGCAGTTACAGAGAAGGAACCCAAACCAGTCCTGGCGGTGAGCGCCTCTGTTAATATGCTGCCGTTAGGCAACGCCAAAGGCGTAGTTTTAACAGCAGTGCGAACCGCCAGGACGGGGCTCCGCAGCCGTGAGCGCATAGCGGAATCTATGAAACAACACAGTAAATGAAGCAGAGTCAACAGCCGCACAGCCAGGGGGACAGCAGACTACGCATTCCAACTGCAGCAGCAATGGAACAGAGCAGATGATGAGACATTGCATGCCACTGCCCAGCAAAGAAAACAGCAGACTACACATACCCGGCAGCCGTACCTCCCTACTTATAAAAACAAACCACCTGGTAAAGTGAACGACCAAAGTGCCAGAGCAGGGGCAATGCAGAACGCTGAGCAAAGTCTAGACCTACCTGTACAACCGCCCCTTTAGCTAGACTGGCCTACCTCCTCACAGACCCCCATCTACCTCCACAACACAACAGGAAAGAAACGTTTTTCGCCTGTTTTCAGAAAAGTAGCCCAGAAACAGTATATTTGCTCTTCCATTGACAGCACCGGCAGTTTTGGGTACCTCTTCAGACAAAAAGAACATCGTTATTTTCGCTTCCGGCTCCGGGAGCAACGCCCAGCGCCTGCTGGAGCAGTTTGAGCACCACCCGCATGTGCAGGTAGTGGCGCTCTTCTCCAACAACCCAGAAGCGTTTGCCCTGCAGCGTGCCCAGAATTTTGGCGTGCCAACTGCCGTGTTTGACCGGCCCATGCTACGGGAGGGAAAGGTGCTGGAGCTGGTGCAGGCCTACCACCCAGACCTGATTGTGCTGGCCGGCTTTCTGTGGCTGCTGCCCGCCAGCTTTGTGCAGGCGTTCCCCAACAAGATCATCAACATACACCCCAGCCTGTTGCCCAAGTTTGGGGGCAAGGGCATGCACGGGCAGCACGTACACCAGGCGGTGATCAACGCCCAGGAAGCAGAGACCGGCATTACCATCCACTACGTGAACGAACACTATGACGAGGGCGCGCCTATTTACCAGGAGCGCTGCCCCGTAGAGCCCCATGACACCTGCGAGACGCTGTCGGCGCGGGTGCTCACGCTGGAGCATACCCACTTGCCCCGCGTGGTGGAAGAATTGCTGACGGCTGACAAAAACAGCCCAAAAACACCGGCCGCCTAACCACCCAGCCCCATGACGCACCAGACACGGCCCTTTGCACTGCACCTGCCACGCATTCTGTGTCTCCTGCGCGCCTCCCTGCCACTGTTGCGTACGCCTGCCCCTTCGCCTGTCTGTAAAAGCTGGGCAGACCAGTTATTGGCAGGAAGTTCTTCGGCCTATGCCGTACATGTTATTGCCTATTCCTTTCTAACCCATATTTCTTTTTAACCAGATGAATTCCGTTCAAATCAAATCGGCTCTTATCTCTGTGTACTACAAAGACGGTCTGGAGCCGTTGGTGCGCGAGCTGCAGAAACAAGGCGTTACCTTTTACTCTACCGGCGGTACGCAGACGTTCCTGGAGGGGCTGGGCGCCGAAGTGGTGGCCGTAGACCAGGTAACCGACTACCCGTCTATCTTTGGGGGGCGCGTGAAAACCCTGCACCCTAAGATTTTTGGGGGAATTCTGCACCGCAGACACCATGCACAGGACCAGCAGGAAGTGCAGCAGTTTGAGATTCCCGCTATTGATCTGGTGATTGTAGACCTGTACCCGTTTGAAGAAACGGTGGCCTCAGGTGCCGCTGAGGAAGACGTGATTGAGAAGATTGACATTGGGGGCATCTCCCTCATCCGCGCCGCGGCCAAGAATTTCCAGGACGTCCTGATTGTGTCCTCGCGCGAGCAGTACGGCGAGGTGGTGGAACTGCTGCAAGCCAAAAACGGCAGCACTGATCTTTCTGACCGCAAGAAATTCGCCGCCAAGGCTTTTGATGTGTCCTCGCACTATGATACGCACATTTTCAACTACCTGAGCCAGGAGCAGGAGTTGGCGCCGGCGTTCAAGCAAAGCGAGCGCCAGAGTCAGACGTTGCGCTACGGCGAAAACCCGCACCAAAGCGGCACGTTCTACGGAAATCTGGACGCCCTTTTTGACAAACTGAACGGGAAAGAGCTGTCTTACAACAACCTGGTAGACGTAGATGCCGCTGTGTTGCTCATGCAGGAGTTCGCGGAGCAGCCCGCCGTGGCCATTCTCAAGCACACCAATGCCTGCGGCGTGGCCGTGGCCGATTCGCTGCACCAAGCCTACGTAAACGCCCTGGCCTGCGACCCGGTTTCTGCGTTTGGCGGCGTGATTATTGTAAACAAAACCGTTGATTTGGCTACCGCCGAAGAACTGAACAAACTCTTCTTTGAAGTGCTCATTGCGCCGGAATATGACCAGGACGCGCTGGAGCTGCTGAAAGGCAAGAAAAACCGCATTCTGCTGCGCCAGAAACCCGTGCAGTTGCCCGCTAAGCTGTTCAAAACCCTGTTGAACGGCGTGATTGAGCAAGGCAAAGACCTGGCCACTGAAACCGCCGCTGACTTCAAAACCGCCACTGAGCGCGCCCCTTCGGCTGAGGAAGTGGCCGGTTTGGAGTTCGCTTTGAAAGTTTGCAAGCACACCAAGTCTAACACCATCGTGCTCGCCCGCGGCAACCAGTTGCTGGCCAGCGGCGTGGGGCAGACCAGCCGGGTAGATGCCTTGAGACAAGCTATTGAGAAAGCCAGAGGCTTCGGGTTTGACTTGCAGGGTGCCGTGATGGCGTCAGACGCGTTCTTCCCGTTCCCGGACTGCGTAGAGATTGCCGCAGAAGCCGGAATCACTGCCGTGGTGCAGCCGGGCGGTTCCATCAAAGACCAGGATTCTATTGATGCCTGCAACGCCCGCAACATGGCCATGGTCATGACGGGTGTACGCCACTTTAAACATTAATCTCACTTGTATTGATGTTGAAAGCCCCAGCTACCCTTGTAGTAGCTGGGGCTTTCTGTTTTCGGGCTATTTTCAGAAAAACAGCCCGGAAACAGAAAGCTGCAGTGGGTGACGGGCTGTATTGGCGTTGTTGACCCAGACGCTCGCAGGTCCTCCGGACGCTACGAGGGCTTTTGAGCAGGCGGCACAGCGGGGGCAGGTGTATGGAACCCACCACTGCCCCTCCCGGGAAGGGAGTTGATCTGCAATGCGCGCCCTCCTGTGCAAACATCCCCCTTCGCCCCCTTCAAAGGGGGAGTATCAAAGTGAGTTCTGAGTCTTGAGTCCTGAGTTCTGAATCCTTTCTTTCATCTCAGGTACTTCAGCACGAATGAAGCAGCAATATCTGGTTTCGCTGCCGCGCCGCGAGGGCAGCCGGAGACCGCCCGTCATCAGTAGGCACGACTCCGGAGATTCGCGCCAGCGCGGGAGTATCAGCTGGCGTTAGAAGGCACGGAAGTAACTTCCGCGCCATAGGGGGAGAAAACCGCCATTGCGTTTCTGGGCTGTTTTCCTGAAAACAGGCCAGAAACACAATGACTGTTTCAATCCTTCTACTTACGAGATTGCTCCTATTTGCTTCAGCTGCCGGCACTTCTGCTCCCAGTACTCGCTTCTGTCATTGCTACTCCTCTTTTAACAGTTCTGCCTCTGACTGATGTGCGCAGCACGAGCTTGGCTCAGGCTAGCGGAACAGCCACTGTTACCTGAAGAGGCAGAAAGAATAGGAGAAGCTGATCAGGAGGGGAACCTAAACCAGTCCTGACGGTGAGCGCCTCTGTTAATACGGTGCCGCGTGAGCGGCAAGGCCGGAGGGCCTAGTTTTAACAGCAGTGCGAACCGGCAGGACGGGGCCTCGCGGCCGTGAGCGCTTACCGGAAAAGATGAAACAACACAGCCCGTGAAGCAGAGTCAACAGCGCTCCAGCCAAGGGAACTACATACTACGAATTGCCTCAGCAGCAGCAGCAGATAATACTCTGAAGGGAACAGCAAACTACGCATTCCAGAAACTTGAAGAAGCAACTTCTAAAGCAGCAGCAGACTACTCCTTCCTGCCACAGTAAAACAAACAACAAAGCCAAATGCCTTTAATAGCTCCTGCAACACTCTCAAAAATCCTGAAAGAGAAGAACCTGTTTTTGGCCTGTTTTCTAAAAAATAGCCTAAAAACAGAACTGCTTTACGCCCAACAGAAATTATTAACGGGAAATACTTAATTTTGCGCGGAAGTAGTACCTTGTAAAGAAATTATTTTTCATATATAGTACTCTGCCTGCAGAGCACTCTAACGATACCCAATGGGATTATTCAATTTTTTCACTGCCGATATAGCGATTGATTTGGGCACGGCCAATACCCTGATCATCCATAACGATAAAATTGTGGTAGACGAGCCGTCTATCATTGCCATTGACCGCACCACCAACAAAGTGTTGGCCGTGGGCCGTGAGGCCATGCAGATGCACGAGAAAACCCACGAAAACATCAAGACCATCCGCCCACTGAAAGACGGGGTGATTGCTGACTTTACCGCCGCCGAGCAGATGATCAGGGGCATGATCAAGATGATTGACAAAGGCAAGAAACGCCTGTTTCAGCCGTCTTACCGCATGGTGATCTGCATTCCGTCTGGCATTACCGAGGTGGAGAAACGCGCCGTAAAAGACTCAGCTGAGCACGCAGATGCCCGCGAGGTCTGGATGATCCAGGAGCCCATGGCCGCGGCTATAGGGATTGGCATTGATGTGGAGCAACCCGTGGGTACCATGGTGGTAGACATAGGGGGCGGTACCACAGAGATTGCCGTGATTGCCCTGTCCGGGATTGTGTGTGACCAGTCCATCCGCGTAGCGGGCGACGTGTTCAACAAAGACATTCTGGACCACATGCGCCGCCAGCACAACCTCTTGATTGGGGAGCGCTCCGCGGAGCGAATTAAAATTGAAGTAGGGGCGGTATTGACCGAGCTGGACAACCCACCCGCCGACTTCGAGATCAGGGGCCGTGACTTGATGACGGGTATCCCGAAGGTGATTAAAGTAACCTACCAGGAAATTGCTATTGCGCTGGATAAATCAGTTTCTAAGATTGAGGAAGCTGTGCTGAAGGCGCTGGAGATTGCCCCGCCGGAACTGTCTGCCGATATTTATGACAACGGAATTCACCTGATTGGCGGCGGTGCGTTGCTGCGCGGGCTGGACAAGCGCTTGGCGGCTAAAACCAAACTGCCCATTCACATTGCAGAAGATCCGTTGCGCGCGGTGGTACGGGGCACGGGGGCGGCCGTCAAGAATATTGAAGGGTTCCGCAACGTGCTGTTGAGCTAAGGGCTTTTTAAATTTGTCTTTGCGCTGCAAATGGCCACGGTAAGAACCTGCCTTCGCATTTTTAGCACCTTTGTAGCGCGGCTGCAAGGTTCAGAAACCGCTCCCGCAGAACTTTACTTTGCCCATTGTCGCCAATAAACCCAAAAAGTTAAAGAAGCTCTAATTACGCACGCCCATGCGGAAACTCTTTCAGTTTATCTTCCGGATTAGGGCTTTCCTGTTGTTTCTGTTGCTGGAGGGCGTGTCGCTGTACCTGCTCTACCGAAGCAACACCTACCACAATGCCGCCTTTTACCAGTCATCTAACTACTATGTGGGGCGGGTGCTGGAGTTCCAGAGCGAGGTCTCTGAGTATTTCAAGCTAACAGACGTCAACAAGACGCTGGCCGCTGAGAATGCCGCCTCAGAGCCCGCCTGACAGACCTGCAGGAGCAGCAGCAGGATGACAGCCTGGGCTTAGTCAGGGACTCAGTCTTTCAGGTGGCTGATACTTCTTTGCTGGCGGGAGACTCGCTGGGGCAAGGAGTGCCGGACAACGCCGTTTACACCTACCGTCCGGCAAGGGTGATCAACAACTCTGTGAGACGGCTCAACAACCACCTGACGCTCAATATTGGCGCTGAGGCGGGTGTGAGTGCCGGGATGGGGGTTATCACGTCAACGGGTGTGGTAGGCAGGGTGAAAGCCGTTTCCAGGCACTATGCCACGGTCACTTCCCTGCTGCACTCGCAGACACTGATCTCCGTGCGGCTGAAACGAAACCGAAGCCTGGGGTCTATCAAGTGGGATACCAGAGACCCGGAGACCGCCAGTCTGCACTATATTCCGCTGAGTGAGAGGGTATTCAAAGGTGACTCGGTGGTCACATCCGGCTCGGGGGGGATTTATCCGCCGGGAATCATGATTGGCCGCGTGATCAGTGTTAGGAAGGAGCTGGACAAGAGTTTCTATACCATCAAAGTGAAGTTGAGCGTTGACTTTGATAAGCTGGCGTACGTGTACGTGGTGGAAAACAAACGCAAGCTGGAAATGGACAGTTTGCAAATCAGATCAGGGGTAACAGAAGAAGATGAATAGTTTCCGGTTCATTCATTTAGTACAGTTTGTGGTGCTTATGGGCTTGCAGATCCTGCTCATGCGCAACCTGGTGCTCTATGACCGGGGTTTCTGCTTTGTGTACATAGGTTTCATTCTGTTCCTGCCCATTGACATTGACAAGGTGCTGTTGCTCATTCTGGCTTTTATGTCTGGCATCACCATTGACCTGTTTTATGACACGGCGGGCATGCACGCCGCCGCCACGGTACTCATGGCGTACCTCAGGCCGTCAATGCTCAAACTACTCACGCCAAGGGATGGGTATGAGGTGTCTGATAACGCCAGCCTCACGTCTATGGGGTGGCGCTGGTTCTTGACGTATGCTATGGTTTTGATCTTTGTGCACCACTTCACCCTGTTTTTTTTGGAGCTGAATGGATTTAAATTGATCGGGTTTACGTTGGCCAAGATAATCATCAGTACTTTGTTCACCGGAGCCGTGCTGGTGATCTTCCAGATGTTATTTTTTGAGAGGAGAGCAAGGGGTTTTAGATGAAGTACTTAGAAGGCCGCAAATACGTCATTCAAGCTATTTTTATTGCAATAGGGGCGGTTTATCTCATCAAACTTTTCTTTATACAGGTTTTAGACGACAGCTACAAAACTGCCGCCGACAACAACGCCATGCGCCGCGTGGTGCAGTATCCGTTCAGGGGGCTGATCTATGACCGGGACGGCAAGCTGCTGGTAGAGAACACGCCGGTATATGACCTGATGGTGGTGCCCAAAGAAGCCAAAGCCATTGATACCCTCAAATTCTGCCAGCTGGTGGGGTTGACCCTGCCGGAATACCGGGAGAAAATCAAGGCCGCCAGAACCTATTCCTATGTCAAGCCGTCGCCGTTTCTGCAGCGCCTCACCAATGCTGAGTTTGCGGCCATTCAAGACAACCTGGTTGATTTTCCCGGGTTTTACATCAATGCCCGTACGGTACGCGGCTACCCGCACCAGAGCCTTGCGCACGCGCTGGGCTATATTGGCGAGATCAGCCCGCGGCAGTTAGAGGACTCAGCCTACAAAGGCTACCGCCAGGGTGATTATCTGGGGGTGAGCGGCATTGAGCGGCAGTATGAGCAGTACCTAATGGGGCAGCGCGGGGTGAAGTACACCATGGTGAACGTGCGCGGGCTGGAGAAAGGCTCTTTCAAAGACGGGGCCTATGACACCCTCTCGGTGGCCGGGCAGAACCTGATCACCACCATTGACCTGGAGTTGCAGAAATACGGGGAGAAGCTCATGCAAGGCAAGACAGGCAGTATTGTGGCCATTGAACCCAAAACAGGCGAAATACTCTCCCTGATCTCCGCCCCTTATTATGACCCTTCGCTCCTGACTGGTAAGGAGCTGGGGAATAACTACATGAAGTTGTTGAAAGATCCGGTGAAGCCGCTCTTCAACCGGCCTCTCATGGCCACGTACCCGCCGGGCTCCATCTTTAAGCTGGCGCAGGCGCTCATTGCCATGCAGGAAGGTACCCTCACCCCAAACACAGGGTATGCCTGTAACTGGTCGCTGGTAAAATGTTCGCACCGTCACCCGCACCCGTCTAACCTGGGCATTGCCATTGAGCAGTCGTGCAACCCGTACTTCTATCAGGTGTTCAGAAGCGTGGTGAACAAAGGCCGGTCAGCCAACGTCTTCCAGGACTCGCACCTGGGGCTGGATGCGTGGAACAAACATATCAAGAGCTTCGGGTTCGCCTCCAAGCTGGGCATTGACTTGCCTAATGAAAAGAAAGGCTTAATGCCAAACTCCCAGTTCTATGACAAGATCTACGGGCCCAAAGGCTGGAAATTCCCCACCATCTACTCGGTGAGCATTGGGCAGGGGGAGACAGGGGTGACGCCGCTGCAGATGGCCAATTTTGCCGCCACCATTGCCAACCGCGGCTATTACTACACTCCGCACATTGTGCGGTCTGTGGGCGAGAAGGGGAAACCATTGCCAGCGTATTCTGAGAAACATTACACCTCAGTAGACCCCAGGCATTTCCCAGCGGTAGTAGAGGGTATGCAGCGGGTAGTAGAATCAGGCACCGCCCGGTATGCCAGGCTGAACCACATTGGCGTAGTGATCTGCGGAAAAACCGGAACCGTGCAGAACCCCCACGGCAAAGACCACTCGGTGTTTATTGCCTTCGCGCCCAAAGATGACCCTAAGATTGCCATAGCGGTATATGTGGAAAACGCGGGGGGCGGGGCCATTGCCGCGGCGCCTATGGCCAGCTTAATGGTAGAGAAATATTTGAATGACTCCATCACCACCCCGGCTAGAAAACGGTGGGAGCATGATATGGTCAGTGGCGCCTTCTACAAATGGGGACATTAACAGTAAGCTATGCGGACTTCCTATAAACTTACGCAGAACATTGACTGGATTACCATTGGCCTGTACGCGCTCATGGTGATCCTGGGCTGGATGAACATTTACGCCGCGGTGTACAACCCGGAGAACGTGACCAACATCTTTGACTTTTCCCTCAACTCTGGCAAGCAGTTGGTCTGGATTGGGGCATCAGTGGTGATCATTGTCATGTTGTTTGCCATTGACTACAAGGCGTATGACTCTTTGGCCTACGTCATCTACTGGTTCTTTATTCTGCTGCTGCTGGGTACCTTGGCGTTTGCGTCAGAGATTAAAGGCTCCAGGTCGTGGCTGGTGATCACCGAGTCTATCAGGCTGCAGCCGGCTGAGTTTGCCAAGTTTGCCACGGCGCTGGCGGTGTCTAAGTTCATGAGCAGCATTAACCTGCGGCAGCAGAACTGGAAAGACCAGGCCAAGCTGGCGGGGTTGGCCTTGCTGCCCCCCACCATCATCATTCTGCAAAATGAGACGGGGTCAGCGCTGGTGTTTGCCGCGTTCACCCTGGCGTTCTTTCGGGAGGGCATGTCGCCGTTGATCCTGATCATTGGGGCGGTGGGCGTGTTTGTGTTCGTGCTTACGCTGCTGATTCCGCAGTGGTACCTGGCAGCGGGCGTCACGGTACTGATGGCGGCCTACGGCTGGTTCAACTTTCACCGCATTAAACGGTTTTTGTACCCTTACATTGGTATTTGGGTGGCGGTGCTGGCGGTGGTGTTCAGCGTGAACTTCTTTGTGGAGAACGTGCTGCAGGAGCACCAGCGGAACCGGATCAAAGTACTGGTAGACCCAGACATTGACCCGCTGGGCGTGGGCTGGAACGTAACCCAGTCTAAGATTGCCATTGGCTCTGGCGGGTTTTTAGGCAAGGGGTTCTTAGAAGGAACCCAGACCAAGTTTGACTTCGTGCCCGAGCAAAGCACTGACTTTATCTTCTGCACCGTGGGCGAGGAACACGGCTGGATTGGCAGTCTGGTGCTGATTGCGCTGTTCATGGGGCTCCTGATCCGGATCATTACCGTGGCCGAGCGGCAGCGCTCGGTCTTTGGCCGCACCTACGGCTACTGCGTGGCCTCCATCATTTTCTTCCACTTTCTGGTGAACGTGGGCATGACCATTGGCCTGGCGCCGGTGGTGGGGATTCCGCTGCCGTTCTTCAGTTACGGCGGGTCCGGTTTGTGGTCATTTACCATTCTGCTGTTCATTCTGCTGGCCATTGACGCCCACCGCAAGCTGGATCTGGGGCGGTAGCGTGTGGGGGAGCAGGTAGTGAATATTCCCGTTTTGGGGCTGTTTTTTCAAAAACAGGCCCAAAACGCAAACTTTTCCTTTGCCCTTCTGAAAAGCTAAAGAAGTTCCAGTTTTGCCCTGTTTTGCCAAAAACAGCCCGGAAACGGGAGCCGTCTACTGAGTGAAAACCTGGTGCCTGCCAACTAAGCGCTTGTCTACGTTTTGAGTTTGCAGTCAAAAACGGAGGGTAAAAGGTTCTCCTCTAGCAGGCATTGAGCAGCCTGGCAGCGCCACGGGGTGAGGCAACCGCCGGGTCAGGTTCCTGTAAAGCCCGCTTGCAGCGAAAAAACAAATCTAAACCTGCTCTAAGCTAACAGCTTGTACCCCACGCCCCTGATGTTCAGAATTTCCACTGAAGGGTCTTCCCGCAGGTGCTTTCTCAGTTTAGTGAGGAACACGTCCATGGTGCGGGCCTGAAAAAAACCGTCATCGCCCCAGAGCTGCAGCAGTACCGTTTTGCGCTCCAGCACCTGGTGGCGGTGCTGCACCAGCAGGAGGAGCAGCTCACTTTCGCGGTAAGACAGTTTGGCGTGCAGTTTCTTGTCTAGC
Organism: Rufibacter ruber; assembly: GCF_001647275.1. Classification (GTDB taxonomy): domain Bacteria; phylum Bacteroidota; class Bacteroidia; order Cytophagales; family Hymenobacteraceae; genus Nibribacter; species Nibribacter ruber_C. Next base: position 19,343 of record NZ_LRMM01000020.1, on the reverse strand, counting down.
CACAACTCCTGCTTTTGCGGCAGAAACGTGTACCGGCCCACCAACAAGGTTTCACTCAGGTTTTCTTTGGGCGGCTGCCGCCGAAGGAGTTCCTGGAGGCGCAGCACCAACTCCTCTAAGGTGAACGGCTTCTTGAGGTAGTCATTTCCGCCGGAGGCGTAGCCTTGCACCAGGTCCTGGGTCTGGGACTTGGCCGTGAGGAAGAGCACCGGAACCTGCCCGTCTACTTTCCTGATTTCCCGCACAAATGAAAAACCGTCCAGCAGGGGGAGCATCACATCAACCACGCAGATATCAAACGGCTGCCGCCGAAACAGCTCCAGCCCTTGCTGGCCGTCTGGGGCATGGGTCACGGTGAAGCCGCGTTTCTGGAGGCTTTCCTGCAGAATCTTGGCCAGCGGCACTTCATCTTCAAGCAACAACAGGTGCGGGGGCTTCATGGCGCGCAAGCGGAATAGAAAGGAGGAAGGTGGTGCCAATGCCTAACCGGCTCCGGAGGGTGAGGGTGCGCCGTGCCGCTCGGCCATGGCTTTGGCGTAGCTGAGGCCCAGGCCGTAGCCTTTCACGTTGTGCACATTGCCAGCCGGCACCCGGTAGAACTTCTCAAAAACCTTAACCTGATGCTCTGGGGCTATGCCCAACCCGTTGTCTGCTATTTCCAGTACCGCATTCCCGGCCTGTTTGTAAAGGGAGAGGCGGAGCTGGAGCTGGTGGTTGCGGTATTTCAGGGCATTGTCCAGCAGGGTAGCCAGTACGTTGCCCAGGTGCAGCTCGTCGGCGGTAACGGTGAGGCACTCAGGGGGGAACTGGGTTTCAACGGTGGCAGACACCTGTTCCAGCTGCGGTCTGTGCTGTGATAATACACCGGCAACTAATTCCTGCAGACAGATGCTCTTCTTCTCCAGCGCCACGCTTTCCTGCTCCAGGGCCACGCTTTTCAGGATCTGGTCAATGAGTCCGGTCAGCCGGCCGCTCTGCTGCCGAATGATGCTTATATATTCCTCGGCGGAAGCCTTGCTCAAATCAAATGCCTGAATGGCCTCGGCGGCCAGGCTGATGGTAGCCACCGGCGTTTTAAGCTCATGGGTCATGTTGTTCACAAAGTCGTTCTTGAGCTCGGCCAGCTTCTTCTGCCGGAACAAGGTCTTCAAAGTATAGCCGAAGCAGAAGATAGCGGTTACGATGAGCAACAGAGAGCTGCCAATCACCCACTTCATGCGCTGCAGAAACACAAGGTTAGGGTCTGGGAAATACGCCTGCACCCGTTGCCGGGGCTTGCGAAGGCTCACATTGTAGGAGCGGGTGGCGTATTTGAAGTCTGCTGGGGTTGCGTTTTTGGCCTGTTTTTCAGAAATCAGGGCAAAACCAGCGCGAATGTCCCGTTGCTGTAACTGCTGCTGGAACAGCTTTTTCAGGCGAGCGGGGTTGAGGCGGTTCTGGGTGTAGGCCTCCTCCATTTTATCGCCTAGTTTCCTGGTGTAGAAGTAGAGCGAGCCCTCCTGCAGGTTCTGCCAGACTATATCCTCGGTGAAGTGCTTGATGAAGTAGGCCTTGGCGGCCGGTGTGATTTCTGGCAATTTCTGGGTGAAATGATTGAACCCAATGGTAAACGGCTCGCGCTTCTCCGGGGCCCAGGGGTGTTTGTCGGCGAGGGAAAATTTGGTGGTTTTGTAGATGGGGTCAACGCGGCACGTGATCTTCACCAGGTTAGTGTCTGCCAGCCAGCCGCGGTACTGCTGCAGGAGCTCCCTCCGCCGGGCGTCCTGCTCCAGCTTTACCGCCTCCTGCAGCGCCTCGTTGATGTCTCTGGTAAATTCCTGCGAAGCCGTGCGGTAGCTCTGGTAACTCCAAATGAGCTGCAGCCCCACCACGCCCACCGTGCAGGTTACCATCATGAGCAAGACCAGGTGAATTCTCCGCTTCATATGGCCAAAGATAAGGTTTCTGCGCATGGGCAGGGCAGGCGTTAACACTAATTAACAGTGCTTAACGCTGGTTAACCCAGTTCCCGGAGCCGGGGCGGTAGGTTTGGGGAAATTATTCAAACCGTATGAAAAAGCTTTTTTCACTTCTGCTCCTGGCGGGCACGCTGCACGGGCCGCTCCTGGCCCAGACCACCCTCGGCGAGGCCGCGCGCCCATCACTTTCGGCAACGTCCTGAACGGAAACAGCCCCTCCCTCAATCTCGCTAACCTGAAAGGCAAGGCGGTGCTGCTGGAGTTCTGGGCCACGTGGTGCGGCCCCTGTGTGCAGGCCATGCCGCATCTGCAAGACCTCCAGAAACAGTTCAAGGACCGGCTGCAGATTATTACGGTTACTGAAGAAACCGAGCAGCGCATACAGCGGTTTCTGGCCAACCGGCCGTCTACGCTGCTGTTTGCGGTGGCAGACACGGGCGGGGCCAGAAAGGCGTTTCCCTACCGCATGATTCCGCATTCGGTGCTGATTAGCCCACAGGGCAAGGTGGTGGCTATCACGGCGCCCCAGAACTTTACTTTTGCCGTCATAGAGAAGGTGCTGGCGGGCAAGCCCATAGATTTGCCTTTGAAGGAAGACAACCTGGCGGCAGACCCGCTCACGTACTTCACAGCGGCGGCCCAGACCCGCGCGCATTTTCTGGTGCAGCCCGAGCTGAAAGGAGTTGGCGGACAGTCCCACTCGTATCTGCAGGACCCCGTGTTCAAAGGCCGCCGGCTTACCATGATCAACCTTCCGCTGGAAAGCGTGTACCGCCTGGCGTATGAAAGCCTGCCCTACGGCCGCACTCTTGATCTGACCACGGGAGAGAGCGTGGAGGAGAACAAGACCAAGTATTGCATTGATATTATTGTGCCCAAAGGGCAGGAAGCCCAACTCCTGCCCACGCTCCGGCAGGAACTCCAGAAGATGTTCACCGTGCGGGCGAGCCTGGAGAAGCGCCTGCGGCCAGTGTACGTACTGCAGGTGGCAGATGGGGCCAAGGTGAAAAAGATACCCGTCTCGCAGGCCAAGGCCGAGGTCTTTGGGGCCTCTGCGGGTGCGTTTGACGGTGAGCACGTGCGCTTGGAGAAGGTGGCCCATTATCTGGAGAGCTTCGGGATGGTGAATTTGCCCGTGGTAGATGAAACCGGCAACCAAACGCGGTATGACCTCTCCTTTGAATTTGAGCCCGAAAGAAAAGGCGCCGTTCATGAAGCCCTGGCCAAGCTGGGCCTGAAACTGGAGAAAGCCGAGCGGTCTATTGACGTGCTGGTTTTCCGGTAGACAGAAAGGTGGTAAAACAGAAATCCCCTGCCGTCTTCTGGTGGCAGGGGATTTCTGTTTTGGGGCTGTTTTTCTAAAAACAGGTCAAAAACGGCTTATGCGAACTTTCTTTCAATCAGGCGCACCAGCTTCTGCACGTGCTCTTCTTTCTTAGACCAGTTGTACTTGCTGCCGACCTCTTTGAGAAGGAATTGTTTGGCCTCATCGGCAGAGCCGAATTCATCCAGTTGCTTGATTATGGCGTGGTAGGCCATGTTGTCCCCCTCAAACAGTTCATTGATAAATGAAAAACGCTGATTGATGGAGATGGCGTCTTTGAGGGAACCAATCTTCTGGTCTTGCTGGCGGTCGGCCAGAGAGGCGTTCACGGGTTGCTTGAAACGGTCATTGAGGGTCTGCTTCTGCTCCTGCTGGAACCGCTCATTCAGTTTAGGCTCCATGTTCACCTCTGGCCGGAAGAACGGGGAGGCGGCTGCGCCTGAAGACGTAGAGGAACCGTTGGTAGACGGCGCAGTTGGTACGGGCGGCACGGCGGCCACCGGAGTGGGGGCTGGTGCCGCAGCAGGGGGCGGCGGTGTGGCAGGTACCACCGGAATGGAGGGGACAACAGGGGCTACGGGAGCCTCCGGGGTCAGGATCTCATCCATTTTCAGGGGTTTCAGCTCATTGAAACGGGTTACCACATCGGCTACAGAAAACCGCAGGGAGTTGTGCTCGTTCAGGAACCGCTGCAGTTTGGTGGTCACCTTGCCGCGGTCCAGATTTTCCTCAGAGAGGGAGTCTATGAACTGGCGGTACAGCTCCTTGTCCAGGTCTTGGTATTTCAGGCCTTCCTGCAGCTTGGCCGGTGAGAGGTCGTCTACCCGCAGAAACTTCTCCTCAAACACCTCCACCGGCTCCAGCACCGTCCGGAACGTGTCTTGTATGGCTTTCTGGAGGAGCGGCTCAAAGTGCGGGCGCTTGATAGAGATTTTGCGCGAGAGCACGTTCATGAACTGCACCAGCGCGTCTTTCACCTCAGGGCTCTCAAAGTCAAAGTAAGGGCTGCGCAGGTTGGCCATCTCATGGTTCCAGAGCGTGAGCAGCTCCCTGATGAGGTAGAGGTTCACCTGTTTGATGGGGGTAAATGAAATCAACTGCGGCGCAGTAACCACTTCATGCTGAGCGAAGTGTTCCTCGCTGAGGCGCTGGGCTAGCTCTTGGCTGTACTGAGCGAGGCGTATTTGATTATATTTGTCTTTCATTGGCGGAAGCATACGCTCGTAAATATAGCGAATAATGGGGGAAATCACGGTGCGGAATCTGGCAGATCTGCGGGTATCTGTATACGAAGGCCAAACGGTTCTGGCCGCTCTGCAGGCCCAAGGCATTGACTGGATGCACGCCTGCGGCGCCAGGGGCCGCTGCACCAGCTGCCGCATGATTGTGCTGCAGGGCATGGAAAACACCGCCCCGCCCACCCCCGCCGAGGAGCGCTTCCGGAGCAACGGCCGCCTCAAACCCAACGAACGCCTCACCTGCCAAACCCAACTCACCGGCCCCGTTACCTGCCAAGTACCTGAGCAGACCAAGCTGCCGCACATGACCTATAGCGGGTGATTTAGGGGGAGGAAGGAGTGAGGTGTTGAAGGGATGAGCGTACAATAGTTGAAGGATTTGGTGAACAATTAAAATCGCTCATGACAGCAACGCTTGTTCAGTGCAGATTCTCATGCTTCACTCTAGTGCATTTGCACGCATTGCGTCCCCCTTTGAAGGGGGTAGGGGGATGATGACTCGTGTTGATCTACTCGTGCAGAGTGACGTATTCCAAGAATAATCTTCTATTTCATTTAGCTGATGCTGACAGTTCTTCAACGGCCTTGGTCATCCCCCTACCCCCTTCAAAGGGGGACGCAATGCGTGCAAAAAGATAAAGAGTAGGAGGAGCCTCAAGAAGAGAATTTGCAGCCAATTAATTTGAATGCGTGTTTCCAGCCTGTTTTTCTGAAAGTAGCCCCAAACCACCCCCAAAACCACCCTCTTTGTCATCCTGAAAGGATCTTAGGGAACAGTGGGCAAACTAGAAAAGCTATTGCTTTGATTGTCTCACTCTCACACTTTCTACTTTCTGACACTTCTTCCGGGGTATAAGTTATTGTCATTGAGTGTATTGAATAACTCTGTGGAAAAGTTGTGCATTGGCAAAGGGAGGGTTGGCTGTACCTTCGTCTAAGAGAAAAGCTGAGGTGCCGTCTTTTTTGAGCGGCGCAATAGTCCATTCATTCATTAGCACAGTAGCATATATGTTTATAGAGCCTCGGGTAGGAAACAGGCATCAGGCCCAGAAGCGTGGTTGGATTGAAGTGATTTGCGGGTCTATGTTCTCCGGAAAGACCGAGGAGCTGATCAGAAGGCTCAACCGCGCCAAGATTGCGAGGCAGCGGGTAGAGATTTTCAAACCGGCCGTTGACACGCGGTACCATGAGGAAGACGTGGTGTCGCACAACGCCACGGCCATACGGTCTACGCCTATCCAGTTTGCCAATGACATGCTGCTGCTGGCCAGCGGCTGTGACGTGGTGGGCGTTGATGAGGCCCAGTTCTTTGATGAAGCCATCACCGAGGTCTGCGTGCACCTGGCCAACAACGGCATCCGGGTGATTGTGGCCGGTCTGGACATGGACTATCTGGGCAAACCCTTCGGGCCTATGCCCGCGCTCATGGGCGTGGCCGAATACGTGACCAAAGTGCATGCCGTCTGCGTGCAGTGCGGGGACATTGCCTCATACTCCTTCCGCAACGCGGTGTCACAGGAGAAGGTGCTTCTGGGCGAAACCGACTCATATGAGGCCCGCTGCCGCCACTGTTTCATGGAGGGCATGAAAGGGAAGCTGTAGACAGAGTTCTGAGTCTTGAGTCAGTTTTGCTGTTTTTCAGAAAACAGGCCCAAAACGCATTTAACCCCGTAGAGACCAGGCACCGCCTCGTCTCCACGCATTCCTGAATCCTTATTTCATCTCTTACATCCCACTACCCCAAATGCTGGACAGACAGGCCACGACCTGTCCCACCTGCTGGTTAATGTATGAAACCTTGCCTGCTTTAAACACAGGTCGCTATCGCTGGTGAAAATAGATGTGCAATGCGTGGGAGACGAGGCGGTGCCTGGTCTCTACCTATCAGCAATACCGTTCCCCATTTTTACCTAATGCGTTTCCGGGCTGTTTTTCAGAAAACAGCCCGGAAATGGGAATTCGCTCCTGCCTCCCTTTCACCACAACCGCCGCCTGTTTGAATTGCCCCGCCTGTTTGGTATATTTAGTATTCCAATCTAACAAACAAGCCCTTTACTTTATGAAAAAGCGGTTTCTTGCCGTGTTGGCCTTCTGCTGCGCCAGCAGCGTGGGTGCCATGGCCCAGACCCAGACACCGCTGTGGTTAAACACCCCAGCCATTTCGCCCGACGGGCAGACCATTGTCTTCAGTTACCAGGGAGATTTATACAAGGTAGCCGCCGCGGGCGGAAATGCCACGCCGCTCACCATGCACGAGGGCTATGAGTTCAACCCCGTGTGGTCGCCAGACGGAAAGCAGATTGCCTTTGCCTCAGACCGCTACGGCAACTTTGACGTGTTTGTGATGCCCGCCCAGGGCGGCGAAGGCAAGCGGTTAACTTTCCATTCAGCCAGTGACGTGCCCTCAGATTTCACGCCAGACGGCAAAAGCGTGATTTTCTCCTCTTCACGGGTAGACGCTGCGGCCAATGCCCTATTCCCTTCTGGGGCCTTCCCTGAGCTGTACACGGTTTCGTTAGGCGGCGGGCGCAACGCCATGGTCTTGACCACGCCCGCAGAGGCCGCCCGCTACAGCGCCAACGGCGAAGTGCTGGTGTACCAGGACAAGAAGAGCTTTGAGAATAACCTCAGAAAGCACCAGACCTCTTCCACGGCGCGTGATCTGTGGGTGTACAACACCAAAACCAAGCAGCATACCAAACTCACTGAGAACATAGGCGAGGACCGTCAACCCGTCTTCGGGCCGAACGGGCAGGAGCTGTTTTACCTGAGTGAGCAGCCCAACGGCACGTTCAATGTGCGCAAAATGAGCCTGCAGAACCCTAAGCAGAGCACGGCCGTCACCAACTTCAGCAAACACCCGGTGCGGCACCTGAGCGGCGCCAAAGACGGAACGCTTTCGTTTACCTACAACGGCGAAATCTACACCTTGAAACAAGGCGGACAGCCGCAGAAAGTGGCCATTCAGCTGTATTCTGGTATCAGGTCAAACCCAGAGACGGTGCTGCCTATTTCGGGCGGAATGACCGAGATGCAGGTGTCACCCAACGGCAAAGAGGTGGTGTTTGTGAACCGGGGCGAAGTCTTTGTAAGCTCCGTAGAGGGCGGCATCACCAAACGCATCACCAACACCCCAGAGCAGGAGCGCAGTGTGAGCTTTTCGCCCGACGGGCGCAGGATTCTGTACGCGGGCGAGCGCAACGGCAGCTGGAACATCTATGAAACCAGCCTGGTGCGCGCCGCTGAGCCTTATTTCTACGCCTCTACGCTCCTGAAAGAGGAGACCGTGATTGCCACGCCAACCGAGGAATTCCAGCCTGCCTACTCGCCAGACGGCAAGGAGGTGGCGTATCTGGAGGACCGCGTGAACCTGAAAGTGGTGAACAAAGCCAGCAAACAGGTGCGCACCATCCTGGCCAACGCTAACAACTATTCTTACGCAGACGGTGATCAGGATTACAAATGGTCGCCAGACGGAAAGTGGTTTCTGGTGCAGTACAACCAGCCCAAGCAGTGGCTGTCTGAGGTGGGCTTGATTTCCGCCAGCGGAAACGGCAACGTGATGAACCTCACCCAGAGCGGCTACTATGAAAACGGCCCCAGATGGATGGCAGGCGGCAAGATGATCATCTACTACTCCAACCGCGAAGGCCTCAGGGGCAACGGCAATAACTCGGGCACCGGCGACATTTACGCGCTGTTCACCACCCAAGACGCGTTTGACCGCTTCAAACTGAGCAAAGAAGACTACTCGCTGCTAGAGGATCTGGAGAAGCGCGAAGCGGAGTCTAAAGGGCCGGAAGAAACAGCAGAACCAAAGGGTAAAACCAAGGGCAAAGGCAAGAAAGGGGAAACAAGCAAAACATCGGCGCCCGCCGGCATGGCCTTGGAGCTGGACAACCTGCCGTACCGCAAAGCCCGTCTCACGGCCACTTCCTCAGACATTTCAGATGCCGTGGTGTCCCTTAAAGGCGATAGGCTGTTCTACCTGAGCCGCTTCGAGAAAGGCTATGACCTGTGGGTGACCAACCTGCGCGACAATGACACCAAACTGCTGGCCAAACTCGGCACCCGCGGCGGGGAAATGACGCTCTCTAAAGACGGAAAAAACCTGTTTGTGCTCACCGAAGGCAAGATTCTAAAACTGGACACCGAGAACGGGAAACAGGAAATGGTGCGCGTGAACGGGGAGATGAACCTGAACGCCGCCGCTGAGCGCGCCTACATGTATGACCACGTGATCAGGGAACTGGAGCAGAAATTCTACGTGACAGACCTGCACGGCGTAGACTGGAAATTCTACACAGAGAATTACCGCCAGTTCCTGCCGCATATTGCCAACAACTATGACTTCGCAGATGTGTTGAGTGAACTGCTGGGCGAACTAAACGCCTCGCACACAGGCGGTCGCTACAGTCACAGACAAGCCAACGCAGACGCCACCGCCTCTTTGGGATTGTTTTTTGATGAGCAATATTCGGGGGCGGGTCTAAAGGTAAAAGAAGTGATCAACCTGAGTCCGTTTGACCGTGCCAGCTCTAAGGTGAAAGCGGGCGTGATTGTAGAGAAAATTGACGGCCAGCCCCTGGAAGACAACACTGACTTTGACCAGCTCCTGAACCGCAAAGCCGGCAAATTCACGCTGGTGTCTTTGTATGACGAGAAGACCAAGAAGCGCTGGGAAGAAACGGTGAAACCTATCAACGGCGGTGAACTGAACGAACTGCTGTACCAGCGTTGGGTGGAGAACCGCCGCAAGGAGGTAGACCGCCTCTCGGGCGGAAGATTGGGCTACGTGCACATCAGGGGTATGAATGACGCCAGCTACCGCACCGTGTATGAGGAGGCCCTAGGCAAAAACGCCACCAAAGAAGCATTGATTGTAGACACCCGCGCCAACGGCGGCGGCAACCTGCATGACGACCTCATCAGCTTCCTGAACACCAAGCAGTACGCCCAGTTCAGCCCGCGCGGCCAGCACCTGAGCGATGAGCCCCGCAACAAATGGACCAAGCCATCTGTTGTGGTCATGAATGAGGCTAACTACTCAGATGCGCACATTTTCCCGGTACTCTACAAAGAGCTGGGCATTGGCAAAACCGTGGGCACGCCCGTGGCCGGAACGGGTACGTTTGTGTGGTGGGAAACCTTGATTGATCCTACCATGGTCTTCGGGATCCCGCAGATTGGGTACCGCACGCTGGGCGGCGGCAAGTTCCTGGAGAATTCGCAGCTGGAGCCTGATTATCTGGTGGCCAATGATCCCGCCGTCGTCGCGCAAGGGCGTGACCAGCAGCTGGAGAAAGCCGTGGAAGTGCTGCTGCAGGAACTGCCTAAGAAGTAACCAAAGCCAATAACTATATTATTTGTCATCCTGAAAGGATCTTGTGGGCGAACTGTAAACGCTTTTAGAAACAGCAACTACCGTTCTCTAGCAAGGTCTTTTAGGAGGACAAATAAAAATGGCCTTAAATAGAGTTACATTTTTCTACTTCGCACAGAAGCCTCACCGGTTTGGTGGGGCTTCTGCGTTTTGGGGCTGTTTTTGAGAAAACAGCCCCAAAACAGAAATCAGGCTGAAAAGATGCAAAGGTTGATCTGGTTGCTGTTCAGGAAGAAGACTTGTGAAATTTAGGTAAACCCTCCCGCCGTTTATTCGTTTTCATAGGGGATTGAAAACTTTAAACGCAAATAAAACTATGGCAAAAGCACAAGATGTAAAAGACGCTGCAGACAACTTCAACCCAGAGCACAGAGAAGGACCAGTAGCCAGAACAATAGAAGAGTATACCGCTAAACTTCCTTCTGACCTGTTCCTGTGGGCAGCACTAGGCTCCATGGCGGTTTCAGCTACGCTAAAAATCATGAAAAAAGATGATGAGGCGTTGTTCGTAGGCCAGTGGCCAGCCCCGTTCCTGTTGTTAGGATTGTACAACAAAGTAGTGAAAGTAAAAGGCCATGAAGGTGAGAAAACCGGTGGCACCCGCGGCGGATTATAATCAGAACCGCTCAACGGAAAGAGAAAGGGGAGGCATAGGCTTCCCCTTTTTTTGTGTCCATAACCCAAGTTGCGAGATAAAAATGGTAAATGATGAGGCAAGAAGTGTCTACCCCTCCAAGAAAGGAAATTTTCGCACTCGGGCAGAATTCCCCTACCTGGGGCAGGGCCGTTTCATTCTAAACTTTTCTGGTTCAAGTTTCCAACTTGGTCCTACTTTAGACTGAAGTTTTCAACTTCAGTGAGGCGAAAGCCTTAAAAGAAGGCATGGCGAAACCTGCAGATCACTAGAAATGCGTAGAATGAAACGGCCCTGCTCCTTAAAGGGGTATGGGTGGGTTCAAAAGCATTGACTAATCCCAGCTGGACCATCCTTTCTTTCTGTTTTCGGCCTGTTTTTCTGAAAACAAGCCGAAAACGGCATCTTGAAATTCCGTATAGAAGAAGCGACCAACCAGACAAGGCCATGGCTACCGTAGAAAACAACATCACCATTTTTGGCGAGGAAATCATTGACCAGAGCGCTATAAACCAGATTAAACGCTGCGTGGGGCCAGAAGACATTGGCGTGCTCACCGCAGATGCCCACTACGGCTACAACCACCCCATAGGTGGCGCCGTGGCCTACAAAAACAAAGTTTCGCTCTCTGGCGTGGGGTTTGACATTGGCTGCGGAAACAAGGCGGTGCGGACAGATATCATGGCCCGTGACGTGAACATTGCCCGCGTCATGGACGAGATCATGAAGACCATTGGCTTTGGCGTGGGGCGGCCCAATCCCAAGCGCGTGGACCACCCCGTGCTGGAGCACATCAAGAAGGCAGAGTTCAAACCGCAGCGCGAACTCAGAAAACTGGCCGCTGAGCAGTTGGGCACCGTGGGCAGCGGAAACCACTTCATTGACCTCTTTGAAGACGAGAAAGGCTACCTCTGGATTGGCGTGCACTTCGGGTCCCGCGGGTTTGGGCACAAGACCGCCTCCGGGTTCATTGCCCTCTCACAGGGCGGAAGCTTCTTTGACAAAGCCCGTGAAAGCGGCATGGACGGTCCGCCCATTCTCTTTGACATTGACTCAGAAATTGGGCAGGACTACATTGCCGCCATGGCCCTGGCGGGCGAATACGCCTACGCGGGCAGAGACATTGTGGTAGAGAACGTGCTGCACATTCTGGGTGGCACCGCCACCGAAGTCATTCACAACCACCACAACTTCGCGTGGTTTGAGCGCCACCAGGGCGAAGACTACTGGGTGGTACGCAAAGGCTGCACGCCTGCGTTTCCGGGGCAGAAAGGATTCATTGGCGCCAACATGTTTGACAATTCGGTCATCATTGAAGGCGTGGAAAGCGAACTGTCTGTGCGCGGACTATATTCTACCGTACACGGCGCGGGCCGCCTGCTCAGCCGACGGGCCGCCGCGGGCAAGACCAAATGGATCAGAGACGCCAAAGGTGTGAAGCGCAAAACCGTGGTCTCCCCGGGCCTGGTAGATTTTGACGCCGTGCAGCAGCGCATGAAAGAGAAGCGCATAGAACTCCGCGGCGCAGGCGCCGATGAAGCCCCCGAGGCTTACAAAAAACTGGAGGACGTCTTGAAATACCAGGGCAACACCATCAAAATCCTGCACACCCTTCGCCCGTTGGGTGTGGCCATGGCGGGCGAAGATGTGTATGACCCCTATAAAGAGTAGGGGAGCCGTAGGGTGGTAAGCATTCCTGTTTTCGGGCTGTTTTTCTGAAAACAGGCTGAAAACGGGAAATGGCATAGACCTCACAGGTTTTTAAAACCTGTGAGGTCTTTTGAGCAGGCGGTAAAGCGGTGGCAGCTGTAACAAACCCACCCCTACGAGGAGGGGAGTTTTCTGGAATGTGTGCCCTCCTGTGTAAACATCCCCCTTCGCCCCCTTCAAAGGGGGAGTAGCTGGTAGCGCTCTTTGAGGCTTCGCCACATGTAAGCTTCAAGCTTCCGCCATGGTGGGTCCAAGTCGGAAACTTGAACCAGCAAAAGGTGCATCTGAAACGCGTGGTTTCGCTGCCGGGCAGCGAGGGTAGTCAGAGACTCCCCATCATCTGTAGGCACGAGTCTGGAGACTCGCGCCAGCTGCTGAAGTCACTTCCAGCAGTAGCAGCAGCAGCCACTAACAGTCAACCACAGACATTCCACCACCCATGCCCCTGACTGATGTGCGCAGCACGGGCTCGTCTCAGGCTAGCGGAACAGCAGCAGTGACCTGCTAAAGCAGACCCAGCAGACAAGCTGATCAGGAAAGGAACAGAAACCAGTCCTGGCGGTGAGCGCCTCTGTTAATACGGTGCCGAAGGCAACGCCAAAGGCGTAGTTTTAACAGCAGTGCGAGCCGGCAGGACGGGCCCCGCGGCCGTGAGCGCTTACCGGAAGAGGTGAAACAGAACAGCCAGTGAGGCATTGCCAACAGCGGCACAGCCTAGGGAACAGCAGACTACGCAAAGGCAAACACTTCTCCATTAGATCCTTCAGTAGCTACGCCTAGCTCTCTTCGGCTCCCGCCTCAAGGATGCTCAGGATCACCAGAAAGCGTTTTCGGCCTGTTTTTCTGAAAATAAGCCTAAAACAGATTTTCTACTTTACTCAAACCAACCAATTTCAACAGGACAAAACTAAATCTTGAGTCATCAACCTACGCCACGGCAGGATCTGTGCCGGCGGGCAGAATGGTTCTGTTGAGAGGCAGGCACTCCGGGTAGTTTTTCTGTACGAAATCTACCAGCTTCTCCCGCACAAAGCAGCGCAGGTCATACGCAGTCCCAGAATCTCGGGCACTGACCAGGGCGCGCAATTCTAAGGTTCTTTCCTTGGAGTCGGTGACCTGCAGTATGCCCACGCGGCCGTCCCAGAGGTGGGTTTCTTTCAAGATGCGGGTGAGTTCTTCGCGCAGCGCATCTATGGGGGCGGTATAATCCAGGTACAGGAAAACGGTGCCCAGCAACTCAGCGTTGGTGCGCGTCCAGTTCTGGAAAGGCTTCTCTATAAAGTAGTTGATGGGCAACACCAGTCGGCGCTGGTCCCAGAGGCGCATGACCACGTAGGTGAGGGTGATTTCCTCTACGCGGCCCCATTCGTTCTCCACCACCAGCACATCATCCAGGCGCATAGGCTGCGTGAAGGCCAGCTGAAAACCCGCCAGCAGGTTCCCCAACGATTTCTGGGCCGCAAAGCCCAAGATCACGCCCGCAATCCCGGCAGAGGTCACCAGACCCGTACCAATTTTACGCACCGTTGGGAAACTCATCAGGATAAGGCAGGCGGCCAGGAACACAATCAGGATAATGGCCATCCGCCTGATGAACTGGAGCTGGGTGAAGAGCCGACGCTCTTTGATGTTGTCTGCCTTGTCCAGCTGGTGCTTCTTTCTGATCTGGTACTGAACCACGTTTACCCACCCAATCAGGAACCAGGCAAACACCACGGTGAGGGAGATTTCCATGACCCGCCTGAAGACTTCCCGCGCCTCTGGGGTCAACGGCAGCAAGGGCAGGGCAGCGCCCAGCGCCAGCAGGGGCATGAGGTAAGAAACAGGTTTGCTGAGTTTTCTGAGAATAGCCTCTACCCAAACATGGGGGAACCAGTGCTGATAGGTGGAAAGGACCTTAAAGATCAGCCACTTGATAATGATGCCTACCATGATAGCCCCCGCTATGACGCCGGCACCTTGCAGAAAATGGGGAAAGTGGTCTAGGGTAAAGTGTTTAATTTCTTCAATCATTCCTGTTGACCTGTTCAAATACAAGTTCATGCTTACCCGCCAAGCAGGAGAAAGGTTACTTTTCACTACGGGCTGGGGCCGTTTTTAAGCGTCTTTTTATATATTAATATTTGAATATTAACCAACAAAAGCTTACCCAAACCAGTAAACCCATACATAAGAGCAGGTGGGGCTGTTTAGGGAATTATTCCTGAAAGGCAAAACGAAACCCTTGCCTGGGGCTCCCACTTATTTTCCATTAAATCCAACCTACTATGCCCAAAACCATTATCATCTCCAACCGGCTGCCTATCAAAGTACAGAGAACAGAAGAAGGCTTGGCATATGAGTCAAGCGAGGGTGGCTTGGCTACCGGTTTGGGATCTATCTACAAACAAGGCGACAACGTCTGGATTGGCTGGCCCGGCACCTACTTTGAGGAAGACTCAGAGAAAAAGCAGGTGCGGCAAGACCTTCATCAGCAAAGCATGCACCCTGTCTACCTCACAGAAGGGGAGATCAGGGATTTTTACGAGGGGTTCAGCAATGAGACGCTGTGGCCTACATTTCACTACTTCAGCCAGTACGCGGTATATGAGGACACCTACTGGGAGGCCTACCAGCGGGTGAACCAGAAGTTCTGTGAGGCGGTCATGGAGCTGGCCTCTGCCGGTGACACCATCTGGGTGCATGATTACCAGTTGCTGCTGCTACCGGCCATGCTTAGGGAGCAGATGCCGGAGAGCACCATCGGGTTTTTCCAGCATATCCCGTTCCCGTCCTTTGAGGTTTTCAGATTACTGCCTTGGCGGGAGCAACTGCTACAGGGCATGCTGGGCGCAGATCTGATCGGGTTTCATACCTATGATGACGCGCGTCACTTCCTCAGTTCCGTGAGCCGTATTGTGGGGCTGAACACTTCGCAGGGGCTTATAGACAACGGGTTCCGGAACATCATGGTAGATGCGTTCCCCATGGGATTGACTATGACAAGTACGCCAGCCTGGCCACGTCAGAAGAAACCCACGCCAAAATTGCCGAATACCGCGAAGCCTTGCAGGAGCAGCGCATTATCCTGTCTATTGACCGCCTGGACTACTCCAAGGGGATTCCGCAAAGGTTGCAAGCCTTTGAGTTGTTCCTGAAGGAAAACCCAGATTTTCACGGCAAGGTAACGCTGTCTATGCTGGTGGTGCCGTCTCGGGACCAGGTGGAGATGTACAAGCAACTTAAGGAGACCATTGATGAACTGGTGGGCCGTATTAACAGCTCTTACCGCACCATCACCTGGACCCCCATTCAATATTTCTACCGCTCGTTCCCCATTGAAGAACTTTCGGCGCTGTACAGCGTGGCAGACATTGCCTTGGTCACGCCTATGCGGGATGGCATGAACCTGGTCTGCAAAGAATACATTGCCAGCAAGGTAGACCGGAAAGGCGTGCTGATCTTAAGCGAAATGGCAGGTGCCTCCAGAGAGCTGGCAGACGCCCTGCTCATCAACCCCAATGATCTGGGGCAGATGGTGCGCACCATCAGAGAAGCCTTGTTGATGCCCGAAGAGGAGCAGATCACGCGCATGGAGCACATGCAGGAGATTGTGCAGCGCTACAACATACACCATTGGGTGAGCATTTTCATGAACCGGCTGGAGTACATCAAGGAAAAGCAAAAGGCAATGGCCACTGAGTCGCTTTCTAAAGAGGAGAGTGCCCAACTGCTGGAAAGCTTTAAAAAGTCACATCAGCGCATGCTGTTCCTGGACTATGACGGCACATTAAGTCCCTTCAAGAAAGATCCTAACGCGGCGTTCCCAGACCAGGAACTGCTGGAAACGTTAACCTGCCTTACCCAGAACCCAGAGAACCAGGTGGTGATTGTGAGCGGCCGCGACCGCCATACGCTGGAGAAATGGCTGGGGCACCTGCCGGTAGCCTTTATTGCCGAGCACGGTGTTTGGTCACGGGAGCAGAACGGCCAGTGGGAAATGCTGCAACACCTCAGTGACAGCTGGAAAGCAGAAGTGAGGCCTATTCTGGAGCTGCACGTAGACCGTACCCCAGGCTCGTTTATAGAAGAAAAAGATTTTTCCCTGGTGTGGCATTACCGCAAGGTAGACCGCACACTGGCCGAACTGCGCGCCCGTGAACTCAGCAACTATCTCCTGTTCATAGCCGCCAACATTAACCTGCAGGTCATGGAGGGCGATAAGATTGTGGAGATCAAAAACGTGGAAGTTAACAAAGGCGTGGCCACCGCCCGCTGGCTGGAACAGCACCCGCATGACTTTATCCTGTCTATTGGCGATGACCGCACAGACGAAGACATGTTCCAGGCCATGCCCAAAGAGGCCTTCAGCATTAAAGTAGGCAATGAACGCTCCAACGCCCGCTTCAATGTAGACGGCAGCAATGACGTGCGCAAACTGCTCAAGTCGCTTTGTTAAGGAAATGCTAATGGTTCATTGCTGATTATTGTTTACTAAGAGCTTGTTTACATTTTGATTTTGCAGGCGAAAATGGGGAGCACAAGGTTCTGGCGAAGCGATTTTTGAGCAGCATACGCCCCGCTATGGTGCGAGAAAATGGCAAAGTCAGGTTCTTTTGATACCCGTTTGCAGCGCAGAAGGAAAATGTAAACATGCTCTAATTTCAGTCGCAGTAGACATTTGTAGCATGATGTAGTCCAAACCCTGTGAGGTTTCCCAAACCTCACAGGGTTTTCTGTTTTCGGGCTGTTTTCTCCAAAACAGCCCGAAAACAGAAAACCACGGAGTTCCTTCTCCCAAAGGGAGAAGGTTAGGAGGGTAAGGCCGTTCTACTGGTAAGACAATTTGCCTAAGAGAAACTGCATGAATCTTTCGGCTTTAGCCAGTAATACAAATTCATGTTTACTCATTCATTCTACTGGCACGAGCTGCAAGCTCGCGCCAGTGCTTTCGTTTTTAATAATCAACATTTCATTAAGACCTCGTAGCGTCCGGAGGACCTGCGAGCGTCTGTGCCAACTGCAGTTACAACTGGAACCGCCTCGCCCTCATCCTAGCCTTCTCCCAGGGGGAGAAGGAATACCGCAGTTTCCGTTTTCGGGCTGTTTTGGCCAAAATAGGCCAGAAACGGAAAAAGCTCCTGCCATTTCTAGCAGGAGCTTTTTCTTGTCAACTATGCTTTTCAGAAGCTAAGCATCTACAGAAAGGACGGTCTATCCAGACGTTTGGAGATGCGGTAGGCGGCGTTGAGCAGCCCCACGTGGCTGTAGGCCTGCGGGAAGTTCCCCCACTGGCTGCCGTCACGGGAATCCACGTCTTCGCTCAACAAGCCCAGGTGGTTCGAGTATTTCAGAATGTTCTCAAACTCAAAAATGGCTTCGTCTACGCGGCCCACGCAGGCCAGGGCCTCAATGTACCAGAACGCGCAGATCAGGAAAGTGCTTTGCGGCACGCCAAAGTCATCTGCGTGCTTGTAGCGGTAAAAGAGACCTTCTGGGGTTTTCAGTTCCTTTTCCATGGCTGCCAAGTGCGTTTTGGCGCGCTCAGAGGCGGGGTCCAGATAGTGCATCATGATGAGCTGCAGCGTGCTGGCGTCCATGTGGTTTTTCCCGATGGCCTGCGTGTACACGCCCTGCGCCGGGTCAAAGCACTCCTCAATCTTGGCCGCGGCCTGCTGCATGAGGTCGTTGGCCAACTGGCCCAGCTGCTCATCTCCCATGTAGCGGGCGGCACTGCGGGCGGCGGCGGCCCCGGCCCAGTGGAACAGGTACGTATAACAATGGTACTGCGCAAAATCACGGAACTCCCACAGGCCGGCGTCCGGCTCGTTCATGGTATCGCGTATCTTGTACAGCGTCTTGTAGATCAGCTTCTGTGATTCTATGCGCTCGGCGTCATTGAAACGGCGGTCAACGTACAGCGGCAGCAGCGCCACCAGAATCTGCCCATACACGTCATTCTGGATGTGGGTGTAAGCGTCATTGCCTATGCGCACGGGTTTGTTGCCCAGGTAACCGTCCAGCTCCAGTTCAATCTCAGTGAGCTTGCTCTGCGCACTGATGGAGTAAAGCGGCTGGTAGCGCTGGGTATCTTTGGCCGTGATGTTGGCAATGAAATGGAAATACCGCTCCATCTCCTCAAAGTGCCCAATGTTGTTGAACGCGTTCAGGATGTAATACGTGTCGCGCATCCAGCAGAAGCGGTAGTCCCAGTTACGGCCGGAGCCGGGGTGTTCCGGTAGGCTGGTGGTTGGTGACGCAATGATGGCGCCCGTGTCTTCGTACTGGTGAATTTTGAGGGCCAAGGCCGAACGGATGACTTGTTCCTGGAAGAAGTTGCTGATGCTGGTGTTCTTCACCCACATGCGCCAGTAGCGCGTAGTCTGGCTCAGGAACTCCTCAGCGGTGCTTTCCAGACGGGCCTCCAGCGGCGCGCCATACGTCAGCACCAGGTAAATGGTCTCATTCAAGACAAAATACTGGTCTTCCAGAATATAGCTGAGCGAGGCGTTGGTGGTGAGGCGTACCTCCTCGTCAAGGCCTCTGAACGAGATGTGGTTGCTGCTGCGGCGGCGCTTGAGCTCCAGCTGCCCGTAGTTGCCCACGGGGCGGCAGGTGACCTTGATACGCGGCGAACCCGCCAGCGGCTCTACCTTCCTGATCAGCATGAGCGGTTTGTAATAGCGCTGGTGCTGCCTGAAACGCGGTGCGAAGTCCGTGACCCGGTAAGAGCCTTCTTCACAGGAAATCTCGGTACAGAGAATGTTGGTGTTCTCTGTGTAGTATTGGTGCGACGAGAAGTGGTCTGTGTCTGGCTTGATCGAGTACTCACCGCCTTTTTCCCGGTCCATCATGGGCCCGAAGATGAAGCTACTGTCAAAGCGGGGCCAGCAGAGCCATTCAATGTTGGTGTCTTTGTGAATAAGAGCCAGATAGGCACAGTTGCCAATCAGCCCCATGTCATAGGTGTGCTTCGCCATATGGTTTTTGTTCGGGCACCGGGGTTGCCTGCCGGCGCTTGAACTAACATGTACCGTTTTAGACGTATAGAGGTTTCCTAATTTTTACAGACGGCGGTATTCCCTCCTGTTTTGGGGCTGTTTGCAAACAAGCCCAA
>NZ_LRMM01000002.1 GCF_001647275.1 Rufibacter ruber | reverse complement strand
GGCTGTTTTTAGAAAAACAGCCCGAAAACAGGAATGTCAGAAAATGAAAGTTATTGGAAGGGTTGGGTTAAAACGTAAGCGGAGGGCTCATTTCAATTTCCCAATCTGCCCTGATCTCATAGATTTCCGGGTGAAGGATGACTGGTTCGGGTTGCCTTCTTTGGCTTAATAAGCCGTTATCCCATTTTCCGTTGCCATTGGTGTCAACCAGTACCCGTACCTGGTATTTAGCTGGCACCAGGTTTTCCCATAAAACAGTTTTTACGTTTCTGGCCTCCCTGACCACCTTGTTCTCCCGGAGCAGCTGAATGGTGTAGTTTTTTTCAGTGGTGCTGGTGACTACTTTTAAGCTACCGGTATTGGTCTTTTTGATCACTTGTAGCTTAGTGGTGGCACTGGCATACGGTGCCCCAATGAACGGTACTATTTTGGTGGTGTCAATGCTGAGGCTGATTTCACGGGTTGCCTGCAAGGGCAGTAGTAGAGTGGCCTCTGTCTGGTTTTTGTTCCACCTTAATTGTTTTGCGTCTGTAGTGGTTACTGTGGTGGTGGTGTCAAAGACGAGTGTTACGGCTCCCGCCGGATTAATAACTTTGGTAGGAAGCTCAAATCTCAGTTTTAACGTGTCTGTGGCCTTTACTGCGGTTCCGTTCAGCACTTCAAAGCTTTTGATGGTTCTGGGTGCTGCTTTCCCAGACAAACGGGTGGTGACTGTATCTGTTCTTTGAATAGAGGCGCTGTCTGTGGCCAGGAACAGCCATTTCTGCTCTTCTGCCACTACCGGGTAGACCCTCACGGTCTTCCCGTTTTCAGTCAAAGTCCATCTTGCCTCACTGGGGGTTGGCTCAATGCTGGTTATTTGTACGTAGGTGAGGCCTTCTGCATACTCTACTTCATACACATTGGTAAAACTTCTTTTGGTGATTACCCGGGGCGGTGTGATGTCTTGGGTATGCAAGATCATGTTGAGCTCATCTACGGCCGGTTGTACCACAATGGAGTCTGAGGCATATGCTATCAGTTCACTTTCATTGTCATACCTGAGGTTATTGTTGGTTTCTGACAGCGCATAGATGTAATAGTTGCCAACTTTTATGTTCCTGAAGCTGAAGGTACCTGTAGAATCTGCTGTGGTCACATACAGAGGCCGCCCGTTTCTGATCTGAGCGGTGTCCCTGGTTGGGTACAGCAGTACGTTCACGTCTTTTGGGACAGTGGCGCTATACAAGGCTTTTACCGTGCCGCTTACTCTCCCTGAATCTAGCTGGCTACCGGTACTAAAGGTAATGACCACGCTTTTTGCTAAATTTTTCTCTGTGACATCTGCTATGCTGTTTCTGAAGTTAAGGCTGTAGGTGGTGTTTTCCTCCCAGGGTTGCGTGAACTCCAGCTCCAGGGTGCCGTCTTTTATCTTCTCTTTGAAGGTGGCCTCTGTATAAGGGGCCACAATGAGCTGGCGGTAAAGATCAATGGTTTGTATGGCTTCATTGAAAGTTAAGACAATGGTTTTAGGCTTTACGTTGGTTTGGCCGTCTTTTGGGTTGGTGCTGAGTAATTTTGGAGCCGTGACATCTTTGGGTCCACCAGAGGGACTCCCAATGTTGGCGCACCCGGTTATCATGAGGAGTGAAACCCAATACACTGCGTTTTTGAGCTGTTTTTTCATTTTTGGCGGTAAAATGGAAATGACCTTATAGTAGCGCTATAAGGTCATTTTTATTTTGTGTGATCGTCTTTTATTTTTTCTGGGCAATAAAGATCTGGCTTGAATAGGAGTTTCCGTTTTTGGCCCCGTGCAGGTTAGACCTGAAACCGGTGAAGAAAGAATCCAGCATCTTGGTTTGCCCGTGCTTGTACTTCTCACTCAGGATGCTCACGTAGTAAGAATCCCACTTCATGGGGAGAACTTCCTTTAGATCCAGCTTGTGCTTTTTCAGAAGCTTCTGCATGCTGGCTTTGTTGAAGTGGTACAAATGCCGGGGAACATCATACGCTGCCCAATCTGCTCCATACTTTTTGGCGTCATATGAATCTGCATTAGGTACGGCAATGACTAAATGTCCCCCTTTTTTGGTTGCCCGCACCAATTCTTTGAGCGTTTCATTTAATGTGTGTACGTGCTCCAACACATGCCAAAGCGTAATCACCTCAAAAGTTTCCTCAGCCAGATTCTGCAGCGGGCCTTGAACCAAGGGTTTCCCAATTTTTTCTTCTGTCTGTTTTCTGGCCTGTTCATTTGGCTCTATGCCTTCTACCTCCCAACCCTGTTTTTGGCACGCCTGCAGGAAATACCCCACCCCGCAACCGTAGTCCAGGATTTTGCCTTTGTTGCCCAAACGGTTTACCAGATCTACTTTGGTTTTTACTGCCATGGACCTGACCAGTCGGTAGGTTTTGTTCAGTAGACCTTTGCTGGTATCTGAGTGTGAAATATAGGCTTCAGAGGCATAGTATGGACCAATGCTTCCTTCTTCTGGCCGCGGATTTGTGAACTTGAGCTGGCAGTTGGTACACTGCACAATGACAAAGCTCTCCTGGCTCACACTCTTGTCTTGTACTACTAGAAAATTCTTAAAATCTGTTTTTGAACAAATGGGGCAATGGTCTAGCCGTTCGTAGCTCATTCTATTTTCCTAAGTATACCATCAGGATGGAGATATCTGCGGGAGACACGCCACTGATGCGCGATGCTTGTCCTAAGGTTTCTGGCTGTACTTTCAGCAGTTTCTCACGGGCTTCGTTTGAAAGCGCGGTGATAGCTTTGTAGTCCAGCCGGTCTTTAATGCGGTAATTTTCCAGCTCCTCCATCTTAGAGGCCATCTGATTTTCTTTGTCAATATAGCTCGCATATTTCAAAAGAATAACCGCCTGCTCTAAACTTTCTGGCAAATACTTGCTCAGGTACAGGTTCAGGCTTTCTGAAGATTGCAGCAGATGCTCCAGATCAACGTTTGGCCGCTTTAACAGATTACCGGCTTTGGCTCTTTCACTTATGGGGGCAGAGTTCAGCGAAAGGAGCATGGCGTTCACTTCTTCTGGCTCTATTCCCTTTTGCTGCAGATACGTCAGTACTTCCTGGGTTTCCTGTTTCTTGCGGTTTACCTTTTGCAGCCGCTCCTCAGAGGCCAAGCCCAATTGGAAGCCTTTTTCTGTTAGCCTAAGGTCAGCGTTGTCCTGGCGTAACAAGATGCGGTGCTCTGCCCGTGAGGTAAACATGCGGTAAGGCTCATTAGTGCCTTTGTTTACTAGGTCATCAATCAAAACACCAATGTATGCCTCTGATCTTTTCAGAACAAACGGTTCTGCGTTATGCACCTTGTTATGGGCGTTAATTCCCGCCATAAGGCCTTGGCACGCCGCTTCTTCATAACCTGTAGTACCATTAATCTGCCCCGCAAAATAGAGGTTTTCCACCAGCTTTGTTTCCAGAGTCAGGTTTAACTGGGTGGGCGGGAAGAAGTCATATTCAATGGCGTAACCAGGTCTGAACATTTTAGCATTCTCAAACCCCTGGATTTCTCTCAGTGCTTTGAACTGCACATCTTCTGGCAAGGAGCTGGAGAAGCCATTCACATACACTTCAACTGTGTTCCATCCCTCTGGTTCTACAAAAATTTGGTGACGGTCGCGTTCCGCGAAGCGGTTGATCTTGTCTTCAATGGATGGGCAGTACCGCGGACCCAACCCCTGGATTCTACCCTGGAACATGGGTGATTGCTCAAAACCCGTTTTGAGAATCTCATGCACCTTTGTATTGGTATAGGTAATGTAGCAGCTTCTCTGGTTGCCCAGTGCCGGAGTATCTGTATAGGAGAATTTTGATGGGTTTTCATCTCCCTTCTGTTCTTCCATAACCTCATAGTTCAGGCTACGGCCGTCTACCCTGGGGGGAGTACCGGTTTTCATACGGCCTGCCTCAAACCCTAGCTGCACCAGTTGCTCAGTAATTCCTTTGGCTGCTTTTTCAGCGGCTCTACCGCCACCTAATTGCTTTTCACCAATATGGATAATGCCGTTCAAGAAGGTTCCGTTCGTTAACACAACGGCTTTGGCCCGTATCTCCAGACCCAAACTTGTCTTCACCCCTACTGCCCTGCCACCTTCTACTATTATCTCTGACACCATTTCCTGCCAGAAATCTACGTTAGGTGTCTGTTCCAGCGCCAGTCTCCATTCCTCTGCAAACCGCATGCGGTCACTTTGGGCCCGGGGGCTCCACATGGCGGGACCTTTAGACATATTAAGCATTCTGAACTGGATCATAGTCTTGTCTGTAATGATCCCGCTCATTCCACCCAAGGCATCTACTTCTCTTACAATTTGCCCTTTGGCTACGCCCCCCATAGCTGGGTTGCATGACATTTGGGCAATGGTGTTCATGTTCATGGTTACGAGTAATACTTTCGATCCCATGGTGGCGGCCGCATGTGCAGCTTCACATCCGGCATGTCCCGCCCCTACTACTATTACATCATAACTTGTGAACATGGTGTGGATTACTTTGATGTTTCACGTGAAACATTGTTGATAAGTGAGGTAAAACTATACAGTCTGGTGTTTACAACCTGCGTAGTTGTAAACACGCATCTTCTTTAGAACGCATTATAATTTGGTTTTCTTCGCCTTTATCTTCAAATCCAAGCAGATGAAGAAGGCCGTGGACCATAACCCGGTGAAGTTCTTCTTCTGGTGAAATGTGGAAAGAGGCAGCGTTGTCAACAATGCGGTCTATACTAATGAAAACATCACCTTCAATAACTCCCTCTACATCGGAATTATCAAAGGTGATGACATCAGTGAGTGTATCATGATCTAAGTATTCTACATTCATCTGATGAAGATATTCGTCAGAACAAAAAATGTAGTTCAAAGATTCTAACTCGAAGGAATAATTTTCTATTATTTCAAAAAGCCACTCTTTAACTCTTTGCTCGTTCTTTACCTCAAACTCTACGTCTTCAGCAAAAAACTCAATGGGCAACTCAGGCATTGGCAATATTGAAGGTTAACGATACGGTGCGGCCGTCATTGCTGAAAGAAACATCATCACAGAGGTTACGCATTAAGAAGATGCCTCTCCCGCCTGGGTTCTCCAGATTTTCTGGGGCGGTTGGATCAGACAATGATTCAGGGTCAAACCCGTTTCCTTCATCTTCTACTTCAAACCGCAGTTGGTTGGGCTCTACAAAAAGAGAAAGATAAACGTTTTTATCCTTATCAAACTTGTTACCATGTCTAATGGCGTTGTTGACAGATTCCGTAACAGCAACCATAATGTTGCCATAGATGTCGTCTTCAATCTGGAATTTCTCACGCGAGTTGTCAATGAAGCTCTCCACGATCCTGATATTCTCAATGATGGACGGAATCTGAATTTTTACTTGATTCATAATATGTTTACTATATCTGAAATGTCTGCAAATCTAATAACCTAATTGCTTAAAATAAGCATCTACTTGCTTTTTATAATAAGGAGTTAAAGCCGGTAGGTTCTGACGGAGCGATTCTGTCTGCTGTTTCTGCCGTTCCTGGTACTTCTGCAATGAAGGTGGAATGCGGGCAGGCAACTCCTTAGCCGTATTCGCTTCCCTTTTTTCATCCAGGTCCCGTTCATTGGCGGCTTTTTCAGCCTGCAGCAATCTAGTCAAAATCTCTTTCTGCCGCATCATTGTCTGCTCCGTGAGACGTTTATTAACGAGATCAGTTTCGGTTTGTTCCATGAGCTTGCCCAAATTGCTGAGATTCTCCCCTGCTTCTTTGCTGCCCGGCGCCGTAGAGGGCGGCGCCAGCTCTTTCATGGCATTGCGCAGCATTTCCTGCTGCGCCGCCAATTTGGCCAGCTGCTCAGACAGCGCTTTGCCGCTTTGCCCGCTTTTTTGCAACTGCTGTATCTGCTCATTCAGTTGCTGCTGCATCTGCCCCATCATACTTTGGCCTTTGCCGTTTTTGCCTTTGCCTTTCTTTTTGCCGGGTCCGCTCTGCTGCGCCGCCATCATAGCCTGTTGCATCTGCTTTTGCACATCACTGAGCATGAGGGCGAGGTTGTTCATAGACGTCATGGCTAACTGCTGGTGGGTTCCCGTTTTACCCAGATTACGGTCTTTGATGGACTCAGAGCTTTTGCGCATCTCCTCCTCCATGGCACCCACTTCTCTGGTCACAAAAGACTGTATCTGCATTACGCGTTTGGCCAGGGAAAGTAAACTGTCTTCAATGATTTTGGCATCATCAGACAGTTTAAGCTGCTGTTGCGCCATAGAAATGAAACGGGGGTCGCTCTGCTGCACGTTTCTAAAGTCTTTCATCAGCTTCTCCTGACCGAAGGATAGAGTTACCAGGTTCTCCAGAATGTCCCGCAGGTGGTCTAAGTTCTGTTGCATCTGCTGCATGTCTGCGCTGGCTTCTTGGCTCTGCATCTGCTGTGACATTTTCTGCATTTTCTGGGCGGCAGATTTCTGCTGTTGGCTGGCTTTCTGGTTCTGCCCTTTCTGCAGTGATTCCTGCGCCCCTTCCTGCTCCTGTTCTATCTGCTCTTGCAGCTGCTCAGTCTCTGGCATGTCTTCAGGGTGCTCCAACTGCTCGTTCAGTTTTTCAGCCTCTTTGAGGTCTTCCTGCATTTGCTTAAACTGCTCCTGTAGGTTCTTCTGCTCCTGTTGCAGGTTTTGGTCAGCCTTGTTTTTCTGGTCAGCCGTTTTCATGGCCAGGTCTTCCTGTTTCTTGGCCAGATCTTCTAGCTTCTGCATGGCGTTGTCCAGCTTCTGTTCTACCTGCAGCTGCTTGAACATTTCCAGCAGCCGGTCCAGCTCTTTCTGCAGGTTTTCCTCTTTGTTGTTGAGTTTGTCCAGCAACGGCTGAATTTGCGCGGGGTCTGGCTGTTTCTGCTGCAGGAGCTTCTCCAGTTCCTGGTACAGTTTTTTGGTTTCCTCATCCAGCAGCTGGTCCATCATCTTCTGGAGCTGGTCGCGTTTCTCGGCTAGTTTTTCGTTTTTAGGCGAAAACTGGTCCTGCTGCTGGTTCAGCTGCTCATTCATTTTCTTGAGCGCCTCCAGGTCTTCCTGCAGGGCTTTCTTCTTCTCAGCCAGTTCCTGCAGCGCCTTTTTGTCCTGGTAAGAAAGCTCCCGCTTGAGCTTGGTCTTCTCTTCGTTCTGTTCCAGTGATTTCTTGAGTTCCTCTGCCTTGTTGAGCGAAGACTTCATCTGTGACTGCACCTGCTGAGACGTCTGCTCAATTGATTTCTGCAGTTCAGCCGGGTCTGGGTATTTAAAGGTGAACGTAGACGTGCGGGCGCTCTTAGGTTGCGGCACCTGGTCATTGTCAGCCACCTGCACAAAATATTCAAGCTTGTCACCGGGTTGCAGGTTGAACTGCTTCAGGTTGAGCTGGTGGAAATAAGACTGGGTGGGCAGGGAGCCATTAAATGGAATTGAAACCGTTTTGTAGCCTGTGCTACCGTTATTGCCTTTGAGCACTCGGTAATGCAGCGCCAGACGGCTAAAACCGTAATCATCTGAAATGGTTCCCCCTACCACCAGGTAGGAATACATCACTGAATCCCGGAACTGCTCTAAGGTTATCTCAGGGGCCCGGTCTGGGATCACCATGATCTGGTAAGAGATCTGTTCTTTGTTGCTGGAGTACCGGTTGCGCAGGTGCATGCTGTAACGCTGGCTTTGCATGAACGTCTTGTTCACTACATATTCCTCGTCTTGCAATTGCGCTTTCACCTTTTGGGCGGGAGCCTCAAACTGTAACCAAAGCGAGTCTGCGTTCTCTGCCGCCAGATGCCATGTCACCTGGGTGCCTTCAGGCACGGTAAAATCGCCGGTGTTGGTCACGGTCTCTGCGGGTTTGCGCAGGTAAGCGGGGTATTTAAGCTCTGCCCGCAACTGCCGTAACGCCGGACGTGCCACCACCCGCAAATGGTTGGTTTTAGAATAAAAACCCGCTCCGGTTAACTGAAAGTCTACTGACTCCTGCACCTTCTGGAACTCATGCACATACGTGTTGCCCTTCTCCCTCTTCAGCGGGATTTCCCTCCCGTCAAGAACCAACGCTACTTCTTCGGGCACTGAATTGCCTTCAATAGATACTTTCAGTTGAAAATCCTCTCCTTTAAAAGCCTGCAGCAACTCATTTTGAATTTGAAACTTAAACGGTGCCTCTGGGGAGTAATGGGTCTTAAAGTTGATAATGCGTTCGGTGCCCTGCACAAACAGCGTGGGGTAAATGAACGCCAGCACCAGCACCAGGACCAAGGGCAGCAGCAGGTACTTGAAGTAAGATTTGTTCTGGGTAAGCTTTATCCTTTCAGGGAACTGGTAGGTGGCCAGTTCTTCTGAGCGCTGCTCTACGCTGGCCGCCACCAGCTCATTGGTCAGGGCCACGTTCTTAAGCTGGAGCAGGTTCAGGAGCCGGTCCTGGATCTCGGGGAAATATTGGGCCACCTGCCGGGCCGCCTGCTCATCTGAGAGCAGCTTTTTCAGGTTGGCCAACGCCAGTAGCGGTGTCCAGAGCCATCTTACCACCGCAAACGCGCTAATGGCCAGAAACGAAAACAAGAGAAATGCCCGCACCTCTGGCTGGAAATAAAAATAATACTCCAGCAGCGTGATAAGCAGGAAAGAAGACAGCACCAGCCCCGTTGCCAATAATGCTCCCTTTACCAGCAGGTTCAGATAAAACTTGCGCTTGAACGCCTGAAGCTGCTCTAATACAGTCTGTAATGATCCGGCAGCCCGCATACTTTGTAATTGATTAAAGAAAAGTAGCCCCTACAGCCTCTCAGATAAGATTCTGGAGCACTGTTTCACTATACCCATACGTATTTGATCTGTAGAGTATTAACTCTTAGGCTTACTAATTTATTGTTAATTCTCTGATTTGACCAAAGTGCCACCTGTTTTTGGCCTGTTTTCAGGAAAATAAGCCAAAAAACAGAAACAGAGAGGGAAAATAAGATTAGAAAAGAAGGCCCCGCAGCTACTCCCTCCCGTGCACCTGAAAGGATTTGATAGTTGAACAGGTAAAAGAAGAAAGCAAAGAGAAGTAAGGCGCCTTTCCTGCCACTGCTGTTCTTTGATTGGTACACTGGCTATAGCTTTTCTTGTCTCTGGCGCAAGTACCTGCCTTTGCGGATAGAAGATGTGTATAAGATAGATTCAAACTGCAGGTTCAAGTCTTGCACATGCAGACGCTGGCGCCAGACAGATAAATTCTTCTCAACAGGTTTGAAGCTAAGCGCAGAGACAGTAACCTTTAAAGTCTTCTTCAATAGTACTGATAACGCTTTATATCGAGCAGGAGTAGAGACCAGTAATTATTTATCTAACTTCTCCACAAGATTCTTCAGCCGTACAGGCATGTAGATATAAAGACAAAGAGTACATAGTTTGTCTTGCTGAAAAGAATCTTAGTAATGAACGGGAATAGTGTCCAATAAATTTGTTTCTAAAGTTTTCCACCTAAATTCTTATAAACTATCAGAGAAAATAAATTTTAAAGTAGTAGTAGACAAATGTTTATGTTCTGAAGTAAGTGTAGAATGGCTCAATTATAATTTGAACATCTGTTGATAGTAAAGTGAGGTATGAACAACAAAAAGCCGTGTTTTCAGCCTGTTTTTGAGAAAACAGGCCGAAAACACGGCTTTGGAAAATAAGATATCTTAGGCCTCTACCGGGTGCATCTCCAGCAGCACCGGGCAATGGTCAGAATGCTTGGCTTCGGGTAGAATAGCGGCCCGTTTCATGAGCGGCTTCAGGTGCTCAGAAACCAGCAGGTAATCAATGCGCCAGCCCAAGTTCTTCTCCCGTACATTAAAACGGTAGCTCCACCAGGTGTAATGATGAGGTTCTGGGTTGAAGTGCCGGAAGGAATCAATGTACCCGTCTTGCAAAAAGCCGCTGAACCAGTTGCGTTCCTCCGGCAGGAAACCAGAACTGTTGGCATTGGCCTTGGGGTTGTGGATATCTATGGCCTGGTGGCAGATGTTATAGTCACCGCAAATCACTAAACCTTCTACAGAGTTCTTCAATTCCCGAATGTACTGTTGAAAATCGCGCAGCCATTCCATCTTGAACGCCTGCCGATGCTCGCCACTGGAGCCAGAGGGCATGTACACGTTCAGCACAGAATACCCGTTGTAGTCGGCTCTGATTACCCTTCCCTCCTGGTCATACTGGTCAATGCCACAGCCAATGCAGACATTCTTAGGCTCTACCTTTGAAAGGATGGCCACGCCGCTGTAGCCTTTCTTGATGGCGGGGTGCAGGTACACGTGGTAGCCAAGTTCCTCAAAGGGGGCTTTGTCAAACTTGGTTACGTCTGCTTTGATTTCCTGCAGGCACAGCACGTCTGGGTTGGCAGCCCTTACCCAGTCAACAAACCCTTTTGTGACGGCCGCTCTTATGCCGTTAACATTATAACTGATGATTTTCATTTGTTCATTTGATCAAAATACTCCAGCGCGTGCCACTTGAGCATTCGCTCCTGCTCTTTTAAATTACAGGCCGGCAGCGGTTTCACAGACTTCCAGTGAGGCCATCCCTCCTGATCAAGTCCTTCCAGTTCATAATAGCCAGACAGGCTGAGCAATTTGCAGGTGGCAATGTGCATGAGATCCTGTTTCTGTTCTTTGGTGAACTCCTGCACCCCCTGCCCTAGCTCCTGCACGCCAATCAGAAATAAAATGGCATTCAAATCTGGCTTCTTCCCAAAAATGCTCTTTATCTCCTGCCGCAGCGCCGCCCACCGGACATCAAAATCTTCTTCGTTCTCCATGGGGGAAATGAATGTGTGGCTGTTAACATGACCAAAAGCAGTGAACTGCAACAGTTTGCTCTATATAGTGCCGGGTAACAGCCAGATAATCAATAGTTTAATTTGTTCTTCTGAATCAGGGAAAGATGATCTGCCTGAAAGCTCAGAAAGAGGTAAGACCTAAACCGTGGGTAAGATCCTCTTCTTTACAAAGCCGTTGCCTATTTCCCTTTCCTGATACTTCCGTTTTCGGGCTGTTTTGATAAAAACAGGCCTAAAACGGAAGTAAAGTGAGAACAACAGAGTTAGGCATTTTCGTTCTTTAACTCTTCCCAATATTCCACGGCTCTCCTGAAATGGGGGATCACAATAGAACCGCCAATCAGGTTGGCGATGGAGAAAATCTCATATACCTCTTCATCAGTGAGGCCGCACTCAAAGCATTTGCCCAAATGGTATTTGATGCAGTCATCGCAACGGAGCACCATGGAGCAGGCCAGGCCCAGCATTTCCTTGGTCTTCACATCTAAGGCGCCTTCAGCGTAGGCGTTGGTGTCCAGGTTGAAAAAGCGCTTGATTACTTTATTATCCGCGGCCATGATTTTTTCATTCATGCGGGTGCGGTAGTCGTTGAATTCTTTTACTAGGCTCATTGTTGTCACAAATTAGATAGGGCGATGTCTGCCTACTGTAAAGTTACACCAAAATCTGCACTTGTTTTTATGCAGCTGTTGACTTCAAGCTTTCGCACGTTATACCAGGATTTTCTGGCGTTGCTTTTCCCGGAGGAATGCCAGGCGTGTGCCGGCGAGCTGGCTATGGGCGAAGAAGTGATCTGTAGCCACTGCCGGATCAAGCTGCCGTACACCAATTTCCACCTCTGCCCTACTGACAATGCCGTGCACCAGGTTTTCTGGGGAAGGGTGCCTGTCCAACTGGCGGTGGCGTACCTGAAATTTCAGGAGAAAAGCCGGGTGCAGCGGCTATTGCACCAGCTCAAGTACCGTGGGCAGGAAGAAGTGGGGGAAGTTTTGGGAAGGTGGTTAGGAAAGAACATGCAGGAGCACGGGGCTTTCCAGCGCATTGAGGTGGTGGTTCCTATCCCGTTGCACAAGCAGAAACTGCAGCAGCGGGGCTATAACCAGGTGGCGGCCTTTGCCAAAGAAATTGCGCAGGCGCTAGAGGTGCCGGTAGCAGAGCAGGCTTTGCAAAAGAAAAGGAGCACCGGCACGCAAACCAAGAAAAACCGGTTATCCCGTTGGGAAGCCATGCGGGAGTTGTATGCCCTCCTGAACCCTGCTGCCATCAAGGGGAAACATGTATTGCTTGTAGATGATGTCATCACCACCGGAGCCACGCTTGAGGCTTGTGCCAATGTCTTGTTAAGCGGTGGGGCAAGTACGGTAAGTGTGGCGGCTATTGCGTATACTTTGTAGGTGTCCCTGTGATATCTGGGAACCTTAATAAATAAAAAAGGAGCCGTTTAACGGCTCCTTTTTCTATAACTAGTTGAAACTGTTCTTTATTTGTTTGAGCCGGTGTTGATCATGGCACAACGGAAACCAATGGTTGAAGTGGCAGAATCCTGTTCCATGAATCTACGCGTTCCGGGTGATAACCAGTAGGCTACGTCTTTCCAGGAACCGCCTTTGTACACGCGCACGGTGTTGGTGATCAATGACTGGAAGCCGGCCACGTCATAGTTAGAAGAATCATCCATTACCCCGTTGCGGCGTACCGGGTTCAAGTCTTCTACATCCTGGAAGGAAAGCGGGCGGTAAACATCTTGTACCCACTCGTTTACGTTACCAGCCATGTTGTATAGACCGAAATCATTGGGTGGGTATGCGTATACATACTCAGTGATCATGGCGCCATCATTCAAAGAACCGGCAATACCGGCGTAGTCACCACGGCCCCGTTTGAAGTTAGCCAGGAACTGACCCTGGTTTTTGCCATACGGGTTACGCACCTGGTGCCCATCCCATGGGTAGATACGCTTGTTCAACTGGTTTTCTTCTTCGTCTAGCTGAACACCAATCAACGCCTGGGCGGCATATTCCCATTCTGCTTCTGTTGGGAGGCGGTAGTTGGGCAGAACAGCACCAGACTCAATGGGAGGCGTAGCACCTTCAGCAAGGTCCCCGTCAAAATTAGCAGCCAGGCCTTTGTTCACCATGGCGGTACGCCAGATACAGTAGTCCTGGGCTTGCTGCCAGCTCACCCCTACCACCGGGTAAAACCGGAAGCCTGGGTAACGCAGGTAATAATTCACGTAAGGGTCATTGAATGACAACTCACGCTCCCAAACCGTTG
Source organism: Rufibacter ruber (assembly GCF_001647275.1). Taxonomy (GTDB): domain Bacteria; phylum Bacteroidota; class Bacteroidia; order Cytophagales; family Hymenobacteraceae; genus Nibribacter; species Nibribacter ruber_C. The sequence goes on along the minus strand of NZ_LRMM01000002.1, from coordinate 159,649 downwards.
TGTCTGGCAAAGCTCTGGTATATACCTCCTCAGAAGAGTCTTTACGTACATAGTGCAGGTATTCCAGCCAGTGAATATTGGCTACTTCAGCTTCATCCATGTAGAAAGAAGCCACGGTTACGGTACGCTCTATGTTATCACGGGTCATGGCTATATCTTCCTCAGAAGAGCCAAGGGTGGTTCTACCGCCTTCAATGAATACAAGACCTGGTCCTTCAGGAATATCACTGTAATCTGCTACGGCAAAGCCACCTTCTTCATCATCATACTCAATGCCGGTAGCAGTACTGGTTTTACCAGGTTTCCGGCTGGTAGGCCTGCTATCCTTAGAACAGGAGCTGAAAACAAGCGCCCCTGCTGCCATCACGTAAATTAGTTGTTTAGACAGTCTCATAAATGTTGGTAAGTACCAGGTAAAATTGTATTCTCTAAACTAGTTATGTCTATTAACACGCAATAATATAGAATTTTAGAAAGCCGGGCAAGCAATCCGATTGTAATTTTTGTCGGTGCCTGATCTTTTAAAGATTTTGAGATAATCTACCTTCTCAAAAGAAAGAGAAATCTCGTGCGTTGGACCTAAAGCAACAGGACTGGCAGACAGCGGGTGCCGGTAACTATACCCTATTTTGAATCCTTTATGCGAAACGCCCGCCAAACCAGAAATAGTACTGGCGGCGGGCAGATTTTTTTCACCAGGTAACATGCTATATCCCAAACCAATAGTAACGGGGGTGACAATACCATAAAATGTGGCATCAGCGCGTTTAAAGGCACGCTGTTGCGTATACGAGAAAGTAGGAATAAAGCTGACTTCTTTGAAAAAATTTCGTACAAAATACTGTTTAACATAAAACCTGTAGCCGGTGTGAGCCTGAAACACCGGGGGAATGGTATTATCAGAAGATTCGCCAAGAGCGGGGGAGTTTAAATGCTGGGCTGAGGCGCCCACCCAGAACTGTCTGGTGAACAGCAGGAAACCAGCGGCCACGGTACCGTAAGATGCCCGTTCAAACGAATTCCTTTCGGCGGTAGGTGAAGTTATAGAGCCGTCAGGGGCTAACTGGTCTTCAAAGACCAGTCGGGAGCTGGGGCTAAGGCTGCCATACGCCGCCTGCAGGCCCACACTCAGATCCAGGTGTTGCCTCAATTTGGTATGGTAGGCGTAAAGAGCGCCCGCCTGTAGCTTGGTGAACCCGCCCGCCGGGCTCCGGTCAGAGGCAAAAGTGAGGCCAACGGCATTCCGGTTCTCAGAAAAACGGTACTCCCCGCTCAGCACCTGGGTGCTGTACCCGCTGTTGGTCCCGGTCCATTGAGAGCTGTGGCCGGCAGTAACGCTGTAATCAGACAATAAACCGGTAAACGCGGGGTTTAGAAATAGACGGTGGGCATAAGGCTGGGACAGGGGCGTCTCCTGGGCCAGAGCAACGGAACTCTGGATGGCCAGAAAACAACCTATCTTTGCCGCTTGCAGTACTGTCTTTGCCTTTAGAGCACGGCACGTAAATTGCAGAAGCTTAAAAAAGCCTATATTCATTTTAAAATCAGTAAACTTACCTGCTCAGTAGACAGCAACAGATATGAAGAAAGTAGTCATTGGCATAGCCGTCTTTTTTGTAGTGCTCATTGCCGCCGCCGCGTTGGTTCCCATTCTTTTCAAAGATAAGATCAAAGATAGGCTGGATAAAGAAATAGCCAAGAACATCAACGCTCAGGTTCTATACGAAACTGATAACGTAAGTCTATCGCTTTTCCGCACATTTCCTGATCTGGGCCTTTCTATCAAAGAGCTGACCATTGTGGGCAAAGACTCCTTTCAGCGCGACACATTGGCGTACCTGCCTGATTTTGCCCTGGGTCTGGACCTCATGAGTGTGATCACCGGTGATGAGATGGTCATCAAATCAATTGAGATGCAGGACCCCCGCCTTAAACTGCTGGTGCTTAAAAGCGGAATGGCCAACTGGGATATTTTCATTCCAGACACGGCGGCCGCGGCCCAGACAGACACGGCAGATTTCAAGATGGGCATTGAGAAGTGGACCATTAACAACGGCCAGATCATTTACCAGGACCTGAGCATTCCGTTTGGCGTGGCGGCATACAACGTGCAGCACACCGGCAGCGGCGATCTGGCCAAAGACGTGTTTGACATGGAAACCCACACCCAGGCAGACCGCTTCACCATGACCTATGGCAATGTCAACTACATTGAAAACAAGAAACTGAACGCAGAGGTGACCCTGGCCATGGACATGGCCAACAGCGTGTATACCTTCAAAGACAACAATTTTAGACTGAATGATTTCGCCCTGGGCTTGGACGGCTCTATTGCCATGCCTACAGATGACATTAAGTTTGACTTAACCTTTAAAGCCTTGGAGACAGATTTTAAAAACCTGTTCTCCCTGGTGCCCGGTGTCTTCACAGACAAGTTCAAAGATGTTCAGACCGATGGAAAAGTTGCTTTCAACGGGTACGTGAAAGGTACTTTCAATGAAACCACCCTGCCCGGCTTTGGGGTGGATCTTACGGTGAACAACGGAACCTTCAAATACCCTGATTTACCGCAGGCGGCTAAGAATATAAACGTGGCCATGAGTGTGAAAAACGCAGACGGCAACCTGGACCATACCGTTGTCAACATCAAAAAGCTGCACCTTGAACTGGGGAAAAACCCCATTGACGGGCAAGTGCTGATTGACGGGCTGTCACCTATGAAAGTAGACGGAAACCTGCAGGCCAGGCTGGATCTTGCTGAAATGACCAAGGTTTTCCCCCTGGAAGGCACTACCCTGCGCGGTCTGCTGGATGTAGATGCCAAAGCCAATGGGGTCTACTTTGAGAACCACATGCCTGTCATGAGCGCCAAGCTGAACCTGACCAACGGCTACGTGAAGTCTTCCTCCTTCCCTGCCCCGCTGGAGCAAGTGACCGTGGCATCTACCGTCACCAACACCACTGGCAACGCCATGGACACTGATATTCAGGTCTCCCGCTTTAAGATGCTGCTGGACAAGGAGCCTTTAGAAGGTAGAGTTTCTATCAAGAACCTGAGCCAGCCCCAGTTTGATGCGGCCGTAACCGGGGTGCTTGATTTGACCAAGCTGACCAAGATATTCCCTATTGAAGGCACCACCCTGAGCGGCCGTATGGCCGGCAACGTGCAGGCCAAGGGCAAGATGACAGACGTAGAGGCAGGGCGCTACGGCAACGTTCAGTCCAGCGGGACCGTCACCATCAACCAGCTAGCCTACAAGAGCACAGATCTGCCGCAGGGCATGCGCATTAACAGCGCCACCGCTACCTTTAACAATGAGCAGGTGCGGCTGCAGCAGCTAAACGGGTTTCTGGGTAAAAGTGATGTGCAGATGAACGGTACGGTGTCTAACTACATGGGCTACCTCTTCTCAGAAAACCAGCCGCTGCGCGGAAACTTTACCTTGCAGTCCAGCAACTTCAATGTGAATGAATGGATGGTAGACGAACACACCGGCCAGGCAGTTCCCGCCTCCACTACCCAGGAGGCGCAGGGGGTTGTGCAGGTACCGGCTAATCTGGATATGTTGTTAAATGCCCAGATAGGGACGGTGGTGTATAACAACCTTAAACTGCAGAACCTCAACGGCAAGGTTAGTTTGAAAGATCAGATTGCCAAACTCGAAGATGTGTCTTTCAATACCCTGGGAGGCCAGTTTTCCACAACGGGCACGTATGATTCCAGGGATTTAATCCACCCTAAATTCGCTTTCGGGTTGAATATCAAGAACCTGGATTTTCAGCGTTCCTTCCAGGCCTTTAACACCATTCAGCAGGTGGCGCCCATAGCCAACCTCCTGAAAGGGCAGTTTTCCACCAACTTTAACCTGAGTGGTGAACTGGGCAGTGACATGATGCCGGTGATGAGCACCCTTTCTGGCAAAGGTCTGGTAGAAGTGGTAGAGGCGGTAGTGACCAACGTGAAGGCACTCTCCAAAATCAGCAGCCTCACCAATTTGTCTGAGGTGCAGAACTTCACCATCAAGAACAAAGGCTTTGCGGCTGAGATAGTGGCAGGTAACCTGGTAATGAAGCCGTTTGAGTTTGAAGTGAAAGACATTAAAATGACCGTGGGCGGTACCAGCAACCTGGGCGGGAAGCTTGACTATGTAGTAGCCATGGACGTACCCTCTGGCAAGGTGGGAAATGCCCTGGCGAGCAAGCTGACCAGCCTGTCTGGGGTGCAGAACCTGCAGGGGCTGGAGCGGGTGACACTGCAGTTAGGCGTTACGGGTCCATACAAAGACCCATCAGTGGCGCTGAAGGGCAGCAGCCTCAAAGCCGAAGCCTCTAATATTGTGAAGCAGGTAGTGACAAACAAGCTGGAGAACGTGCTGAAAGATAAACTGCCAGTAAAGAATGCCACCAACACAGACAGCCTGAAAGCCGAACTGGCCAGACAGCAGGAAGCCGCCAAACTCAAAGCCCAGCAGGAACTGGAGAAGAAGCGGCAGGAGGCTGAGGCAAAAGTGAAAAGCGAAGCGCAGAACCAGTTGAACAAACTCTTTAACCGGACAAAGAAACCAGCTGCGGCCACTCCGGCAGACACTACCAAAAAGTAAGAGGTATCCACCCTGTGCGCCTCCTGTTTCGGGGCTGTTTTTTGAAAAACAGCCCCAAAACAGGAGGCTTCTTTTTGGCAAGGATACGCCCTCATCCCTTTGGGGTGGGTCTGTGGAAAGCAATGGCCAGACCGGTTTCAACAGGTTTTAAACATTTTCTCCTGCATACGTATAAACCGTGCTGCGCCTGCAGTGATGTAATTAACCTATTTCAGAAGTATGAGAAAATTCTTTTTGTTTGGGATGCTGCTGTTCACCAGCCTTGGGTTCAGCTCCTGTTCAGAGGAAGATGAGGCCACGGGTGCCGCCCGTATGGAGGTAAGATTGACAGATGCCCCCGGCGACTATGAAGAAGTAAACGTAGACATCCGGTCTGTGCAGATTCACCGCGAAGCCAATGATGACGGCTCTGGCTGGACCACCTTAGACAACATCAAACCCGGCGTGTACAACCTCTTAGATTTTGCAAACGGCAAAGACACCCTGTTGGCGAGTGCCACCCTTCCGGCTGGCCGCATCTCCCAGATACGGCTGGTCCTGGGGAACAACAACACCTTGAAACTGAAAGGTGCGAACGCCCGCATTCCCCTCACCACCCCCAGCGGACAAACCTCTGGCGTTAAACTGCAGATCAACGCTGACCTGGAGGCTGATGTCACCTATGTGGTACTCTTAGACTTTGACGCCGCCAAATCTGTGGTGAAACGCGGCAACAGCGGTAACTACAACCTGAAACCTGTGATCAGAACCCTTACCCAGGCAGTGGCTGGCGGTATTAGAGGAACCGTAACCCCGGCAGCGGCCAGACCGGGTATTCTGGTGATCTCGGCGGCCAATGACACCATTGGCGGCTTCACAGATGAGACAGGCCGTTTCCTGATTAAAGGTGTGCCAGCAGGTACGTATAAAGTACAGTTCACCGCCACTGAGCCTTACCAGAACAAAGAAATACCAGACGTTACCGTTACCAATACCCAGATCACTGAACTCCCTCCGGTTGATTTGAACTAAGTACTTGGGCAGAAATTTTCCTGTCTGTCATCCTGAAGAGACCTAGGTGGCGAACTAGATAAGCGCTTATTGGCTGCTACGGCCGTTCGCTGCCTAGAGCCTTTCACGGCGACAAAATGTATGCCTTAAATTTGTCTGATAGGTGAACGGGCACTGTAAAAGTTATTGTTTATCTCCAGAAGGTCCTTGTCACAGAACAAGGGAAGCTGTCTCAGGTTAGCGCTTCAGATTTTGCAGGAGATATAAGAACTGTAAGAGCTCATCTCTGACTTTTTTGCAAAGTCAGAGATGAGCTCTACGTTTTAACAACAGTCTTTCTATAAAAAGAAAGGGAACCTCTGCAGAGGCTCCCTTTCTTTTTATAGAAGTTTGCGTTTTTGACCTGTTTTTCTGAAAACAGACCAAAAACGCTATGGAGTTTACAGTTCCATGTCCTGGCCGTACTGAATGCGCACGTAGGTCACATAGTCAGAGTTGACAGGCTCATGCCCTGCCAATCTCAGGCCACGGGCCACCTGGCCGCGGTGGTAGGTGGCGTGGTTGATGGCGTGGGTCAGAATGTCACGTACTTTGGTAGAATAGGCCTTGCCCTGCGTGTTGGTGTACTCAATGGTGCGGTTCAGTTCAGTCTCATCTGCATTGGAGTACAGTTCCACCAGCTTGGGTGATGTCTGCTCATGCAGTTTGTGCAATTCTTCCAGTGAGTGTACCTGCAATACGGTTACCGGGCTTTTAGTGCCGGTGATGCGGGCAATCCAGATAGCCTGGGCGTTCAGCAGGTGGCTGAACATGAGTTGTGAATATTCAGGCAGTTCACCTTCTACGCGGTCAAAGCTTTTCAGCACGCGCCAGTTGGCCCATACATTGTATTCGGCTAGGTTTTTAAGTACGTCGTTACCAGTCATGGTTATGGGTTTGGTATTATACATCATCGGCCTTGGCCGAACAAATTGGGCAAAAGTAGTAAACAGGCCGAAAACGCAACGTAGTTCCTAAAGGCATTCTTACGCCTCTGCCCGCAGAACCTCCAGCGGCGACCGGTTCACTACTCCCCGGCTGTTAAACAGGCCAATCACCACCGTTAACGTAGAGATGAGCCCAAAAAGCACCAGCACCGGCAACAGCTGCGGCGAGAATTCGGTTTCAAAGCTGAATCTGGCCAAGGCCCAACTCCCGGCCAGCGACAGGACAATGCCCGTACCGGCGGCCAGGGCCCCTAAGAAAAAGTACTCTAACGCGGTAATGGCGTAAATCTGTTTCCGGCTGGCACCCATGGTGCGCAGTAACACGCTTTCGCGCATGCGCTGGTATTTGCTGATGAGCACTGAGGAAATGAGCACCACCACGCCGGTCATAATACTGAACGCCCCCATAAACCGGATCACAAAACCTATTTTCTCCAACAGCTCGTCTATGACACTTAAAATCAGCTCCAGGTCAATGATGGAAATGTTGGGGAACTGCCGCACCACCTTCTGCTGAAACGCCGCCGAGGCCTGGGCCGTGGGCACTCTGGTGATCAAGACATGGAACTGCGGCGCCTCTTCCAGCACCCCGGTGGGGAAAACCACCAGAAAGTTGGTCTGGATGCGGTTCCAGTCTACCTTGCGCAGGCTGCCCACCACGGTGGGAATCAGGGCCCCCTGCACGTTGAAGATGATGGTATCCCCCACCTCAACTTTCAGGCGCTCTGCATAACTCTGGTCCAGTGACACAAAAACGGTATCATCAGGGGCGGCTACTTTCCCGCGCCAGGTGCCCTGGGTGATTTTTTCTGAGCTGGTGAGGCTGTCTCTGAACGTGACCCGCATCTCCCGCTGAAAGGCTCTGATGGAGACCTCTAACGTAGTGTCTGCTAACACTTTTTCGGCCGTAAGGCCATTGATTTCCTCAACCCGCATGGTCACAATGGGTACCTGCTGGATCACAGGCAGCCCCTGCGCCCTGGTAAGCCGGGTCACCGCTTCGCGCTGAGCCGGCTGAATGTCAAACAGCACCATGTTGGGCTGGTTCTCACTGGCAGACAAGGTGATGCGGTTCAGGAGAATGGACTGCACAAAATAAAGCGTGCAGATAAAGGCCGTGCCCAGGCCAATGGAGATGATCAGGATCAGGGTCTGGTTGTTAGGCCGGAATAGGTTGGACAGCCCCTGCCGCCAGAGGTAGCTCCAGGAGGTGGGGAAAAACCGGCGCACCAGCCACATCAACGCCCACGCAATACCCACCAGCACCAGAAACGCCACCAGCACACCCAGGGTGAAGTAGAAAGAGTCTTTCAGCTGCCGCGTCTGCAGGTAGGTAAACCCAAAGATGAACAGCAGAATAAGGGCGTACACCAGCCACTTGAGCGGGTCTTTGAGCAGACTGGTGTTTTCATAGGAGAGCCGGAGCGTGTTGAGCGGCGATATGTTTCTGATACTCACCAGCGGCAACAGAGCAAACAGCAGGGAAATGACCAGCCCAATGAGCACGCCCTGCCCTACCGCCAGCCAGGAGACCCCCACCGTCACCTCTACCGGCAGCAGGTCTTGCAGCACCTGCGGCAACAGCAACTGCACGGCCGTGCCGAGCGCAGCCCCCAGCACAGACCCCACCAAGCCTATGCCCAGGATCTGGATCACGTAGATCAGGAACGCCTGCCGCCCGCTCACGCCCATGCACCGCAAAATGGCAATAGAGGGCAACTTTTCCCGCATGTACACATGAATGGCGCTGGCCACGCCAATGCTCCCCAGTAACAGGGCTATAAACCCCACCAGGGCCAGAAAGCTGGTGAGGTCTTCAAACGAGCGGCCCAGGTTTTCGCGCTCAGAGTCGGCGGTCTCCAGGTTGACCAGCTCCTTCTCCAGGCGGGGCTCCAGTTTGTTGGCCAGGGCTTTTAAATCTACCTCCCGGTTGTATTTATAGTAGTACCGGTAATTGATGCGGCTCCCTTTCTGGTCCAGGCCGGTCTGGGCCAGAAACCGCAGCGGCACATACACGGCCGGGGCCACGGTGGCTGAAATCCCGGTCTGCCCAGGGGCTTTGTTCAAGATCCCGGCAATCTCGAATGACAGATTCCCCACCCGGAGGGAGTCTCCCACCTTGGCCCCGAACTGGAGCATAACCGTCTTGTCTACCAGCGCCTGCTGGCCATTTTGAAAGGAGGTGCCTGCCTCAGCGGGAGTGGTTTCCAGCTTTCCGTAATACGGATAGCCGCCTTGCAGCGCCCTTACCTGCACCAGGCGGGTGCCCTGGCTTCTGGGGAAGAATACCATAGAGGCGAAACTTCGCTCCTCTGACCGCAGATCACCCAGTGAGTCAAGCAACGGCTGCAGTTCAGGGCTTACCGGACGGTTGCTGGAAATGGTGACGTCTGCCCCAATCAGGCTCATGGCCTGCTGGTCAATGTCGCGCCGCAGGTTATGGCCAAAGGAAAAGATGGCCACCAGCGCAGCTATGCCCAGAATGATGCTGGAAATGAACAGGAAAAGCCGGGAACGGTTTCGGCGGCTGTCGCGCCAGGCCATTTTCACCAGCCACGGTAGGTTCAGGTTGTTCAAAATGGTTTTGGTTGAGGGTTGGAGGGTACAAGTCTCTTTGGTGATTTCTTTCTGTTTGCTGTTTTTCAGAAAACAGCCCCAAAACAGAAAGAGGAAGCAGGAAGGTGGTGGCTCCCATAGTGCTGGCTACTGCCTTGCCGGTGTTCCTACAGAGTCTATAGAAAACTGGCAGGCGGAACATTGCTACACGCCTGTGCGCTCATCTGACACCAGCTTTCCGCCTTTCACCCGCAGTATACGCTGGGTTTTAGAGGCCAGCTCCAGGTCATGGGTCACCAGCACCAGGGTGGTTCCGGCGTCCTGGTTCAGGCGGAACAGGAGGTTCACCACTTTCTCACTAGTTTCGGCATCCAGATTGCCCGTGGGTTCATCTGCGAACAGGATCTTAGGTTTGTTGGAGAAAGCCCGCGCCAGCGATACCCGCTGCTGCTCCCCCCCTGACAGCTGCGCCGGATAATGGTGCGCCCGGCTGGCCAGGCCTACTTTGTCCAACAGTTCCAGCGCCTGCGGCTGCACGTTCTTCTCACCCCGCAGTTCTAACGGTACCATCACATTTTCCAGGGCCGTGAGCGTGGGCAGCAGCTGGAAGTTCTGGAAGATAAACCCCACGTGCTGGTTGCGCACCTGGGCGCGCGCATCTTCGCTCAGCTCGTCCAGCCGGATGCCGTTCAACGCCACCGCCCCTGCGCTGGAGCGGTCAAGGCCGGCGCAGAGCCCCAGCAGGGTGGTCTTGCCGCTGCCAGACGGCCCCACAATGGCCACCGTTGAGCCCGCGTCAATGGAAAAGTTGATGTTCTCTAATACCGTAAGGGTGCGCTCTGCACTTTGGTAGGTCTTGCTCAGGTTTTGGATCTGCAGAATGGTGTTCACGCGTTCTTGGTTGGAAATGAAACCTCTGGCTCTTTGACGGGCAGAGGAAAGTGCCGTAAAATACGAAACAATGGCGGTACCGCCAGTTAAACCTTAAACGTACCAATTAAGTTATTAAGTACTTTCTTTGTAACCCAACCCTACCCATGATCTCTATGTATAACCGTTGTTTGTTCCTCTTTTGGCTGGTGGTCCCCTTTTTGTACGGCTGCTCTGACAAGGGCGCCTCTGACAGGAGCTCCACCCGGCAACGCAAACCGCCCAGAAACCCACTGCTCCGCAAAAGATGAAGAACATATTATTTTTCGGCAACAGCCTCACCGCCGGGTACGGGCTCAGCCCCTCAGAGTCTTTCCCGGCCCTGATCCAGAAGAAGATTGACTCGCTGCAGCTACCGTACAAGGCCATCAATGCCGGCCTGAGTGGGGAAACCTCAGCGGGAGGCAAGAACAGGATTGACTGGTTGCTGCGGCAGCCGGTGGATGTGTTTGTGCTGGAACTGGGGGCCAACGACGGCCTGCGCGGCATTCCGCCCGCCGAGACCAAAAAGAACCTGCAGGCCATTGTTGACAAAGTGAAAGCCAAATACCCCCAAGCCAAGTTGGTCATGGCGGGCATGGAAGTCCCATCCAGCATGGGTGGCCGCTACGCCAGCGAATTTAGGGTGATCTTTAGACAGCTGGCTACTGAGAACAACATGGCCCTGGTCCCTTTCCTGCTGGAAGGCGTGGGCGGGGAACGCCACCTCAACCAACAGGACGGTGTGCACCCTACCGCCGCCGGCCAAAAGATTCTGGCCGAAAACGTTTGGGCGGTCTTGAAAGACGTGCTGTAGTCTGTTTCCAGCATTTCCAGATGAGGCTTCCGTTTTGGGGCTGTTTTTCAGAAAACAGCCCCAAAACGGAAGCCTCTTTCTATGTGGTGACGGTTTGTTAGAAAGACGAATAAAGCGTATGTTTAACTACGGAGATAGGTGTGATACACATAGTAGGTGCGGTTATTGGGGAGTTGGCGGTAACTTTTATTAAAATGAATGAGAGACCCAAAAGAATATAAGGAACTACTGACCTTGTTCAAAGTAGGTTTGGCAAGTAGTCTTATTAGCAAAGAAGAAGTTACCAAGTGGGCCGATGAAATAATTACACAAGAAGCAGAACCAGATATATTCTTCATTGAATTGTCTCTCATAAAATCTAAAAGCGAAGGGGTTTCTTATTTAGGTAGCTTTTTAGATTCGGATTCCTTAGCTAACGGTAAGGCAATTCTTGGACTACTTTACAAGCGGCTTATAGAGGGACAAGAACTTGAGAGAATAGTTCGGACAATGTATAACCTTAAAGATGAGGTAGACTTTACAGAACTTGAAAAAGGGTACATCTACCAAATCGACGATGGATTCGACCTGGCCAATACAAAGGTATATGGAAGCTTGGACATTGTTAGAAATGAAACACTCGACTTCTTAGCACTATATGCAGATTATAGCATTGAAAATCATACAAGTTGGTCTGAACTAAATAAGCGAGTAGTTTCTGACTTGGAGGAAATGAACAGGACTGAAAGAGAAAAAAACTTAAAAGAACAGAAAAAGCCTTGGTGGAGGAAATTGTGGTAGCGTGTTAAAAAAGCAACCACCAACACTGCATAAACGTCAGCAGCGGCCGACGGCCTTCGCCGTCTTTTACACGAGGCCGTTAGTTACACGTCAATCAAGCTCAAGTAAAAGAGTACTGGTAAAGAGTGTCATCAGATAATCAAAAACGAGAAACAGAGAAGATTCCTCAACTTACCGGCCCTGCCTACAGGGAAGGGGTAAGTTATTTGCAATCTGCCCCTATACATCATAGCTTAGTTTCTTGGTATGAACAACAAGAAGGGCAGGTATAGGTTTTGGTTGGAGCCCTGAGTGTATTACCTTTCTGCCTCAGCCATGGAAACGACCCCTACTTCAGCAAATATTACATTCCCCAGTTCAGTTGCACACGCTCTGGATCATCTCCTGGTCCCGCTCTATCCGGCAAAAGAACCAGGACTTACAATTATTGCCCAGGCCGGAGGCAGGGATCTCTATAAAAAGTCTTTTGGGTGCGCCAATCCAGACACCGGGCAACAGCTCCACCCAGCAACCAATTTTAGAATGGCATCTCTTACCAAGCAGTTTACCGCTATGGCGGTTGCCATGCTTGAAAAAGAAGGGCTGTTCACATTTGATGACCCCATTGGTTTGTTTCTGACCCAGATGCAGCAATACCATGCTTCTGTAACCATACGGCACCTCTTAACCCACACTTCCGGCTTGCCAGATTATGAGGACGTAATTGCTGACAACCGCCCCCGGCAGGTAACCGACCAGGAGGTGTTGGAGATGACTGCCGCCCGGTCTCAGCGGTATTTTACATCTGGCCATGGTTTCAGATACAGCAACACCGGGTATGTTCTGCTGGGCTTGCTGGTGAAAAAAGTTTCAGACAAACCTATTAGGAATTACCTGAAGGAAAAGATTTTCCAGCCCCTTGGCATGCAGAACACCGTTTTCTACCAGCCCGGCTCACCCATACCACACCGCGCCATGGGGTATGCTCCAAACAGAGATAAATTTATTTTTTCTGACCAAAGTCCCTGCAGCGCCACCCAAGGAGACGGCTGCCTGTATACGTCTGTTCAGGAGTACCTGTGCTGGCACCACGCCCTGCACCACCATCCGGAATTCCTCCTGGCACCCCTGCTCCATAAAGTGCACACGGCGGTTCCAGATTTCCCTAACAGTTTCTACGGCATGGGGTGGTTCTTTACCCTCAGGAAAAACGGCAGCCTGGAGCTCTGCCACAGTGGCAATACCTGCGGTTTCAGCCATCTGGTGGTGAGTGTGCCTGAAAAGGAGGCCATCTTCCTGGCGTTCTCTAACCGCGCTGATAATGCTGACTTATATTCACCTCTCTTCACTACGGTGAGTTCTCACCCTTCCTTCCAACAGTCGTCAAAGCTAGTATGGGCGTTGCCTGAACTTACCAGATAATACTCTGTTTCCGTTTTAGCCCTGTTTTCTGAAAAATAGCCCATAAACAGAAATCAGCTCCATATTTCCCGATTATACACTAACTACTGTTTGCATATACTACTATTTTACCAACCTAACAACCGTTTTATTAAAAATATTTAAAAATATTTGCTACATTGTTTGGAAGTTGAAAGCACACCCTGTATGTTTGGGTATTCTTAAAAAGAAAAGAAAATGATTCAGCGCAATTCTTACTTTTTTGGTTTTTACTTTTTTGGACCTCATCCGGGGCTCAACAGGTAAGACTTTGCGTTAAATTAACAAAAGATAAACCTAAGAGCCCCGCCAAAAGCGGGGCTTTTTTCATTATGACCAGAACCATAAAAATCGCCATTCAGGGAGGTGCCGCCTCTTTCCATGAAACTGCCGCCAAAGAACTGTTCCCCCAGGAGCAGATCAGCACCATCTCCTGCGCCTCCTTTCCAGAGCTTTGCCACACGCTGCAGGCTGGCTTGGTAGATTACGCTGTCATGGCGGTGCAGAACTCTGTAGCAGGCCCTATTCTGCCCAATTACCGGTTGCTGGGCCAGTATGGCTTCTCTGTGCAGGCAGAGCGGTGGCTTCTCATTGACCAGACCCTGATGGCACTGCCAGGCCAGCGGTTAGCAGACATTCAGCAGATCTGGTCCCACCCCATTGCCCTGTTGCAGTGCAACGAGTACATTGCGCAGCACCCGGAGAAAACCACCAAAGAGACCTCAGACACCGCAGACACCGCGCGCATCATCAAAGAAGGCCTGATAAAAGGGGTAGCCGCCATTGCCAGCCGCAAAGCAGCTGAACTGTACGGCCTGGAGGTACTGCAAGAAAATGTGGCCAACCAACTGGACAATTACACCCGTTTCCTGGTCCTCACCCCCACTGCCGCGGCCAAACCCGCCAACAAAGCCACCTTGCTCCTTCCCTACCCCGTGGCAAAGTTCTCCCTGGAGGCGGTACTGGAGACAGTGCAAGACCTTGGTTTAGAGTTGACCATGCTGCAGGCGCTCCCATCAGTGAACCCGGGCCAGCCTGAATCCTGGGTGTTGGAGATAGAAGCCGCGCAGGCTAGCCAGATCACAGAGGCCCTGGCCGCCTTACAGATTACCTCCCCCAACCTGCAGGTAGTGGGCATTTACCCCAAGGCAGAGGCCCCGCTCCCGCAAGACAGGTTGAATGGCTGCATAGCTCAACAAGTACAATTAGAACCAGAATTAGTAGTATGATCATAGCAGGTGCCAACAGGCTGCAGCAGGTGCAGGAATACTACTTCTCCCGCAAATTGGCAGAAGTACGCGCCCTGAACGCCGCCGGAAAGAAAATCATTAACCTGGGGATTGGTGACCCGGACATGGCTCCCTCAGAAGAGACCATCAGCGCCCTGGTCCGGACCGCCATGAGTCCTGGCGTACACGGCTACCAGGCCTACAACTCTATTCTGGCCCTGCGGGAGGCCATTGGGCACTGGTACCAGCGCACCTACGGGGTAACCCTGAACCCGGAGCAGGAAGTGCTCCCGCTGATGGGTTCCAAAGAAGGGATCTTTCATCTCTCTATGGCGTTCCTGAACCCGGGAGACAAAGTTTTGGTGCCTAACCCCGGCTATCCGGCGTATGCGGCCACGGCCCGCCTGGTGGGTGCTGAACCTGTTTTCTATACATTGAAAGAAGAAAACAGCTGGCTCCCAGACGTGGCAGAACTGCAGGAACTGCTGGCGGGCGGCAACGTGAAACTGATGTGGATCAACTACCCGCACATGCCCACCGGGGCGGTAGCTACCGCCCAAGCCTTGCAGGCCTTGGTTGATCTGGCGCTGGAGCACAAGTTCCTGCTGGCCAATGACAACCCGTACAGCCTGGTGCTGCCCACCGGCAAGCCCTTAAGCCTCCTCTCCTTGCCCAACGCCAAGCAGTGCAGCCTGGAATTCAATTCCCTGAGTAAGTCACACAACATGGCGGGGTGGCGCGTGGGTATGGTCCTGGGCAGCCAAGACTACCTGCAGTGCCTGCTCAGGGTGAAGAGCAACCTGGACAGCGGCATGTTCCTGCCCGTGCAGCAGGCCGCCATTCATGCCCTGCAGAACTTCGACTCCTGGCACACAGAGCGCAATGAAGTCTACGCCCAACGCAGACAGAAGGTGTATGAACTGTTGAACATGCTGGGCTGTTCTTACCAGGAAGACACAGTGGGCATGTTTGTTTGGGCCAAAGTACCAGAAGCCATCACAGAGGTGGAGGCCTATTTAGATGAGATCCTGTACGAGGCCGGGGTGTTTTTAACTCCGGGCAAAATATTCGGGACCCAGGGAGAGCGCTATTTACGGGTATCACTCTGTTTACCGGAACAACTGTTAGAAGAAGCAATTAAACGAATCAGCAAACACATAACGGCTACCGCCGAAGTATAACCATGAGTACAAAACACCTTACCCTCGCTGCCAACTCCACGTTCAAAAGAGCCGATGGCAAACCGTTGATCATTGCCGGCCCGTGCAGCGCCGAAAGCGAAGAACAAATGCTGGAAACCGCTCGGGGACTTCAGCAGGTATCTGATGTCACTATTTTCCGGGCCGGTATCTGGAAACCCCGCACGCGGCCAGGTGCCTTTGAAGGCATTGGGAAAGTAGGCCTGAAATGGCTGAAAACCGTGAAGGAGGAAACCGGTCTGCTTACGGCCTGTGAGGTAGCCACCGCTGAGCATGTGAATGATGCCCTAAAGCAAGGGGTGGACATTCTGTGGGTAGGCGCCAGAACCACCGTGAACCCGTTCTCTGTACAGGAGATCGCTGATGCCCTGGAGGGCGTAGATGTACCCGTACTGGTGAAAAACCCGGTAAACCCAGACCTGCAGCTGTGGCTGGGGGCGCTGGAGCGTCTGAACCGGGCAGGGATCACTGATCTGGCCGCCATTCACCGCGGGTT
This sequence comes from Rufibacter ruber, assembly GCF_001647275.1. Lineage (GTDB taxonomy): Bacteria > Bacteroidota > Bacteroidia > Cytophagales > Hymenobacteraceae > Nibribacter > Nibribacter ruber_C. The sequence continues at coordinate 143,667 of NZ_LRMM01000002.1, read as the reverse complement.
CTCCTCCTTTGATTCCCGCCCGTACCGCAACCACCCCAAGTGGAACATGGCCTATGAGTTTAAGAAACTGTTGCCTGAGGTGCCGTTGATCTGTGACCCCAGCCATATTGCCGGTAAGCGTTCCCTTCTGCAGCAGATCAGCCAGGAGGCCCTGAACCTGCAGGTAGACGGCCTCATGATTGAAACCCACTGCAACCCAGATGTAGCCCTGAGTGATGCCGCCCAGCAGGTTACCCCAGAAGGCCTGAGACAACTGCTCGCCTCGCTGGTGGTAGAACCAGCCCTTACCAACGCCACCGCAAATGAAGAGGAACTGAGCGAGCTGCGGAACCTGATTGACTACCTGGACAATGAGCTGATCAACATTCTGTCACGCCGTTCACAGGTGGCCAAGCAGATTGGTATCATCAAAAAGGAAAGCAAGATGAACCTGTTGCAGACCGGCCGTTGGGAGCAGGTGATGGAGCAGCGCCTCAAAGCCGCCCAGCGTGAAGGCCTGGAGGAGGTCTTCATCAAAGCTATATTTCAGGAGATTCACCAGAACTCACTGCACGTACAGGCCGCCTCTGTTGAGACAAAAATAGCTGAGCAGGCTTAATACAGATATACAGGCATTCTTTTGCCCAACCGCCTTTTAGAGTAAAATTTTCTTCGTTGAACAGACTAAAGCCCCGGCTACTATGGCCGGGGTTTTGTTATTTTCCTGTACCAGATACTCAATTTTTAAAGCAGCTATGGCCAGTGTGACGTAGCTACAGACGCAACATATAAAGCTTTTCCTCCCTTGCCCCATCCTGCCTACCGGCACTTAGAACATGCCTAATTTTGTCTTTTGCGTTTCATCACGGCATCACAAGAACCTGACTTTGCCTTTTTTCCCACCGAACCGCTACATAGCCCTTCAAATGGCTTTGCCAGATCCTTTTGCTCCCCTTTTTTCAGCCAGCAAGAACATTATCTGAACAAACCCTAAAACCAGAGAATGTTGTACTTGAGCAATTAAAATCATTAGGCCGGAACCCAACAAAAATTACAAACACCACTGCCACAGAAAGCTGAACACTTGCCACTGCCCTTAAACAAGCCATTTCTCCCGCCTGATGTACTATTGATGTACTGGTAATCCTGCCCCTGATGTAGTAAAGTAGTATCTGTAAGATAGAGTTTGTCTGTATAAACAGAGTTCTTTGTTTGGCAAGCAAGGCTGGCCACCCCTGTCTCTATTCTTTGCGCATCTTACTAGGCAGCCCACCTCTCGTCTATGACAAGATTGTACCCGGCAACAGGTATATCAAAGGCCCAGGTTCGGTTTCAAGTACTATCTAAGGTGGTCCCCCACCTGCTGGGCGAACGCCTGCAGCTTTGTGTGAGGGGAGATGGCTGAAGGGTTCACCATTAAATCTGGAGATTTGACACGGAGGCAAGCCCCGCAGAAGTATTTTAAAAATAAATAAGGATTTGTAGAATAGGAGTAATTCTAAAAACTCGGCTCCTTCTGGGGGTCGAGTTTTTTTATTTCTGTTTTTGCCTGTTTTTCTAAAAACAGGCCAAAAACAGAAATAAAATTTTAGACGAGGAAAAGGAGGCGGTAAAAAAAAATGGCCATCTTCACAGCCTGAACGTACAGCACCATCTGGCTAACTACTCGCCCATGAAACGTATCGCCATCTTCCCCGGCTCTTTTGACCCCTTCACCAACGGCCACTTTGATGTGGTGCAACGGGGGGCCGAGCTCTTTGACAACATTATCATTGCCCTTGGGAACAACAGCAGCAAAAACCGTTATTTCCCGGTAGAAGACATGGTGGCTATCATTGAGGATCTGTTCAAAGACAATTCCAGGATCAGCGTACAAGCCTACAAAGGCCTCACCGCCGACTTTGCCAAAGAGGTAGGGGCGCGCTTTTTACTGCGGGGGCTCCGCAATACCACAGACTTTGAGTATGAGAATACCATTGCGCAGGCAAACCGGCACGTAAACCCAGACCTGGAAACGGTTTTCCTGATCACTTCCCCTAAACTGGCGGCAATCAACTCCTCCATTATCAGAGAGATTCACCGCTTTGGGGGCAATGTGCAGGATTTTATTCCTTTCCGGCTTTCCGCGTTGCCCGCAAAAAATCTCTGATGACAAACTGTATGGAGGCGTAAGACTTAGGCAGCACCTCCAGCACTTCATCTGGGGTCATGAAACGCACCTCCTCAATAAACTCCTCCGCCTGGGGCTTCATGAGCGTATCGTCCAGGCACTGCATGGTGTACCAGTTGGTTTTCTTCAGGATCTTCTTGCCTTTGTAGGCATAAGAGTGCCACGTGTTGGGCAGTTCACCGGTAATGGCCACTTTGATGTTGCACTCCTCCTCTACCTCCCGCAGCGCGGCCAATTGCACCTCCTCGCCTTTGTTCAACTTCCCTTTAGGCAGGTCCCAGGTGCCCAGCCGGTGAATCATAAGGATTTTACCGTCTTTGATCACCAGTCCGCCGGCGGCTTTAATGATCTTAAACTGGTCTTTGAGGTGCTCAATCAGTTTTTTCTTGCGGTCTGTGACCAGGGTGAGGGAGTCCAGCTTCTTGAGCTTTTTCACTTCCATGAGCCGTACCAGGCGGTCTACCAGCGCGGCATCAGCATCACGCAGCAGCACATCACCCACCAGATCTTTGGAGGTAAACTGATCGTCTTTATCCAGCACCAGGTCATACTTGTGCTTAAAGATCTTTTCACTGCTTTTCTTGATAATCAGTGGGATGTCATTGATAAAGACATTCATGCAGGGTAAATGCTAAAGTACGTAGCCTATAGGCTACAAAGAAAGTAAGAATTTTTTCACAGCACAAGGCAAGTCTGGCCGGAAAGATTAAAGTGTTTTGAGTATTTTCGCCCATGCCACAGACAGAAACCGCCGCCCAGATAGCGGCTTACCTGCTGGAGACGCAAGCGGTACGCCTGCGCCCAGAACAACCGTTCAAGTGGAGTTCCGGCTGGAACTCGCCCATTTACTGTGACAACCGCGTCACGCTCTCTTTTCCGCATATAAGGTCTTACATTAAAAAAGCCCTTGCACAGGCCATTCAGGCCCAGTATCCAGAGGTGCAGGCTATAGCCGGGGTAGCCACCGCCGGCATTGCGCAGGGTGCCCTGGTGGCTGACCTGCTGGAACTGCCGTATTTATACGTGCGTCCTGAGCCAAAGAGCCATGGAATGGGCAACCAAATTGAAGGAAAACTGGAAGCAGGCCAAAAAGTGGTGCTGGTTGAGGACCTGATCTCTACCGGCGGAAGCTCTTTGAAAGCCGCCAAAGCCGTTGCGGCCGCCGGCGGCCAGGTGATAGGCATGGCCGCCATTTTCACCTATGGTTTTCCGCAGGCAGACCAGAATTTTGCAGAGGCGCAGATCCCGCTGCTGTGCCTGAGCAACTACAGCTCTCTCCTTGAAACCGCCGCCGCCCGGCATTACATCTCGCCAGACGCCATTGAGACCCTGCGCCAGTGGCGCCAGGCCCCAGAGGTGTGGGGAATTTAAATTAATTCAGAACTAGGAATGGGGAATCAAGAATTAAGTAAGGAGACAGAAATTAGCATATATTCTTTCTCTTTGCCATCCTGACAGGATCTCGGTTGCGAACGGTAGCAGCTTGCTAATTATCGCTTTTGAGTTCTCCTCCAGGATATTTCTAAGATGGCAAAATGTATAATTAAATTTGTCTACGTACTTATATCTCACTTTCTGTTTTGGGGCTGTTTTTCTGAAAACAGCCCCAAAACAGAAAGTCCTCCATCTATTGAGTCAACTCTACATAGAAGTACCTAATTAGGGTAATCATTTTTCTTAATTCCCCATTCTCAATTCCAAATCCAAATGAAGATTGGCCTTCTCTCAGACACGCACAGCTATGTAGATGACCGTATTCTGGCGCACCTGGAGGGCTGTGATGAGATTTGGCATGCCGGCGATTTTGGTGCGGTAAAAGTCTCTGAGCGGCTGTCACAGGTGGCTCCCCTGCGGGGGGTGTACGGCAATATTGACGCCGCTGACATACGGCACCTGTACCCAAAGAACCTGAGGTTTGACTGCAACGGCCTGGAGGTTCTCATGACCCATATTGGCGGCTACCCCGGTAAATATGCCCCAGAGGTGCGGGCCATGATCAAAGAGAACCCGCCGGGGTTGTTTATCTGCGGGCATTCGCACATCTTAAAGGTCATGACAGACCCTAAACACGGCAATTTGCTGCACCTGAACCCCGGCGCCGCCGGATGGCACGGTTTCCATAAGATCAGGACAATGCTCAAGTTTGCCGTTGAGGGCGGTAGAGTAACCCGGCTACAAGCCATTGAGCTTGGTAACCGGGCATAAAAAAAAGTGTAACCGCTGTGGTTACACTTTCCATGTATCTTTCTGTTCAGGAGTAAGCGCGTGCAGTTTGCCGAAAGGCAGTAGGCGAACGAAAAAACGCGGGATTACTCAGCAGAAGCCGCAGCCGTGGCTGGAGCGCTTGTGAAACGGGCTTTCAGCTCTTCCACATCAACATTCTTGATCACTGGAGTAGACAACAACTGCTTAATCACACGCACTTTGTTGTTCTGTCTTGCCTTATTCTTGCGGTCTTTTCTTTTTAATCTGGTAACTGCCATCGGTCAATATTTAAAATTGAATCGCAAAAGTAAGTTTTTATTTTTACAATCTCAACCCTTACCAGAATAAAAATCACATGAACTTGATTGATCTCCGGAGTGATACGGTCACCAAACCTTCGCCTGCTATGCTGGAAGCCATGTTCAAGGCGCCCGTGGGCGATGATGTGTACAGTGAAGACCCAACGGTACTGGAGCTGCAGGCGTACGGGGCCAGCCTCTTCGGGATGGAAGCGGGCCTCTTCTGCCCTTCTGGCACCATGACCAACCAGATTGCCATAAAACTGCACACCCAGCCGCTCACAGAGGTCATTTGCGAACGCACCAGCCACGTCTATTTATACGAGGTGGGCGGTATTGCCTTTAACTCAGCGGCGTCAGTGCATCTGATTGAGGGGGTGCGGGGTAAGATAACGGCAGAACAGGTGGCCGCCGCCATTAACCCAGACAATATACACTATCCGGTCACGCGGCTGGTCTCCTTAGAGAATACCGCCAACAAAGGCGGCGGCTCGTTCTACACCCTACCAGAGATTGCGGCCATTTCAGAGGTGTGCAAACAGCACGGGCTGGCGCTGCACCTGGACGGCGCCCGGGTGTTCAATGCCCTGACCGCCTCCGGCGATGCTCCAGAAACCTACAGCCGCTACTTTGACACCATCTCGGTCTGCCTCTCCAAAGGGCTGGGCGCCCCCGTGGGTTCTCTGCTCCTGGGCCCCAAGCCTCTGATAGAGCAGGCCAAACGGGTACGCAAGGCCTTGGGGGGCGGTTGGCGGCAGGCAGGCTACCTGGCGGCAGCCGGACTCTACGCCCTTCAACACAACATTGACCGCCTGCAGGAAGACCATGACCGGGCCGCCCAGCTAGGTGCCGCGCTGCAGGCGGCACCCTATGTGACAGAGGTGATGCCGGTAGAAACCAACATTATTATTTTCACCCTGGCTCCAGAGGTCAACAATGACCGCTACTTAGAGTTTCTGAAGGAAAACGGCATCTTAGCCTCCTCCTTCGGGCCTAAGCAGATCAGAATGGTAACCCATTTAGACCTTACCCAGGAAATGGTGGCCAGGCTTATACAGGTGGTTACCAGTTTTAAAGCTTAGCCTACTGTTACTTTCTGTTTTGGGCTGTTTTCAGAAAAACAGCCCCAAAACAGAAAGACAATAAACATCTACAGCACCTATAAGTTGCACCTGTCCCCCTCCTTTCAACTTTTCCAATACCACCTTTTTCCCTACTCGCTCGCCTACGTCTGTATCACCCTTTGTTCAACGTATCAGAACAGAACCAACCCTATCCCGTATCATTAAATTATTTGCAACATATTTTTAATATGTTTGTGAAATTCACTTTGTTTGTAAACATTTTATACGATATTTGTTAAACGAACCTTAAAAATGTAAGTACTGTGTGTGGAATTGTTTGTGCTTTTGATTTAAAAGAGTCTCCTGAGGCGTTGCGTCCCCAGGTATTGGAAATGGCAAAGTGCATTCGGCACCGGGGGCCAGACTGGAGCGGCGTGTACAGTAACGCAAAAGCCATCCTGGCCCACGAGCGCCTGGCTATTGTAGACCCTATCTCCGGGAAGCAGCCGTTGTTCAGTGAAGACGGCAGCCTGGTGCTGGCCGCCAACGGCGAAATATACAATCACCTGGCGTTGCGCCACCAACTGACCAACGCCTATAACTTCCAGACCAAGTCTGACTGCGAGGTGATCCTGGCGCTTTACAAAGAAAAAGGGGCCAAATTCTTAGACGAGCTGAACGGCATCTTCGGGTTTGCGCTGTATGATATTGAAAACAACGAGTACCTCATTGCCCGTGACCACATGGGCATCATCCCGCTGTACATTGGCTGGGACCAGAACGGCACCTTCTTTGTGGCGTCAGAACTCAAAGCCCTGGAGGGCCGCTGCACCAAAATTGAGCTGTTCCCGCCGGGCCACTATCTTTCCAGCAAAGAAGAGGGCTTCCAGAAATGGTATGACCGTGACTGGATGGAATACAAGAATGTGGCAGAGAATGAAACCAACATCCAGGAGCTCCGGGAGGCGTTAGAGGCGGCCGTGCACCGGCAATTGATGAGTGATGTGCCGTATGGCGTGCTGCTCTCCGGCGGGCTGGACTCCTCTATCACGTCAGCCGTTGCCAAGAAATACGCAGAGAGACGCATAGAGAGCAATGACGAGGAAGCCGCCTGGTGGCCTCAGCTTCATTCGTTTGCCGTAGGCCTGGAAGGTTCCCCAGATTTAGCGGCGGCCCAGAAAGTGGCTGACTTCATTGGCACGGTGCACCATGAGATCAAATTCACCATTCAGGAGGGGATTGACGCCATCAAAGATGTCATCTACCACCTGGAAACCTATGATGTGACCACCGTGCGGGCGTCAACGCCCATGTACCTCATGGCACGGGCCATCAAGGCCATGGGCATCAAGATGGTGCTCTCCGGCGAAGGTTCAGATGAGATTTTTGGCGGCTACCTCTACTTCCACAAGGCCCCCAGCGCCCAGGCCCTTCATGAGGAGACGGTGCGGAAACTGGACAAACTGCACATGTATGACTGCCTTCGGGCCAACAAATCACTGGCCGCCTGGGGCATTGAGGGCCGCGTACCGTTCCTGGACAAGGAGTTCATGGATGTGGCCATGCGCATCAACCCCCAGGACAAAATGATCAACGGTGAGCGCATGGAAAAATGGATACTGAGAAAGGCCTTTGAAGATTATCTGCCCGCCAGCGTGGCGTGGCGCCAAAAGGAGCAGTTCTCAGACGGCGTGGGCTACAGCTGGATTGACACCCTCAAAGAGATGGTGAACGAGAAGGTGAGTGATGAGCAGTTGGCCAATGCCCGGTTCCGGTTCCCCATCCAGACCCCGGCCAGCAAGGAGGAGTATTACTACAGAAGTATCTTCGCCAGGCATTTCCCCAGTGACGCGGCGGCACTATCTGTACCGTCAGTGCCGTCTGTGGCGTGCAGCACCCCGGTGGCCCTGGAGTGGGATGCCTCTTTCAAAAACCTCAATGACCCTTCTGGCAGAGCCGTGGCCAACGTGCACGCAGATGCCTACCAGAAAAAGGAAGTGGCGGCCCTGGCCGAATAAATTCCCATCATTGCCTAACAAGCCCCACCTGCCTGAGCAGGTGGGGCTTTTGCTTTTCAGTCTGCTGCGTACTTCCCGCAAATGCGTTTTAGGGCTGTTTTTGGGAAAACAGCCCTAAAACGCATTTCACCATTCTATAGGAGGGGAAACACCTCTGCTGCTTCACCTCAGAAACAGGTATTTCTTTTTTGCCTCACTACCGTTACCTTTAGATGTAAAACGAAAGATTATAAGGCGGTTCGTGGGCAAAATATCACCCCGGTCTTGGTTTCTCCTAGTACTGCTGCTGCTGGCAACAAAGGCGGCCGGTGCCGCTGTGCCTCCCCCTGACACTACCTTTTCCGCCCCGGCGGCACGGTATTCAGGTGAACCTGTACTGGACATGGAGGCGTTGCTGGAGCCTTTTATGGAGTCAGATTCCTCTTCGGCGGTGATTCCCTTTACCCGGGCAGGCAACCTGATTCTGATCAAGGCCACCGCAGACACCACCGTGGGCAACTTTATCTTAGACACCGGGGCCCCCCATCTGGTTTTGAACATCACCTATTTCAGGCAGTACCCCATCTCCCGCTCCAGCCAGGCAGAGCAGACCAGCGTCACGGGCACCTCCCAGGCAGTGGCCAGCACCTGGGTGAAAAAATTTACCATGGGTCCGTTCAAGTACCTGCGCTCCAAGGCCCACCTCACAAACCTGGGGCACCTGGAGAATGCCAAAGGGGTTAAAATACTGGGGCTGCTGGGCATGGAACTATTCAAGCGGTTTGAAATGATTATTGATTATGAAAACAACCTGCTGTACCTGCAACTGATCAGTAAAAAAGAAGCAAAGACCTTTAAAAGCGCCCACCTCTCAGACACGGCCGCTTTTCACGAGGTTCCCATTTACTTCAAAGACAACAAAATAGTCACCAGCACAGAGGTGGCCGGCAAAAAAATTGAGTTCATTATTGACAGCGGCGCAGAGACCAACCTGCTGGACAGCAGGCTGCCAGACAAGATTCTGGAAAGCGTAGCCATCTCCCGCAGGGTCATGCTAACGGGAACCGGGAACAAAAAAGTGGAGGCGCTGTTTGGCTCTTTAGACAATCTGGTGATTGGGAACCGTAGCTTTGGGGCCATGGATGTGTTGATCACCAATTTTGAGAAGACCTGCTTCACCTATAACGGGTGCGTGAACGGGGTGCTTGGCTACAGTTTCCTGGCAGAACGCAAAGTGGGCTTTAATTTTGTGACGAATAAAATGTACCTATTCAAATGAGCAGCAGGTGGCAAACATACAAACGGCAGTTCTGCCGGGGCGGCTTCTTCTGGCTGCTCCTGGTGGTAATGCCCTTGGCGGCCCTTGCGCAGAACCCGGAGAAGAAATACACGGTGAAGCAGGGCAAAATGTACATTGAGCTGAGCAAGCAGATCAGAACCACCGCGCTAGACAGCTTTATCACCCAGTTTGACCTGAAAGAGCTTGGCCTTAAAACTTTACTCAGAGAAAACAGGGCTGACTCCCTGCGCGCGGCCGGTTGGCACCTGGAGGCCAATGATCCAAACCGTGTGCTCCTCAGCAAGCCCATGTCTGGTGCCGGCAGCATCAATAGCTCGCTAGACCGCATGAACCTTTCCCAGGACCTCAAGGCCATAGCGGCCCTTTTTCCGGCGGTACGGTCAGATATCAGGTACGGGTACAACCGGTTTAAAGGCAAAGACCCCTTTCCGGCCACCAACTCCACGGTCACCTTCTTCCTGCGCAACTTCACAAAGGCCAGAAAAGTGACCTTGGCCGGCAGCTTCAACAACTGGGCGCCAGAGGCCCTGCCCATGACCAAAACCGACAGCGGCTGGATTGCCCCGGTTTCCCTTAAAAGCGGCAAATACTGGTATAAGTTTGTGGTAGACGGGAATTGGCTCATTGATCCAGACAACCAGCTCCGGGAGAATGACGGGCGCGGCAACACCAACTCTGTCTTCTACAAAACCAACTGGCTGTTCAGGCTGCCCTCGTTCCCCAATGCCAGACGGGTCTACCTGGCCGGGAGCTTCAATGACTGGCGTGAGCGGGAACTGCTGCTTGTCAAGACCCCCCACGGTTGGGAGCTGCCCCTTTACTTAGCCGAAGGCACCCACACCTACCGCTTTATTGTAGACGGCAGCTGGTATGAAGACCCCTCCAACCCGAACAAATACCCCAATGAGTTTGGGCAGTACAACTCCGTCATTCGGCTGGGCAAGCCGCACCTGTTCAAGCTGCATGGCTACCCCAGCGCCCGGCAAGTGGTGCTCACCGGCTCCTTTAACGGCTGGCGCGAAGATGAGCTCTTCCTCAGCAAAACCGCAACCGGCTGGGAGATCCCCTACACCCTGGGCCCCGGCAATTACGCCTATAAATTCAAGGTAGACGGCAAAATGATTGCAGACCCAGCCAACCCCAACCGGGGGGGCGAGCGCGGAAACTCTTACCTGATCATTCAGCCCAACTACACGTTCCGGCTCAAAGGCTACCCCAATGCCAAAAAAGTGACCCTGGCCGGCGACTTCAACAACTGGGACCCAGAGTCTTTTGTGATGCGGCGCGAAGACAACGAGTGGGTGTTCCAGGTGCACCTCTCCCCCGGCAAAACCCGCTACAAGTTTGTGGTGAACGGTAACTGGATCTTAGACCCCGCGAACAAGCTGTGGGAGCAGAATGAGCATAACACCGGCAACTCCATTCTCTGGATAGAGCAATAGCCCTGCCTGGCGGGCTCTTCGTTTTTTCTGTTTTGGGGCTGTTTTCTAAAAAACAGCCCCAAAACAGAAAAATCCAACCGGCCTTGTGAAAGCGGCAGAGTTGGTACCAGGGGGCCACAACCATAATAGGGTGACCTGCGGAAATAAAGGAAACCTGTACTTTCTGTTTTCGGGCTACTTTCAGAAAAACAGCTCAGAAACAGCCCTATACGGGCTCCGCTGCTTTATTTCCTGTTGGTTCCCAAACATTTTGCCTGCCGTTCTAATTATTTACAGTAACTTTGCAGTCCATAAGACAAACACTACTTATGGCTTCTGCTAAATATATTTTTGTTACGGGGGGTGTGACTTCCTCTCTCGGGAAAGGCATCATCTCTGCTTCCTTGGCTAAACTTCTGCAAGCGAGAGGTTTCTCTGTAACCATCCAAAAATTTGACCCCTACATTAACATTGACCCCGGCACGCTCAACCCCTATGAGCACGGCGAATGCTATGTAACCGATGACGGTGCTGAAACAGATCTGGACCTGGGGCACTATGAGCGTTTCCTGAACGCCCCCACCTCGCAGGCCAACAACGTCACCACCGGCCGCATTTACCACAACGTCATTACCCAGGAGCGCCAGGGCGCCTACCTGGGAAAAACCGTGCAGGTGGTACCCCACATCACAGACGAGATCAAACGCCGCATGCTGCTTCTTGGCCAGAGTGGTGAGTTTGACGTGGTCATCACAGAGATTGGCGGGTGCGTAGGTGATATTGAATCCCTTCCGTTCATTGAAGCCGTACGGCAGTTGCGCTGGGAGCTCAACCCCAGTGACAGCGTGGTCATTCACCTGACCTTGCTCCCGTACCTGAAAGCCGCCGGTGAATTGAAAACCAAACCCACCCAGCACTCTGTAAAGGCGCTGTCTGAGTCTGGCGTGAACCCAGACATTCTGGTTTGCCGCTCTGAGCACTCCATTCCCGCTGAAATGCGCCGCAAGATCGCCTTGTTCTGCAACGTGGCACCCAACGCGGTCATTGAGTCGCTAGACGCTGAAACCATCTATGATGTGCCGCTTCTCATGAAAAAAGAGAAGCTGGACGAGCGCGTGATCAAGAAACTGAAACTGACCAGCCGCCAGGAGATCAACCTGGACAGCTGGAAAGAGTTTCTGGGCCGCCTCAAAAACCCAACCGAGGAGGTGAACATTGCCCTGGTGGGGAAATACGTGGAACTGCCAGACGCCTACAAATCAATTATTGAGTCTTTTATCCACGCCGGCGCCTTCAATGAGTGCAAGGTGCACCTCAAGTTCATCCAGTCTGAGTTCATCACGCATGAAAACGTGCACATGCACTTGGAGAGCATGGACGGCGTGCTGGTAGCCCCCGGCTTTGGGGAGCGCGGCTTTGAAGGAAAACTGGAGGCTATCCGGTTTGTGCGCGAGGCGGGAATTCCGTTCTTTGGGATCTGCCTGGGCATGCAGACGGCAGCCGTAGAGTTTGCCCGCAACGTGCTCGGCTACCCTGACGCCAGCTCTACAGAGATGAACCCTGAAACCACCCATGCCGTGATTGACATGATGGAAGAGCAGAAGCAAATCACCCAGAAAGGCGGCACCATGCGCCTGGGGGCCTATGCCTGTGACCTGAAGCGGGGTTCTAAAGCCTACCAGGCTTACGGCAAAGGGCACATCACTGAGCGCCACCGCCACCGGTACGAGTTCAACAACCAGTTTCTGCAGGCGTTTGAAGAAGCAGGCATGGTGGCCTCTGGCGTGAACCCAGACACCGGGCTGGTGGAGGTGATTGAGCTGCAGAACCACCCCTGGTTTGTGGGCGCGCAGTTCCACCCAGAGCTGAAAAGCACCGTGCTTAACCCGCACCCGCTGTTTGTGCGGTTTGTGAAAGCCGCCATCACCTACACAAAAAATAAAAACAAATAACCACTTAGAAGTCAATATGGATAAAAATCAAGCAATAGGCTTGGGCCTGATTGCCGTGCTGATACTGATGTACAGCATTTTCTTCATGGACGGACCAGCCCCTCAAGCGGCTGAGCCAGTTATCACAACCACTACCGGAGCGGCGGCCGGTAAAGATTCTACGGCAGCTGCCACTCCCCTCAATGATTCTATCGCCACGGCGCAACGTGCCTCCCAACTGGGGGAGTTCGCCTCTTTGGCCACCGGCACCAACCAGCAGGTGGTGCTGGAGAACGAAGTGGTGCGGGTAACCCTGGGCAGCCAGGGCGGCAAGGTAGAAGAGGTTCTACTCAAAGACTACAAAACCTGGGACCAGAAGCCGCTTATCCTGTTTGACACCGAGAGCAGCCAGCAGGTTTTCTCATTTCAGACGGCCTCTGGCAAAACAGTCCGTCTGTCTGACCTGAACTTCCAACCTTCTGGGGTTGCCTCAGCCACCGTTGACAATGCCCCGGCTAAAAAGGTGACCTTTACCGCCCAGGTGGCCCCCGGCCAGGTAATTGAGCAGGTGTATGTTCTACGGGACCTGTCTTATGAGGTAGACTATCAGCTAAACTTCAGGGGCATGGACCAACTGGTGGCCCAGAAGCCCATCACCCTTACCTGGACAGATGAGCTGAAGCGCCTGGAGCAGGACATCAAGCAGAACCGCAACCATTCTACCGTCAACTACCTGACTGTGGAGGGGGATTTTGACAAGCTTTCTGCCAGCGCCACTGACCCTGAGATTGAGAAACTGGAGGAGCCCGTGAAATGGGTAGCCAACAAGCAGAACTTCTTCACCGCCGCCATCATTGCCCAGAACCGCTTTGAGAACGTGGAAGTGGAAAGCTCTTTCCGTCCGGAAGACACCCTCCAGGTGAAAACGCTCAAGTCTAAACTTGACATTCCTATCCAGGATGCGTTAAGCGGCAAAGCCAACTTCACCTACTTCTTCGGCCCCAATGACTATGACGTGCTGAAGAATGTGACTGATGACTTTGACCGGAACCTGGAACTGGGCTGGGGTATCTTCGCGTACGTGAACAAGCTGCTCATCATTCCGGCCTTTGACTTCCTGGAAGACTTCATTGGCAACTACGGTATCATTATTATTTTACTGGTGCTGTACATTAAGCTGATCCTGAGCCCGCTGACCTACAAGTCATACGTTTCTATGGCCAAGATGAAGGTGCTGAAGCCTGAGATTGACGCCATTAAAGAGAAGAACGAGGGGGATATGCAAAAGACGCAGGCCGAAACCATGGCCCTGTACAGCAAGATGGGCGTAAACCCCATGAGCGGCTGTATTCCTATGCTGCTCCAGATCCCTATCCTGTTTGCCATGTTCAACTTCTTCCCCAACTCTATTGAGTTGCGGCAGGAGCCGTTCCTGTGGGCCCATGACCTGAGTACGTATGACGTGTTTGCCAAGCTGCCGTTCACCATTCCGTTCTATGGCAACCACGTGAGCATGTTTACCCTCCTGATGACGGCCTCCACCATTCTGTACACATGGTCCAACAACCAGGTGAGCACCGTGCAAGGGCCCATGAAGTTCTACTCCTACCTCATGCCGGTGATCTTCATGTTTGTGTTGAACAGCTTCCCGGCCGGTCTGAGTTTCTATTACTTTGTCTCCAACATTGTCACCTTTGGCCAGCAGGCCCTGATCAGATACTTTGTAGATGACCAGAAGATCCGGAAGAACCTGGACGATTACCATGAGAAAAACAAAGGCAAAGAGCCGAAGGGAGGTTTCCAAAAACGCTTACAGGATGCCATGAAGGCCGCCGCAGAGCAGGAATCTAAACGTAAGAAAGGCGGCAAATAAGCGTGCCACTTTAAAACAGCAAAACCCGGCCTTACAGCCGGGTTTTGCTGTTTCAGGCCCTTCCTGCTCTTTTGTGATTGCAGGGAGGAGGAGTGATCCTTCACGCCACCCCAAGGCATGCACCGGCAAGAAGTGCAAGAACCTCTGAGTGGCGTTTCTGGGCTAGTTTTTTGATATCAGCCCCAAACCACGATCTTGGGACCGGCTAAGCCTCCTGCGCGGGGCGGCCATTTTAGATCAGTCTTGTGCGCGGCCAAACAAAATCACAGGAACCTGACTTTACCCTTTTCTCCCGCTATGGCGGGGCTCAGCCTTTCAAACCCCGCTTCGCCAGAAACTTACGCTGCCCGTTTAGCCTGCGCTGAGAAGCCTGTATTAAAGCAACGGGCTGAATTGCCAGAGCCCTTCCCTGTTTTCGGCCTGTTTTTGTGAAAACACGCCAAAAACAGGATCTAGAACCACCGTCGCCAGCACCACTTCCGTGCTAAAGTTAAGGGTTGGGAAGACTTTTTTAGTGGGTTAGGCGTTCTTATCCAGGAGCTGGGCCAAGGGCGCTCAGCGTACTGACAGCAGCCATTCTCCCCCCTGGAAAGCAGGGGAAGGGGTGCTGGCCCGGGGGCTGGCGAACCGGTTCGCTTCTTCTGGCCCGGCAAATATCTTCGCCAAAAAATGGGGATAAATACCTGCAAAGTGTTGATAATTGGCGCTGAAAAGTGTATGTAAAAAGCGTTATCTTTGTGCAAGCTTGAACTGTAAAGTGCAGGCAAAAAGTCAATTCAGCACGAAGATTATGGAAATTACATATTACGGTCAATCCTGCTTTCTGTGCGATCTGGGCGGCACCAGGGTGCTGTTTGATCCCTTCATCACCCCTAACCCTCTGGCGTCTGAGGTGGATCTGGATCAGATTGAGTGCGACTACATCCTGCTGTCACACGGCCACGCAGACCATGTGGCAGATGCCGAGTATCTGTTGAAGAAAACCGGGGCTACGCTGGTGGCTAATTTTGAGATTGTGAGCTGGTACCAGAACAAGGGCATAGAGAAGGTACACCCCATGAACACCGGCGGCAAGGTACACCTGCCCTTCGGGACGGTGAAGATGGTGAACGCCGTTCACTCCAGCTCCCTGCCAGACGGTTCTTACGCCGGTACTGCC
Organism: Rufibacter ruber; assembly: GCF_001647275.1. GTDB lineage: Bacteria > Bacteroidota > Bacteroidia > Cytophagales > Hymenobacteraceae > Nibribacter > Nibribacter ruber_C. Next base: position 128,269 of record NZ_LRMM01000002.1, on the reverse strand, counting down.
GGCGGGTACGTGGTAGAAAGCGCAGAGAAGACCTTCTACTTTGCCGGTGACACCGCCCTTACCCTAGACATGAAACTGATTGGCGACCGGTACCACGTGAACTTTGCCTTTCTGCCCATAGGCGACAACTTCACCATGGATGTAGAAGACGCCCTGGTGGCGGCCAATTACGTGAACACAAAAAAGATCATAGGGATGCATTATGACACCTTCCCTTATATAGAGATTGATCATATTGAAGCGCTGGAGCTTGCAAGGCGCCAGCAGAAGGAGTTGATTTTGATGGAGATTGGTCAAACTATTGAACTGTAACCTGTAGAATGGGAAAAATTATTGCCGTTGCCAACCAGAAAGGCGGCGTGGGCAAAACCACGTCAGCGATCAACCTGGCAGCCAGCTTAGCCGCTTTAGAATTTAAAACCCTGCTGGTAGATGCTGACCCGCAGGCAAATGCCACCTCCGGCATCGGGTTTGACCCGAAAGATATTGAGAACAGCATCTATGAGTGCATGGTAGACGGGACCAGCGTGCAGGAGATCATTCTCACCTCCCCTATTGATTACCTGGACCTGATCCCGTCACACATTGATCTGGTGGGCGCTGAGGTTGAGATGATCAACCTGCCCAACCGGGAGGAGAAAATGAAATCAGTGCTGGTGCCGCTCAAGGAGAAGTATGATTTCATCATCATTGACTGCTCCCCTTCGCTGGGTCTGATCACAGTGAACTCACTTACGGCCGCAGACTCTGTTATCATACCGGTGCAGTGTGAATACTTCGCCCTGGAAGGGCTGGGCAAGCTTCTCAATACCATTAAGATCATTCAGTCACGCCTGAACCCTGACCTGGAGATTGAAGGGCTGCTACTGACCATGTATGACGTGCGCCTGCGCCTGTCTAACCAGGTGGTGGAAGAAGTGAAAACCCACTTCCAGCAGATGGTGTTTGACACCATTATACCCCGTAACGTGAAGTTGAGTGAGTCCCCCAGCTTTGGGGTGCCGGCCATTCTGCATGACGCAGAGAGCAAGGGAGCCATTAGCTACCTGAACCTGGCCCGTGAGATTGTAGAGAAAAACGGGGTGGCCGTTGCCCAATAATTTTAGAAAGAGAAAAGTACATGTCTGATAATTCAGCCAAAAAGAAAGCCGGCGGATTGGGAAGGGGCTTGAACGCCCTGATCTCTGGCGGCTATGAACAACGAAAGTCTGATTCTTCTACCCTTCATGAGGTCAATACTATCGCAGAGATAAAATTAACCCAGATTGAGACCAACCCCTTTCAGCCGCGTACCCATTTTGATCAGGTGGCGCTGGAGGAACTGGCCGAGTCTATAAGAATTCAAGGCATCATTCAGCCTATCACGGTAAGGCAGCTCAACGCAGAGGCATACCAGCTGATCTCCGGGGAACGCCGTTTTCAAGCCGCTAAACTGGCCGGTCTGGAGTCTATTCCCGCCTACATCAGAAAAGCTGATGACCAGCAGATGCTGGAGATGGCCCTGATTGAGAACATTCAGCGGGAAAACCTCAATGCCATTGAAATTGCCCTCAGCTACCAGCGCCTGCTCTCAGAGTGTAACCTCAAGCAGGAGGAGCTGGGTGACCGGGTAGGCAAAAAGCGCACCACAGTCACCAACTACCTGCGCCTGCTAAAACTGCCGCCAGACATACAGATAGGGATCAGGGATAACATGATCTCTATGGGGCACGCCCGCGCCGTGATCAACATTGATGATGTGGAGAAGCAGCTGGAGGTGTACCGCAAAATTGTGAACGAGGAGCTCTCAGTGCGCAAGGTGGAGGAGCTGGTTCGCAAGATCAACCAGGAAAACAAAAAGCCAGACCCGCAGACCAAATTAGACCTGCATCCGTTTGAGAATGAAGTGAAGCGGGTAGAAACAAGGCTATCATCCTATTTCGGAACCCGTATTCAAGTGAAAGCCTCTGCAGAGGGCAAAGGGGAAATCAAGATCCCGTTTGTGTCTGTAGATGAGTTGAACCGGATTCTGGAAATTTTAAATTACTCATAAATGCGGCATTGGGCGGCACTTTTCTCCTTCGTACTAGTTCTTCTTGGAACGGCCTACCACGCCCAGGCGCAAGTGGTAACCGCCGGACCAGATTCTGTAGTGGTGGCCACTCCCGCCACGGTGGCCATAGATACCACCCAGAAAAAAGGCTTTAAGAATTGGAGTAGGCCAGCCAAGGCAGCATTCTATTCTCTGGTGGTTCCGGGATTAGGGCAGGCGTACAACAAGAGCTACTGGAAAATTCCTCTGATCTATGCTACTGGGGCTGTCATTGGGTATTTCATCTATGATAACAACAGGCAGTACCAGGGCTTTTCCAAAGCAATCAGAGTGCGGTTTGACGGTGACCCCAATACCATAGACCAATACGCCAACCAGGGACTGTACGCCCAGGGGCTGCCCAACGACCAGGGTGACAGGAATCTCCAGCGAAGCCGCGACTTTTTCAGGAAATACCGGGACCTTGACATCATTCTGGGGGTGCTGGCCTGGGGCCTGAACGTGATGGAGGCCCACGTACACGCACACTTGAAGGGCTTTGACGTGGGAGACGACCTTTCTTTCCGGCTTACCCCGGGAATGCAGCAAGTGGCCCACTCCTCTTCTTATGCGGCTGGCCTTACCTTACAAATTAACTTGAACAGATAACATGCGCATCCTTCTGATTGGCTACGGTAAAATGGGGAAAACAATTGAGCGTCTGGCCAAGGCCAAAGGGCATGAGATTGTAGGCACCCTGACCATAGAAGACGCAGACCGGTTACAGGAATTCACGGCAGAACAGGTAGATGTGGCCATTGAGTTCACCAGCCCGGCCGCCGCCGTACCCAATATTCTCACCTGCTTTGAAAAAGGAATTCCCGTAGTGGTGGGTACAACGGGCTGGCTGGAGCAGTTGCCCCTGGTGACTGAGCAATGTGCGGCCGCCCAAGGCTCACTTTTTTTCGCTTCTAATTTCAGCATTGGGGTGAACCTCTTCTTCCATTTTAATGAATATGTGGCGAAAAAAATGCAGCGGTACCCCGAGTATGCGGTGCAGGTGAAAGAGATTCACCACATTCACAAGCTAGACAAGCCCAGCGGCACCGCCTTGACCATTGCTGATGGCATTATGGCGCATTACCCTCAGAAACAAGGCTGGGTGAACAACGCTACCCACAACCCTGAAATGCTGGGGATTGAATCTGAGCGGGAGGGTGAAGTTGTTGGGACGCATATTGTGCAATACACCTCAGAAAACGATACCTTTGAGCTACACCATATAGCCCATAGCAGAGAAGGTTTTGCCGCCGGCGCCATTTTGGCCGCTGAATGGCTCCCGGGCCGCCAGGGCATCTTTGGAATGCCTGACCTGCTGGAACTTTAAAAAAGATCACATGAGCATCCGTTTTTGGACGAAAGAGAATAAACAGCCTAAACAGAAAAAAGGCTTTTTGCGGGAATGGGGAGACGCCATTCTGTTTGCCGTTGTAGCGGCCACCCTGATCAGGTGGGCTACCTTTGAGGCCTACACCATTCCCACTCCCTCTATGGAGAAGTCACTGCTGGTGGGAGACTACCTGTTTGTGAGCAAGCTGCACTACGGCCCCAGAACCCCAAAAACACCGCTGCAGGTACCGCTCACCCACCAAACCATCTGGGGCACCAATATCCCGTCTTATTCAGATGCCATCCAGCTGCCGTCTTACCGTTTGCCAGGCTTTTCTGAGGTGAAGAACAATGACGTGGTCGTGTTCAACTTCCCGCCAGAAGAGCAGCACCCGGTAGACCTCCGTACCAACTACATCAAGCGCTGTATTGCCATTGCCGGTGACAAAATCCAGATGAAAGACCTGCAGGTGTACATCAATGACAAGCTGGTCCCTGAGCCGGAGAAAGTACAGTATTCGTATTTCCTGCTCACCAAGACGCCCCTGAACCCCAACTTCTTTAAAGAAAACAACATTACTGATATTCAGGAACTGTACGGCGGGGCCGGCTACGTGGTGAACACTTCCCCAGAGACTGCCCAGCAGCTCAAAGGCTTTGAGTTCATCAGCAATGTGATTATCAGGAAAGACAGTGTGGCGCAGCCAGACGTGTTCCCGTTCAAGCCCAGCATGTACCCCTACAACAAAGACAACTTCGGTCCTTTTGTGGTACCCAAAGAAGGCATGACAGTCCAGATCAACGCCCAAACCATTCCGTTGTATGAAATGGTGATCAGGAAGTATGAAGGCAATGAAAACGTGGTAGTCACAGACAGCAGCATCACCATTGCTGGCAAAGCCATTACCCAGTACACGTTCAAGCAGAATTATTACTGGATGATGGGTGACAACCGCCATGACTCCCTAGACTCCCGCTACTGGGGTTTTGTGCCTGAAGACCATGTGGTAGGCAAGGCCGTTCTGGTCTGGATGTCAGCAGACCCTAATGCCGGGTTCTTTGATAAGATTCGCTGGAGCAGAATTTTCATGGGTATCAAATAATATCCCTGTTTTGGAGCCGTTTTTGTAAAAACAGGCCAAAAACAGAAACTACCCAATTACTACTAAAGCAGAGCGCCAGCCCCAAGCTGGCGTTTTGCATATTCTTCTTTCCGTGAAACGGAAGAAAAGTTAAATTAGCCCCGCTAGAAACCTTTTTCCATGCGTAGAATTGTCCCGCTTCTCCTATTGCTTGTTTTCCTGAACGGCTCCCTGGCACTTGGCCAATCGGCTCCTCTAAAGAGCTGGGTCAGGATCAACCAGATGGGGTATTTGCCTACCTCCACCAAAATAGCCGTACTGGCCAGCAAAGAACCGCTCAAAGGCAACAACTTTACTGTGCATGACGTGATCACGGGCAAGGAAGTCTTCAAAGGGAAGCAGTCTAAAGATTTTGGCCCGTATGCCGCCTTTACCAATACCTACCGCCTGGATTTCTCCAAATTCAGGAAGACCGGCAATTTCTTCATTAAAGCCGGCGGGGCTATTTCCCCTAAATTCAGGGTAAGCCCAGACGTGTATGATAACACCGCAGACTATGTGCTGCACTACATGCGGCAGCAGCGTTGCGGTTTCAACCCTTTCTTCAGAGACTCCTGCCATACCAAAGACGGCTTTGTGGTGTTTCACCCAGACCCGAAGGTGGACTCCACCTTCATTGATGCCCGTGGCGGCTGGCATGACGCCTCAGATTACCTGCAGTATGTGACCACCTCGGCCAATGCCGTATTCCAGATGTTGTTTGCCTACCAGCAGAACCCCAAGGCCTTTGGGGACAACTATTTTGACAACGGCCTGCCCGGCAGCAACGGGGTGCCAGACATTTTAGATGAGGCAAAGTGGGGACTGGACTGGCTCCTGAAAATGTACCCCAAGCCTGACCTCATGTTCAACCAGATTGCAGATGACCGCGACCACACCGGCTACCGGCTGCCTATCTATGACCGGGTGAATTATGGCAAAGGCGCCGGCAACGGCCGGCCGGTGTACGTAGTTTCTGACAAACCGCAGGGGGCGTTCCAGTACAAAAACCGTTCTACCGGGGTGGCCTCCACGGCCGGCAAATTTTCCTCAGCTTTCAGCATGGGCGCCCAGCTCCTGGCCGATTACTACCCTGAGTACGCTCAGCTGCTCCAGACCAAAGCCAGGCAGGCGTATGAGTTTGGTTTGGCCAGACCCGGCGTGAGCCAGACCGCCCCCGGCAGAGCCCCCTATTTTTATGAGGAAGACAACTGGGTAGATGACATGGAACTGGCCGCCGTACAACTGTACCACCAGACCGGTGCCACCGAATTTCTGGAGAAAGCCGCCGAGTTTGGCAGACAGGAGCCGCAGACCCCCTGGCTGGGCAAAGACACCGCCCGCCATTACCAATGGTACCCGTTCATCAACCTGGGCCATTTCTACCTGGGCGCCTCTAAAGACGAAGCCATACGGCAGGAGTTCATCAGCAACCTGAGCAACGGGCTGGAGGCGGTTTTCAGGCGCAGCAGAAAAAATGCCTTTAACATGGGGGTACCGTTTATCTGGTGCTCTAACAATCTGGTGGCGGGCCTGGTAACCCAGGCGGTGTTGTACCGCCAACTTACTGGTGACCGCCGGTATGTGGAGATGGAGGCGGCACTGCGGGATTGGCTGTTTGGGATGAACCCTTGGGGCACCAGCATGGTGGTAGGGTTGCCCCAGAGTGGTGAGTTCCCCAACTCCCCCCACTCCTCCCTCTCCCTGCTCATGGGCTATAAGCTGGCGGGAGGCCTGGTAGACGGTCCTGTGTACAACAGCATCTTCAAGAACCTGAAAGGGCTGAAACTAGATGCCGAAGACGAGTTTGCCGCCTATCAGTCTAATCTGGCGGTGTACCATGATGACCACGGCGACTATTCAACCAATGAACCCACCATGGATGGCACCGCCAGCCTCAGCTTTCTGCTCTCCTCACTCCAGATGGAAGGCAAAGAGAAAGGCAAAGTCAGGAAAATAAAAAAAAAGTAACCCGGTACCAGGGGGCCATAGTCAGGGGGGACACCGCGCAAAAACAGCTGGCGCTGGTCTTCACCGGCCATGAGTTTGCAGATGGTTACCCGGTCATCAGAAAAACCCTGAGAAAGCACCACGTACCGGCGGCCTTCTTTCTTACCGGAGACTTTTACCGCAACCCCGGTTTTGCACCCGTTATTAAAGGCCTGAAAAAAGACGGGCACTACCTGGGGGCCCACTCAGACCGGCACCTGCTGTACGCAGATTGGGGCAAGCGGGACTCCCTGCTGGTTTCCAGGCGCCAGTTCATGGTAGATCTTAGGGCCAATTATGCAGAAATGGCGCGCTTTGGGGTCGCCAAAGAAGAAGCCCCTTTCTTTCTGCCCCCCTATGAGTGGTACAACCAGCAGATTGCTAACTGGACCACAGAGGCAGGCTTCACCCTTATCAACTACACCTCCGGCACCCTTTCGCACGCAGACTACACCTACCCCAGCCTGGGCAGGCAATACCGCTCCAGCCAAACCATTCTGGATTCTATCTGGGAGCGGGAAGAAAAAGATCCACACGGCCTCAACGGCTTTCTGCTGCTGATGCACCTGGGTACTGATCCGGCCAGGACAGATAAACTGTACCACCAGCTGGACTTTCTGCTGCAGGAGCTCAAAAGGCGCGGCTACCAACTGGTCCCGCTGCGCGAACTCCTTCCCTAGCCAACGCTTGTTTAGAGCTGTTTTTTGAAAAAGAAGCCAGAAACACCCTTTTCTTCCGGCAAAGAAACCTTTACCTTTTCGGCCTAAAAGAACCAACCACTCACACCTATGGCAGCCCCTTTTACGGCCAAGTCAACCGTGCAAGAAATAGAACAGCGTTTTGATCAGGAGATAGAACGTTTCTCCAACCTAGAGACCGGGCAGCTGTCTACCATAGACGCCCCCTTGTGTCTGGAGCTGATAACCTCGGCGGCCCAATATGCTACACCGCATGCCCGGCACCTGCTGGATATTGGCTGTGGCGCCGGTAATTTCACCTTGAAAATGCTATCTAAACTCCCGCACCTGAACTGCACGCTGGTTGACCTGAGCCGGCCCATGGTGCAGAGGGCGCAGCAACGGGTGCAAGCAGAAACCAGGGGTGAAGTAAAGGCCCTACAGGGAGATATCAGGGAAGTGCCGCTTACTGAAAAGCCGTTTGATGTGATTCTGGCCGGTGCGGTGCTGCACCACCTGCGGGAAGAAGAAGACTGGGAATTTGTGTTCCGGAAACTGTACCACAGCCTGAAAGACGGCGGCTCCTTCTGGATCTCTGACCTGGTGGTGCAGGCCACTCCCCAGATTGACCAGCTCATGTGGCAACGCTACGGTGACTATCTTACCAGCGTGGGCGGCCTGGACTACAGAAACCACGTGCTGGCCTATATTGAAAAGGAAGACTCGCCCCGTTCTGTTACTTTTCAACTGGACCTCTTACGTAAGGTGGGATTCAAACAAGTGGAGCTCCTGCACAAGAACTCCTGCTTTGCCGCCTTTGGCGGAATAAAATAACAGTTTCTGTTTTGGGCTGTTTTTCAGAAAACAGCCCCAAAACAGAAACCCAGGCTACCAGTCAATCTCGGGCTGGCCGTGCCCTCTTAAATAGGCGTTGGCCTTGCTAAAATGCCGGGTGCCAAAGAACCCTTTGTCTGCCGCAAACGGTGAGGGGTGGGCCGCTTTCAGCACCAGATGCTTCTGGCTGTCAATCATCTGGCCTTTCTTCTGGGCATAAGCCCCCCACAGCAGGAACACCACGTTTTCCTTCAGGTCAGACACCTTCTTGATCACAGCATCAGTAAACTCTTCCCAGCCTTTCTTCTGGTGGCTACCCGCCTGGTGGGCCCGTACGGTAAGGGTGGCATTCAGCAACAGCACCCCCTGCTCTGCCCATCGCTCCAGATTTCCGCTGCGCGGAATGGGTTTCCCTAAATCTGCCTCTATCTCTTTGAATATGTTAAGCAAAGAGGGAGGCGTTCTGATTCCTTCACTCACCGAGAATGCCAGCCCGTTGGCCTGCCCTTTGCCGTGGTACGGGTCCTGGCCCAGAATGACCACCCGCACTTGGTCAAACGGGCATTCCTCAAAGGCATGGAAAATGTTTTTACCAGCCGGATAAACTTCTGTAGTGGCATATTCTGACTTTACAAACTGGATGAGCTCCTGAAAATAAGGCTTCTCAAATTCGTCTTGCAGGACCTGTTGCCAGCTGCTTTCAATTTTTACCTGCATAGAGAGGTGACATGTTAATGGTTTTCTGTGTAATTTTAAGCAAGAATCCGGCTGGCTAAACTTATTTACCAGATAGGCTGTTCTTCTTTATACCAAATAAAGGCACGCATGGATACGAAAACAACCCAAGGAGTAACCGTTCACGTTACCACGAACTACCTCCCTGACTACTCCAGTCCGGCCCAGCAGCACTTTGTGTTCGCCTATAAGATATCAATAGAGAACAACAGCGAATTTACGGTAAAGTTGTTACGCCGCCACTGGCACATCTATGATTCTAACAATGAAGTGCGCGAAGTGGAGGGCGAAGGCGTGGTAGGGCAGCAACCGGTGCTGGAACCCGGCGAGAGCCACCAGTATGTGTCTGGCTGCAACCTTAAGACCAGCATTGGTAAAATGGCGGGCACGTTTCTCATGGAGCGCCTGGTAGACGGGCGTCAGTTCTACGTGTCCATTCCGGAGTTCACCTTAATTGTTCCTTACAAGCTTAACTAATCACTGCTCTTGTTGCAACAGGCCGCTATGGTTTACAGGTACGCCTCGTTCTGGTGGCGTTCAGGGAATGCACATGGCCTGCACTCCCCTTTTGTATTCAATCTCTACTGCTTTATCATTCACCACAACGGCCATTTTCTGGCCTATGACAAGGTAGAGGCCCTCAGAGAAAAGCTGCTGCAAGACCAGACAGAGCTGGCCGTCACTGACTTTGGGGCCGGCTCCCATACCCAAAACACCAGAAAACGCAAAGTGGCAGACATTGCCCGCACCGCGGCCAAACCGGCCCGTCTGGGGCAGTTGCTGTTCAGGCTGGCCAACCATTTTCAACCCGCCACTGTTCTGGAACTGGGCACCTCCCTTGGCCTCACCACCGGCTATCTGGGTCTGGCCAGGGAAAAGGCAAACCTCTAGAAGGACGTTTGGCTATGCGGTAGCCAGGAAATACCTCACTCTGGCAGCACTTGTAAAATTAGTTTCTCTGCTGGGGCAAACCCTTTGTATGGTTTCCCCACCTATTAGAAGTCAAGCCGCTTGCTTGGGTGCTTCTCTTTTCATCTCATCAATATGTAAGGAATAAATAGAAAACCCACCCGTGAAATGTAATACGCGCATAGTTCCAATTTCCTGTTCATCTTTCACCAGTAGGGGGGCGCGCATAGCTAAGGCAGGAGTGTCATCTTTAAAACGGGTTGAATTCTTATCTTCTGTCTTGCTCAACGGAGGTAAAGGAACAGCCAGGTCCTGAGAAGCGGCTTTGTATCTGGCTAGGGTTTCCCTTTGTAGTACACATGCCAGTCGTTCAGCAGAACGTAAAGACCCGGGATAGAAAGTCAGACCAGCCCCAAAAACTTGGAAACTTTTTTCAGACCCATCTTTTTGGGGGCCTCAACACCTTACTTGTTGAAGAAATTCATGGTGCGCTCCAGGCCTATGGCCCCAAACGAAATGCACATGTCGCCGGCTTTCTCAATGTAGGTGCCCAGGTCAATCTGCTCATCTTCTGAGAACGGGCTCAGCACATAATCTACCTGGCGGCCTTTGGAGAACTGCGCGTCTACCCCAAACCGAAGTCGCGGGTATTCATTCGTTCCCAGCGTCTCTTCAATGTGCTTTAGCCCGTTATGGCCGCCCGCGCTGCCTTTGGCCCGCATTCTGAGTTTGCCAAACGGAAGCGCCAGGTCATCTGTGATCACCAGCATCTGCGAGGCCGGGATCTTGAGTACGCTCAGCCAGTGCGCCACCGCCTTGCCGCTCAGGTTCATGTAGGTAGTGGGTTTGACCAGTGTAAAGTGTTTGCCCTTGGTCTTGAATTCAGTCACAAACGAATGGCGGCCGGTGTCAAAAGAGACCCCGTGCTTGCTCGCCAGGTGGTCCAGCACCATGAACCCAATGTTGTGGCGGGTGTTTGCATATTCAGGGCCAATGTTGCCAAGGCCCACCAGTAAGTATTTCATATCAACAGGAGTGTCATCTGCCGGGGCGGGTTGCCCTTTCCCAGTAAACCAGCTCATTAAACGGTGAAGCATGGTGCAAAGGTAAGCGTCTTTCTGTTTTAGGGCTACTTTTCTCAAAACAGCCCCAAACTGAAGATAATCTAAAGGTGGGAAACCAGAGCAGGGGGTGTGAGTTGTTGGTCAGGTCAGAGCTGGTATCCAGTTGAATTGCAGGCAAAACAGAGCAGATGAAGGTTCTACCTAAGCAGTTTCTGAGCAGTTTGGAAGCGCGCCGGTGCGAGGGGAAAAGGGATACAGGGGCTTTATATTTTCACCTGCATCACAAAAGGCGAATTCAAACAGACGTTTGAGAAAAAGGTGCAATGTTTATTCCTGGCCCACTCCAAATTCAAGACTCAGAACTTAAGACTCAGAACTCTTTCAGGGCGTGCCCCTGGCGGGTCGGGCTATCCGCTGCAAGTCCTCGGGCTCGTGCCTCGCCCTGTGGGCTTTCCGCTGCTATCCCTCACGCGTATCCTGGGCCAGCGGTAAACGGCTATTCCTCTTTCTGTTTTCGCTGTTTTCAGAAAAACAGCCCGAAAACAGAAAGGCTACACCGCCGCCAGTCCTTGCTCCAGATCGGCAATAATCTCGGCTGCGTCTTCAATGCCCACCGACAGCCTGATGAGCCCCCCGGTTATGCCCATCTTCTCCTGCAGCTCCCGGGTCAGCCCGCGGTGCGACGTACCCAATGGGTAGGAGAGAGAGGTGGTGACCCCCGCCAATGACGGTGCAAAGGGTATCTGCTGCAAGGCTCTCATGAACCGGTTCACGGCCTCTTGGTCATCTGCCATTCTAAAGGACAGCATGCCCCCAAAAAGGCCGTTGCCCTGTGTTTGGGCCAGTTCATGCTGCGGGTGTGAGGCCAGGCCGGGGTAGAAAACAGCCTGTACTTTGGGGTGCTGCGCCAGCCACTGGGCCACGGCCAGGGCGCTGGCCGCATGGGCACGCATGCGCAGCTTGAGGGTTTTGAGGCTTCGGGCGGCCAGCCAGCTGTCAAACGGACTCAGGTTCAGGCCCCAGGTGCGCATGATCTGGGCGGCGCGTTTGGCCTCTGCTTCAGATTGGGCAATGACCACGCCCGCGGTCACGTCACTGTGGCCGGCAAGGTATTTGGTCACGCTGTGGATCACCAGGTCAGCCCCCAGCGCCAGCGGCCGGGTAAGGATAGGCGAGGCGAAAGTGTTGTCTACTACCAGTTTGATCCCTTTGCCGTGGCAGGTTTCGGCCAGCCGGGCCAGGTCAGTGACCACCATCATGGGGTTGCTGATGGTTTCGGCCAGCAGCAGTTTGGTGTTGGGCTGCACATACCCCTCCAGCGCATAGATTTCGGCCGAAGGCACGTAGGTTACCTCCAGCCCCAGCCGGGTAAGCTCCTGCGACAGCAGCGACGACGAGCCCCCGTAAATCTCCTCAGCGCACAGCACGTGGTCACCGGCCTTGGCGTACACCAGCACCGCCGTCAAAATCGCTGACATGCCTGAGGAGGTGATGACCGCCCCCTGCCCCTGCTCCAGCCGGTTGATCTCCTGCGCCAGCTCCTCATTGTTGGGGTTGCCGTAACGGGTGTACATATAGCTCTGGCCGGGCTCCTCAAAGTAGGCTTCCAGCGCGTTCAGGTCGTCAAAGGTGAAAACCGAGGTTTGGTAGATAGGGGTGGTTTTAGGGTTTATAGACACGGCTTGTGAATTCAGAATTAGGAATTAAGAATGTGAAAGGTATTGCCCGTGATAGCGGTCTTTCAGTAGGAGCGTAAGTTACGTAGCTGTGGCATTTTTACATTGGGCTTTTTCTTCTTTCTCATCATTTTTCTATTATTCTTGAACATAAAAATTTTTGATTCCTTTATCCTTTCTTACAGTCAATTTTATCTTTCGTGTTCTATTCTCTCTTTTGTCATCCTGAAAGGACCCTGTGGGCGGACTGTAATGAATTTGACTTCAAGTAAATTTGAATACCAGCCTATGCTGCCATTTTTCCGGCGGGAATGAAGGGAATTAATGTAGAGAACTGATGGCTATAGGAATGCTGTTCGATCCTTTCAGGATGACAAAAGAGAGAAAAAGAATGGGAAGCTAAGATGATAGAAGGGAGCGGCAAAGACTGTTCAATGGAAGAAAGATTTACAGATTCTATGGGATAAGTGTTATTGTTTTCCTTTCCGTTTTTGGCCTACTTTTCCCAAAACACATCCCAAACGCCTATAAAAGCGAAAGCCCGCCTTCTTGGCAGAAGGGCGGGCTTTCAAAGATGAAAACAGGAAAGACTTAGGCAGTGACAGCTTCGGCCAGTACAATGATTTTGTTGTCCAGCACTTCTACCACCCCACCGTCAATCTGGAACTCAACGGGAGCACCAGAGGCAGGGGTAATGCGCACCGGTCCGTTGGCCAGGGCACTGATGAGGGCGGCGTGATTGTTCAACACTTCAAACCCACCATTGATGCCCGGAAACTTCACTGAAGTCACGTCGCCTTCAAATACTCTCTTATCTGGGGTGATGATCTCTAAATACATTGCTATGAGTTCTGAGTTCTGAGTCTTGAGTCTTGAGTCTATCTTTTGATAAACTCAGAATTCGGACTTAGAAGGAATAAAACTAATTATATTCTGAGTCTTAAACTCTGAACTAGAATCTTTAGAAGACTCAAGACTCAGAACTCAAGACTCAGAACTCAAAGTTTACTTTGCTTCGGCCAGCATTTTCTGTCCTTTGGCAACGGCGTCTTCAATGGTACCTACCAGGTTGAAGGCGGCCTCTGGCAGGTTGTCATGCTTACCGTCCATGATCTCGTTGAAGCCTCTGATGGTGTCTTTGATGTCAACCAATACCCCTTTCAAGCCAGTGAACTGCTCGGCCACGTGGAACGGCTGCGACAAGAAACGCTGTACACGGCGTGCTCTGTGAACCACCAGTTTATCTTCTTCAGACAATTCGTCCATACCCAAGATGGCGATGATGTCTTGCAGTTCTTTGTAACGCTGCAGGATCTCTTTCACGCGCTGGGCAGTGTTATAGTGCTCTTCGCCTACAATGTCAGCGGTCAAGATACGGGACGTAGAATCCAGAGGGTCTACCGCAGGGTAGATACCAAGCTCAGAGATTTTACGGGAAAGTACGGTGGTGGCATCCAAGTGAGCGAAAGTCGTAGCTGGAGCCGGATCCGTCAAGTCATCTGCAGGTACGTAAACGGCCTGTACAGACGTGATAGAGCCACGCTTGGTAGACGTGATACGCTCTTGCATGGCACCCATCTCAGTCGCCAATGTTGGCTGGTAACCCACCGCAGAAGGCATACGACCTAAAAGGGCCGATACCTCAGAACCTGCCTGCGTGAAACGGAAGATGTTGTCAATGAAGAAAAGGATATCACGGCCGGCACCGGTACCGTCACCGTCCCGGAAAGACTCGGCAATGGTCAAACCAGACAAGGCCACACGGGCACGGGCCCCAGGAGGCTCGTTCATCTGCCCGAACACGAAGGTAGCTTTAGACTCTTTCAACGCGTTAGCGTCTACTTTAGACAAGTCCCAGCCGCCGTGCTCCATAGATTCCATGAACTCGTCACCGTATTTCACGATGCCAGACTCAATCATCTCACGCAGCAAGTCGTTCCCTTCACGGGTACGCTCACCCACACCGGCAAACACAGAAAGACCACCGTGGCCTTTGGCGATGTTGTTGATCAACTCCTGGATCAATACGGTTTTACCTACCCCGGCACCCCCGAACAAACCGATTTTACCTCCTTTAGAGTAAGGCTCAATCAGGTCAATTACTTTGATACCGGTGTATAATACCTCAGTAGAGGTAGAAAGGTCTTCAAATTTAGGCGCATTGCGGTGAATAGGCAGGTCCAGTTGGCTGGCAGGCTGCGGAATACCGTCAATGGCATCACCAATCACGTTGAACAGACGGCCTAGCACGTTGTCGCCGGTAGGCATAGAGATAGGAGCCGCCAGGTCAGTTACTTCCATGCCGCGGGTCAACCCTTCGGTTGCGTCCATGGCAATGGTACGTACTCTGTCTTCGCCTAAGTGCTGCTGGGTCTCCAGTACCACGCGGGCACCGTTGTCCTTCGTCACTACCAGGGCATCCATGATGTTGGGCAACTTAGAATTCTCACCCGAAAAGCTAACGTCCACTACAGGGCCGATTACTTGGGTAATTCTGCCAATATTCGCCATTTGGTTGGTTTATAAGAATTTAGATAGATACTCACTTCTTTCAGGCTGCAAAAATAGGGCATTCTGTCTTGATTTCCATAGAAGTAGTGAAAAAGTTTTAGGCATGAAATGCCTCCCTCTAAGTACTAAACTTGAACATGTTTCCTCGGACACACTTTCTAGTCCTATATTCAAATTCATAAAATCTTGCCGATGGGATAAACAAAGGCGGCATACTTTTGCCCAGGCTTTGGCTACTATTGCTTGTTATGCTTTTGAAATGCTATGCTATCAAATGCAGGATTCCCAGTTTGAGCTTAAAACAATTTAGAGTGATTCTCTTGGCTACTTTGTTAAAACCTAATGTAAAAAAGCATGAAAAATAGGCTACCCCAAGAGTTGCAGCCTATTTATAAAGGGAAGAAAAGTCATATATACCCGATTCTTCAAGGGAAGGAAAAAAATTAAGTTTAAAAAAATAGTTAAATCTTATTTATTGCAAAAATCATAGCGATACTAATAGCTATAATAAGAAACAGGAAAAGTAATGATATTTTTGCTCTAGCCTTATCGCCTTTTTTTAACAAAGAGATTAATTCTGTACCCCTTTTGTATATTCCAAAAAGCGCTAAAGGTATGATTATAATATACATTAGGTTCATAAGCTTCACGTCTAATCTTGGGTGGCAGCGGCCAGACAAGTACCGAAGCTCACTACCGCTATAGCAACTCCTATGGGTCCTAACACTCTTTTAGCAACTGCCCCAAATGCCCTAGTCATTAAAGGAATTGACCATGTTGACGCACTTGATGTAGACAACGCCCAAAGTATATCAGCTCCGATGGCAATAGCTGCACACGCTACGTAGTCATTTGCTTCAATTTTTCTAGCGGAAGCAGAGTTTACAAAAAAACTAGAGTAATTAAAACTAACAGATTGGTTAGCCTCAACCTGAGTTAGTGACATTACAAAGGGAATCAAATCTAGCTCTGTCCCTCCTTCCTGTACCAGCATATTTTGAACATCCTGATTTGTAAATCCTTTTGCATACAGGTATTGTTTTGCTTCCTCAACTAAAGGATTTAAACTGCTGATGACATTCTCGACTGGCACATCAATAAAGTAATCAGAATTAGTGGGAGTGGGCTCATACTGAACAATAGCGTTAGAATAACTTACTAAATCAGAGAGTTCTTGAATTGATGTTGTCGTATAAACTAAATCTCTGGTTTCATAATTTGTTTCGGTAGGGAACTCTAGATATATGGGCTCATGTAATGCTTCTTGACCTATTCTAGAATAATTGTTAGAACTTTTCCCTTTCTTATTATCCTTGCCAAAAACCACTGAGCCTACCTTATTTTTATTAGAGTCTAAAGCAGACAGAAATCTATTTTTAGCCATCGCATTTATAGGTTCTTCATTATCACTATGCATACATGAGTCAAAAATAAATACACATGCAAACAAAGCTAGATTTAAAGTAAAAGCCCAAACATTCCTTTTGAAAACTTTTTCAAAGAAAAGCTAAGTAGTTGCAAAATTTTCATATAAATTATTTTATCAGCTACCCCTACCTCCAGATAAAGCGCTGTGTCAGGATCTTCCGCTATCGGTGAGGTAGAAGTCACCAATGCTTTCTGCTTATATATTTATATTTTTTTCAATTATTTAATATTGCAGGAAAGATATAAGTTTTTTTAGATATCCAAAGATTTATCAAGACTTTATTCTTTGTAAATGGTATATACTAATGAAACCCAGCATGCGGAATGGATTTTAATTTATATTAAACGTGTTTTTTAAGGCCGAAAACAACAAACAGCGGGGCGTCTGCATGCAAGTGAAAGCTTGTGAAGCTGAGAAATAGACTACCCAACTAGATCTGCAAAACCAGAAGCTTAATTGTTAAGCAAAGAGCATTTGTTATATTAGAAGCTGTTTAGAGTTTTTTAACCCCCAAAGGAATAGTCAGGTAAAAGTGTTTGCAAAGACATCTTTAACCTAGCCCTACTCCGATGGAAGTCATAAGCGAAGATAGCATAAACCTATGGATAGTCCCTCATCTGAGCGTGGGCAAAAGAGGCTCCAAGCTGCAGGTGAAACCTTCAGAGATCATAGCGGCGATTCTCTACCGGCCCAAGACGGGCTGCCAGTGGCGGGAGCTGCCTACCAGGGCATGCTTCCAAGGAGCGGCCCTGAGCTGGCAGGGAGTGTACCACCACTTCAGGAAGTGGTCAGCGGACGGCAGCCTGAAGAAGGCCTGGACGCAGCTTCTGAAGAGCAGGCGAAGGCTGCTGGACCTCTCCCCCATGCAGCTGGACGGGAGCCAGACCCTCTGCAAGAACGGCGGGGAGCATGTGGGTTACCAGGGCCGGAAAGCGGCCAGGACCTGCAACAGCCTGTTCCTGTCTGACAGCAAGGGGTTGCTGCTGGCCTGCAGTGGGCCTGTCTCAGGCGCCCACCATGATCTTTTCGAGATAGAGAGGGTTTTCAGGGAGATCTGCGGTTTGCTCCGGGGGGCGGGCATCCGGACTGAGGGGCTGTTCCTCAACGCTGATGCGGGTTTCGACTCGGAGGCATTCAGGGGCCTGTGCGCGGAAATGGAGATCGAGGCCAACATCGCCCTTAACCCAAGGAACGGCAGAGGGGAAGAAGGGTATGTCTGCTTTGACCAGGAGCTCTTCAAGAACAGGGCCGTCATTGGGCACGCCAATGCCTGGCTCGACAGCTTCAAGGCTCTGCTGATCCGGTTCGAGACAAAGGCGCTGAACTGGATGGCACTGCATCTGCTGGCATTCACTGTGCTCTTTATCAGGAAAATAAACAAAAGTGAGAAACTCTAAACAGGTTCTGAGTGATTGAGGATAGACAACTGTTATGCAGCTGTAGTAGAAACTCCTACTTTGGTTTTGGTTTCGCCTAGCAAATGCAGGGCCCGTTCCCACTCAAACTCACTGCGCAAATGAATGAAAATGTGGCTGCCGTGCTTAATCATGCGCACATCTTCCAACACCTGCGGGAGCCGCTTGTCCTGACTGGGCAATGTGTAGGTGTAGATTGGCGAAGCCGATTTCAGGTAGAACCAAAGGGTGGTGGCGGTAGTCATCTTATATGCCGGTTAACGAGGTTTTGAAAACAGACTTTATCCAGTCAAACCGAAGCCCGGTGAAGGCGGCCAGTTTCACCGCAAACGTGGTGGGCTGCTCCTGAAAAACCACCGTTCTTTCTTCCGGCGCCGCCGAGGGAGAAATGCGTTTCTGGGCTGCTTTTCTTAAAACTCCCCTAAACCGCACATGCCGACTGGTGAAGCCAATGGCCGGGAAAATGCGGCGGGCCTGCCGGAACTCCTGCGCGCAGGTCAGCCGCAGGCAATAGTAGTTTCCGCAGGGAACCACGTCCAGGCTGTCTACCAGCCACGCCAGATATTCGTCTTCCTTGTCTAAGATAAGTGTGGCAATGGGTTGGGTGGCGTTGTAGTAGACTACCAGCGTGACGGTGTTTTTCTCTGTAGTTGCCATGGTTTCGGGCGGTTAATTTGAGAACCTGTGTAAGTCTACGAAGTCCTTTGGAGCCAATCCAGCCCCGCCGGCAAGCTTAACCAAAACTTAACCGGCCCGTCACAACTCACTAACCTAGTCGTAACAATTCCTTCATTTTGACGCAGTTTTCAGAAAAACAGCCCGGAAACGCACTGCCCAGCTCGCATAATTCTGGAAGAACCTGGCAGGCGAACGGCAGAGGCAGTCAAAACAGGTTTCTCTTGTTCTCCACCAAGATCCTCACAGGAGGACAAAAGAGAATAGGTGCCTTTGTTTTTAGCCCAAGCTGTTCGGGAGGTTCCGTCCAGCTGGTCCAGCTATTCGGGAGTTCTACTCCCGAACCTGCCTGCTGCGGAGTTCCACTCCGCCGGGAGCCGCAGATAAAAAGGGGAGTTGAACTCCCCGGCAGATTGCTTCCGGAGTAGAACTCCGGAAGGGTAAGGCCCTCCTGAGAGGGGAACATTCTGCAGGGGTAGCCAGGGGAGATCCCTGTTGGCAGGGGAAAGGGTGGGGCAGCAAGCATACATGGCGCTGGCAAGCCATGGCTTGGGTTGAGGAATTTCCGGTGCTCACAAGGGAAGTCCAGAGCTGAAGTTTCCTGTTTTGGAGCTGTTTTCTGAAAAACAGGCCGGAAACGCCTAGTAAAAGAGTGTGCATTTAGGCCGCTGCTTCTCAAAGAAATCTTTATTTTTGCCCTCGTCTTACCAAACCAAAATCCGTCTTGGAAACCCAGACCACGCTCACCACCGTTGATACCGCCCAGAAACTGGGCCTGTTACCCGAAGAGTTTGACCGCATCAAAGAAATACTGGGCCGCACGCCCAACTTCACTGAGCTGAGTATTTTCTCAGTGATGTGGTCTGAGCACTGCTCCTATAAAAACTCCATTGTCTGGCTCAAGACTTTGCCTAAAGACTCGCCGCGCATGCTGGCGAAGGCGGGCGAGGAGAACGCTGGTCTGGTAGACATTGGGGGAGGCTTGGCCTGCTCCTTTAAGATTGAGTCACACAACCACCCGTCGGCGTTGGAGCCGTACCAGGGTGCCGCCACTGGCGTGGGCGGGATCAACCGCGACATCTTCACCATGGGTGCCCGCCCCATCGCGCAGCTGAACTCCCTGCGTTTCGGGAATCTGAACTCAGACAAAACCAAGCGTCTGTTAAGAGGCGTGGTGAAAGGAATTGGCGATTACGGCAACGCGTTCGGGATACCCACCGTGGGCGGCGAGCTGTTCTTTGACGACTGCTACAACGTGAACCCGCTGGTGAACGCCTTTTCGGCGGGTATTGTGGAAGTAGGCAAAACCGCCAGCGCCACCTCGCACGGAGCAGGAAACCCGGTATTTATCATCGGCTCTGCCACCGGCAAAGACGGGATACACGGCGCGGCCTTCGCGTCTAAAGACATCACCGAAGACTCCGTGAACGATTTGCCGTCTGTGCAGGTAGGTGACCCCTTCCAAGAGAAATTGCTTTTAGAAGCTACGCTGGAAATTCTGGCCACGAACAAAGTAGTGGGTATGCAGGACATGGGTGCGGCCGGTATCACGTGCTCTACCTCAGAGATGAGCGCCAAAGGCGAAAGCGGCATGGAAATCTGGCTGGACAAAGTGCCTACCCGCCAGGCCAACATGCAGCCGTTTGAGATCCTGCTCTCAGAAAGCCAGGAGCGCATGCTGGTGGTGATGGAGAAAGGTTCTGAAGACCTCATCTACCAAATCTGCGACAAGTGGGACATGTCCTGTGCCCAGATTGGCGAAGTAACCGATACCAAACGCCTGCGCTACTACCAGAACGGTGAGCTAGTGGCTGATGTGCCCGCCGAAGATTTAGTGTTGGGCGGCGGCGCTCCAGTATATCATAGAGAATACCGCGAGCCAGCGTACTTCGCAGAAGCCCAGAAATTCACCATTGACTCCGTGCAGGAGCCAACTAACTATAAAGAAGTAGCTGAGTTTTTGGCCACGCACCCCAATATTGCCTCTAAACGCTGGGTGTACAAACAATATGACTCCATGATTGGCGCGTCTACCCTCACCACCAACCGCCCGGCAGATGCAGGCATTGTGAAGGTGAAAGGGTCTGACAAAGCCATTGCCATCACCGTTGACTGCAACAGCCGCTACGTGAACGCCGACCCTGAGCAGGGGACCGCCATTGCCGTGGCCGAAGCCGCCCGTAACATTGTCTGCTCAGGCGGTGAGCCTGTGGCCATTACCAACTGCCTCAACTTCGGGAACCCGTATGTGCCCGAGGTGTACTGGCAGTTTGTGGGCGCTATCAAAGGCATGGGCAAAGCGTGTACTGCCCTGGGTACGCCCGTGACCGGCGGAAACGTGAGCTTCTACAACCAGTCGTCAGATGAAGGACCTGTGTTCCCGACCCCAACTATTGGTATGCTGGGCATTGTGGAGGACAAAGCCAACGTGATGACCCTGGCGTTCCAGAACGAAGGGGATGCCATCTATTTATTAGGTGCCGCTAAAAATGACATCGCTTCCAGCGAATACCTGTACTCGTACCAAGGCGTGAAACTGTCACCGGCCCCGGCTTTTGACATGGACGAGGAACTACTGGTGCAGAAGACCGTGAAAGAGTTGATTGAAGCACGTTTGGTGGAATCTGCCCATGACTGTGCCGACGGTGGTCTGTACATCACCTTGCTGGAATCTGCCATGGCTAATGAGTTCGGATTTGACGTGGTCACCGATAAAAATTTCCGGAAAGATGCCTACCTGTTCGGCGAGAGCCAGAGCCGCGTGGTGGTAAGCGTAAGCCCTGCCCAGCAGGAGGCGTTTGAGAAACTGGTGTCTGGCAACGGCCTGACTTTCACGAAACTTGGTACGGTAACGGCCCAGAACTGCGTGGTAGACGGGGAGACGTTCCATGCTATCCAGGACATCAAAAACAGCTATGACACCGCCCTGGAGCGGATTATGGAATAAATTTTCTGAAAAATTTTATTCCTAAAATTTGCGCTGAATAAAATCTTTCCTACCTTTGCATCACCAAACGATAGCAACGCTGTCTAAGGGAGATTGTCCGATGGTGTAACTGGCAACACGTCTGATTTTGGTTCAGAAGAGTCCAGGTTCGAAACCTGGTCGGACAACCTAGAAAGCCTCTCAGAGAAATCTGAGGGGCTTTTTCTTTTTCCGCCGGCGGCGGAAAGGCTCTCATTTTGCATGCGGCCTCCCTTCAAAAGCGCTTCTCAACATGTTAATGCGTTTTTGGCTCGTTTTGGCCAAAACAGGCTAAAAACAGGAAATGAGGTCAGGTTAGATTTCCGGCAGGTGCAGGGCCAGTGACAAACTGGTAATATCAAAACCGCACGCTATGCTGGCGCTAAGTTTGCGGTAGAAGGGGCTTGAAAGTAATTGCTGTCAAAGGGATGGCTGTACTGATGTATACTTTCTTCTTTTGTCATCCTGAAAAGATCTGGGCCGCGAACGGTAACAAAACTGGCTCCCCGTATCTAATTTGCCAGAGATCGTTCTGGCAGGACAGGAGAAGGGGCCAGCGGGAGGGTGGGTAATTTTAAGTTAAATCCTGAATGTCTGTTCCCCTCTTTCCCGTCTGTAGTTTTACTTAATATTTCTTAAAAAGTACGGGTATTTACAGGCTATAGGTTTGACCCTTCCAAAATAAGAAGTAATTTTGCGACTTCATTCGGCAACCTCTTCTCCTCATGAACCCTACGGTTAAGCTTTTCTCCGGGAGCGCCTCCCGATATTTCGCTGAAAAAGTGGCTGATGCCTATGGCCTTCCGCTTGGTGATATCACGGTTCAACGTTTTTCAGATGGTGAGATTTCTGTCCATTTCAACGAGTCAGTGCGGGGGTGTGAGGTATTCCTGATTCAGTCTACCTTTCCGCCGGCCGACAACCTGATGGAGCTGATGCTGTTGGTAGACGCGGCCAAGCGTGCCTCGGCGCACAAGGTGATTGTGGTGATGCCGTACTACGGCTACGCCCGCCAGGACAGAAAAGACAAGCCGCGCGTCTCTATTGGGGCCAAGGTGATGGCCAACGCCATTCAGTGCGTGGGCGCTGACCGCCTCATGACCTGTGACTTGCACGCCGGTCAGATTCAGGGCTTCTTTGACATTCCGGTGGACCATCTGGACGGCTCAGCCATCTTTGTGCCGTACCTGCGCAGCCTGGATTTGGGGCAGGATCTGATCTTCGCCTCGCCAGACGTGGGAGGGGTGGTACGTACCAGAAGCTTCGCCAAAGTGTTTGGCGTGGAAATGGTGGTGTGTGACAAGCACCGCAAGCGGGCCAACGAGATTGCCTCCATGCAGGTGATTGGTGACGTGGAGGGCATGGACGTGGTGCTGGTAGACGACCTGGTAGACACTGCCGGAACCATAACCAAAGCCGCCGAGTTGCTGAAAGAAAAAGGTGCCAAAACGGTGAGAGCCATTGCTACCCACGGGGTGTTGTCTGGCCCGGCCTATGAGCGCATTGAGAAGTCTGTGCTGGAGGAGCTGGTGATTTCAGATACCATTCCATTAAAGCAGGAAAGCTCAAAAATTAAGGTGCTTACGTTCTCAGACCTGTTTGCGCGGGCCATCAGCAACGTGGTGACCCATGACTCCATCAGCTCGCTGTTTATCTAACAGTTGGTAGTTGTTGGTTATTAGATATTAGTTAGAAGAAGTACTCCGGTTGCCTTTGTTGGGGCATCACCACAAAAAAAGAAGTCTTGTGTCTTGATACGTGATATTTGCTACTTCAAAAGTGTTTTTCCATTTTTTATTTTTAACTATTTTTTATGCAAAGCTTAGAGATTATAGGGTTTAAAAGAGCAAATCTCGGTAAATCCGAAGCAAAGGCGCTTCGTGAGGAAGCTCAAGTTCCATGTGTGTTGTACGGCGGTGCTGAGCAAGTTCACTTCTCTGCCCCAGCTATCCTGTTCCGTGACTTGGTGTACTCTCCAGAGGTTTACCAGGTTGACCTGAACATTGAAGGCACACACTACAAAGCCATCATGCAAGACCTGCAGTTCCACCCGGTGAACGAGCAGTTACTGCACGTAGACTTCCTGTTGCTGCAAGACGAGAAAGAAGTGAAAATTGATGTGCCTGTACGTTTTGTAGGTACTTCTCCAGGGGTAATGGCCGGTGGTAAACTGGTGACCAAACTGCGTAAACTGCGTGTGAAAGCACTTCCAGCTAACCTGCCAGATTCAATCGCGGTTGATATCTCTGACCTGGAGCTGGGTAAGTCTATCAAAGTGAACAAAATCACGCCTGGTGACTACACCATCCTGACCAACCCGCTTTCACCAGTGGCTACGGTAACCATCCCAAGAGCTCTGAAAAGCGCTCAGACCGAGGAGAAAAAAGGCAAGAAATAGTCTTTTCATTCAAATTGTCTCAAACATCCTGTTTCGCCCTGCGGAACAGGATGTTTTGTTTTCTGGCCTTTCTGTTTCCGGGCTGTTTTAGCCAAAATAGGCCAAAAACAGAAATGGCGGTGTTACTGCTCCCGCTGGAAGAAGGACAATTCAAGTTGTCAGATGCAGGATTTTATAGGATTAAGTTAATTTCAGGATTGGGTGCGCTATTGGCACAGACGCTCACAGGTCCTCCAGACGCTACGGGGTCTTTTAAGAATGGCTGATTGGTCTTTGTTGATTATTGATTTTAAAATCTAATGCGCTGGCGATTAAGAAGAATGTGTAAAGAATAGTTCGCTGGCGCGAGTTTGTAACTCGTGCTTACATGTGCTGCGAGTCTCCAGACTCGCCGGGAACCACGAGCTGGGAATTTTGTGAAACAGGAGTCTGGAGACTCCAACCACTCATCGGCACGAGTCTGAAGACTCGCGCCAGAGATTACTTTCAATAAAAACCTACTATGGCGCGGAAGTTACTTCCGTGCCTTTCTTCTGCTTGGCCTTTACTATTCTAAAAGCAACGAACTTGCCCTCATCCTAACCTTCTCCCAGAGGGAGAAGGAACTCCGCCGTTGCGTTTTTGGGCTGTTTTCCCAAAACTAGGCCGAAAACGCTTTTTTAATCACGTTGGCTACGCGTTCCTGGTCTTCTAACGTGAGGCTGGAGCCGGAGGGAAGGCAGAGGCCACGGGCAAACAAGTCTTCACTTACGGCTCCGCCGAAAGAATCACAGCCCTTGAACAGCGGTTGCCGGTGCAGGGGCTGCCAAAGCGGACGGGCTTCTATGTTCGCTGCAAGCAGAGCCAAGCGTAGCTCTTCTGACGTAACAAAGCAGCCTTTTTTGACCGTGAAGCAGGAGAGCCAACGGTTAGAGAAAAAGCCCTCGGGCTCGGGCAGCCATTCCAGTTCGTCTACCTCGGCCAAAAGGCCCAGATAATTTTCATACACCGCCCTGCGCTGCCGTACCCGTTCCTCCAGTACCTCTAACTGCCCCCGGCCAATGCCCGCGCAGATATTGCTGAGGCGGTAGTTGTAGCCCTGCGTGGTGTGGTGGTAATACGGAACCGGTTCTTTGGCCTGGGTAGAAAGCCAGCGGGTGTTTTGAATGAGTTCGGCCTTGGCCGAAACCAACGCGCCCCCGCCAGAAGTGGTGATAATCTTGTTGCCGTTGAAGGAGAAAACCCCGGCCTCGCCGAAGGTGCCCAGGAGTTGGCCCTGGTAGCGGGAGCCTAAAGCCTCGGCGGCATCTTCAATGATGGGAACCCCGTAGTGGCGGGTGATTTCCAGGATCTCTTTCATTTGCGCCGGCATGCCGTAGAGGTGCACCAGCAGCAAAGCCTTAGGCAGGTTGCCCTGCTGTTGCCGTTTGCGTAGCGCTTCTTCCAGGGCGGTGGGGCAGAGGTTCCAGGTGGTGGGTTCGCTGTCAATGAAAACAGGGGTGGCGCCCACGTACCGAATGGGGTTGGCACTGGCCACAAAGGTAAAGGTGGAGCAGAAGACCTCATCACCGGGGCCCACGCCCAGGGCCAGCAGCGCCAGCTGGATGGCGGCCGTGCCAGATGACAAGGCCGCCGCCGAAGCAGCGCCCAGATAAGCGGCTAACTCCTGTTCAAACCCGTCTACGTTGGCGCCCGCGGTGGTGACCCAGTTCTGGTTAAACGCCTGCTGCACGTAAAACTGCTCTCTCCCGCCCATGTGCGGCGGCGACAGGTAGATAAAATCTTTGGGCTGGCTCATGCGCTTTGGCTGATGATACGCGCGGGAACGCCCACGGCGGTGCAGTAACTGGGTAAATCTTTGGTTACTACGGCCCCGGCGCCAATGGTGGTGAATGCCCCCACGTGCAGGTTCTGCAGAAGGGTGCTGTTGGTGCCGCCGTAAACGCCGTTGCCCATCCGTACGCCTCCACTGACCGCCACTTGCGGCATGAGGGAGCAGAAGTCGCCCAGCACAGCGTCATGCCCAATGGTGCAGGCCAGGTTGAGCAACACGTGCCTGCCTAACGTGACGTTGGTGGTGAGAATGCAGTTCTGGCAGATGATGGAGCCTTCGCCAATCTGGTGGCCCTGTTCTTCCTGGAGAAGCACCGTGGGGTGCACCAGTACCGGGAACTGCAGCAGCGGGTTGAAGAGCCGGGCCACCACTTCGGCCTTGGCCGAACAACTGCCAATGCCAATGGCCACGTGCAGGGGCCACTGCGTACCGTTCAGTTGGTCAATGGTGCCTAAATAGGGATACCCGTTGATAAGTGCATTGGCGGGGGCGGCGTCATCATAGAAACCTGCAATTTCCCAGGTGGGGGAGTGGCGGTTGATCTGGTGGAGGAGCATGAGCACCTCCCGGCCCAGGCCGCCAGCGCCTACAATGGCTATTTTCTGTTTTTTCTCGCTCATGAAGCTGGGTTGTCTCTGGTGCCGGTAAAGCGTTCCATGGTGGCGGTGCCGGGCGCAGATATGCCCTCGGGTTTAAACAGGTGCCGTAGGGTGCGCCACAGGATCAGGAGGTCTACCTGTAAAGACACATGTTCTACGTACCAAAGGTCAAAGGTAAACTTTTCTTCCCAAGACAGCAGGTTTCTGCCGTTGACCTGCGCCCAACCAGTAATGCCGGGTTTTACGTGGTGCCGGCGGGCTTGTTCTGCGTTGTAAAGCGGGAGGTAGTCCAGGAGCAACGGGCGGGGGCCAATGAGGCTCATGTCACCGCGCAGCACGTTAAAGAGCTGGGGGAGTTCGTCTAAAGAGGTTTTCCGGATGAGTTTCCCCAGGGGGGTGAGGCGCTGGGCGTCTGGCAGCAGGTGCCCCTGCAGATCCCGGGCCTGCGTCATGGTCACGAACTTGTAAAAGGTGAACGGCTGGCCGTGCAGGCCGGGGCGCTGCTGCCTGAACAGCACACGGCCGTCAAAGCCCACCCACAGCACCAGCGCCACTGCCAGCAAGACCGGCCAGAGCAGCAGCAGGGCCGCCCCGGCAATCAAAAGGTCTAAGAAACGTTTCCCGAAGCGCTGGTACATAAAGGGCACACCTGTTCAAGCCCCTAAAATACGGCTTTCACTTGATGTTTGCTGATTGGAAATACCTGTCCAGGTAAACTTCCTGAGAAAGCGCCTGGTTCAGGGCAAGCTCAATGTTTCGGGCGAAGGCCGCCATTTCCTGCTGCCCTTTCTGCCAGCGGGTAGACGCCATCTGCTTTTTAGCCTCCTGCAGGTTGGTGATGGAGGTAGTGAGCATCTTTCTGAGTTCTGCCTCACTCTTCTGGGAAAGCTGTTTTTTGTTCTTGTAATAGGTGAACTGGTTCAGCAGGTCAATGCCCCGGTTGTAGGTGTCTGTGATGGCGTTGTAGCGGTCAATTTCTACGCCCTGGTTCAGGTGCTGCAGGTAGTTGGCCAGAAACGCATGGTCAACGCCATGCGCCTGCATGCGGCGGGCGGTGCCGGCCAGGCGCTGGTTCTCATCTTGGGCGTCATACGCTTTTAACGTATCAGCAAATTGGAAACGTGCTTTTGGGTTCGGCGCAGCCGGGAGCCCTTCTTGGAACTGTTTGCTGGTAATGGGAATGGCAGAAAACTGCCACAGCGGGTCAAACGGGTAATGCGATTTGATCATAGTGGCCGGTGCCACCATGAAGAATTGCTCATTGTATTTCTTCACAAAGGTGTTGCCCTCCACATACCCGGCGCCCCAGGTGGGGTCAAACAGAAACCACTGGCCGTCTAGCTGCGCGGCGCACCACGCGTGCGGAACGTACTCTACCCGCCCCAGCTGTTTGGTGTAACCGCCCACAAAGAAAGTTTTCACGCCCGCCCGCTGGCAGAGCTCCTGAAAGGTTTCGGCGTAGCCCTGGCAGATGGCTTTTCTGGTTTTGAGGGTCTGCTCCACAAAGTTGTGGCCTTTCTTGATGGTGAAATTCATGTTCAGGGCCGCCACATCATAGGCCACATTGTTCGCCAGCCACACATACGCCGCCCGCACCCGCTCCTGCGGGGTCTTGAACTGCTGGTTGATGTACGTTGAGAGCTGCTCAACGCTCTGGCTCTGCTGCGCCGGCAGCTGCAGAATCTTCTGGTCTACGTGCGCAAACGGCGAAGTAGCCTGTGCCGCCCCCGTAAACGGGAGGGTAAGAAAGAGAATAAAATAGAAGAACGCCCGCATCTGATGATTAGGAGAAAAAAAGGAAAGGCAGCCTGAGTACCTTCTGTTTTTAAAACGATAATTGGATTGATTTAGTGAGGCAGGGTGCGTTTTTGGTGTGTTTTCAGAAAAACGGCCCCAAAACGCACATTGTCCTTTCCCGCTGAACACACCCGTAGCGTACTTGGTTCTGTAAATTGCTTTCCTCCAGCAGAAAAAGCAAAAAGGGAGGCCGTTCTTTCCCGGGCCGGCTGCCTAAACTATACCTGTCTTTGCTACCTTTGCACCATGATTCAGTTCCCCAACGCGAAGATTAACCTTGGCCTGCAGTTAGTGGAGAAGCGCCCAGACGGGTTCCATAACCTGGTCTCCTGCTTCTACCCGGTGCCCTGGACAGATGCGCTGGAGATTCTTCCGGCCCAGGCCGAAAGTACGTTTACCCTTTCGGGGTTGCCGGTGCCCGGTGCGCCTACGGGTAACCTCTGCTGGAAAGCCTATGAGCTGCTGAAAAAGGACTTTGATCTGCCCAACATCCAGATGCACCTGCACAAGGTTATTCCCATGGGCGCGGGGTTGGGCGGCGGCTCCGCAGATGCGGCGTTTACCCTCAAAACCCTGAACCAAGTCTTTAAGCTGAGTCTTACAATTGAGAAGCTGGAAGACTACGCCCGGCAACTGGGCAGCGACTGCGCCTTTTTTGTGCAGAACAAACCGGTGCTGGCCGTAGAGAAAGGAGATGTCTTTGAACCCCTGAAACTGGATTTGGCAGGCTGGCACCTGCTGCTGGTGTACCCCAACCTTGCCATCAGCACCGCTGAGGCGTATGCCGCCGTTTCACCGTGTTTTCCAAAAAACAGCCTGAAAACGCTCCTGGCGCAGGACATGGCCGCCTGGAAAGAAACCGTGGTGAATGATTTTGAGAAGAGCCTGTTTCCCCAATACCCGGTGCTGCCGCAGATCAAGGCGCAGTTGTACGGGATGGGCGCGGTGTATGCGTCCATGTCGGGGTCTGGGTCTACCATGTACGGGCTGTTCCAAACACCGCCAGCCGCGCCGTTGCCTTTCCCGGCAGAGTACTCAGTTTGGCAGGGCGTTCTTTAGTTTCCGCTGCCGCCGGTTGACCACCGCCTCCAGAATGGGGTGCAGGAACACGCTGAACAGGATAATAGCCGCCCCGTAATAAAACCCTGCCGACATCTGCTCCGCCTCATTGAAAATGAAAAAGGCGAGCAGAATACCGTACACCGGCTCCAGGTTCACCGTGAGGTTCATGGTGTAGGCGCTGAACTTCTGCATGAGGCGCACCGCGGCAGTATAGGCATAAAAGGTGCAGACAATGGCGAGTATTCCAATCCAGAGCACATCTGCCCAGGACACGGCCAATTGCAGCTGGCCGGTGTCTGTCATGAAGGTGCGGTAGAAGGGCAGGAAGAGCGTGGTGGCGAGCCAGGCCCCGGCCATCTCATAGCAGGTGATGGTGGTGGCGGGCATCTGCTTGGTGAGTTTGCTGTTGATAATGGTGAAGCAGGAGGCCAGAAACGCCGAGCCCACCGCCATGGCAATGCCTACCGCGTGGTCAAACTCAAACCGGAAGATGATGTACAGCCCCACCATGATGAGCACGGCCAGCGCCACCTCATGGGCTTTGACCTTTTTCTTGGTGAAGAGAGGCTCCAGAAAAGAGGTCCAGAGGCTGGAGGTAGACAGGCCCGCCAGGCAGATGGACACGGAGGAAATTCTGGCCGAGGCGAAAAACAGAATCCAGTGCGCGGCAATTAGAAACCCAACGCTGGCAATTCTCACTGCATTCTTTCTGCCAATGTTCAGCGACTGGCCCCTGAACTTGATCAGGAGCCCCAAGGCCACCGCCGTGATAATGGTCCGGAAGAATACCAGCTCCACCGCCGGAATAGAAATCAATTTTCCCAGAATGGCCGTGAAGCCCCACAGCAGAATGATGAAATGCAGTTCCAGGTAATCTTTGAAGAGGGGAGTTTCCAAGGGTGAATTGGGAATTAAGAAGTATGGGTTTTGGCTGCGCCGAAGCTGGGATTTTCTGTTTTGGGCCTGTTTTACGGAAAACAGGCCCAAAACAGGTTGGGTATTGTGCTTAAATTATTGCGGTTTTCTATGGCCTTCTATGGCGAAGGAATTCATACGTGCCTTTCTACTCCTTCCTTCGGCGCCAGCAGAACCACGGTATATGCCTTTCTGTTTTTGAGCTGTTTTGGCCAAAACAGGCTAAAAACGCAATTCTAAGCAGGAGCCTGGAGACTCGCGCCAGCGGAAGAAAGAGAAGTTGTTCACGAATAACTACTAACGAGCAACCAACAACTATCTTGGCACCGTACGGTAGAGCACCACCCCAATTATGGAGAATACAACCAGGGGGACAGAGGCGGCCACCTGCGGAGGAATGCCGCCCACTGAGGCCAGGCTTCGGCTCATCATCACAAAGATGATAAAGATAAAGGCCAGAATGAACCCTAACGCAATCTGCAAACCCACGCCGCCGCGCACCTTTCGGGAGCTTAAAATCACCCCAATGATGGTCAACACGGTGATGGCAAAAGGGTAACTCATGCGCTCGTACTTCTCCGTCATGTACATTTCCACGTCAGTGGCCCCGCGCAGGATCTTCTCATCAATCAGCTTGTTGAGCTCAGCGTTGGTCAGCGTTTCTTTGAGGCGGTAGGTGCTGGCGAAGTCTTTGGGCAGCAGGTTCAAGGTGGTGTCAATGGCCCCGCCCTGGGTCACGGTTTCCTTGTCGCCGTTAAAAACCCGAAGGGTGTAGCTGTCCATGTGCCATTTCTGCTTGGTGCTGTCCCACCTGATAGACTCTGAAGACAGTTTCCTGACCAGCTCCTGCTTTTTAATGGTTTCCAGGGTAAAGCGGTAGCCCACGTTGGCGTGGTTGTTATAGCTCTCCAGGTACGCATAAGTCTCAGGGCCAATGCGAAAGTGCACGTTGCGGCCCTCATACGTGTAAGGGTTCTTCACGTACTTAATTTCAAACGCCACCCGTGTTTTGTTCGCGTTGGGGATGACATAAGAGGAGAAAAAGAAAGTGAAGATGCCAATAAGCGCTGAGCCAATGACGTAGGGCACCAGCATACGCTTGAAGGAAACGCCGCTGCTCAAGATGGCCACAATCTCAGTATGAGACGCCAGCTTAGCCGTTACAAACACCGTGGCAATGAACACGGTGATGGGGCTCAGCAGGTTCACGTAGAACGGAATCAGGTTGATGTAATAATCAAACAGAATGGTGCTCACTGACAGGTTGTTCTGAATGAAGTCATCATTCTTCTCTACGAAGTCAATCACGCAGATGACCGCAATCAGAATCAGCACCACAAACACAAACGTGGTCAGGAACTTCTTGAGAATGTATTTATCTAGTAGCTTCACCGTATTTTAATTGGGAATTAAGAATTGAGAATTAGGAATTATTTCAATCTAGAGACAGGTGAAATGCGCTTCTCCCAATTCTTAATTCCTAATTCTGAATTCTCAATTATAAACGTGTCATTAATTTCTTCACCATCTGGTCTTTCCAGGCCCTGAAGGTGCCGGCCAGGATCTGCTCCCGCGCCTGCCCCACCAGCCACAGGTAGAACGTGAGGTTGTGCACGCTGGCAATCTGGGCGCCCAGCATCTCAGTGGCGTGCATGAGGTGCCGCAGGTACGCTTTGCTGTAGAACGTGCTCACGTAACCGCCCAGTTCCGCATCAATGGGCGAGAAATCTTCCTTCCAACGCTCATTTCTGATGTTGATGATGCCTTGCGTGGTGAACAGCATTCCGTTTCTCGCGTTTCTGGTTGGCAGCACGCAGTCAAACATGTCTACGCCCAGGGCGATGTTCTCCAGAATATTGGCCGGGGTGCCCACGCCCATGAGGTAACGCGGTTTATCAGCGGGCAGTATATCGCAGACCAGTTCAGTCATCTCATACATCATTTCGGCGGGCTCGCCGACAGATAAACCGCCAATGGCGTTGCCCGGGCGGTTCTTGCTGGCAATGGTCTCCGCAGACTGAATGCGCAGGTCTTTGTAGGTGCTGCCCTGTACAATAGGGAACAGCGTCTGCTCATAGCCGTATTTGGGGTCAGTGGTGTCAAAGCGGTCTATGCAGCGCTGCAGCCAACGGTGCGTGCGCTCCATAGAGTTCTTGGCGTACTTGTAGTCACACGGGTAGGGCGTGCATTCGTCAAAAGCCATGATAATGTCGGCGCCAATGGTGCGCTGGGTGTCCATCACGTTCTCTGGGGTGAACAGGTGGCTGGAGCCGTCAATGTGGCTTCTGAACTTCACGCCTTCCTCCACAATTTTGCGGGTGCCCGAAAGCGAGAAAACCTGGTACCCGCCGCTGTCTGTGAGAATGGGTTTGTCCCAGCCGTTGAACTTGTGCAGGCCACCCGCCTTTTCCAGCACGTTCAAGCCTGGCCTCAGGTACAGGTGGTAGGTGTTGCCCAAGATGATCTGGGCTTGAATATCATCATGCAGCTCGCGCTGGTGCACGGCTTTCACAGTGCCAGCGGTTCCCACTGGCATAAAGATAGGGGTTTGTATGGTGCCGTGGGCGGTGGTCAACACCCCCGCGCGGGCTTTTGAAGCGGGATCTTTCGCTACTAAATCAAAGGTCATGTACAACAGGTAAAGTGCAGGAGAATCTGCCTTTTAGTTCTTGTGCGGCAGCGCGTTGGTGATTTTATCTTGATCACTATTTCTCCAAACCGCAAAGATACAGATTGCTATGGGTATAACCGCCGCGCATTGAATTTTGTGCTACTTTTGGTTTATCATTAAGGTCTGAAATACTGCAATAGATGAAAACGTATCTTAAAACTGTAGGCTTTTGGCTTTTGCTGGGTTTAACTGCCTCGTGCGAAAGTAAAGAGGAGCAAGAGCGTAGTAAAAAGGAAGGTAGCCAAACTACACTTTCCAATGATTTAACCATAGACAATGGTAATGCTGCATCATCTGGGTCTTTGCCTTTGCCAGATGAGCCATCTACTTTGACCCATGCTACCCAGAAAGTGCAGAAGACTAAGATTGTGAAGGCGACTGTTCCTTTAGAGAAGCTGTTTCAAGCTTGGGTTAGTGATGAGAATGACCCGCATGCTACTTTTGACCTTACCAGAGAGGGATTGTTCTTGGTAGATTATGACGGCGATGGAAATATGCCTTATCTTCTAAAAGGAGATTCTCTAATTGTTTATTATGATTATGGAACGGAGAGAAGCCGAATTAAGAAATTAACAGATGACAGCCTTGTCCTGAGCATGGACGGGTATGAAGTAGCTTATGTGAGATGGAAAAATTAAACTCCCCCAGATTGCGTTTACCAGCTTAATTATTCCCTGCCCTTAATTCTTTTTGCTTGCTACCAGATCTACCAACGCTTTATTCTTATTGGCCCCTAATCCTGCTCGGCACACTAGTGCTGATTCAGTTTTTTTACGAGTTCTATTATTTCCTTCCGCTGGCGTTTCACAAAGATTCTAAGCCTGCCCAAGCAAAGGATTTGCCGCCGCTTTCCATTTTGGTCTGTGCCCATAATGAGGTGGAGAACCTGCAGGAGTTGTTGCCGTTGCTGGTGCAGCAGGAGTACCCGCAGCCCTATGAGATTATCATCATTGATGACCGCTCCTGGGACGGCACCCACGTGCTGGTGAAAGAATATATGCTGGAGCACCCGCAGGTAAAGTTGGTGCGCGTAAAGGTGGAGCCCGAGTACATGAGTCCCAAAAAGACGGCCATTTTTCTGGGGATAAAAGCCGCTCAGTATGAGCATCTTTTGTTGACAGACGCAGACTGCAGACCTGTTTCTTTGCAATGGGCCCAGCGCATGGCCGGTGGTTTTTTTGGGGGCGGAGATATCATTTTAGGCGTTTCTCCGTATATGCAGATATATGGATTTTTAAATCATTTGATCCGTTTTGAAACCTTCTTAACGGCAATGCAGTATCTGTCGTTTGCCAAGAGGGGTGGGGCGTACATGGGGGTTGGCCGAAACCTGGCCTATACCAAAACCACTTTTTACAGAAATAAGGGATTTGCCAGCCACATTAGGTCATTAAGTGGCGATGACGACTTATTTGTGCAGGAAGCCGCCAAACATTCAAGCGTTCAGATTGTCATAGATCCGGAAGCCCACACGCAGAGTGCCCCTGAGACGCAGTGGCGCACGTGGTGGAAGCAGAAGCGCCGGCACCTGTCGGCGGGTCGGCAGTACCGGAAGAAAGAACAGGTCAGGATCGGACTTTTTGTCTTGTCTAATGTGCTATTTTATGTAATATCACCCGTTCTTTTAGCAATGCAGTACCAATTGCCATGGGTTGGCGTTATTATTGGAGCAAGGTTTGTGGCGCTGTACGGCACCTACCTGTCTGTAGCCAAACGCCTGCAAGACCCGCTCAACTGGTGGTTACTGCCCGTGCTGGAACTAGGGTATTACCTCAATTATATAGGGATCGGGATCTCGGTATTAAGAACTAAAAAGGTAAGATGGAAGTAAACAAGCAATTCTCCGCGAAAGCGAAACACGATTTTAAACTGATCCAGTCAGCGGTAGAAGATGGGGATGAGAAGGCGTACGCCGAGCTGATGCAGATCTACAAAAAGCCAGTTTACCACGTGGTTTTGAAGATGGTGCGCAACCCAGATGACGCTGAGGACCTCACCATTGAAGCCTTCGCGAAAGCCTTCCGCAACCTGCACAAGTTCAACCCGGAGTACGCCTTCAGTACCTGGCTGTTCAGAATTGCCACCAACAACTGCATTGACTTCATCCGGAAGAACAAGATCAAGACCATGAGCATTGACTCAGCCATCAAGATCGACAACGGCGATGAGATCACCATTGATTTCAAAGACAACAACCTGAACCCGCAGGAGACGGCCATCAAGAACCAGAAGATTGAAATCATGCAGTACATTGTGAGCAAACTGCCAGACAAATACCAGCGTTTGGTGACCCTAAGGTACTTTGACGAACTTTCTTACGAGGAAATCGCCACTGAACTCAGCGCGCCGCTGGGCACCGTGAAAGCCCAGCTGCACCGCGCCCGCGAGTTGCTCTATGACATGGTGAAAAACAAGAAGCACTTGATTTAAGCGTAACAAGTAGCACGTATCACGTAGCAAGACAACATTTTAGCGTTTGCAGAAAGCAGCCCAAGTGGCTGCTTTCTGCGTTTTCGGCCTGTTTTGGCCAAAACAGGCGAAAACGCAATTTAGATTTGTGAGTAATTCAAAGGCAGTTCAATCCTGATGAACCTTTAAGCAGCGCAATTCCCCCTTTGAAGGCGGCAAAGGGGGATGTTTACACAGGAGAGCACGCATGGCCGATACATCTGTAGAGACCAGGCACCGCCTTGTCTCCCACGCATTGCTGACAATTCCCCTCCTAGGAGGGGTAGGGGTGGGTTCTCTCGCATTGTAGATTCTTTGCTGCCCATGAAGCTATGGCAGACGTTCAGAGACAAGGCGGTGCCTGGTCTCTACGGTTTATTCTGGCCCATACCATCTGAAATACCTTTCCCGCAAAGTTGAGCGCAGCGGTAACTTATGGGAAATAATGGTGTCAGCTTTTAACTGATGAACCAAAAGGGACCAGTTGAAAACTGACGGCCAAAAAAAGCTACAAATTACGCTACCGCTAAACTTGCGGCAGTGTTTGCAGTCCCTGTTTTGGGCCTGTTTTTCAAAAAACAGCAAAAACAGACGCTTCTCTCAACTCAGGACTCCAGACTCAGCACTCAGAACAGCCTTTATCGTATATTTGAGCCTATGAACCTGAATTCTGTAGAAATCCTTACTCAGTATTTCCCTGACCTTACTCCAGAGCAGCAGCAGCAGTTTGCAAGGCTGCAGGAGCTGTATGGGGAGTGGAACACCAAGATCAACGTGATCTCCCGCAAAGACATGGACAACCTCATGGTGAACCATATTCTGCACTCACTGGGCATTGCCAAGGTGGTGCAGTTCCCAGCGGGCACCAGCGTGATGGACGTGGGCACGGGCGGTGGATTGCCAGGGCTTCCGCTGGCCATTCTGTTCCCCGAGGTAAAATTCCATCTGGTAGATTCTATTGGCAAGAAGATCCATGTGGTGCAGGAAATAGCGCAGGAACTGCGGTTGCACAACGTAAAAGCCAGCCACACCCGCGCCGAACAGGTTTCTGAGAAATATGATTTCATTGTGAGCCGCGCCGTGGCCCGGCTGGCTACTTTCTACCAATGGATCCAGTTCAGCTTCAAGAAAGAATCTGTGCCCGAGCAAGGGTTGTATTATCTGAAAGGTGGGGATTTGACAGAGGAACTGGCTGAGGCGGGCTTAGTGCATGAAGTGTATGACTTGAACACCTATTTCAAAGAAGAATTCTTTGAGACGAAGAAAGTAGTCTACGTGCCGCAACACCCAACCGCCTAAGCTGTTTTCGCTGTTTTCTGAAAAACAGGCCGAAAACAGAAACTCTTTAAACGCAGCAGTCTCCACGGGAGAGGCTGCTGCGTTTTGCACTGTTGTCATCCGGATAGGATCTTGTGGGCGAACGGCAGTAACAGCCAAAAACGTGTTACTGGGTCGCCCACAAAATCCTTTCAGGAGGACAGAGAGAAGAATAAATCTTGCTACTTGCTATGTGTGTCTTGCTATTATTTCACTAACTCCACCTTCTCTATCACATCGCCAATGTTCAGTAGGTGCACCACATCCATGCCTTTGACCACGCGGGCGAAGATGGTGTAACGGCCGTCCAGGTGCGGAGTGGGGGAGTGGGTGATGAACCATTGCAGGCTCTCGGTGTCTTTGCCGGCAGAGGCCATGCCCACGTAGCCTTCCAGGTAGTGCAGGTTGGCAAACTCAGACCGGATGGCGTAGTCAGCGCTGCCCCAGCCGTCGCCGCGCGGGTCGCCGCCCTGTACCACAAAGTTGGGCACCACACGGTGGAAGCGTTTACCGTTATAATTTCCTTTCTTTAGAATCTCCACAAAGTTGGCCACGGAGCCGGGGGCGTCTTCCACCAATAACTCCAGCGTGATGTCGCCTTTATTCGTGCGCAGCCGCACCTGCTGGTTTTTCTGCAGGCTGTTCACCGTGGCCCAGTTGATAGGGTGGGAGTACGGTGTCTTCGGCGCCGCCGGTTCAGGTCTGCCCTCCAGAAAGTCTAACGTTTTCTGCAGTTCAATGTGCGTCTCCACATCACGGGGCAGGACCAGTTTGTCGCGGGCCTGGGTCAGGAAGCTGCGGTCTGCGTAGGCGTTTTTCAAGCCCAGTTCCGGGTTTCTGATGGCGCCCGCGGCAATGCCCGTCAACGCCACGTCTCCAGACTGGACAGCCCGCTGAAAGATCTGCGCAAAAGCTTGCGCATTGTTCAAGTCAAAGCCTTTCTGGCCGCGCATGCTTACCAGCGCCTCTAAACCGGTAGTGCCAATGGCGGGGTGTTTGGCGCTGAACACCTGTTGCTCTATAAACGGGTACTGCGTTGGGTCTTTGCTGAGGGCGGTCAAAAGGGCGGCCTGCTCATACGGATTCTTGCTGGCTGCAAACCGCTGCTGCACCTGCTTACTGAGGGCACCTTTGTCTTCGGCCGAAGCCAGTGCCGCCCCAAACAACGTGGCCCGCACGCGCCAGTCCTGTTGTTGGTTGGCCTGTGCCAGCAGCCTGTCTGACTCAGCGGCGGGGGCTTTGGCGGCCAGGTATTCGGCGGCAGCCAAGGCCACGTGTGCATGTTTGTCTGCCAACGCTTTGAACGCAGCGGTTTGCACCTGCGCGTACGGCAGCGCGTACAGAGGCCGCACCGCATTCACCCGCACCCGGTAGTCAGCGTCTTGCAGCAGTACTTGGGTCACTACAGGGGCAATGCCGCTGGTGTCCGTCATCTTGGCCAACGCCAGTACGGCCGCCATGCGCACATTGGCGCTGGGGTCCTGCTGTACCACCGCCAGCACCTGGGGCTTGGCATAGCTTGGGTCTAACTTGGCGGTGCGGCCTAAAAAGTGGGCAGCCCCCAGGCGGGCGGGTTCCTCTTTCGACTGTAACAGGTCTGCGGCTTTTTTCAACGCGGTGCCGTAGTTCAGCTTGCGCTGGCCGGCGCGGTAGAGGGCCCAGGCCTGCCCGGCCAGCAGCTGCGGTTGGGTGGTGCTAAACGTGCCCAGCATGTCTACGCCCCGCTGCGAGGCGGTCTTACCCCAGGCTTCCAGCATCTCAGCGCGTACGGCTGGGTCACGGTCACTGCCGTAGGCGGCCATCAGCAGCGGCTCTGCCGAAACACTTCCCATCTGCCCCAGCGCATAGGCGGCCGCCTTGCGCACCTCTGGGTCCTGGTCTTGTAACAATGGGGCCAACGCCGGAATAGCCGTGGTGTCCTGGACTGAGGCAAAGGCGAGGGCGGCCTCCCGCCGGTACATGGCTTCTGGGCGCTGCAGAAAGGGGAGCAGGCTGGCGGTGCTGCGTTCGTCTTGCAGGGTGTAAATATTTCTGAGGGTGGCGTCTGAGAACTTGTGAACGGTGGCAGAGCCGCTTTTCTGGGCAGGCTGGCTACAGGCCGCCGCCAAAAGCAGCACTGCCAGCGCCGCGCGTATTTTGTTTTTCATAGTTGGGGTTTAGAACTGGGAAGATACAAAGAAGAAAGCAGTATAGTAAGACACGGGCTGCATACGCAGGGCAGCCTGGGCGCGTTTTTGGCCTGTTTTTCATAAAATAGCCCTAAAACAGCAGGCGGCTTGTCAGAAATTTGCCACCTTTGCGCCCATCATGAGTACCCTTTCCCCCTCCCCAGCCTATCCGTTTCGGTTCTGGATGCTCTGCCTGAGCTCGTTCCTGTTCTCGGCTAGTTTTAACATGATCATTCCTGAGCTG
Source organism: Rufibacter ruber (assembly GCF_001647275.1). Taxonomy (GTDB): domain Bacteria; phylum Bacteroidota; class Bacteroidia; order Cytophagales; family Hymenobacteraceae; genus Nibribacter; species Nibribacter ruber_C. The sequence goes on along the minus strand of NZ_LRMM01000002.1, from coordinate 89,437 downwards.
CCCAATTTCCTTTCCCGCCTGGGCGGTGCCGAGTACGTGGGGTACATCATTGGTCTGTTCACCCTCACCGCCGGCCTCTCGCGCCCCTTCAGCGGCAAGCTGACCGATACCATTGGCCGCCTGCCCGTCATGTATTTCGGCGTGGCCGTCTGCGTGCTCTGCAGCCTGCTGTACCCGCTGGTGGGGAGTGTGTTCATGTTTCTGCTGCTGCGGCTGGTGCACGGCTTCTCCACAGGCTTCACCCCAACGGGCGAGTCGGCCTACGTGGCTGATATCACGCCGCTGGAGAGACGGGGGGCGGCGCTGGGCATCTTCGGGTTGGCGAACAGTCTGGGGCTGGCGGCGGGGCCGGCCATTGGCGGGGAGTTCAGCCGGTACATTTCATTAGATGCGCTTTTCTACTGCTCCTCGGGCATGGCGCTGCTCTCTATTCTGGTGCTGCTGAACCAGAGGGAGACGTTGCCCCATCCGCAGAAATTCAGGCTGGGGCTGCTGCGCATACGCAGAGATGAGATTTTTGAACCCAGGGTGCTGCCGCCGTTTGTGGTCATGCTGCTCACGTTTTTCTGCTACGGCACCGTGCTCACCGTCACGCCTGGTTTCAGTGAGCATTTAGGCATTGCCAACAAAGGGCTGTTCTTTACTTTCTACACCTTGTCCTCGGTCTGTGTGCGGTTCTTGGCAGGCCGCGCCTCAGATCAATACGGGCGGGTGACTATTCTCAGGTTCTCCACCCTCATCATGCCGCGGCCATGGTGTTGCTCGGCTTCGCCGAAGACAAAACTCTTTTCTTAGGGGCTGCTGTGCTGTACGGGATTGGGGCGGGTATGAATTCCCCCACGTTGTATGCCTGGGCGATAGACCTGAGCCAACCCGAGCGGCGCGGCCGCGCCATGGCTACCGTGTACATTGCCCTGGAGGCGGGCATTGGCATTGGCGCCTTCGCCTCTGGCTGGATCTACGGGAGTGATGTGACGGCTATTCCGTATGTGTTCTGGGGAGCGGCGCTGCTCTGTCTCTTGGCGTTTGGGTTTGTGCTGTTGGGGCGGTTCCCGAAGCGGGTGGGGAAATAAGTCTTTCTGTTTTGAGCCTCTTTTCCTGAAAACAGGCTCAAAACGCATGAAGCCTTGCAGGTATTGAAAAGGAAAGGGATGCAGCGTCTGCTTGATACTGTTGGCCAGCAGGTATGGGCAGCGAATTTTCTGGTTGGGTTTTTGGGGATTGCTTCTGTCACTGGCACAGACGCTCGCAGGTCTTTCAGCTGCTACCAGGTCTTTTGCGCAGGCGGTGAAGCGGGGGCAGGTGCATGGAACCAGCCCTTCCTAAACCAGGAGAAGAGTTGATTTGTCAATACAGAAAGGGTTTTTTAGGGCTACTTTTCAGAAAACAGCCCTGAAACGGATCGCTTCCACCATCACCTCCTTAGCTGTTTCTGCCGGGAGCTGGCGGTGCAGAAGCCGAAGGTGCCGAGGCGCCTAGCGGGAGCACGAGATACAGGTTCAATCCTGCAGTAGCCACTTTCGTGATGGAACTGCGTGCGTTGGCCAGGTGGTAAATTTACTGAAGCCCCTCCCGTCTGAGCGGCGGCCAGTCAGGAGCTTCTTGATTCTTTTGGTTAGCTTGAAAAGCAAGGATCAACATGGCAAACGCCAGCAGGGAGAGGCTTGGTAAGTGCGGTGGTGGGAGTAGTTAATTTCATTGGGCAGGCTAGTTTGACCGTGAGTAATGTAGAGACCAGGCACCGCCTCGTCTCCTTGCGCTGGCCACAACATCAGCCTTGGCAGAGAACCTGCAATGCGTCAACCCCACCCCTATCCCTCCCAGGAGGGGAGTATCAGAAATGCTTTATTTTCTCTAACAGATCCTTTCAGTCTCATTGATTCCCAAGAAGGCCAGAAGAAATAGGATCTAGAATGCGTGGGAGACAAGGCGGTGCCTGGTCTCTACAAAAAGGGATCTGCTATTGTCATCATCCCCCTTCGCACTTGAAAGGGGAGTATCACCCAGAGCCACAAGTCACGGAAATTACTTCCGGGCCAAAGAAGGTATCTGTTAGCCTTTCCAACTCAGGACTTTCAACTCTGAACTCAGGACTCAGAACTTTCTTTTACAAATACCCTTTCGCCTGCAGGCGGAACAATTCTGCGTAGCGGCCGCCCTTGGCCATGAGCTCTTCATGCGAACCCATCTCTACAAACTGGCCATTCTCAATAACCAGAATCCTGTCTGCCATACGCACAGTGGAGAAGCGGTGGGAGATGAGCACGGCGGTTTTGCCTTGGGTGAGCTCAGAGAAACGCTGGAAGACCTCGTGCTCGGCGCGGGCGTCCAGGGCGGCGGTGGGCTCATCTAAGATCAGGAGCTGCGCATCACGCATGTAGGCGCGCCCCAGGGCGATTTTCTGCCACTCGCCGCCAGAGAGATCCACGCCTTTGTTGAAGCGGCGGCCAATGACTTGGTTATAGCCTTCGGGGAGTTTGGCGATGACGGTGTCGGCCAGGCTTTGGTGGGCCGAGGACTCAATGCGGGGCTGGTTTTCCTTTTCCTCAATGCGGCCAATGGCAATGTTGGTGCCCGCACTCATCTGGAACCGCACAAAGTCCTGAAAAATCACCCCAATCTCCCGCCTGAGATCAGCAGGGTCAAACTCCTTCAGGTCAATGCCATCCAGCAGAATCCTGCCTTCAGTGGGGTCATAGAGACGGGAGAGCAGCTTTACCAGGGTGGTTTTGCCGGCACCGTTTTCGCCTACCAACGCCAATTTTTCGCCTGCCTGCAGGGTGAAATTCAGATTTCTGATAGCCCATTTCTCTGAGTTGCGGTACTGAAAGCCTACATTCTCAAAGGTAAAGCCGTGCCTAATGGGGCGGGGGAAAGCGGGGGCGTTGGTTTTGCGGTGAATGCGCGGCTGCAGCTCAAAGAAGTCAAAGAAGTCCTGCAGGTACAGCGCACCCTCTGCCACGCTGGTGAAACGGTTGAGCACGGCCTCCAGCAATCCGCGTAAGCGCATGAAAGACCCTGACAGGAACGTGAGCTGGCCCAGGGAAACCTCTCCTGCTACAGTTTGCAGAATGAGGTACACGTACGCGCCGTAGTACCCGGCACTGCCCAGCGCGGCAAAGACCGTTCCCCAGCCCGCCCGTTTAGTCACCAGCTTCTTATTGTCCAGATAAAACTTGGTGCTCAGCTCCCGGAACCGGTTGGTGAGAAAATCTGACAGCCCGAAGATCTTCACTTCCTTGGCCGTGTCATCACTGGCACCCGTCTGGCGCAGGTAGTCCAGCTCACGGCGTTCAGGGGTCCAGCCGTGCACCAGGGAGTAGCTGCGCTCGTTGAAGTGCGATTCGCCCAGAAAAGCGGGAAGTACCGCCACTAACAACAGAAGCAGCAGCCATGGGTAAAACGCAATCAAACCGGCTGCCAAAAAGATCATGGTGAGAATGTCCTGCATCTGGCCCAGTACCTGGCTCATGAGTACGGTGCGGCTCAGCGTCTGCCTGCGGGCCCGCTCCAGCTTGTCATAAAAGGCAGAGTCCTCAAACTGGTCCAGGTCCAGTTCGGCGGCGTGCTCCATGAGCCTGATGGAGGACTGGTTTGCGAACAGGTCGCCTAGCAGGCCATCGGTGAGGGCAATACCGCGGTTCAGCACGTCAGAAACCACGGCCAAACCGAATTCAATCCCGACCAGGGTGAGCAGGTAGTTCAGGGCATCGGCCTCGGTCTGGGTGAGGCGCACGACCTCGTCAATGATCAGCTGGCCTACGTAGAGCATCGCCAAGGGCACTGCCGCCCTGAAGAGCCGCAGCACTACGTTGATGAGCGCCATGCGCGGGTGCGTCTTCCAGACCATTTTCAGGAAGGGCGGCAAATGTTTGAGGGCGCTCACGCGCTGCTGTACAGAGAGGGCGGGCTGCCCCGCTTGCGGCGGTTTCTTCCCGAATATGTTTGACCAGAATGCCATGGCGGTGAAATTACGTCAATGTGGGGTTGTACGCGAATTATTTTTAGGAGACTGTTTCGGCCTCAGCCACCGTCTCAGGTGCCGCAAGTCTGTTTTTGGCTTGTTTTTCTGAAAACACGCCAAAAACAGACTTGCGGTTACGCAGAAGAAACTGCCCCTGCCCCTGAACCCAGCAGATAAGGGGCTAACTTTGTGGCCCAATATTAACTTTGACGTGTAGCCTCAACGGCATTATTGCGTACTCTACTTACTATGGAAGAATCTTTTTTACTGCGGCTCTGGGGGCTGCACCAGCAAAACCAGCTTAGAATCCCCACCAGCCTGCTTTGCCAGTTCCTGAACCGCCTGCTGCAGGTTTTGTTTCCGCCGCTGGCGGAACAGCCTTTTAAAAGTATGCAGGCACTGGGGCAGGAGGCAGCCTTTCTGGAGCAGGAACTGGAGACACTGCTGGAGGGCGTGCAGCACATCAGCGCTTTTTCGGCGGCAGAAAGTGCTGAGCGGTTCATGCAGCATCTGCCGCACCTGCATGAGCAGCTGCTGGCAGATGCCCACTTTATTCTGCAGGAAGACCCCGCCGCCCGCCACGTAGAGGAGGTGATGCGGTCGTACCCCGGCTTCTACGGCATTGCCGTTTACCGCATTGCGCATATCCTGTACCAGGACGGCGTGCCGTTGCTGCCCCGTATACTCACTGAGTACGCCCACGGCCGTACGGGCATTGATATTCACCCTGGTGCCCGCATTGGCTACCCCTTCTGCATTGACCACGGCACGGGCATTGTGATAGGGGAGACCACCGTGATTGGAAGCCATGTGAAGCTGTACCAGGGCGTGACGCTGGGGGCGTTGAGCGTGGCCAAATACATGATGGACATTAAACGCCACCCTACCCTGGAAGACAATGTGATTATTTACGCAGGTGCCACTATTTTGGGAGGCAATACGGTCATTGGTGCCCACAGCATCATTGGCGGCAATGTATGGCTTACGGAGAGTGTGCCTGCCTACTCCAGGCTGTACCACCGCGCCCAGATCAAAGTGAGCCGTTCTGAAGCGCCCGAAGACATGGTAGATTTTTCCATTTAGTCTACTAACTTTATCGGGATTGTAAAGTAGTTCCTGTTAAACTTAATTTTCACTAACGGCAGTTGTGCCCTCCCTGAAGGGCCGCTGCTAAATGATGAGCTTGTAGATACTATGAAAGCAGCAAACATTTTAGAAACCATTGGCAACACGCCCGCGGTACGTATTAACCGGTTGTTTGGGCCAGACGCAAACGTGTACATGAAGCTGGAGCGCACCAACCCCGGCGGAAGCATCAAAGACCGTATTGCCCTTGCCATGATTGAAGATGCTGAAAAACGCGGCATCTTGAACCGGAACAGCCGCATCATTGAGCCTACCTCTGGTAACACGGGCGTAGGCCTGGCCATGGTGGCCGCCGTTAAAGGGTACGCGCTCACCTTGGTCATGCCCGAGTCTATGTCTATTGAGCGTAGAAGGTTGATGGCGGCCTATGGTGCCCAGCTGGAGCTCACGCCGCGGGAGAAAGGCATGAAAGGGGCCATTGAACGCGCGAACGAGCTGGCGGCCCAGGACGATCATGCCTGGATCCCCATGCAGTTTGACAACGATGCCAACACCCGCATTCACATAGAAACCACCGCGCAGGAGATATTAAAAGATTTCCCTGAAGGCTTTGACTACCTCATTACGGGCGTGGGTACCGGTGGCCACATCACTGGGGTGGGGCGTGTGCTGAAAGAAAAATTCCCTCACCTGAAAGTATTTGCCGTGGAGCCTGCCTTGTCGCCTGTACTGAGTGGCGGCGCCCCCGGGCCACACCCTATACAGGGAGTAGGCGCGGGCTTTATCCCTTCCATTATGGACATGTCGCTCCTTGATGGCGTGATTCAGGTAGCCGCGCCAGACGCTTTTGAATACGCCCGCAGAGCGGCGAAGGAAGAGGGTATCTTTGTGGGTGTTTCCTCTGGTGGCTCGTTGGCGGCCGTTGCGCAGAAGCTGGGCGAGGTTGAGAAAGGTGCCCGTGTGCTCACCTTCAACTATGACACCGGTGAGCGGTATTTGTCTGTAGAAGGCCTGTTTGTGTAACCAGTACTCTTTCTAATAGAAAAGCCGTCTCTGTTTTAGCAGGGGCGGCTTTTCTGTTTTAGGGCTGTTTTTGAGAAAGTAGGCTGGAAACGGGATGTTTAAAGTTGTATTTCCCATATTGTACCAATGCAGAACCAGGAGAGTGAGAATGCAAAAGGCCATCTTATGTTAGTAAGATGGCCTTTGGAGTGGAGAATATCGGAGTCGAACCGATGACCTCTTGCATGCCATGCAAGCGCTCTAGCCAGCTGAGCTAATCCCCCTTGGTTTTGATGATGCAAAAGTAAGATGCTTTTCCGTACTGGCAAAATTTTACAGAGTTTTTTTTGCCATAATTTCTAAACTGCTTTTGTGTCATTCTTAACAAAAGCGCATAAAAAAGGGTGGAGCAATTGCCCCACCCTTTTTATGGTCTATTCGTTGATTATTGGAAGATGTAACGAACACCCACCTGTCCTTGCCATCTTGAAGAGATAGAAGAAGTGTTAGCCCAAACATCTTGAGCTGGTTTTGTGAATGTGAAAGTAGGACGGTTGTTAGCATCACGGTTGTTGAATCTTACTAATTCAACTGCAGCGTTGTTTACAAAATAAGTGCGTCCCCAGTCAGGGTTGAACAAGTTGCCAACGTTGAAAATGTCAAAGGTGATTTGCAGGGTATGTTTCTTGCCTGCAAAGTTACCAAAGATATCCTGGGCCAGACGCAGGTCAAAGCGATGTGTCCAGGGAGTACGGGCACCGTTCCGCTCAGTATACTGGCCACGGCGAGAGCTCAAATAATCATCAGCCTCAATGAAAGCGTTCAAATCTTCCCATTGCTTGGCAGCAGTAGCAGTCACCACCCCGGCAGATGTTTTCTGATCAACTAAACCAGACTCTTCAAACGTACGTGGTACATACATGAGGTCGTTACCCGTGTTACCGTCAGCATTCAAGTCTTGAGAATACAGGTAGGTGAATGGCGTACCAGACTGACCTTCATAGAACAAGGAGATAGAGGTGCTAAAGTTGTTCAACCAGTTCACGGTATAACCCCCAGAGGCAATGATACGGTGACGGATGTCAAAACGCGAGTAAGAGAACTCAGGATCGTTAGGGTTCCAGACAATTTGGTTAAACTGCCAGTTAGATCTTGCTGTGCTGCTGGCACCGCTGTTCATGTCTTTGGATTCTCCATACGTATAGGCAACTAAGGTATTGATGCCGTTGTTGAAATTCTTCTGCAACTGGCCGGTTAAATTGTAGCTATAGCCTTTGCTGGTGTTGTCCAGAAGAATTACGTTAGTGAAGTCCTGGCTGATTCTTCTGGCAGATGAAGAAGTTGGATACAGAGGACGTCTGTCTGGACCGGTTAAGTTGGTAATTGGGTTTACCAGGTTAATGTCTCTGTACACAATGTCATTCAAGGTTTTCGTGTAGATACCTTCCACAGTTGCAATGATACCAAGAGGCAGAGTGTAATCTAAAGCTAAATTAGTTCTCCAGGTTTGTGGGATCTTAAAATCTGGGGTAACAAGGTTGATTTCAGATTGAGTTCCTGCTGCTGCAAAGTCACGTATTTTATCAACATCTGACGTAAATTGACCCGCTTTTGTTTGGTTGTTCAGGAACAGAGAGTTGAAAGTAATACCATTGTTGGTGAACTGATTAGATAACCATACAAAAGGAACACGGCCAGTAAAGATACCAGTACCACCTCTGAATTGTACAGTTTTATCACCTTTCACATCCCAGTTGAAACCAACCCGTGGAGCCCACAGAAGCTGACCGCTAGGTGTGTCATCCGTTCTCAAATCTGTGTACTGAGGATATTTCTCAAAAGCAGTTTCTACTTTCTCGTTACGCTCAGGGGTGTCTGGCATTACAGGAATATCTAAACGAAGGCCTACCGTTAAACGGAAGTTATCAGTTAAGGAGATTTCATCCTGGGCGTAAAAACCCAATTGCATGGCGTTGAACTTGGCGGCTGGCTCAGTGCCAGGTTTAGCGGCGTAAGACTGCTCTATCTGGAAAGGTCTCTCAGCAATGAAGTCTTCAACGCTGTTGAATTGGTAGTATCCATTCCCGTTATTGATGAACAAGTTTCTGAATTTGAAGAACTCATTGTGCGTTCCAAACGTGAAGGTGTGCTTGCCCCGGAAAACAGTCAGGTTATCAGTGAATTCAAAGATGTCCTGGTCCAGCTCATTGAAAGCAGAGCTACGCTCTGTACCTGCCGTAATGGTGTTACTACCGCTACCGTTGAATCTAATAGTTACTTGCGGGAACAAAGCACCAGGAGTTTTCCTGTTGTCACGTATTCTGGAGTAGCCAACTATTAAGCTGTTAGAAACACTTTCAGAAAAACGGCTTCTCAATTCAGCTACGGTACTGTTAGTTACGTTAGCAAATTCATACGCATTGTTGGCAAAACGGAAGGTGGTGGTACCACGGGAAAGGTTGTCATCAAAAGCATCTACAAAGTTGTGGCGTAACGTTAACTGGTGACGGTCATTGATGTTCCAGTCTAAACGGGCAAACAATTTGTTGCTTTCTGTGCGGCGGTCAAGAGGACCATAAGAACCTGGGTCATACCCATACTTTTCGTTAAGAGTACGGGAAATAAGCTCTACCTGCTCTCTAGGAACACTTGAGCTTGGGTCCCCCAGATTATTCAGCAGTGGCTCAGAACGACGGGTGATCTCACCGTTTAAGAAGAAGAAGAGTTTGTCTTTGACTACTGGGCCTCCCACTCTGAAACCAGTCTGGTAATCTTGGAAGTTCGCAGCTTTCTGCTCAGTAACAGGGTCTTTGCCTACTGTGTTTTCGTTACGGAAGAAACCGTACACAGAACCTTCCAGGTTGTTTGTTCCTGAACGGGTAACTGCGTTGATTCCACCGCCGGTAAAGTTACCAAACTTCACATCATAAGGAGCTAAAACAACCTGAATCTGGTCAATGGCGTCAAGAGAAATAGGCTGGGTGCCAGCCTGTCCGCCTGGAGTTCCTGTTCCTGCCAGACCAAACACATCATTGTTTACCGCACCATCAATAGTGATGTTGTTGTAACGGTTGTTAGCCCCTCCAATTGAGTTGCCAGAAGCTTGCGGCGTAAGACGGGTAAAGTCTTGCAAAGAACGGTTCAACGTAGGAAGACGCTCAATCTGCTCTCTGGATACGTTTGTAGCGGCACCAGTACGGTCAGCATTAATCACTGATCCGCGATCTGCAACTACTTGTACTTCCCCTAAGCCCACAGCGCTTTGCGCTAAGTTGAAATCCAATTTAAGGTTTTGACCCAGTGATAGTTGTAAGCCGTCTCTTCTCTGGTCCTGGTAACCTACATAAGTGGCAGTGATTGTGTAGGGCCCTCCAACGCGTAGGTTTTGCAGGTTGTAGCGGCCGTTTACGTCTGCACTGGCGGCATACTGTGTGTTAGACGGGGTGTGAACAGCTACTATGGTAGCTCCGGCAAGGCCGTTTCCACTTCCGTCTGTGATGACACCGTTCATAGAGGCGGTGGTTGCTCCTTGTGCCCAGCTTAGGTGCACCGGCAAACACATCACCACGATGAACATCAATCGGGTAAATAGGTTTTTCATAAAGGGTTTTTTTTGTGCAAAAATAAAACAGGTGAGTAAAAAAGAGGGTAAGGCTATTGTTAAGTTAACATTAAGAATGCTAACAGAGCGTCTGAAAGAGGGAAATGCAAATTCCTGAAAGGAAGAGAACATTATAGGGCGGTCAGTGGATTGACAACACAAAGATAACTACTAATTTAGATTGAAAGTCAAGCATTTTTCAAACTAAATTAGAGGAGATTATCTAAGCCGAACGGTTGTTTTTGTTGAAGTGTTAACAGACCTATGGCTTTCTGCGGCGGAACAGGTGGAATACCCGTACGTTGTTGATATAATTTTCAATTATGGTCAATGAAAATGCTAAAAACTAAAATGTAGTATTTTCGATGAACGGCCTGTTTTAGATGCTGGGCCGTACCGCTTTTACAAAAATATTCTGGTAATAGGGGGTGAACAGGTTGTCTTCGGTTACACCCAGGGAGGTAGAGGCGTGTATGAACCAGATTTCCTCATCATTCTTCACCTCTGTCACCAGCCCAACGTGAGTAATATTGTGTACACTTTTAGAGGAACTGAAGAAAACCAGATCCCCCGCCTTTAGTTCACGGGTAGAGATGGCCGGCCCAAACTGGCTTTGCTCCCCAGAGGTTCTGGGCAGTTGCACATTAATGGCCTGAAACGAGGTGCACAAAAGACCGGAGCAATCCATCCCAATGCGGGAGGTGCCCCCAAACTTGTAGGGCGTGCCGCGGTAGGAGCGGGCTGTGGAGATAACGGTCTGCAGCTCCCGGCTCACCGCTTTGCTGCCGGAGATATGGATAGACCTGGGTGACTTTTTGTTTCTGCTGGAAAGGTGAATCTCTTTAAGCGGTTTGTCTTTGGAGCCAGACCGTTTAGACCCGCGCTTCTCTTTCCTCTCCTGTCTCTTCAGCTCTGCTATCTCCTGTGCCGACTTATACTGCTCTCCCGGTTTGCTAAACGTTGAGTAAGAAGACTTTCCGCAGGAAGCTAACAGAAGAAGCGAGCTTAAAATGAGAAGCGTAGCGGGTTTAGATAACAGGTTAAGAGTCATGTCTTTCCGGTTGATTGGTGAAACAGGAGCTTAAAGATAATTCATTCGGCCTTTATCTAAAACAGTTTTGTCAATTCTCCTGCATTTTCCTGGCAGGCGGCCTCCTGGGGTTACAAAGTAGCAAACGAAAGGGAGGAGGCTCTTATTAGACCCTGTCTTAAAAACAATTGAGCTTTGATGGAGAAGGGGTGCCTGGGGATTTCCTGTTTTTGGGGCTGATTTTCTAAAAACAGCTCCAAAACAGAAAAAAGGAGGGGTTCCTGTATTTCTGCCAGATTGCGGTCAACAGACCAGGGGGAATCCGTCGCTGGTGGGTGGAGGCGCCAAGCCGGGTAGGCGGGCGTCTGGGCTACTTTTAGAAAAACAGACCAGAAACAGCACTTCTCCTAATGACGTGCCAAGGGGAGGCTGCAGGTTTAGCGGCGCTTGGTCTTTTAAGGCAATGCAGGGGAAGGCATATCTTTTGTGGGTGTAGCCCCTGTTTTAGGGCTGTTTTTCAGAAAACAGCCCTAAAACAGGGGCTACACGTTGCCTTTCAAAAATTCAACCGCTCTTCGCTCTGAGTAATAGTGGCCTTTGAGAAAATTCTCTGAGAATCCTACGTGGCCCCCGTGTTCTGGCATCTCCAGGTAAAAGAAGGGGCTCCGGGTTGCCTGTTCCACGGGGAAGCATTCTTTTGAGAGGAATGGGTCATTTTGGGCGTTCACGAGCAGCGTAGGAATACGAATCTTATGCAGGTGCTGCACAGAGCTGCACTTCTCATAATAATCATCTGCGTCTTTGAACCCGTGAAAGGGTGCCGTGTACCGTTCGTCAAATTCTTGAAAGGTCCTGATCAGGTGGTAGCCTGCTAAATCTACGGTAAAGCGGGTGGCTTTCTGCTGCAGCTTTTGGTGCAGGCTTCTCAGGAAGCGGTGCATGTAGAGGCGGTTGGCGGGCCTGGCTAATTGCAGGCAGGCACTCTTCATATGGCACGGAACTGAGAAGACAACCGCCCGCTGTACCTGGTCCGGTACCTCTTTCTGCTGGTTCCCCAGGTAGTTCAAGGTAAGATTCCCGCCCATGCTAAACCCTATCAGGAAAACCTGGCGGTATGGTTTCTTGGCCAGGGCATGCCTGACCACTACGTCTAAGTCTTCTACGGCCCCCATGTGGTAAGAGCGTAAAAGGTTGTTCGGTTCGCCGCTGCAGCTCCTGAAGTTCCAGGCCAGGGCGTCCCAGCCGGCTTTGTTCACGGCCTGCACCATTCCTTTTATGTACGGGCGGTGGCTGTCACCCTCCAGGCCGTGAGATAAGATCACCAATGTCTCAGAATTCACTTCGGCCCAATCTAAATCCAGGAAGTCCTGGTCAGGGGTGTCAATACGCTCTCTTGTGTACTGAATGCGAAGGCTCTGCCGCAATTGGCTGGGGACTATGGTCTGCAGATGGCCGTTAAACAGGTAAAACGGGGCCTGGTAAACAGAGGTGGGTAGTACTGGCATTCAAGAGTAAAATCTTGGTTTCGGTATTAATTATAGTATAATTGTAAAAATAACAGTTTTAAGGAGATATGGCAAATCTGCTTCTGAATCCTGTGTTTTATTTGTACTTTTTTAATTCGTCGGTCAGTAGAAGGGATTCACCGTGAGGGTAAACCGATAGGGCTAAGTTTTAAGTTTCCAGAAATGGGGAAGCGTAATTTAGAGTAACATTTAAACTCTCTTGTCTATGCTTTACCAAAAGAATATGAAAAAGCAGCTGTTGGCTTTTGGGGTGCAGGAAGCGGTGCAGAAGCCGCAGACTGCTCGGGGAAATGAAGGGTTTGCCACTGGTGAGCAGCTGGAAAAAGCCTCCTGGGACAGGCTTGCGCAGTTAAAGGCAATCTACCTGAAGCAGCTGGGGTATGATCTGCAAGACGCTTCTGCGGCGAGCTGCTGTGGCTGAAACCCAGGCACCGGTATGCTGGGGCGCAGAGCCGCTCCACCACCGAACTTTGATGGCATAAAAAAGCGGGAGGCCTTCTGGTGGAAAGACGCTCCCGCTTTTTTTATGCAGAGACGGTGGGTGTTTCTATTGAACCAATACCCTGCGAACCAGTATCCCGTGGTCAGTTTGCAGGTGTACCAGGTAAATGCCCCTGCCCAGGTGTGCCAGGCTGAAGTGCAGCAGGCCCCCCTGGCGGGTGGCGGTGGCCACTTGTGTTGGCTGGCCCAGTGAATTGTACACCTGAATCCCGGTCACTTTTTGGGCGTCTGGGAGAGATACGGTGACCAGGCCAGAAGTAGGGTTGGGGTAGAGGGAGAGTACGCTGTTTAAGTCTTCCAGCACACCTGTGGTAGTCTGTTGGAATACGTATTCTGCTGACCATTCTGAGAGGCAGTCTTCTTCATTCTTAGCCCTTACAGAATAACGCCCTGAAGCCAGTGCCGTATGGGTGGCCCCCTCTTGCTCAAGGGGTACGCCATCCTTTCTCCATTCATAGCTGAACCCGGCAGGGTTGGCCTGCAAAACATTCCCATTCAACAAGCTGATGGTTGGGGTGCCTGGGGCTGCTATGGCAGTAACGGTTACCTTGTCTGCAGAGGTGCACCCGCTGGCATTGGTGGCGGTAAGGGTGTATTCTATGCTCTGGGCAGAAGAGAAGGTGACCGTTGGGTTGGCAATGGCCGCATTTGACAAACCGGTGGCGGGAGACCACCGGTAGGTGTACCCAGACACGGGAGCGGTGCCAAGGGTGCCAGAGGCCGACACGCAAAGGGTTACATCGCTTCCTGCCAACGCGCCGCCTTCAAAGGTGCAGGCAGATGGGGTGCCATAGAGCGTGACATCATCCAGGTTCAGGATCTCATTGGAGTTGTTGTTCTTCAGAATCACCTTTAATTTGACAGAAGTGGTTCCGTCTGGTACCGTTACCTTGAGGCGCGAAGGTGCCAGGTTGGCCGGCAGGTTGCCTTGGGTGCTTGATTTAAGTAGCGTTTTGGAAATTGGACTGCCTGCGGCGGTTTCCAGCGCGCCGGTGCCATCCATGCCGTACCTAATGTTGCTGTCAGAAGCGTCTGCGGTGATTTTTATATCTGGGGTGCTGGAGAAAGGGGCGTCGTTCAAAGCTACATACACCTCAATGAAATCATTAAGATCCATGCCGTTTGCTTCAGAGCCAGAGACAGAGCTGTTAAACAGCTCTACGGCCATCTTTTCAAAGCCGGCAGTAGAAACGTTCTGGAAAATAACTTCTTTGGTGGTATTGTTAGCCTGCAGGGATCTGGAGCCATTTCGTACACGCTGCCCGGCAGGATAGCCGGAGTTGTTGTCTGAACTGGAAAAGCCGGAGGTTACCGCCCAGCCGTCTTCCTGGGTGCCTTCAAAGGTTTGCTGGGCAATGGTGCCCGCTGGCCCGGTACCGCCCCCAGTCAGGGTGGTGATTTCAACGGCCGATGAGCCGGTGGCATATTGCCAGCCATTGGAGCAGGCTTCAATGGCGGTTAGATAATAGGTTTTGCCCGGTTGAAGCCCTGTAACAGTGACTGAAGTGCCCGCTCCCTGGTAAAGGAGACGCGACCCGTCTGCTAACGGAGTGGCAGAACTAAAATGGGTATTGGCCCCATGGTAAGCAGTTCCCGTCTGTGGCGTAAAGGTAGGGGCGGTTCCCTCTTTCAAGAGCAGGAGCCGGCTGTCTCCGGTGCCTGCGGAAAAGGTTGCCGCAAAGCCAGAGGCGGTGATGGCAGGGGTGGTCACATTTGTAACTCCCTGTGATGGGGCGCCATGGCAGGCAAAATCTGGCAAGGTGATGTGGGCGGCAGGGGCAGGGCTGCTGCTGTAGGTGTTGCTGCTGTTACAGAACTCAAACACCTGCACATGGTACGTTTGGTTGGCGGTAAGGCCCGTGACGGTCACAGTGCTTTGTGCACCGGCATAGACTATCTTATGACCGTTGCCCTGGTCTGTTGCCAAAGAAAAGTTGGGATTAACCCCTGTGGTATAGGCACCGGCAGGGGTAAAAGACGAGGCAGAGCCTTCTTTGACCACCACTAATCTACGGTCACCGGAGCCGTTGGTCCAGGTGAGTTTGAACGAGGTAGGGCTGGCCTCACTAAAAACGGGCTGGCTGGCCTGGGTGGTGGCAGAGCAGGCCACCGGCGTTAAGCCATAGGCCCGGGCAACCAGTTCCGGGTAGTCTATGTAAGGGTTGCGGTTTCCCTGCACCTCTTCTACCCGGTTGTTACGCTCCTGTTCCCGGGCATCAACGGGGTCTTGCAGGTGCCACTGGTACAGTGTCTGCAGGTTGGCCGCAGCGCTGATCTGCTCCATTCCAGGGTCAAAACGCTGGAGCTCATGCATGGTATAAAAATAGAAAATGGCACGGGCCAGGTTGCCCTTGTGGTCTTCGCGGGGTTCAAACTGGGAGTTGGTGTCTTCACTGTACTCGTCAATATCACTGGTAGGAATAGACGTAACGGGAGTCATACCCCTGATCCAGGTGGTAGTTTGGCGGTCTGGGATTTCAGCAAATGGATCACTGCCGCGGGCACTGTTCCATTTGTCTACCGTGGGGAAGAGGTGGTGAATATCTGAGCGCATTCTGACTACTTCATCAAACCAAGACTGGGGTACTGTGTGCTCACAGTTGATGTTGGCGATACTGGTAGAGGTGCCGGTGCGGCTAAACGTAAAAGACTGCTGATAACCAGAGTAAACACATGTCACCTTGTTGTCATAGTTGTCAATGTAGTTGTACATGCGGCCCCGGGCGGTGCCATAGTCTAAAACCTGCCGTTTGCCGTCATACCAGTTTTGGCGTAGCCAGGCTTTTAATTCTGCGCCCCCCAGACTGGCAGGAGGGGTGGTTTGGGCATTAAGTGACTGGCTGGCCCAGATAAAAAGAATCAGGGCCAGAAGAGGGTGTAAAATTTTTTTCATGTAAGAGGTGCTGCTAAGCTGCAAAGGTAGGCAGTTTTAGCAGGCGGTGCCACTGGTGGAGGGGCTATAACGTTACCTTTGTATTAAATCTGTGAAGTCTCCTGGTGTACGCTTCCTGTGAGCCACTCCCTGGCTTCGTCCAGTTCGCCAAAAAACTGGATGTCAAACGTAGCCACTGCTTTTGCTTCTCTGATCAGGTATTCAATCGCCATCTGGTTGTCTGTTGACATAGAAGGGATCAAGGCAATTTTCTTCAAACGTAACTGCAGGAACTGCTGGAGCCACTCTGTGAAAAGCCAACTCTGGTCATCAACGGGGATAGGGCCCATTTCCTGAAGGTCAATAAGCCAGCTGGGGCTGGGGTAGGCTTTGGAGAATTCCAGCAAGCTGGTTGCTGCCTCGTAAAATTCCTGCGCAATCACCTCTCCTTGCCATCTAAACAAGATGTCACCGCCCTCACCTTCACAAACAACATGTGCATGGGTAGTAAATTTCTTTGCCATTGATAAGGTTGAATTGTATATTATTAGGAATGTTAAAAGTACTATATAAATTTATTATTCCGCTAATAATAGCCTATTTTATTTACTGATAGATACTTATGGGTGTGTTTGTGAAAATTTTAAAGAGGTAGACTATAAGTATTTTTATAATGTAATTGAATTTTATAAATAGTGGCGGTGTCTGCTCCGGTAGACTGCCTGAGAGAATAGAAGCAGGTGTTGTAAGCGTAGATTTGTTTGACGGGAGAAAGGGAAGCCGGTAGTGTTTCAGATAGAGGACTACAGTGAATAAAAAAGCCCTGTACAGAATTTCTTCTTTATCTCCTGTAAGGTTTCAAGGATGCCGTCATGTGCTTGTGCCGCCGTTTTAGGGCTGCTTTTCAGAAAACAGCCCTAAACCAGGGAGCCATCCTTCCTGTAAGACACAAGCAGACGCTGGCGCCTTGGTGTAAAATAAAAAACTCTTAACGGCTTTAATATACACAAAAAAAGCCCCGACTACTGTAAGGGGCCAGGGCTTTTTTGTGTGTAGCATTTATAAAGAAGGCGTGGTGCCAGAAGGTTTGTCTTCGCCGCCCTTCTTCTTCTTTTTCTTTGCCTTGTCTTTGTGCTTCACCACTTTGGCGTCTACGTAGAAAATAATTTCCTCGGCTATATTGGTGATCTGGTCGCCAATGCGCTCCAGTTTTCTGATGATGCCAGATATTTTAAGGCTTTGGGCAATATTCTCAGGGTGGGCCTGTATGTACTTGATGATCACCTGGTCGGTTTTCACGTGGATCTTGTTGAGCAGTTTGTCCCGCTTAATGATCGCGCGGGCCAGCGCGGTGTTCTCCTCATAGAAAGCGCGCTGCACTTCTGCCAGCATGGTTTCTGCGGCTTCATACATTTCCAGTACCCGGGTCACCTGCAGCAGCTCCGGGTCAATGGGGGCCTTGGCTTCTTTCACCAGGCGGGCAATGCCTTCAGAGGAGTCACCAATGCGCTCAATGTTGGCATTTATCTTCAGAATGGCCATGAGCCAGCGCAGATCTACCGCTACGGGGTTGTACAGCGCGAAAATGTTTTCGCACATGCGGTCTATCTTGATGTCATAGGCGTTTACCTTGCGGCCGCGTTTGATGATCTTTTTGGTCAGCTCCTGGTCCCCGTTCAGAAGAGCGTCTTTCCCGGCCAATACCTGAAACTCCACCAAGCTCCACATTTCGTTGACCTTGTTTTTAATAGCGAGGAGCTCTTTCTCTAAATGGTTCATATCTATAAGCGTTTGCTGCAATAGTAAGGCGTGAATAAAAATACAGTTTTTCCCGCAGGAAGTAAGGAGGGTGGAACAGGGGAAGGTTTGCGTTTTTGGGCTGTTTTCAGGAAAACAGCCCCAAAACGCAATTCACCAGATCTGCTGGCAGATCAGCCAAACCTGCCGGTGATGTAGTCTTCGGTGCGCTTGTCGCTGGGGTTGGTGAACAGGGTTTTGGTCTTGGCATGCTCCACCAGTTCGCCCATGTAGAAAAATGCAGTGGTGTCACTTACGCGGGCCGCCTGCTGCATATTATGGGTTACAATCACAATGGTGTACTGCTCCTTCAGCTCATGGATCAACTCCTCAATCTTGGCCGTGGAGATGGGGTCCAGGGCTGAGGCCGGTTCGTCCATCAACAGCACAGAGGGGGAGATGGCCAGTGCCCGGGCAATACACAGGCGCTGCTGCTGCCCGCCAGACAAAGCCAGGGCAGAGTTGTTGAGTTTGTCTTTCACCTCGTTCCAGAGCGCGGCCTGGCGCAGGGCTATCTCAGCGGCCTCCGTTAGGGCGGCTTTGCTGTTGATGCCCTGGATCTTGAGGCCGTAGACCACGTTCTCGTAGATACTCTTGGGGAAGGGGTTGGGTTTTTGGAACACCATGCCCACCTTCTTCCGCAGCTCGTCTACCTGTACTTTCCGGGCATAGATGTTCTCACCGTCCAGGAGAATCTCACCTTCGGTTTTAAAGCCGTCAATGTAGTCATTCATGCGGTTGAACAGGCGCAGGAAGGTTGATTTCCCGCAGCCAGACGGGCCAATGAACGCGGTGACGGTGCGCTCTTCCATGGCTATGTTGATGCCTTTGAGCGCGTGAAAGCTGCCGTAGTAGGCGTTGACGTCTCTTGCCTCTATTTTTATCTGTTTTTTGCTCATTGCTTTTGTGCGCTTACCACTTAATTTTTTTCTGCTGCCGGTTGCGCAGGTACACGGCAATGCCGTTCAGCAGGAAGGTAATAAATAACAACATGATGATGGCCGCCGCGGCGTTCACCAGAAACTCGGCCTGGGGCCGGGAGGTCCAGTTAAAGATCTGGATGGGCAGCACCGTGAACTCGTCATTGGGGGAAGACGGCACAAACGGCACGTAGGCCAGGGCACCCACCACAATGAGCGGGGCCGCTTCCCCCACCGCCCTGGACAAAGCCAGGATCACGCCCGTCAGGATTCCGCCGAACGAGGCGGGCAGCACCTGCCGCCAGGTGGTCTGCCATTTGGTGGCGCCCAGGGCGAAGGATCCCTGCCGCACCGTCTGCGGCACGGCTTTCAAGGCCTCACGGGTGGTCACAATCACAATGGGGAGGATCAGCAGGGACAGGGTTAAGGCCCCGGAAAGCAGGCTCGCGCCCAGGCCCATCTGCCGCACAAAGACCTCCAGGCCCAGCAGACCGTAGATAATAGACGGCACCCCCGCCAGGTTGGCTATGTTGATTTCCAGAAAAGAAGAAAGTTTAGTCTTCTTAGTGTATTCCTCCAGGTACACCCCGGCGGCAATGCCCAGCGGGAACGCGATGAGGCTGGTGAGAACCAGAATCCAGAGGGTGCCGGCCCAGGCGGTAAGGATGCCCGAGCGGCTGGCGCGGCGGGAGGGCAGGCTGGTGAGAAAGTCCCAGTCAATGCGGCCCATGCCCCTGGTCACAATGTCTACCAGCAGCGCCCCCAGAAACACCAGCCCCACCAGAAGGCAGAATACGCCAAAGAACTGGAAGGCCTTGTCTTTGATTCTATTGCGGGTGGTATTAGTCATACTTCTCCTGATATTTCTTTTTGATCCAGAAGCTGAGGTTGTTCAGCCCGAAGGTGAAAATAAACAGCACAATGCCCGCCGCGAAGATGGTGCGGTACTCCAGGGAGCCGTGCGGCACATCGCCCAGGCTCACCTGCACTATATAGGTGGTGATGGTCTCAACGGGCACCAGCGGGTTCAACGTGAGGCGCGGCTGCTGACCGGCGGCAATGGCCACAATCATGGTTTCGCCCACGGCCCTGGAGATGGCCAAAATCACTGACACAATAATGCCTGAGCTGGCCGCCGGCACCATTACCCTGAACGCGGTTTGTAAGCGGGTGGAGCCCATGCCGTAAGCGGCTTCCTTCAGAGCCTTGGGGACCGAGCTGATGGCGTCTTCGCTCAGGGAGGAGATCATGGGAATGATCATAATGCCCATCACAATGCCCGGTGACAGCGCATTAAAACCAGCCAGCCCCGGTATGAAGTTCTGCAGGAACGGGGTCACCACGGTCAATGCAAAGAAGCCGTACACCACCGTGGGAATGGTGGCCAGCACCTCCAGTATTGGCTTAATGGTGCGTTTAAGGCCGCCGGGGGCATACTCATTCAGGTAAACGGCAATGGTCAGGCCAATGGGCAAGGCCACGGCAATGGCAATGGCGGTAGTCAGGAAGGTGCCCGCCACCAGCGGCAGAATGCCAAAATGCTTCTGCGCAAACAGGGGCGTCCATTCTTTTTCGGTGAGGAAGTCTACCACTGAAACCTCCTGAAAGAACGGGATAGACCCTGACAGCAGCACCCAGATGATCCCAACGGTGATCAGGATGGTAATGACCGCCGCCAGCCACAAGAGGGTCTCAATAAATTTCTCTGATGCTTTCAAGCTGCTGGTTGGTTATTTTTGTTGTTGTGTCTTTGCCTTTTCCTGTTTCCGGCCTGTTTTTCAGAAAATAGCTCCAAAACAGGAAAAGGATTGATTTGCTTGATAAAAGGCCACTTTCGCTCTTCACCGTTACGCACTTCGGGTTTTCCAGCCCCTAGGTGTGCTGTCAGGGAATTCTCAGGCCTGTGGTGCGTTTTCTGAACTGCCTGGGGTATGAGATTACAGCCCTAGCTATTTGCTGCTCTTTCTTCACTTCCGGAATTACTTGCTCTTCCGGATTACTAATCCGGAAACTGCGGATTCAAAGCTGAACCCGTTCTTCCATTGCACCAACGCCCTTCATCGCTCTTCCGGATTTCTAATCCGGGGGTTGTCTGTTGGGGATTTCCAATCCCCGTGTGAGCGTGTCAGAACCCAAACAGCGCGTTGAATGAGTGTGAAGTTTCTGTTTTCAGCCTGTTTTCTGAAAAACAGGCCGAAAACAGGATAGGGTGGTCGTTACTTTTTCAGGCCGGAGGCAAACTCCTGAAACTTCTGCTTCTGCTTCTGGATCTCTTCGGCGGGCAGCGGAATGTAGCCCACCTCGCTGCTCAGGTCGCTGGCGTTGTCCAGGTAGAAGTTCACAAACTGCACCACCTCTGGCCTGGCTGCGGCTTTGGAGTTGATGTAGATGAACAAGGGCCTTGAAAGTGGGGCGTAGGTGCCGTTTTTCACCGTCTCTACACTTGGCAGGATGGCGCCTTTGCCGTTGGCGTCGTTCTGGTCATCAATGGCCACGGCCTTCAGCTTGCCCTGGTTCTCCAGGAAGTACGCGTAACCGAAAAAGCCCAGGGCGTTTTTGTCTGTAGACACGCCTTGCACCAGCACGTTGTCATCTTCAGAGGCGGTATAGTCGCCGCGGCTGGAGTGGCTTTTGCCTACAATGGCCTCAGTGAAATAGTCATAGGTGCCTGACTCCACCCCGGCCCCAAAAAGGTGAATCTCCTCATTGGGCCACTCCGGACGGATCTGGTTCCAGCGCATGATCTTGCCTTGGGCGGCCGGCTCCCAGATTTTCTTCAGCTCTGCCACCGTCATGCTGGTAGCCCAGGTGTTTTCTGGGTTTACCACCACGGTGAGGCCGTCATAGGTGATTGGCAGCTCAAGGTATGAGATGTTGTTCTCTTTGGCGGTGGCGGCCTCCTCCTCTTTTATGGAGCGGGAAGAGTTGTTGATGTCTATTTCGCCGCGCACAAATTTTTTGAAGCCTCCGCCGGTGCCAGAAACCCCCACGGTTACTTTCACGTCCGGGGCTTCGGCCCTGAATTCTTCGGCTACCGCCTCTGTGACAGGGTAGACGGTAGAGGACCCGTCAATCTGGATGCTGCCGGTAAGGTTGTCGCCCGCAGTTGTTGAGCTGTTGCCTTCTTTGTTGTTTCCGCCGCAGGCGCTGAAGAACAGGGTGCCGCTCACGAGCAGGGCCGCCTTCAGGTTGAACAGAGATGCGTTGTTGCTTTTCATAAGAGTCTGGTAAGAAGTGGTGTCTATGGGTTAGAATTGTTGTTGTCTGAAATAGGGGGCTTAGAAATTGAACTGGGCCTGCAGTCTCAGGAACTGCCCGTGTTGGCGGTTGTTCAGGTTTCTGGCGTCTTGGGTGGTTCTGTCTGAGATGGTGTACTGGGCCGCCAGTTCAAACGCTGACATGGGTTGCCACTCTACCCCCAGTTCAGTCTCATACACTTTGCTGTGGCGGGCGTCTGTCTCAGATTTCTTGCCGCCGTTATAGTATTGGGCTTTTACAAACGGGATGAAGGCCTGCCCGGCAACTTTGAAAAAGTACATGGCCTGGGCGTAACCACCCTCTAATGGCTTGGTTTTGATGGTGCTGGTGGCGGGGTCAAACTCCGGGCCCTCCCCTAGGTTGTATTCGGCCTGAAACCCGAACGGCTGGGGATACACCACCAGGCTGGCGGCTACTCTCCGGTCTTTGAAGTCACCGCCTTTGATGGCGTTGCTGCTCAGCTGGTCAGCGGTGACGGTATACGTGCCGGTGTATGCCTGCAGGCTGGGTTCAATAACCTGTCCGTTTTTCAGGGCAATGGGGTAGCTTACCCGGGTAACAAGGTGCTGGTTGTTATTGGCTTCTGCCCGGTTCACGGTTTGCCCATTGTAGACACCCAGTGCAAAGACGCCATAGTCCCCAGACCCTTTCAATCTTCTGCTGGCCAGTTCACTGAACCTCTCCCTGATGTGGGCGGGTGCCCAGTAGAAGATAAGCCCCAGGTCCCGCTCATTGGGCAGGGCGCTGTTGAGGCCGTCAGCGCGGTCCTGGGTCAGGCGGTTTTGGCTGGACTGCATGTTCTCAAACCCGAACGGGATCTTGCTCTGGCCCACACGCAGGCGGTACTCCTTTTTTTTAGTAAGGGCCACGTCAAAATAAGCATCCCGCAGCTGGGCGTAATGCAGGGAGGAGTTAGAAGGGGAGGAGGCCAGGTCTGGCTGAATATAGAGATACACGCGCTCACTGATGTCGCCGCTCAATACCAGACGGGCTCGCCTGATTAAAAAACCTCCTTTGTCGCCCACTGATTTGTCGTATTCTGTTTTAAGCTGGGGGTTGGTTTCCAGCAAGCGGTTATAACGCACCTGTACATAGCCTCTCAAGGAAATCTTGTCATACCACCGGGTTTTGTCAGCCCCAGCGCCCTGGGCAGTGGTGGCGGTGATAGAGTCTGCAGACGTGGTGGTTTGGGCAATGGCAACGGGTGCTGTAAGCATACATGCAGCGACAGCGCTTATTTTATGAAAATAAGAGGCAGCTACTACTTTGTTAATGGGTGAGAACATAGCAGAAGTAAGAAGTAGAAAATATGTTTTTTTTGTCTCTATGCGGGTGCGAGGGAGATAGTCAGGCTCTCAGGCACATGTCAGCGTGAATGTGGGTAGATAGGTTAGAAAACTATATTCGTTTAGGAGGAGAGAAAAAACTACCTCTGTAGTCTCGGCAGAAAGAGTGTTTTCTATTTTCCTGATACAAAAGTAGAGTCACAGTATTGCCTGAATATTACTGCTGTGTTAAGGAATTGTTAAGCAAGGGGAGAAGGGCCAGGGGCTGAGTTGGCGGCTGCAGGCAGGCTGGCGTTTTTGGCCTGTTTTCGCCAAAACAACCCTAAAACAGAAGGAAGCGGGGCAGAACGAAAATGAGCTGTTGCCAGCCCGGTCACCTGGCCCCGCTGCTACAGGTGCTTTGCAGCCAGCCCCTCAAGGGCAGCAGGGGTGCGCTGCGCAGGCAGTAATGAATCAGAAGCTGCCTCCTACCCAAGAAGGCTTGAAACACCTTTTCTGTTTTTAGCCTGTTTTCCTGAAAACAGGCCCAAAACTGAGAAAACCCTTTCGCGGGCAGGGCCGCGCACCGGATAAGGGTTTTAGCAGACAGTAGTTAAACATTGTAGAAGCTGAACTGTTTAAGCAGCGTATTCTAAGTGCTTTAATTTTATTTGTAATAGTAATACTATTAATGTTAAAACCTTTACTATATTTGTAGAAACACTATGCAAGATGAGCACAGGAATCAAAATTGAGCTGAACGACAGGCTTTACCTGCGGGATCCCGACCAGACGGAACTGGGGAAGGCCATTCTGAAGCACAGCATCAGGCTGGTAGATGAGCTGGGGTTTGAGCAGTTTACCTTTAAGAAGCTGGCGCAGCAGATCTCCTCTACTGAAGCCTCTGTCTACAGATATTTTGAAAATAAGCACAAGCTGCTGCTGTACCTGGTTTCCTGGTACTGGAACTGGCTGGACTACCGCATTGGGTACCACACCCATAATGTGGCAGACCCGGTAGAGCGGCTCAAGATTTTTATCAATATTCTGTCTGAGCGCCAGAGCGCTGAACCTTTGAACACAACTATTGATGTGGAGGCGCTGACCCGCATTGTGGTGCTGGAGGCCTCTAAGGCATATCTTACCAAAGAAGTAGACAATGATAACAAAGACGGCCTTTTTCAGGACTACAAGAGCCTGTGCCACAAAATGGGGCAGGTGGTGTTAGAGATAAACCCTGCCTATCCGTATCCGCATTCGCTGGTCAGTACGCTTTTTGAGGCTGCCCGCAAGCACCATTTTTTCTCCCAACATCTTCCTTCGCTTACTGAGGTGCAGGAAAACCCGGCAGGCGATCAGGAAAACCTAAGTGTCTTCTTAACCCACCTGGCGTTTGGAGCCATTCAGCAGAGGGGGCTCCCCCTGCAGTAACAGTAACTCTATAGACCATGGCCGCTACTAAACTATCAAAGCCAAGCCCAATGAAACGGTTCCTGATGCTTTTGGCATCTGAACGGAAAATCATTGGTTATATCTATATCTACGCCCTCTTCTCCGGGCTGGTAAGTCTTTCCCTGCCGCTGGGCATCCAAAGCCTGATCGGGTTTGTGTCTGGGGGGCAGTTGGTCACCTCTGTCTCCGTCCTTATCTTTTTTATTGTGCTGGGGGTGCTGGTGGTGGGTGGCCTGCAGGTAATGCAGTTGTCGCTGGTAGAAACTATTCAGCAGCGCATCTTCGCCACCAAGGCGTTCCAGTTTGTCACCAAGCTCACTACCCTGGAGGGGCGGCAACTGGCGGTGCAGGACCTCCCCGAGATGATGAACCGGTTCTTTGATGTCATCTCCCTGCAGAAGGGGCTGGCCAAAATGCTCACTGACTTTTCGGCGGCCGCCATCCAGATTGTTTTTGGGCTGGTGCTGCTGTCTTTTTACCACCCGTACTTCATCATCTTCGGGTTGCTGCTCATTGCCATTCTGGTGCTGATTCTGCGCGTAACAGGGCCCAAAGGCATGAGTACCAGCCTGGAGGAGTCTAAATACAAGTACAAGCTGGTGCACTGGCTGGAGGAAGTGGCCCGCAGCATCACGGTCTTTAAGTCAGCCTCCCATGAAAAGCTCTCGTTGCAGAAGACAGACAAATACACTAGCGGCTACCTTAAGGCGCGGGAAGCCCACTTTAAAGTACTCATTGCCCAGTACATAGGCTTTGTGGGGTTCAAAACCATCATCACCGCCAGCCTGTTGTTGATGGGGAGCCTCCTGCTGGTGAACCAGGAAATCAACCTGGGGCAGTTTGTGGCGTCAGAGATCATCATAATCCTCATCATCAACGCCGTAGAGAAGTTGCTGGTGAAGCTGGATGTGGTGTATGATGTGTTAACCAGTCTGGAGAAACTGGGCGCGGTGACAGATCTCCCCTCTGAAGAGAAAAAAGAACTTTCTACGGGAAACCCAACCATTCAGCAAGGGATTTCCCTCCAGACCAAAGCCCTGTCTTACCAATATGCCGGCTTAAAAAGAACCGCGTTGCAGGAGGTGGAGCTTACGGTAGCGCCCGGGGAGAAAGTCTGTCTGGCCGGGGGAGAACAGGCGGGACGGTCTACGCTGCTGCAGGTATTGGCGGGTATCTTGCCCGCCTATGAAGGCGTGGTGGTGTACAACGGGCTTTCTTTGCGGGAGTATGACCCGGAGGTGCTGCACGGGCAGATGGGGCTTTTCCTGTTGCCCGCCCCACCCTTTGCGGGTTCCATCCTGGAAAACATTACCCTGGGGCAGCCAGAGGTGACACTGGAAAAGGTGCTCTGGGCGCTGGAGTGTGTAGAGCTCTCTGATTTTGTGCAAGGGCTGCCAGACGGGTTGCAAACCATGGTGAGAAGCCACGCACCTGATATTCCAGAAAGCATAACCCAGCGGCTGGCGCTGGCCCGCAGCATAGTGCGGCGCCCTAACCTGCTGCTGCTGGACCACTTTCTGCCAGATGTGAGCCAGCGCCAGCGGCAGCGCATTGCCCAGCTCCTGTTGGCGGCCTCCATGCCCTGGACGGTGGTGGTGATCTCCAATGACCCCGCCATCATGCAGCAGTGCTCCCGCGTGGTGCTCCTGCAGCACGGCCGCCTCACCCGTGACCTCACCAAAGAAGAAATCTCTAACGGTCAGCTTGAAAATATTCTGTAATGGCAAAACCTAAGATGAAGATACAGACTACGCTTCCGCCGGAATGGGAGCAGTTTAATTCCTTTCTACTGGTCAGCAAGCCGCGCCTGGCCAAGACGCTGGTGTACTGGTGTGTGGGTATTTTTTCCGCCCTCTTCCTGGCCACCTTCCTCCCCTGGACCCAGAACATCCGCTCGGCGGGTGCTGTAACCACCCTCCAGCCGCAGGACCGGCCGCAGACGGTGCACAGCACCATTGCCGGCCGCATTGAGGAGTGGCGGGTGCAGGAAGGGCAGCGGGTTAAGAAAGGAGACACGCTGGTGGTGCTGTCTGAGGTGAAAGAGAAGTATTTTGACCCGCAGTTGCTGCCTAGGCTTGGGGAGCAGGTGCAGGCCAAAGAGGGAAGCCTGGAGGCAAACCAAGCCAAAGCCACTGCCCTGCAAAACCAGATCACCGCCCTGCAGGAGGGGTTGCAGCTAAGCCTTCAGAAAGCAAGGAACAAAGTGCAGCAGGCCCGCCTGAAGATCCAGAGTGACAGCGCTGACCTGGTGGCCATGCAGACCGAGTTTGAGGTGGCCAAGGCGCAGTTTGAGCGGCAGGAGGTGCTTTACCAGCAGGGCCTGAAATCCCTGACTGAGCTGGAGAGCCGCCGGCTGAAGTTCAGGGAGGTGCAGGCCAAGCTGCTGAGCACCCAGAACAAAGTGAACATTAGCCGCAATGAGCTGCTGAACGCCCGCATTGAACTCAACTCCCTGCAGGCTGAATACCAGGATAAAATCTCTAAAGCGCGCTCAGATCTAAACTCGGCACTGGCTTATATAGCAGAGACCAAAGGTGAAATATCAAAAATGCAGAATGAGGTGGCCAACACCCAGATCAGGAACTCCTTCTACCAGATCACTGCCCCGCAAGACGGCTACGTGGTACGGGCCCTCAAAGCGGGCCTTGGCGAAACCCTGAAAGAAGGGGAGGCGGTGTGCAGCATCATGCCGTCAGATCCGCAGCTGGCCGTGGAGCTGTATGTGAACCCTATTGATATGCCCTTGCTGGAGGTGGGGCGGCAGGTGCGGCTGCAGTTTGAAGGGTGGCCGGCGCTGGTGTTTTCCGGTTGGCCCAATGTGGGGTTTGGCACCTTTGGGGGCGAGGTGGCGGTCATTGACAACGTTGACAGCCAGGGCAAGTACCGCATTCTGGTGGTGCCAGACCCCAAGGCAGAACCGTGGCCAGAAGCCATACGCGTAGGCTCTGGGGCTTACGGCTGGGCCATGCTCAATGACGTGCCCATCTGGTATGAGCTGTGGCGGCAGCTGAACGCCTTTCCGCCAGACTATGTAGGGTCTGGAACGGGCGGGGCGAAAGAGGCAAAAAAAGATTCGGCAGAAAAAAGTGAAAAGTGAGCCGGTAAATTTAGGGCGCAAATCAAAGAAGCTCTAAACTGATGAACAAAGCTGATCTGACATGAAGAGAATTTCTCTTGTACATAGCCTCCTGGTGGGGGTGTGGCTGGGGCTGGTGGGGCTGAACGCCCGCGCAGCAGACTCTACCGCTGTTTTCACCATTGAGGATCTTATGCGGCAAATGCTCGTGCACCACCCCGTGGCCCGGCAGGCAAACCAGCTGACGGAGCAGGCCCGGCAGGAGATCAGGATGGCGCGGGGCGCATTTGACCCAACGGCTAACGCTAAACTGTACCATAAGGAGTTAGGCGGAAAAAACTACTACACCCTCTGGGACAACGTGCTAAAAGTGCCCCTCTGGGTGGGGGAGCTGAAAGCCGGGTATGAACGCAACAGCGGGGTTAACGTGAACGGCGAGAACATCACCCCGCCCCAGGGGCTGCAGTATTTTGGCATTTCTGTTCCTATTGGCCAGGGCCTGCTCTTAGATGAGCGCCGGGCCACGTTGCAGCAAGCCTTGCGGGCGCAGGAGGTGGCTGAGGCAGAGCAGGTAAAAATAATCAACAAGCTGTTGTTTGAAGCCGCCAAAACCTACTGGGACTGGGCCTACAGCTACCAGCGCTGGAGACTGCTGGACCAAAGCCATGAGCTGGCACGTGTGCGGTGGCAGGCCATCAAAGACCGGGTGGCGCAGGGTGACCTGGCTGCCATTGATGCCGTGGAGGCAGAAATGGAAGTGCAAAACCGGCTGGCGCAACTGAAGCAGGCCTTGGTTGAGTACCAGAATGCCGGGCTGCTGGTGTCAAACTTCCTCTGGGGTGAAAACCAGACACCGCTGGAAATCCCTGCGGGCGTAATTCCCTCCCTGGCCGGCACCCAGATAGAAGTGCTGGCAGAGGGGCAGCTCTCTGAACTGGTCGCCACGGCGCGCGAAAGCCACCCAGAAGTGGCCAAGCTGCAGGCCAAGCTGCGGCAGCTGGAGGTGGAGCGGCGTTTCAGCCAGAACAAGCTCCTGCCCAAGCTCAACCTGGAGTACAACCTGATTGGCCCCGGCGGCACCCTGGGCAACAGCTGGCTGGAAGGCAGCTACATGACCAACAACTATAAAGTAGGTGCCAGTTTCAGTATGCCGCTGTTTCTGCGGCAGGAGCGGGGCAAGCTGCAGGTGTCACGGCTTAAAATCTATGCCACCCAGCTGGAGCTGCAGCAGACCCAAAGGGAGAACCTGAATCTGGTGCAGGCTGCCTTCAATGAGCGGCGGCAGTTAGAAGAACAGATTGCCCTGCAGGAGCAGATCATTGCCAACGCCACCACCCTGCGCAACGGGGAGCAGCAGCGCTTTGAGAACGGGGAGAGCTCCTTGTTTTTGTTGAACTCCAGAGAGATGAGCCTGGTGAGCCAGCAGATCAAACTGTATGAACTCAAAGCAAAGTACGGCAAGGCCAAGTACTACCTCCAGTGGGCAGCCGGTACCATGGGCGTAGAGGCGAAGTAAGGTGCTGGATAGAGAAACTTTGCGTGTTAACTGCCTGAAAGAATGACAGGAAGGAGGGTGAGGCATAATTTTGTCACAGCACTTGCCGCATGTCTGTCACAGAGGTTATTACATGGCCTTGGCTTTAATACCATAGGGGCGCGTTGCGATAAATACTGAATTTTCTGCTTTTGCCTTCGGTATCAGCCAATTAAAACAATTTGGAACAGTACTTGTTTTAGGGTGGCTATGGAAAGGGTGGAAAAGTTTGATCAGATCTTGTTGGCGGTATATGTGCAGGTGGCGTCTTTGACTGATCCTGGTGACAATCCCGTGACCATAGCCTCTGTGCAGGAGGCCGTAGAGCTGACAGAGCAGCAGCTTTCAGTTTTACTGGCCCGTTTAACAGAAGAAGGTTTAATAAAAATCAGCCCCATTGGCACCCCGCCTTTGCTGTACCTCACCAGATCAGGATTGGCGCGCGTGCGCCGAAAACAAACCCAAGCCGCATAATACCGGTTTGGCTTTTGATTTTGAAGGCCAAATTAACTGCGTGAGGTGCTGGCGCAGCAGACCATGCCAAGGTGGTCCAAAAAGGCTTTGGTACTTGCAAGGCTGCGGGCAGCGCCAAAGTACAATGCAATGTATAAACTGCACCCGTTCCGTCAACTGTATCAAGACAATGCCCTCGCTTCCAAACCCGGGCAGCCTGTTTTCGGCCTGTTTTGAGAAAAACAGGTCAGAAACAGAAAAGTGGGGCACCGCCTTGGCTTGTCTTTATCTATCCAGAACACCTACGCATTTCAGGCAGAACGGGGAGTCTTTGGGGTTGGGGAAATCACAGATCTTACACCGCCAGAAGCTCACATCCAGCAGGCAGTCAGTGAGCTCTTTGAGAAGCCGGTCTTCAGACGCGGGCCGCAGCGGGCTGAAGCTGATCTCAGCGTACTTCCTGATCAGGTTCAGCAAGATGTCCATGAACTCCTCGGGGGTGTAATTTTTCCGCTCGTGGTGAAGCATCACGTCTATGAGCAGGTGCAGATGGTCAAAATCGTCACAGGCCTCAATCTGGGCCTCAACTTCGGTTTTGGTATACGCCGGTTTCATCTGTCATTTCCCCCTCTTGCTTAACGTTTCACTAAGTACACATACGCTCCTGTTAGAGGGTTAATACGGATGCTGAACAGTCTTGGGTGACTTTTGAAGAATTTTTCAGAATAGATTTTGGCCGCTCCATCCGTACCGGGGGCAGGCCGGCCCGTGGGCAATGGCTGCATTTAACGCTGTTTTGGGGCTGTTTTTGTAAAAACAGCCCCAAAACAGAAAACCGGAGAAAACGACTTGGGGGCTTTGATGGCTGGTGTCTCCTGCATGTAAAGCCTCTGGTTCCTGTTTGTTCCCTCTTAAACACATCTTATCTTTAGCGCCGTAAGACCAAAGTCCCCGCTTTGCGTACACGCCTATCATCACCAGCAAAAGAAGACCGGACGTAGCGGCATGCAGAATTACCAGAACCACCAGGTTGACCTCTCTAATTGTGACAGGGAGCCTATACACCACATTGGCCGCATACAGCCCCACGGATTCCTGCTGGTGCTGGGGCAGGAGCACACCGTAGAGCAGGTAAGCCAGAACATCACCTCCTTTCTGCCGTTCACCCCTGTGCAGCTGCTGGGGCAGCCGCTGGGGGCCTGGGCCACCACCTCTGCTGATAAAGAGAACTGGGAGAGCCTGCTTTCGCCGCAGGTCCAATTCCTCCGGCTGCTAGAACTAGGCGGCCAGCCGTATCTCTTCTGCTGCCATGCCTCTGAGGGAAAGCTGGTGCTGGAGGCTGAGCGGGCCACCGCCTACCCAGATGCCGCCAAGCTCCACCACCACCGCCTGCTCACGCAGCTGCACCAGGACCTGAACAAACTGGAGGAGCTGGAGCCCATGGCTGAGGCGCTGGCCCATGCCTTGAGAGATGTGCTGGCGTATGACCGCGTGAACGTGACCCGCTTTGATGAAGACTGGCACACAGACGTAGTGGCAGAAAGCCGAAACTCCAAGCTCCCTTCGTTTATAGGGCACCATTTCCCGGCGTCAGATATTCCGGCGCCCGCGCGGGCGCTGCTCCTGCAAAAGCACATACGGCAGATCCCCAACGTGCATGCGCAGGCGGCAGAGATTTTCCCGTACCTGAACCCCACCACCGGGCAGCCCACCAATATTCTGCAGTCTGAGTTCAGGAACCCCTCTGAGATTCACCTGGAATACATTAAAAATACCGGGGTGGCCGCCACCATCTCTTTCTCCATACTGGTGAAGGAGGAGCTATGGGGGGTGGTGCCGTGCCACCACGTGGAACCCGTTTACGTAGACGTGTGGCGGCGGCAGGTCTGTGACCAGATGGTAAAGATGTTCTCTAACGTGATCTCCTCGCTGCAAACCAGGCATAGCCGGGAACTGTACCTGCAGCTGAAAGAGGCGGGGCGTCATCTGATCAGCCGCTTGCGCGAGGGCGTGAAGCTGACGCAGGCCTTTGGCTCCACCTCCCCCAATATTCTAGACATCACCCTGGGGCAGGGGGCGGTCATTTGCATTGACCAGAAGATCATCTGTGCCGGGCAGGTGCCCACCAGGGAGCAGATCCAGGACCTGGTGTCGTGGCTGGCGCAGGAAGTGCCTGAAGGGGCATTCTACACAAGCCAGCTCTCCAGAATCTGGCCTCCGGCCGAAGCCTTTAAAACGGTAGGCAGCGGTCTGCTGGCCCTGGAGATCTCCCGGTACAACAAAGAGTACCTGCTGTTTTTCAAGCCCGAGATCAAGGAGACGCGCACGTGGGCGGGCAACCCTGAAAAGCAGGAGCGGGGCAAGGAAGGGTACATTCACCCCAGAAAGTCATTTGAGAAATGGGTGGAGGTGATTCAGGGGAAAAGCCAGCCGTGGCTGCTGGGGGAGCGCGAGGTGGCGCAGCTGTTCCTGAAAGACCTGGTGGCCCTGCGCCTGCGTAACCAGACCGTTGAGCTGGAGGTGCTGTACAAGGCCGTGATGCAGAATGCTGAGCAGCTGCAGGCGCGCAACGGGCAGCTGGAAGACTTCGCCCGTATTATTTCGCACAACTTGCGTTCCCCGCTGGCCAACATCAAGAGCCTGCTCGCTTACCATGCAGAGGAGCCCGGGCAGGAAAGTGCCTCCTTTGCCCTGCAGCACATTGCGCAGGTGACAGACAACATGAATGACACCATACAGGACCTGAACACCATTGTCAACCTGCAGCTGACCCACCAGACCCTTCCCCGCGAAGACGTGCCCGTGGCCGAAGTGGTGGAGAAAGAGCTCCAGAACCTGGCGGCCGTAGTGCAGCAGACCAGCGCCCAGGTGCAGCTGGACCTGCAGGCGCCCACGGTGTTCATGCCCAAGATTTACCTGGAGAGCATTCTGCACAACCTCCTGTCAAACGCCCTCAAGTACCACTCCCCAGACCGCCAGCCGCAGGTGCTGGTGAAAACCTGGGAGGCCGGCGGCAAGTTTCACCTCGCCGTGTCAGACAACGGCTTAGGCATGAACCTGAAGAAAGTGGGCGATAAACTGTTTGGGCTGTACAAGGTTTTTCACTACCACAAAGAAGCCAAGGGCCTGGGGCTGTACCTCACCCGCCTGCAGGTAAAGTCACTGGATGGCGATATTCAGGTGCAGAGCCAGGAAGGCGAGGGAACTACCTTTGAGGTGGTGGTGTAGCCCCCTGGCTGTCTGTTTCAACGTGCACAGCCCATTGGCGCACAGTAACGGCTTTCTGTTTCTAGGCTGTTTTCAGAAAAACAGGCCGAAAACAGGAGTTCTGGTACAGGGTTTAATGTTTGGCTCACCTCTTTGGAACACGCTGGGAATGCCTACTGAAAGCGAGCTGAACGTTACAGTTCTGGCGTAGCCTCCGGCCCTGGCTGCCCGGTGGTGTGCAAATGCGTTTTAGCGCTGTTTTTGGGAAAACAGCGCTAAAACAGCGGCTCCGGGTCTTGCCGGGAGTACACGTATTTTCTGGCGCAGAAGGAGCCTCAGATAAGCTTTGCGGCGGTGCCTGGAGATGGGCCTGCAACCGGCTAAAGAACTTCTCCCAGACCTCCACCCAACGGGAGGAAACCCGGCCGGTGGCACTTGTCAGGCCACCGCGCGGCGGCAGAAAAAAGAACAATATTTTCACATCTGAGAAAACAACTGATCAACAATTTCTGCGTACTATTGCCGCCGCGTAATTCAGGCAACGCCCATGATTGTTTACCAGAACTGGCTTATCACCATTGATTTTAACCCCGCCTTTGATATCCTCTCGGCGGAGCTTCCGAACGTATCTGAGTACGGCCTGGCCGAGCTGTCGCGGGCGCTGGACATGGTGGCCGAGCACGTGATCAGCTATGACGCCAGCAACCTGCTGTTAGACTCCAGCCGGGTGATGGTGAGCCAGATACAGGATGACGCGTACAAAAAACTCATCTGGAAGTTTCTGGTGGCCCTGACCGCTACGCGCCTGAAGCGGTTTGCCCGCCTGAATGATTCCCTGCAGAGCCATGAGGTACGGGCGCTCTCAGTGACAGATGAAACCTTTATGCAGCTGGGCTCTCCCATTGAGTTCAGGTCCTTCTCCCGGAAGGAAGATGCCGCAGAGTGGCTGAAGGCGGGCAGGTTTGCGGGCAGTAGGCTGGTTTAACCTGATTGCCGGGTTCCCAACGGCTCTGGGGGAGAGTCCGGCCTGGGGCGTTCCTGGTTTCTAACGTTTCATGGTGCACCGGGCTGGGGTAAAAGCAGGAGAACCTGCTTTTGCTGCGTAGCAGGAAGGCGGGCAAAGTACTGGCTTTTCTGTTTTCGGGCTACTTTTTCAAAAACAGGCCAAAAACAGAAAGGGAGCCCTGCGGCACGGGTGCTCAGGCGCCGGGGTGTTGGCTGGCGGTTCCGGGGCTGGCCTGGGTTCTGGCCCTGAGCCGTTCCCACAGGAAAGGCAGGTTCAACAAGCGCTGTTCCTGAGCAGAGCAGCCGGGCTCCGCTTTCACTGGTTGCGCAATCCTGTTCCCGCTTACCGCGGGAGGAAGACGGTAAAGGTAGAGCCTTTCCCTGGTTCGCTTTCTACCTCAATACGGCCTCCGGCGTTGTCTATCATGCGCTTGACCATGTACAGGCCAATACCTGAGCCTTCTACGTGGTCATGCAACCGCTGAAACATGCCAAACAGCTGGTGGTTGCGCTGCAGGTTCATGCCCAGCCCGTTATCCTGCACAGAGAGAAGATGGTGTTCAGAGGTCTGCCGGTACCGCAGCCGTACCACCGGCGGCCGCTCTGGCGAAGCGTATTTGATGGCATTAGAGAGCAGGTTGTACACAATGCTGCGCAGACTTTTCTCTGAGAACTGGAAGGTGACGCCTGCTATGCCCTCAGCTATGACCTGTGCCTGCGCCTCCTTCACGGCCTGGTCCAAGTCTAACAGGGCGTCATTGAACACCTCCTGCAGTTGCACTGACGTGGTAGAGGGGCGGTTTTCCTTCTGCAGCTTGGTGATCTCTGTGAGGTGTTCAATGGTACGCTTGAACCGCTGCACTGATTTCTGCATCAACTCTACGGTTTGCTGCACCTGCACAGGGGCCAGGCTGTCGGGGGGCAGGTCTTCCAGGAGGGCGGTGAGCAGGCCGTCAATGTTCAGGATGGGGCCTTTGAGGTCATGCGAGGCCGTGTAGATGAAGTTGTCTAAGTCTACGTTGATGTGAGTGAGCTGCTGGTTGGTGTGGCGCAGGTCTTCATTGGTCTGCTCTAACTCCTGCGCCAGGGCCTTTGCCTGTTTTTCACTCTCCTCTACCGCCAGGCGCGCCTCCTTCTGATGGGTGATGTCTGTTACCAGGGCAAAGAACCCCTTTACCTCGCCTTCCTGGATGTCTGGCACGTAACTGGTGGAGATATGTCTGGTAAAGCCTTCCCGGTAGGGCATGGTGGCCTCAAAGTCTAGCCGTTCCCCAGCCAGGGCCCGGTCAATGTATTGTTTGACGTTCTGGTACGAGTGCTTGCCTACCACGTCCTGTACTTTTCTGCCTAACAGGTCTTCCGCTTTGAGCGGAAACCAGGTTTCATAAGATTTATTGGTGAATTGGTACTTTTCCTCCTGGTCAATGTAGCTGATGAGCACCGGCAGCGCGTCTGTCACCAGTCTAAGCTGCTGGGCACTTCCTTCGGCGGCCAGCCGGGCATGTACCTGGTCTGCTACCTCAGAGGCAAATACCATGATGCCGTCTATTTGACCCTGCCGGTTGTAACGGGCCTGGTAGGTGATGTTCCAGTACATCTCTTCCAGGGGCCCCTCGGCAAAGCGGGCAATCTGGACGGGGAACTCCTGCGCCACAAAGGTTTGGCCGGTTTGGTAGACGTTCTCCAGAATGGCGGGCAGTTCAGTGGTTTTCAACTCAGGCATGGCCTCCAGCAAAGGCTTGCCCAGCAACTCCCGGCCCGGGAAAGCCTGCTGGTACGCGGGGTTCACTAGTTGGTACACCAGCTGGGGGCCGTCTAAGATGCAGATGGGGGAGAGGGCCTGCATGAAGAGGTCCTGCAGGCGCTCCCATTCCCGCAGGGCATCAGCGCGGGCTTCCAGCACTTCCTGGGTGCGTTCCTGCACGCGCGTCTCCAGCTGTTGGTTCAGGGTCTGCAGTTCCAGGTTCAGTTTTTCAGTTTCTTGCCGGGCCTGCACCTGGGCGGTGACCTCATAGGCGAACACCAGCACCCCGTCTATCTGCCCGCTCAGGTCATGGGTGGCCTGGTACACAAAATTGTAGTAATTCTCGCCCAGGTTCTGGTTAGAGTTGTCATGGTAGAGCCGCACCTGCATTTCATGGGCATGGAATGGCTCCCCGGTCTGGTACACGCGGTCCAGTAGCCCAAAGATAGGCTGCCCTTCCAACTCCGGCATGGCCTCAGCAATGGGTTTGCCCAGTAAAGGCCGGTCGCCCACCAGCGCCTGGTACGGCGGGTTCACAAAGGCAAACACGTGGTCTGGGCCTTTGAACACGCACATCATGGCCGGTGCCTGCATAAAGATGCCATACAGGTCTTCGGGCTGAAGCGCTGTGGTGGCAGGGGAGAACGAGAGGAGTTGGGAGGTTTCGTTCATGGGCAGGCGGGAAGTGGCTTTTAGATAAAGGTAGGTTTTATTTTGGAAAGGTGGCGGGGTTTTAAGCGGGAAACGATAATTTGAGGAGTCTGGTGAGGGAACGGAATTAAAAACCGTTTATGAGTCAATAAAAAAGAGGAGAACCAAGTATAAGATCTGGGTAAAGCAGTTTGTAAGGAGCTTCCGTTGGATCTTATTTGATTTTACTCAACTTATTTATAGGTCCTTTTTTTGCAGTTGCCAATTCCCTAAAAACCTCTAATTCGCCTTGAGAGAAGAATCTTTTTGGGAGAATATTGGCTATCTGATTGTTTTGCCAAATTACAATGAGTTTATTGTTCTCTGTTAGTTTATAGATTTTCTCCCAGGCAATATTGGTGGTGAATGTTTCGCCAACGGCTGACATCCCGGTATCTGTAAAGGTATAGGTGATAGGTGCTTGGAGTGTGTTGTTCTTTCGGAAGTTTCTCTTGATGTTGTAGCGAAGTAAAGCAGGTAACCCTACCATAGCTAATCCTACAAACAACTGAACAAATGGAAAAGGCAAGTCAGCAGTAGAGGGTGATAAATACTGTAATGGGACTGATAAAACTAAAAATGACCCTACAACCGGGAATAAGATAAGAAAGAGAAGATTGAAATTAGCGTGACGATTAAAGTCCATAAGATCTTTTGAGGTTAACTGGGCAATGATAGTAATGGCATTCATGATATTGGATTTGTTTATTTTTTTTATTCAATCTATTAATATTTTACTAAACAAAAAAAGCCCTTCAGCTTTCGCTAAAGGGCTTTAAGTGGTCGCGTAGGGACTACGCTTCAATATACATTTTTGTTTACAAAAGCTTAAAATTTTGGCTTTAGATTCGATTAGAGTACATTTTATAATTTACATTTATTCCAAGTTTTACATTTTGTGGTGAAATTTTACATATTTGTGGTGAAGTGTGTGGTGAATCCCAACTCGGCTAAATTCTTCTAATGATAGCAAAGTCTATAATCTACAAAGGTTCTGTTTACATTTATGCATCCCGGAACAGGGAACATATCCGCATACCCGCAGGAATTAAATGTGATAAGTTGAACGCAAACGGACTTCTGAACAAGTCTAGTGGTCTAAGTAAAATTGAAGATAAGAATACACAAATTAGAGACTTGTTGAAAAAGGTTCAGGCTGCCCTAGATGGATATCCTAATCTTTCAGCAAAGGAAATAATAACTTATATCAAAACTGGTGCTTTGCCAAATGTGGTAGTAGAAGAGGTAAGGCAACTATCATTCCTAGAGTGTTTTGAAAAATTTATTGAAGATAGTAAGACTGGGAAACGCTTAACTGATAAGGGTACTGTCTTTGAAAAGAATACAATTAAATCTTATCAATCCGTTCTAACCAATTTAAAAAAGTTTAAAGAAATTTATCCCCTTGAATGGGATAACATAAATGATAATTTCTATAATAGATTCTGTGAATATTATTGGGAAAACCTGAACAGCTTTGACAACAATGTAGGTAAGGCGGTTAAGATTGTTAAAACAATGCTGAACTATGCCTTTGACACTGGAATGATTAAGGTTCAATTAAACGTAAAGAAGTGGAAGAGTTGGAAAGAAGAAATTCAAATCCTAGTGTTGTACCACGATGAGATAAAGTTATTGTATAGTATGCCTATCAATAATGAGAAGCTATTACGCACCAGGGATATTTTTCTAATGGGCGTGTTCACATGCCTAAGAGTAGAAAACTTATTGAATCTTACAGAAAACGACTTACAGGTAATACAAAATGAGTTCTACATCAATACACTTGTTACTAAGACTAAGAAGCATATACGTATCAAGATGAACTCTATTGGTGCTGACATAATAACTAAGTACAGAAGTCAGTTCAAAACATTACTGCCGGAAATATCTTCACAAAATTTCAATGCTAACCTGAAAGAACTTGCTGCCATATTCATTCAATATCTAAATGAGCTAAAAGAGAAGAATCAAATGTCAAAGGATATGATAGGAAATAGTTGGGATAAGGATTTCAAACGGATAAGAACTAGGAAAGGAGTTGTGCACTATGAGTACATATCTCCTGCAAAATATATAAGTAGCCATTGTATGAGAAGATCAGGTATCACAAATTTGTTAATGCTTGGCATGACACCTTTTGAAGTACAAGCCATCTCCGGTCACTCCTTAAATAGTAGAGATTTCGCTAAGTATGTTAAGCTGTCTTCCCAGGTGGTTGAAAAGAAGAGCGTAGACGCATGGACTAATGTTTTATCCGTATGATGAATGATAAAGAGTTATACCAACAAGAAATACGAAGAAAACAACTAGACCGTGTTTTCAGAAGGTTGGAAATGGGTATGCGCACCGTTTCTAACGTGATAACAATATCCGCAGAAAGTAATGACCAAGAGTTAAAACAAGTTCACCACCTAATTGAGAAGTGGTTAGATGATAGACTTCTATTAAGAAGTAGGAAAAATACAGATAATGAAGAATTAGAATTTGTGCTGCGGGGTTTAGATAGATTCAATACTTTAGTTAATAGCGTAGTCCACGAAAGGCGGTTAGCAATTGCCAAGAACAATGGTCAGGCAATTGATTTTTCAGAGCCTAAATATAAAATGAGAGAAGTTGCAGATATACTAGGTGTAGAGCGAGCAACAGTAAATAATTGGTCTAATTCCAAAGGTGGGTATATAAGAAGCTTTGAAGGAAGCGGAGTAAATAAGTTTGTGTTTGAGTCAGATTTGATGGGCAAGTTTGAAGAACTTAAAGGTAGAAGTCTTATCATTGATACAGAATTCCGGAAGAAATTTGAATATAAGCCCGATCCAAAAAAACTCAAAATGATGGGGTTATAGTCGCAGGTGGACTACAATTAATTCTGTTTTAATTTAGTGAAAGCCGTTTTATAGCTTATTCACCACAATAATTCACCACTTACCTGTTAAAATATATCAGTTTTAGTTATTTATCCCTAAAATAAATATGCAAACTAACTCTAAGGGTTTTATTTTTTATAATTCGCCTAAGAACTTCAAAGGTTTGGGTTGACAGAGAATTTGAAGAATTACGAAATAGGGTAAAAGAAAAGGTGGCAATTGACCACCTTTTTGCTTTTTAGAATTTTAGCAACTTTGTTAGACTTTCAAATTAACGCTGTTTCAAAATCTCTACCAAATCAATACTTCTAGACTTCTTATGTTTCTTCATAAATTTAGCAATTAATTTAATTTCCTTTTTTTCAATGGCTAAATCAATTCTCTCATTATAATGGAGCAATGTTCCATTCAGGATTTCATTTTTCCACTGGGTTACTAATCTTTGCTTTAGATTATCCAGAGCATTGCCGTGTACTGTTTGAAAATTGCTAATGACAAGATTAATACCAATGAAATAATAATCAAAGTCAACTTTTTTTATTAATGCCATGCTATATTTAATTTAATAGTTAAGAAAAAAGAATTTGGTCAACAATAACTATGTCCCCTTTAAACTTTGTACCCCTTCCCTGGAACAGGGTATAAAAGTTACAAAAGTCTGATGCTAGCCTATTGAAAGGCAAGTTTTGGAGACTGCCTTCCTCATTCATAATTACATAGCTTTTGCCATCGTTTGTAGGATACATTTCGATATACCCTCCAACAAATAATTGCATTTCTTGTAAACTAAAAGTTTTGTTAACAACTGCTGGTTGGATGTTAACGACACTTCCATCTGATTTTAGTAGCACATTTCTAAACATGAGTTTTTAATTAATAGGTTAAAAAAATTTTACTTTCTGATTGTACTTGTTAAGTTCCATTATCCAATCATTGCATGGTTAATAGAATTTGAGTTGGTTTTTTTTTCATATTGCAAAGTTATATACTTTAATTCAAATCATTGATATGTCCTATTTGTATAATAAGAAAGTTGATGTTTTATACAGAATTGCGGAATAGACGAGAATGATTAAAATGAGGTTTAAAGTGTAAATAGTTGGTTTATTGTAAATCTATTTGTAAAACAAGGAAGACTTTTTGTAAAATTTATACTATGTGAATATATTGCAAATTCTTTAAATAATAATAAAAATAAATTTTCTATTAAGCTTATAATAAATATGCTGTATCATCTTGTGCATAAATGCATAAAAAGAGTAGTAGTCAAAGCTGAGTGGAACAACTCTATGTATATTCCTTTTTTAAAACTTTTTTAGGGACAAGACTAAAGCCATGGATAATTATCATGACGGTTAGTTCCGGTGAACACTTTGTGCTCTCTGTCACCGACAACGGGCGTGGAATAGAATAGAGAATAAAAAATGTGATGTTAGAAAAGCATACCAAAGTGAGAGATGACGTTTTTGGCACCGAACTGGGGTTTTTTATCGGCAAGAAAATGGTGGAGGCTATTGGGGAAAGGTTGAGAATACCTTGGGCAGAGGTTCCCCCTTCAAGGTGTATTTCGAAGAGCAGAATTTTTATACACCAATTTACTAAAAAGGATGGTAGTCGCTAAGTAGAAATTCATGCTTGAATTAATATTTACTTTAAATGATTATTGTCACTAGTGTACTGAAAGTAAATGTATTTAATTCCCCTGATAATGGTTTTATTATCTAATTAAAACAAAAACTTACCACTAAGTCTCGATAAAATTGAATATGGATTATGATTTATAGCAAGCTAATTTGTGTGCATTCAAGCATTTTGTTATTATTATACTTCTATTTATTCAGAAAACTATGTATTAAAATAAAATTGAATTTTGGTCAATCATACTTAAAAATTGATTGTAAGATTGAATAGGAATTTTCTCAGTGCCTATCATATTATAATCATTAGATATCTCTTCGACTGTAACTACTAAGTTTAGTATCTGCAAAAGAGGGTGAGGAGGGTGGAAAATAGTTTCTAATAAACAGATGGAAATTGTCGGGTGAATACTACTTTTTAGGTGGGAGGATATAATGGAGTCCAATTCTCCTTCCAGGCACTCTATAGCAACCATATAATCATAGTGTATGGTCAGCTTCTCATCTAAGTTTAAGATTATTGAATAGGTAACACCGTTGATGGTGGAAATATAGCTTGCTGTGCCGGTATCTGTCAGTTCTTCAATTAGTGCCATCTATTTCATTTTTTTTATAGCTTCTATTAGCCTTCTAACAGCTAAATCTAGGGTCTCAGATTTGTTTAAGTGATAACCGTTTCTTTGGAGCATCAAGATCGCCACATCTAATTCCTGCATCGTTCTAACTCTTGCCTTTATACTTTTAAACCTGTTCATCTTCTTTTATAGTATATATCTATTTGGAATATCCACTTTCTACTTTTTTTCCACCAATCTTGGAGATTTTTTCGGATATGGATTTTAACCCAGATATATACTGTATAAAAATTATATAAATTATGAGTAGTAAAAGTGTAGTAATCAAATTTATTGGTGATGATGTTAATGGATTGAATATCAGAATCGAAATTAATGGCTTTGAGGGAGCGGTGAATAGTTTAAATATAGGGGTTGACTTAACAGGTGCTATTCCAGGTGAAACAAAGATCAAAAATTCGGTAGATGAAATTGAAAGGCTTTATAATGATCTGCCTTAAATAGATTATTGTGAGTTTTAGGTTATCTAAAGAAACTTACAGTCTTACTTTTAAGAGAATGGCTACCTGAAAATAAATTTTATATTTTTTAAAACTTTTGCCTTTCGACATTATATAAACCGCAGTTGTAATTAAAATTTATATAATGAAAAAGAAAAGAAGAACCTCTGAGCAAGTTACAGATGACATGTTTGACAAATTGTATGAACAAGGAAATATAGACTTGATTGCCTCAAACGATCCACGAGATTTGTGCTCTTGCGATGAAGGTACGTGCCGTTGTGGTAATGATGAAGATATTGAAGATTTATACGATATAAAGATATATAGGAGTAAGAAAGACCCTTCCTTGTGCTTTTACTATGGTATATCATACGTTAGCTTGGATGATGGAGAAACCTTTCGGTTTAAATTTGAGGATATAGAGAATTTCATTTATGGTGATGTTAAATTCACACCGGCTTTCCTCATGCAGGAAAGGAAAGCAAAAATAGACATGGTACTTAACCATCCGCCCAATTGTTAATGGGCTTATCATTCTTGAATCACGCTAGAAGCGGTATCGGATTCCCCGGTGCCGCTTCTCTTTTTATGCATGACCATAAAGAAAATGTTGCATTCAACTTAGTGGTAAAGGTTTTCTTTGTTCAGGCTAAAAGCTATCTTGTCAGAAATAAGCAAAAGTCGAACTATACGATTACAATGATAAACTTTAGAGAATACGCCAATTTCATTTGGTCGGTGGCTGATTTGCTCCGTGGTGATTACAAACAGGCTGATTATGGCAAAGTGATCCTACCCTTAACTATTCTTAGGCGTTTGGACTGTGTTCTGGAAAAGACCAAGCCAAATGTGCTAAGTAAGTACGAGATGTTGAAGAATACTTCCATCCAAAACGTAGACCCTATCCTGAACGCTGAGGTTGGGCTGAGTTTCCATAACCGGAGCAAGTTTGACTTTGACAAATTGGTGGCTGACCCTAATAACCTTGCTGCCAACCTACGCAACTACATCAACGGCTTCTCTGACAGTTCCAGAGAGATTATAGAGTACTTCAAGTTTGAAGATCAGATCAACCGGTTGGAAGACGCTGACCTGTTATTTTTGGTAATAAAGCGGTTCCAAGAGATTGACCTCCACCCGCAGAAGATCAGCAGCATGGAGATGGGATATATCTTCGAGGAACTCATCCGCAAGTTCGCTGAGATATCAAATGAGACGGCAGGGGAGCATTTTACCCCAAGGGAGGTGATCCGGCTTATGGTAAACCTGTTGTTCCTCAATGACCGTGATATACTTACCCAGGAAGGTATTGTGAAGACGTTGTATGATGTGTGTGCAGGCACCGGTGGTATGTTATCCGTGGCAGAGGAATACCTAAAAGAACTGAACCCGAAGGCACGTCTGGAAGTGTTCGGGCAGGAGTTGAACCCTGAGTCTTATGCCATTTGCAGAGCCGATATGCTCATAAAAGGACAGAACCCGACCAACATTAAGCTTGGTAACTCACTGTCCAATGACGGGCTTGAAAACCACAAGTTTGACTATTGCCTCACCAATCCGCCTTTCGGTGTGGAGTGGAAGAAAGCAGAGAAACAGATAAAGGATGAACACCAGAAGAAAGGTTTCGGTGGGCGTTTCGGGGCGGGTCTGCCACGCATTTCTGACGGTTCCTTGCTCTTTCTGCAACATCTGGTGAGCAAGATGAAGCATAATGATGAAGGTAGCCGCATCGGTATCGTGTTCAACGGCTCCCCGCTGTTTTCAGGTGGTGCCGGTTCCGGTGAGTCGGAGATCAGGAAGTGGATCATTGAAAATGATCTGTTGGAAGCCATTATTGCGCTGCCAGATCAGTTGTTCTACAATACGGGCATCTCCACCTATATCTGGATGCTGACGAACAGGAAGACCAAAGAGCGGAAAGGTAAGGTGCAACTGGTGAATGCTGTGTCATTCTACCAGAAGATGTCTAAGAGTCTAGGGAACAAGCGGAATGAAATCAGCCCTAAGCAGATAGATGAAATAACCCAGATGTACGGTGACTTCAAGACGGGGGAACATTCTAAGTTGTTC
The DNA here is from genome assembly GCF_001647275.1 of Rufibacter ruber. Taxonomy (GTDB): domain Bacteria; phylum Bacteroidota; class Bacteroidia; order Cytophagales; family Hymenobacteraceae; genus Nibribacter; species Nibribacter ruber_C. The sequence goes on along the minus strand of NZ_LRMM01000002.1, from coordinate 45,802 downwards.
AATAATGAAGATTTCGGCTACAGCCGTATCACCATCGAGAGACCATTGCGTGATGAAAAGGGTAAAGTGGTGACCGATAAGAAAGGCAATCCAAAGGCTGATGCCTCTTTAAGGGATAATGAGAATGTATCGTTGACCGAGGATATTAAAGTATACTTTGAGCGGGAAGTATTGCCGCATGTTCCGGATGCCTGGATTGACCACGATAAGACCAAAGTGGGCTATGAAATTAACTTTACCAAGTATTTCTACCAGTACAAGCCTCTCCGTTCATTGGAAGACATACGGGCTGATATCATGAAGTTGGAAGAGGAAGTTTTCAATGAAGTAGCTTCCGTTATTTCTTAATGCAGAAGGTGGTGAAAAAATACGATAGCTATAAAGATTCAGGAATAATGTGGGTAGGCGAGGTGCCTAAACACTGGAACAATAAGAAGCTAAAATATGCAGGAATCATAACAAACGGATCAACTCCAAGTAGTAATAGCCCAAATTTTTGGGATGGTAATATTGTTTGGGTTACTCCATCTGATCTCAGTCGGTTAGATAGTAAATCAGTGGTTTCTTCTGAAAGGAAAATTACCGAAGACGGATTGAATAGTTGTGGGACATCTTTGGTACCTGAGGGTTCAGTCATTCTAACAACAAGGGCTCCAATAGGTAATTTAGCTATTGCAGGAACAAAACTTTGTACTAACCAAGGTTGTAAATCAATTACAACTCTTGGTAGTTTTAGTTCACTGTACCTTTTTTATCAGCTATTTGCAGGAAAAGAAGAGTTGATTTCTCTAGGTTCAGGAACCACATTTAAGGAACTGTCTACTGAATCTTTAAAATCATTTGAAGTGGTCGAGCCGCCTCTGAGCGAACAAGTGGCTATAGCAAATTTTTTAGACTCCAAAACTGTTCAAATCGAAAGACTTATTCAGAGGAAGCAGGAAATGATTGCTTTATTGGAAGAGGAAAAAACAGCGGTCATAAACGAGGCGGTCACCAAAGGCTTGAACCCTGATGCCCCTATGAAAAATAGTGGTGTTGAGTGGTTAGGTGTGGTACCTGTACATTGGAATTTGAAGAAGCTAAAGCATATTTCTAAATTGATTAGCGGTGCAGCGTTTGATAGTGGTGAATTCTTGAAAAGCGGGAATTATAAAGTAATAAAGATTACTAATATTCAACACAATAGAATTGATTGGAAGGATATAGAGTATTTATCTGATGAATATGCTAAAAGCTTCCTTAGATTTAAAATTGAAAATGGAGATATTTTATTTGCTTTAACTCGTCCTATAATATCATCTGGAATCAAATCTGCAAGGGTTGAAATTGAAGAAAATGCGCAAGTTTTACTTAATCAGCGTAATGCAATTTTAAGAGCCGAAGGCTCTATCTCACAAGATTTTCTCTATTATTATACATTGTCTGATTATTTTTTCAAAATGTTTGAGGCAAGTATAGATAATACTGGTCAGCAACCTAATATTTCACCAATTTCTATTCAGAATTTTTCTATTTGTTTGCCTCCTTTGAATGAGCAAATTGATATTGCACAGGCGGTTTCAAGAGAATGTCAGAGAATAGAAAACTTAAAAAGAAGCTTTGTTAGTGAGATTTCACTACTTCAAGAATACCGTACTGCATTGATTTCCGAAGCTGTTACTGGTAAGATTGATGTTCGTGACTACCAACCAAAACCAATCAATTCACAACAGCTTGAATTAGCATAGACCCCATGGCAATAGGCATCCATACCGAGCAGACCTTCGAAGAGGCTATTGAAGACTACCTGATTGACCAAGGTGGCTACACCAAAGGAGACAGGCTCAGCTTCAACAAAGACCTGGCTTTTGACGAGAAAGTAGTGTTCTCCTTCCTGCAATCCACACAGCCGAAGGCATGGAATACCCTGAGCCAGATTCACGGGGCAGAGATGGAGAAGAAACTACTCCACCGGCTATGCAAGGAACTCGAACTTAGAGGAACACTGGATGTGCTGCGCAACGGTATAAGTGACTACAACGTGAAGTTCCGCATGGCTTACTTCAAGCCTGAGAGTAACCTTAACCCTGAGGCTGAGACGCTGTACGATCTAAACCAACTCACGGTGACCCGCCAGGTGAAGTACAGCAAATCGAACGAAAATTCTTTGGATTTGGTGTTGAGTCTTAACGGTTTGCCGGTGGCTACCTGTGAACTCAAAAACCAATTCACCAATCAGAATGTAGAGGATGCCAAGCGTCAGTATATGGTTGACCGTGACCCCAAGGAATTGCTGTTCCAGGGCAAAAAGAGGGCACTGGTGCACTTTGCGGTAGACAAGGATGAAGTCTATATGACTACCAAGCTGGATGCCAAGAACACCCGTTTCCTGCCCTTTAACCTGGGGTATAAGAACGGTGCCGGTAATCCACCTAATCAAGACGGCTATAAAACTTCCTATCTATGGGAGCAGGTTTGGGCGAAAGATTCGTGGATGGACATCCTGAGTAAGTTCGTACATTTACAGGTAAGTGAGTACGAGAGCGATGGGAAGAAATATAAGAACGAGACCATCATCTTCCCTCGCTACCACCAACTCGATGTGGTACGGAAGATATCAATACATGCCCGAGAGAATGGTGCCGGTAAAAATTACCTGATTCAGCATTCTGCCGGTTCAGGCAAGAGCAATAGTATAGCTTGGCTTGCCTACAGGTTGTCCAGTCTGCACAATGTCAGTGATGAACGAGTTTTTGACAGTGTGATCGTTATCACAGACCGTAAGGTATTGGATCAGCAGTTGCAGAACACCATCTTCCAGTTCGATCACAAACAGGGTGTGGTACAGAAGATAGACAAAGACTCTACGCAGCTTGCCAATGCACTGGTTGCCGGTTCCAATATCATTATCACCACGTTGCAGAAGTTTCCTTTTATCCTGGACAAGGTTAAGGAACTGCCCGCCAGAAGCTATGCAATTATCCAGGATGAGGCGCACTCTTCCGCACATGGTGAGTCTTCCAAGAAGATAAAGGAGATACTGGCTGCCAAGTCATTGGAAGAGGCAGAGAAAAGCGAAACGGATTCTGGTGAAGAAGATGCCGAAGATTATATCCGCAAGTCGATGCTTGCACGTGGCATGCAGCCCAACCTAAGTTTCTTCGCTTTTACCGCCACGCCAAAGGAGAAAACCTTGAACGTTTTCGGTCAGCCAGGTGCCGATGGAAAACCACGCCCGTTCCACCTTTACTCCATGCGGCAGGCGATACAGGAGGGGTTCATTCATGACGTATTGAAGAACTACACTACCTATAAGACCTTTTTCCAGTTGACCAAAGCCATAGAGGATGACCCTGCGCTCAACAAGAAGAAGGCGAATAAAGCCATAGGAAAATACGTTTCGCTACACCCGCATAACTTGGCTCAAAAAACGGAGATCATGATTGAGCATTTCCGTCAGGTGGTCTCCAAGAAGATCGGAGGGAAAGCAAAGGCAATGGTGGTGACTGGCTCTCGGCTGCATGCGGTGCGTTACTACATGGAATTCAAGCGATATATCAAGGAGAAAGGTTATTCAGATATTAGGGCACTAGTGGCGTTCTCCGGTAAAGTATTGGACAATGGCAGTGAATTGACAGAGGTGGCGCTGAATGGCTTCGGGGAGAAAGAACTGCCGGAAAAATTTGAGACGGATGCTTACCAGGTGCTGTTGGTCGCTGATAAATACCAGACCGGTTTTGATCAGCCGCTCCTGCACACCATGTACGTGGATAAGAAGTTATCTGGGGTGAAGGCGGTGCAGACCCTGTCCAGGCTGAACAGAACCGCCAAGGGAAAGGATGATACGTTTGTATTGGACTTTGCGAACGAGCAGGAAGATATCCTGAACTCTTTTCAGCCGTATTATGAACTGACCACGGTTGACACGCCCACTGACCCCAACTTATTGTCTGATTTGAAATACAAGATTGAGTCAGCGCAGATTATCTGGAAGTCAGAAGTGGATGCTTTCTGCGAGGTATACTTCAAATCTACGGAACGGGTTGATGCCAAGATGCAGAAGAAACTGGATGCAGCCGTAGATCCTGCCGTTGACCGGTTCAAGTGTATTCCAACTGACGAAGAGAAAGAGGATTTTAAACACACGCTCATTTCCTTTATAAGATTGTATTCTTTCCTGTCGCAGATCATGCCATTTCATGACCTAGAGATGGAGAAACTTTTTGCGTACGGAAGGCTTCTCTACAATAAACTCCCTAGGAGCACCAGTGGCGGAGGAATAAGATTGGACGATGAAGTAGCATTGGAATATTACCGCATCCAGAAAATAAGCGAAGGCAATATAGTACTAGAAGACCAGGGTGAGTACGGTCTGGAAGGCACCACCCAGGCAGGCATGCGGCTGAACAAGGAAGAACAGGCGCAGCTCTCAGAGATCATCAAAGTGTTGAATAACCGGTTCGGGACTGAGTTCACAGAGGCAGATAAGCTGTTTTTTGATCAGATAGAGGCAGAGTTGATGTTGGATGAAGACCTCTCTTTGCAAGCCAGGAGCAACTCCATGGAGAACTTCAAATTCGGGTTTGAAGACCGGTTCCTGACCAAAGTAATTCAACGCATGGAACTCAACCAGGATATCTTCTCCAAAATCATGGATAACGTTGAGTTTTCACAGCTGGTGAAGAATTGGATGTTGAAAAAGGTGTATGCAAAGATGAATGAGTAAAAAGCCCTACGTGGTAAATTAAGTAATATATAATCCAACATTGAAAAAGATAAAATTATCAAATCAATTTATCATTAAGACGGATTAACCTTAATATCATGAATTATTATCCCAAAGTCTTTATTTCCAAAGAACTAGAAGAGTTAAGATATGCTACCCCTCCAATTCCCAAAGAGCCCTCTAAGCCATATGAACCTAGAAAGGATACTAGTAGTTCTATTGGTTTAATATTTCCCTTATTAATACTAACCGGTATAGGCACTTTTGTTGGTGGTGAGGATTTTTTGCTTCCACTTATAATACTTTCAGTAATTATATTTATTATATTACATTTTAATCATGTCTCTAGCGTAGAGAAAAATTATTTAATAGCACAAAAAAATTATAAAATAAATCTTGAAAAATATCATGCTAGTTATAAAGATTGGGAAAAGGAAATAAGTAATTTAAAGAATGACAATAATATTATAAATGAATTTAGAAAGACCACATTAGTTAATTATCTAAAACGTTCATCTAAACCGGCACATATACATTTATCTCATAAGGGGCATGCGGAGCCTGCTTTTTATGAAACTTTGGTGAATTACTTTGGTGATAGGATAACAATTAATAGAGTTATACCGGAAGCAACTTTAGAAATACCCTATCAGCCAGATTTTATCTATCATGATAGCTTGATAAATCTTTATGTTGACATCGAAATTGATGAGCCATATGTAATGCAAAGTGGAAAGCCAATCCATTATAGAATTGGAGATGAATCTATTGACGATTATCGGAATAATTATTTTAATTATCATAGGTGGGTTGTGATAAGGTTTGCCGAAGAGCAAATAATTAGATTTCCTAAGGAGTGCTGTAAATACATATCAGATGTTATTTCAGATAAGTTCATTATACATAGTAGCTTTGATGATTTTAATGGAATTGGTAGATTAAAGAGGGTAAAACAATGGACTGAGGAAGAAGCAAAAGATTTGTATAACAATAACTTTAGGCAAAACTTGATATCGAACTCTAAGTTAGAGAAAGCTAATAATATCATAGAAAGTGATTCCTTAGAGAAATATAGAGAGGGTATTAGTCTTTTTAAGAGGGAAAAATATTTAGATGCAATTGAATGTTTTAATATTTCTATAAATTTAAATCCTAATCATTATTCCTCTTATTATCAAAGAGCACTAACTAATAAAAAACTTTTGAAATTTAATGATGCTATAGATGATTTGAAATACTTAATAACTCATTCAGAAAGTAAAGACGTTTATTACAATCAGGCAGGTGTTTGTTTTTATGCGAATAAAAATTATAAAGATTCTATTGAGCAATTCTCTAAAGCCCTTGAACTGTGTAAAAAGGATAATTATCTTAAAAATAGAGCGAGTGCTTATAAAAAAACTGGTGATTTTGACAAGGCAATTGAAGACATTGTTGAATGCTTAAAATCTAACCCAAAGGATGAACAAACTTTAAACCAGGCAGGCGTTTGCTTCTATGCTAGTAAAAAATACAAAGAATCCATTGAGCAATTCTCGAAGGCGATTAAACTTAATAGAAAAGATACTTATCTTAAAAATAGAGCAAAAGCTTATAAGTATACCGGTGATTTAAATAATGCAGTAGAGGACTTTATAGAATACTTGGACTCTAATCCAGAGGATGACCAAACTTATAATGAGGTAGGATGTCTGTTCAAGGACCTAGGTAAATTTGAGGAAGCTAGTAAGTACTTTGGTTTAGCAATAAATATTTCTCCTAGTAATATAGAATATTTAAATAATAGAGGTGTTGCTCACTTATTAAATCATGATATTGAAAAAGCTAGCATTGATTTTAATGCTGTAATTGATTATGATAAGAATGACATTTTTTCTAACTCCTGCTTAGACTTTATAGAAAGCACCTTTTTTGGATCAAATTTAAATCTCATTCAAGTTGAGAAGGATGGGATTAATTATACATCTTTTACTAACAATTTTACAAACTTTAATATGGCGCTATTTGACTTTCTTAAAAAGAATCCGTTGCTTCAAAAGTGGGAAGAAATGAGTGAATACTGGAAGAACCATTTCAGGGCTGAAATTGGCTTTAGAGGAACTCCCAAGGAAGATGTACTGAATAAAATTCTCAGTACAAAATCATTAGAGTTAAATATGCGAGGGCTGAAAGACTTATCCATTGTAAGGCTGCTTCCTTCATTAGAAGATTTACGGGTTGGATGGAATCCGATTCAAGATTTATCGCCTATAGAATCATGTGTCAACCTAAAAGTTTTAATAATCTCAGGAACACAAATATCTGACATCACCCCTCTTAGTAATTTGACTAAACTTGAAACTCTGCACATGATGCAAACACCGGTTGAGGATATAGATTCTTTATCAAATTTGTCTTCCTTAAAAGAATTGATAATGTCAGAAACTAACGTAGCAGATATAGATTCTTTAAAGGAATTAAAAAATTTAGAATTTTTGAATATAGAAAATACTTCTGTTTTTGACCTAAGACCTCTTCATAGCTTGCATAAACTTAGAAAACTATGGGCAGATTATATTGATCTTGATGAAGATAATGCGGAAGATGAAATAGAGGAGTTGCTTCAAAACTTACCTGACTTGGAACTTATGCATAGTGATGATGATGATGATGCACCATCAGTTGCAACTTATCTTGATGAAGATGGGAGACTTCTAATTGATAATGCACAATTTGATTCGGCATTGAACGATCCTGAAAGACATAAAAAAGAGTATCAAATTTATTTAAAAATAATGAACAATATAAAAAGTGGAAAGATTAAAAGCGTGCTTGATATACCACTTGAAGATTTAGAGATATTTCTAAAGTTTAGCAATAAGTAGAATTTGTTACTGTAGTTGGCGGTATGGACCGAACATCAGAACTTGATTTAGCCCCAGATTCTATAAAGGTTAAGGTGGAAGAGCCTACCGGTGAAGCCACGAAGACAACAGAGTTCAAACTGGTGATTCTTAGCCCTCTATTTGCCAAAACAAAGGAATTGCTGCCAGAGTACTTTCACGGGGACGAATTGGCAGGAGAATATTACCGGTACTACAATGATTTGGTTCAGACTGTGGAGAACAGGGGGATTCGCTCTACTAGACACCATACTCTAACCACTCTTTGTAAGAAGTTGAATAGTAGCGGAATCATCAGTGAGTTTATGAAGTCTAACTGTGGCTTTCTTGAAATGAAGCGGGGGAAGGATGCTCTTAAAATTAGAATCAATACGTTTGGCTGGCAGCTTGAAATATGGTCTTATAATAAGAAAAGTGGTCAAGAAAACATTGAAGACACCGATATCGGCTACCAAGAATTAGGGAACAGAATCAAATTATTTTATAAGGATTGGATAAATTATCAATCTTCTGTTATAAGTGCTTAATGAATAAGACTACAGACCATTATATTTTAAGATGGTGTAAAAGAAAAGGTGGAGTTATAGATGAGAAATTTAATTCATAAAATTAAACTCATTTAATCTTTGTCAAGGTGCCGGGGTCTGTGACCGCCCCGGCACGATTTTAATATTATAAGATTAACATAAAACATCGGAAACCTGAAGAAGTAGAGTAGAAGGGGGGGAGAGGGGTGGTTTAATTTCCCGATGTTTTGTGACTTAAAAATAAATATTAAAAAAATTAAAACTTACTCATTTCGAGATTCTATAAGAGGCAAATCATAAAGGATATCATAAATGAATAAGAAACAAAAGCCTTTTACGTATGGCTATCTACCGTACCATTTATCAGCCCAGACTTTCAATAACCTATTGCATGGGTCGGGTCTACAGGAAAGGGTACTGATTTTATACAAAGTAATATTCAACTCCTATAGGAAGAAGCACAATACTATATTCTCCTATGAGGATTATATCCCCATTCATTCTCATCTTGTGGAGAAGATTCTTGGGGAGAAGAAAGCTTCTGCGACAATCAACTTTTTGGTAACAAATGGTTGGTTAGATTTTACGCCCCATTACCATAACCCGGAAAACCCTCAATACAGTCATACAAGAGGCTTTAGAATACCACTTGGCTACTTGAAGCTTGATCTGTTCGATATCGGCAACAAGTTGTATAAGAAGGTTGTTGTCTATGATAAGAAGGCAATCAATGCTGAAAAGCATTACCGGAGGGAGAAGCGAAAGAGATTTGTTCAAAATGTTGGTAATAGTGTACTGGAAAGTCTGATAAATTCATTTGACGATGTTTACTTGGCTTTGCATACACAGGAGGCGAGAAAGTTAATCTCCGACTATGGGTTAAATATCGAGAAGAACAACTACTCATATCTAAAGTACCTGTCTCAGGTCAACAGCCGTGACATTGAATGGTATCACCAAGATAAGTATGGAAGGCTGCATTACCCTTGGCTTACGTTAAGAAAATTATGCCACCCACTCCTAAGATTTAAAGGATTTGAAGCCTATGAATGTAGGGAGGTAGACATAAAGAACTGCCAGCCTTTTCTATCCTCCATAATTGATGAAGGTGTAATTTATCAGCTGCTTCCTGAGGCATCTGACTTAGTTGCGGATATTAATTTCAGTACTACAGACTGGTTTAATTATAAGGAGATGTGCCAACAAGGAACAATCTATGAACGATGGACAAAACATCTTGAATTAAGCTTGGGGGCTATATGGAAAGTTAAACTTGATGAATACGAGGCAGGTAAGGCGAATAAGAAGAAAAAGCTGTTCAATTTTACCAAGGCATCTGATAGGGATGCAGCCAAGAAGGCATTTCTCTATGTTATTTTCGGAACCCAAGCCTCTAATGACTTCGTCAGTGACTTATTTAAATCATTCCTGCCTGACGTCTGGGCAGGGTTTAATATTATCAAATCAAGATATTGCCAGCATAACCCATCAATAAAAAATTTTGAAGGTAAAGGTTCGTATACCAACCTGATGTGGATTCTGCAAAGAATAGAGAGTGAAATTATAATTAACACCTGTGTCAAAAATTTACTTGATATGGGCGTGACGCAAATAATTCCCCGCCACGACTCTATTCTTGCCCCCGAGCCATTACTTGAAAAAGTCAGGAATGAATTAGTAAAGGCTTTTGAAGAATGGCAGTTACCCGTGCCAACAATCCATTAGTTAGATCGAAAATATGGAAACAGTTTCAGGATTAATCTGAGTGAATGAAAGTTTCCTAAGTAATGAGTTTATAAATTATCAGAAACCAAAAATGAAATAAAGTCTCTGACTGATAAAGTTAGAAATTGATAGAGAAAATGGCATAAGTTAGTTTGAACGAATCCTGAATTAAATAATTCAACTCATGGAACTCAACCAAGAAATCTTCTCATAGATCATAGTAAGTGATGAGTTCTCGCAGTTGGTCAAGAGCTGGATGTTGAAGAAGGTGTATCCTAAAATGAATGAGTAAAAGTTACTACGTAGATAGTTGAATAGGTTTGTTATATTTAGAAATCCCAATATTGCCTTCCTAATCCATATCAAACCATGGAACTTATCCTTAATGATGGCTACTGTCCAGAGTGCCTGCTCCAAGATGAAGAAGTAGAGTTATTGCTCAATAAAGATGATTTCTGGGAGTGCCCGAAATCCAACCTGCAATTGGCAGTATTTGGCACTGATGCGGTAACCTTGAAATTCCGTGGAACTGGGAAATTCAAGGAAGAAACAGAATTCGGAACGCAGAACATCAGCGGGGCGGCTCTCGCACATGCCAAAGGTGCCAATTACTATTCTGACATAGTCTTATTTTCCTCACTGGACGAGTTCGGGGCTTATCTAACAAATGATATAGAACCAACATTGGGTCTTACCCTGGGTAACTTAGCCATCACTTATTCAAGTTTCAAATACGGCAACCCCTTGGCAAAGGAGCGTGCTGAGATGTCATACAAGCGACAGTCAAGGCACTTCAAGATAGATTTTGAGAACCTTGGGATTACCAAGAAACTGGAAAAGCGTGATCTTGAAGAAGGGATGTCAGATTACAACTCCTATACCCTACTCTATAGGTTGCTAATTACCCTGTTTGAAAGGTACCATAAGGTAGACATCAGTTGGCTCCCTGAAATGGGAATGAGTCTCAATCAAGCCGGACTCTGCAATAAACATCTGCACTCTCTCCCTGAGCCTGTCACTTTTATAAATGACCCAGAATTCCTTAGGGGCAGGCTTCTGACTTTTATCGTTGACCTGATAGAAATCATCTACCGTGGCAAGAAGGTTGAATTACCGGTTCAATTTGTTGAACCGGCTTATGAAGAACCTTCCCCATCCATAACAGCAACGACACTCACTTTGCAAGATTTACTTGACTTGAAGAGTGACTTGTTCAAGAATGCGAAGGTGAAAATGGTTCGGCATAAAGACAACAGGCGTGAGTACCGTGATTTGATCAAGGACAAAGCCAGTCTGTTGGAATACCAGAGAGAGCAGAGCAAGGAAGTGTTCAAAGACTGCGACTTCATTATTTCCTTTGTGGGGCAGAAAGGCACGAAATCATTGCTGTTCGGCATATTCAAGGTGAAAGGGGTAGAAAAACGGGAAACATCATTCTATTATGACTTGGAGCAGGTAGGCGGCTTTGATTACCTCGTTGACCGTGTCGTGGTTGACTGGGGTGACAACTCAATTGCATGGCACCAGTGGTACCATAAACAGCCGAAAGAGGTTGTACAGATTCTGCCCAATGGATACTTAGGCTCTTTCCCAGGTCTTCTGAACTTCGTTTTGGACTTTGATGAACTTCAAAAGCTGACCCAGAACCCAGAGGCGAACCAGGACTGGAAAAGCCATCTCTCTGCCGTGAACGGAATCTATCTTATACTGGACTCCCAGACTGGCAATCAATACGTGGGTTCTGCCTGCGGTAATGAAGGAATCTGGCAGCGTTGGTGCAACTACGCCTATAACTCCCATGGGAACAACAAAAAGCTAATTGAACTTTGCTCTAACCCTGGCTACGGGAGAAACTTCCGCTTCTCCATTTTGCAGACACTTCCCGCCAACCTCTCCAAAAAGGAAGTGGTTGCTATTGAATATTTATACATGAGGAAACTTGGAACCAGAGCCTATGGGCTTAACTAAAACCAGAAAATTATGTCATTGGCAGAAATCGAAGCATACGAGAAGTTATTCCCTTCCGGTACCATCATTGACGGTGTCGTGGATGGGGAGCAATATTTTAAAAGCAGTCCTAAAATAGCTTGGTTCTTAAAAGAGGCTTATACTGATGAGGAAGAAGGTTGGCATATAAAGAAATACTACGGACAGGAAGATGCCTACTGGGAATTCTTCCGTACCGCAGCCACCCCAACATGGCACCCAATCATCTACGCCAGTTATGGTATATTGAATGGGTTCCTGACCTGGGAAGAGATGCCGTACATCAGGGATAAACCTGAAATGTGTGACGTTATAAACAAAGTTGCTATAATAAATGCCAACAAATTTCCATCCGTCACTGGCACCCACACTGTTTGGAAGAACCTTGCCCAAAGCTTTGAATCTTGTAAAGGCATCATCCAACAACAGATTGCTACCTTACAACCTGACATACACATCTTTTGCGGAACATTCCATCTTTACAGGGAAATGTTTGAGATTAGAGATGAGCACTTAGTTAGTCCAAGGGAGGGCTTCGATACATGTGGAGTTTGGATGAAAGATGGAAAGCTATTCATGGATGTTTACCACCCAGCGAATAGGAGGCAAAAAAGAGCAGTATATGTTAACCAAATAGTGAAGACTGCTGAGTTCTGGCGACTAATTACAACAAATGCTAATTAATAGCAGCTACATTATTTAATTCTGAAACCATAACCCTGCAACTTAAATTAGATGCCAATTTTACATAGATTCTATAATTACAATTGGGGAAATGGGTTCGAAACCCATAGCGCAATTTTGGATACTATCCCCTATGAGCCGGAGGTTATTGTCATAGGAACGTTCAACCATGGATGGGACTGGAATAATGCGGACTTCTTCTACGGTAGGGGAATGTACATGTGGACTATCATGGCGAACCTTTTCCTTCACAACGGGAATACCCAAATAAGAAGGAGAACAGCGTTAAACAATGTCCCAAACCTGGAACAAATCTTCCAAATCTGCCAGAAAGGTGGTATCACTTTCGCTGACGTGGTAAAGGGTACAAGACCGAATATTCCGGTGGAGCAGAAGGGACGCTCCATCTTGGTAAACAATGAATATATATGGGAAGACTATAAAGACACTCATTTGAATATAATGGGCGGAAATGGCTGGCTTGATGACAATGTAGATTCCATAGTGGACTTCATTAACTCCACAAAATCCGTAAAGCACGTCTATTTCACGTTCAAGCCTACCGGTTGGTTGCTGACCTTAAAAAATTCCATCATCGCCAGGATTGCTCCTACAGCCGCCTGCTCCATTTTCACACCCACTGCGAACGGCTTTGGGTCAAACCTGCCAGCCTATCCGCATCGTGCCTGGTCACTGGCTCACTGTTGGGTGTGGAACGGCTTGCCCAATGCTGTACCTATTAACAAGCCAAATTTCTGCCATCTTGACCATGGGTGGCTAGTGAGCAAAGGGGTTAACCCAAATAATTTCTGATTGAAAGGATGGTGACTGACAGTGAAACAAATCTGCTTTACCTTGCAGATACCCTGCCGCAGTTCTACCCAACATTCTGCCAAAGTCTGGAAAATGTACTGAGGCAGAATGAAGTAAACTATGCATTTCTGCCAGGAACCAAGGATGTCTGGGCAGTAGACTATATGCCTATACAGGTTGCCTCTGACCGTTTTGTGCAGTTCGTTTATTATCCAGATTACCTCCAGACCATAAAACTCAGGAAGACAATCTCAGACGTTGATGCTATCTGCGAAACATTGGAAATTGTACCAGAGAAGTCACCTTTATTGGTAGACGGTGGCAATATTGTACGAGGCAAGGATAGGGTAATAATGTGTGACAAAGTTTTCAGGGAAAACCCAACCGTACCTGAAAAAACGCTGATTCGGGAGTTGAGAGAATACTTGGAGGTTGACCATCTCATTTTTGTTCCAACCGATAAAGCCGATAAGATTGGGCACGCAGACGGAATGGTGCGCTTTCTGGATGATAAAACGGTACTGATAAACGACTACTCAAAAGAGAAATCCGAATTCCAGTCTACATTCAGGATGGCGCTGCACAATGCAGAGCTAGACTGGGTGGAAATACCATACAACCCTTACGGCAACAGAGAAAAAATACAGGCAAACGGGATCTACATCAACTATTTAGAGATGGAAGGTACCATTATCCTACCCACATTTGGGATAAGGGAAGATGATGTGGTTGCAAAGCAGATGGAGAGCCTTTTCCCTAATTACAACTTTGCCCTTGTCAACAGCAATGAAATCGCTAACGAGGGAGGCGTATTGAACTGTATCTCTTGGAATATTAAATCAGAAGCAAGATTTGGCAAAGCACCACTTAATTATTCATGAAATAATGGATGTTATAGATAAAGTTATTTACAAAGAGCCTCGGAAGACGTTTATGGAAATTCTGAAAGTAAACGAAAGAGAGGTGCCTTTCGCAAGAGTTCTTGGTTTCTTCTTTAGACCCAAGGAAAAACACAAACTAGGTATCCTTTTCCTCAGGGCTTTGTTAAAAACCCGATGGTTAGGAATTAAACCTTCCGTTGATATTATAACTGAACCCGGATCGCAAAGAATTGGTGGCAATGAAATTGACCGAACATCAGAAATTGATTTAATGCCAGACTCTATAAAGGTTAAGGTGGAAGAGCCAACTGGTGAAGGCAAAAGGATTGATTTGTTGATCATTGGTAATGACTTTGTTATCTGTATAGAATTCAAAATCAACCATGAACTGAACAATCCACTGGAAGAGTACATTCAGTTTACAAAATCAGCATACCCTAACAAAAAACATATATTTCTTGTGCTTTCACCTTTCAGGAAAGAGCCTACCGGTGAAGCCAAGAAGACAACAGAATTCAAACTGGTGATCCTAAGCCGTTTTTTCTCCAATGTAAAAGAACTGTTGTCAGAGCACTATCACGATGACGAAGAGGCGGGGGATTATTACCAGTACTTCAATGATTTGGTTCAGACTGTGGAGAATAGAGGGATTCGTTCTACCAGGTTTCATACTCTTGCAACTCTTTGTAAAAAGTTGAAGGACAACGGAATATATAGTGAATACATAAAGTCCAAAGGTGGCTATCTTGAAGTGAAGCGGGGGAGGCACGCCTTGAAAATCAGAATTAACACTTTTGGCTGGCAGCTTGAAAAATGGTCAGGTAGTGAGAAATCTGGTCAAGAAAACATAAAAGACACTGATATTGGTTATCAAGAACTACTAAATAGAATTAAAGCTTTTTATAAGAATTGGATAAAATATCAATCAACTGTTTTAGATGGTTGATGAATGACTTTTAAACCATACAAGATTAGATATCGCCAACATAATCTATCGAAAGGAAATATAAAAAGAAAAGGTTCATGTTTAATAGGATTTGTTTGGATACAAATCAACGTACTTAAACTAATTATATCTCGCTATTCCATTTTTCCCTTTCCTGTTTGTGGGGATCAATAATATAATCATCAGCCAAGTCATAAACAATATCATACCTGGTGCCATTATTCAAAATGATATAGTATTCATCATTATGAATAATATCATCTTTGTCTATAAATGGCAAAATGTCATGATCTAATGATTCCCACCTACTTAATATGAATTTAGGATAAGCTTTTTCTTCAAGATAAGCCATTTCATTTTTAGGCATTGTACTTCCAAAAATTTCTTTGATATATGGAAGGTTTTTTCTTAAAAGCAATACAGATGCCCCTACCCCATATTTAGCATCAAAAGCTTTTTGATATTTTTCTTTATCTCCTATCGACCAATTGGGATATGATGCATTGAATTTAAATTCTCTAATAACTTCATTTTCCTCATTAGTGTTAATATAGTAAGCCATTTTAACAATGATTATGTTGTTTCAAAATAAGAAACTTTGAATAAACAATTGGAGACTACCTGATTGAGCAGGGTTGGCACACCTAAATTTTAGGGTTAAGGATCAAATTAACTGATTTAGATAATATCTTCACATATGGACTCAAATTATTTACCTGGGAAAATAGGGGCGGCATTACAGGGTCTTAGCTGTGGTGATGTTTTAGGCAGGAGTTATGAATTTCTTAGCCGGAGCGAAATCAGAGAAATGTTCCCGGAAATTATTGACTGGAATGGTGGTACCCATAACCAACCTAAGGGAACATACACCGATGACACCTGCCTTACCCTTTGTCTGGCAGATTCCCTGTGCAATGGTTTTAACTTGGAAGATATTGCGGATAAGTTTGTCCGGTGGTATTTCGAAGGGCTCTGGGCTGCTGATGGGAAAACGGTTTTTGACATTGGTATATCTACCAGAAAAGCCATTGACCGCCTCAGAGATGGCGTATCTCCATTGTGTAGCGGTGATTCAGATGTATACAGCAATGGTAACGGGAGCCTGATGCGTATACTACCATTGATCTTCTACACAAAAGATATGGAGATAGGTCAGCGCTTCGAACTGACAAAACAAGTTAGCGGTATTACCCATGCCCACATTCGGTCGGTAATAAGCTGTTTTTACTATCTAGAACTCGCTCGATATTTGCTTTCAGGAATTTGTAAGTTTGAAGCCTATAGACAAACCAACCTTATAGTTAGGGAGTACCTGCAAACAATTAATGTTGAAGACAAAGAGTTGAAGCACTTTGATATTCTTTTCAGTGGGAATATTGCTGAACTTCCCGAAGAGTTGATCAACTCTTCGGGTTATGTGATTGATACTTTAGAGGCTTCGGTCTATTGCCTTCTTACTACGCAATCGTTCAAAGAGGCGGCTTTGAAAGCAGTGAGGTTTGGACTTGATACAGATACAACATCAGCTGTTACTAGTGGCTTAACTTCACTGATCTATGGTCTTAAAGGTATCCCTAATGAATGGCTGGAAAACCTAGCTAGGAGGGAAGAGATAATGACATTGGCAAACCGATTAGCAGAATCACTGAGAGCCTCAACAAAAAACTGATTAATATTTACTTTTCTGCTAAAGCGCCTTTTACATAATTATAAAGAGTTGGCTTGGAAATAGACATCATTTGACAGATTTCGTCTACAGAATGCTGTTTCTCGTGGTAAAGCCTTACCATGAGTTTCCGTTTATCTTCGCTCATCTTCTTAGGTCGACCACCGGTTCTTCCTCTGGCTCTAGCGGATTCAAGACCTGCCATCGTGCGTTCCCTTATAAGGTTCCTCTCGAATTCAGCCATGGAGGCAAATATATGGAATACCAATCTACCAGTGGCTGTGCTAGTGTCAATCGATTCTTGCAGGCTTTTCAGGGCGATACCTTCATTCTCCAAATAATTCATCCAATCTATAAGGTCTTTCAATGACCTGCCCAACCTGTCTAATCGCCAAACCACTAGGGTGTCACCTTTCCGTAAAATTTCCTTCAACTTTGATAAAGCAGGTCTTTCGCATACAGTACCCGAAATTTTATCTGTGAAAATCTTTTCGCAGCCTGCTTTAGTCAATGCGTCATTTTGAAGTTCAGCATTTTGAAGAAGCGTAGAAACTCTGGCGTAACCAATTAGCATAGGTAAGAAATGTAGTTAAATATCTCGTTGTGCAAATATAATAGTTTACTTTGAATATTTAACAGAGTTATTTTACTTTTTGCTATGCTTTTGCTGCGAATGTGGGGCTATCTGGAAATGGTGGTGCGTGAGTTAAGAATACATTCGTTTTCTTTATTAAAGAAAATCGGTTGTAAACTTATTTAGGGGTAATAAGATTTATTAACATAAATTTAGCAACTCATTAAAAACTTAAAAAATGGACTTTCAAGCATTCAAACAACTTATACTTTCGGCAGACAGTAATGGTACTCTCATGAGTGCAAAGCATGACCCTAATCAATTATCTAATATCTATACTCCTTATCGCAGTGTCTTATCACATGAATTAGCTGCTCAACTCACTTCCTTTTTAAATTCTGAAAATTATTCTGTAGCAGAGTATATAAATACCAGATACCCATTATCACCGCTTTATTTCACTATAACACCGAAACCTGGTTCATTAACTGTTGCAGCCTCCGGTGTTACCGGAACAATAGCTTCTTCTATTCTAGATACTTTGGTAGTAGTCTCTGGTGGTACTTCTGGTATACATATGTATGGTGAAGAGTCTTCGAAAATATTAACCATGGAGGAAACTGGGATTCTAATTAATAAGAATGAAATAAAATCCTAAAAGATACTATTTAGTGTTGAAATAATTTACCCCTACTATAGTTTTGACAATTGAAGGTATTGTATGACATTAAATAATATAGTTGAAATCTGTGTTGCTATCGATGTGGCTATTTTAGGGATAGCATATCCTATAATTGTTGATAAGATTTCTAATATCGGGGATAAATATTCATCTAATTATCTCGTTGAGCTATTTAGAGATGAATTCCCGCACAGAGTTAAATCATTCAGGATTTTCGGTTATGATTTTGAGATCTCTGTTTTCAAAATTATGTTGATAGCAACAATGCTTTCATTTGCTAGTTTAATATTCGAACAAAAACCAATACTTTGGGAGGATAATTGGTTTGTTAGTAACTCAGCGGATTTATTGGTTTTTATTTTTTCCTTTTTGTTGATTTCTTTTTTCTTTATATGGTTAGATAAGGTTGCTCTTTATAATGGAAAATCAACTGTGTTATTTAATCACATTATTAAAAAATATAAAATACTGAATAAGAAAGCAGATTCAAGTAAATATTATTTAAAAACATTAAATGAGATTTCGGTATATGCATTGAATAAACCTGATGTTCATATTCAGGAATCAGTTTTGCAATTTTACCACGAAGAATTCGCTAGGTGTCGCAGACAACATGACAAATCGATGCCAATAGTTTATCCTTATGATCTTTATGAATTTATTTATATGCTTAATGTAGAGTCTATCAAGAAGGAAAATGCTATGCTAGTTGCACTAGAGCATATAGCTGTAAGTGGCTCCTTGTTATTAGGTGAGGATTTCGAGGAAATAAGTATTTCCAAAGAAACCTATGATTGGTTATGGAGGATATTAAATCTGAATTATAATAAACCAGTTAATATAAAAGCTTATTGGGCTAAAGCTTTCCAATATTTTGAATTTAATTTAAAAAGGATTGATCCTGTTTACGAAGAATATACAATTAAAATTTTAAATCAAAAGCGAATTGATGAGAGGGATACTGAGAGGAAGAATTTTTTAGAGTTTCATTATGTGTTAGGTGGCATGCTGTTATATGGTAAACAGTATGATGCATTAAATTATATTTTTAAATATTCTCAATCTCAGCCTCCAAAGTACGTATTACTGCCTAATTCTATGACTGATATATTTCAGTTGTTTGATGAATTTAATAATGATATTAATTACCGGAGAGTGCCATTGGATATTCAATATTATTTTCCTGGTTTAGATAATTTGGGAAATAGAAATGAGGTGAATTATTGGGCTTGTTCTTATATTTCTCTACTCTTTGTAAGGCAATTTTCACTGAATAAATATTATACTTATCAAGATTTTACTGCTTTCCCTCAACTGCCTAGTACTGTTAATGAGCTTGAAAATTGGAAAAGTGGATTAAGTTACTTTAGATTATGTTTTGATAAAGTAATTAATAATGAGGAGTTAATGAGGGTGGTGGGGTTTGAAATTATTATGAAGAAAAAAGAAGATGAAATTTTTAAATTTTTATCTACTTTAGAAACTGAAATATCAGAAAAGATACACCTGTTAAAAAGGAATGTCAAATTATCAGCAGAAAAACGTCAATTGTTTATTGATAAGTCCAGACAGATTATAAAGAAAGCTTTTTCAGATTATAGCGAAGTATTTAGGATTTCTAATTATGAGGATGTAAATGATTTGCAAAAGATTGATATAACAGGAGGAAGGGTGATGTTGTCAAGGTCAACATTTACTGATGGAGATATTCCTGTTTTCGGTTTTGAATCTTATTTTGCAAATGAGATAGTAAGAAGTAATATTAAATACTTGATACCGCTCTCATTTCAATGGTCCTCTGTTAGGAGATATTTGTTGAGCCGTCAGAACTTATTGAAGGGGATAGATAGACTTAAAGTAGATGATGAATATGCTATTGTTGCTGTCAATGTTTTCCAAGAGGTTTGTGATGAGTTGAGAAAGACCAAGCTAATGGTTATTCGAATACCATCATCATATAATGATTTAAGTAATGTAGTCTTTATATTAAAAAAAGATGAATTGCCATTCTTAGAACATAAGGAGTTAACAGAGGAAAATATTGTAGAGGATAAACTTATTTTAATCGATAAAGATATTAAATTGTATTATGCAATAAATGAGATTAGTAGTGTTAATGGATATCAAGAAGAACATGATGATGAACAGGAAGATGAAGAGGTTCAGGTGGAGGTTTCTTTAGCGTTTTTGGCTGTTCTTAGCTGGAAAAATAAGAGGAATATCATTCAAATTGATATAGAATCTTCAATTTATGAGCAAGGGATTCCTTCCGATATAAATGATATAGAACCGTTTTAATAAAAGTCCAATCACTATAAGAAAAATCTGCAAAGATATGATCGATAAAAACAGGATTCCTCATACCCAGGTTGAACTCTTTGAATTCTATAAAGGAAAAGGAGTAGATGAAAGATATTTTCACCAGTTTCTTGAACATTACGATGTCTGTTTTTCCGAATTAGATGGCGATTCAAAAAACTTCACTGATGAGGATTTTGAAGAAGATGGTTCTGTGCAAGAATCCGCTCTCAGAGTTCACAGTTGGTATGTTGATGACTTTATTATCGAAATTCAAAAAGGTCATGGGGAAGATTGGGCACATATTTTTGCTGATAGTGCAGAAAGTGGAGAAAGTAGAGTTTTTAGAACCTATGAAGACCTTTGTGAAAAGAATGAAGATGTTGCTAATCAAGAGATTATTGTACGGGGACGATCACTTGGTTTCGAGGGTCATTTTTTAGAGTATTATACTTTGTACTTCAAATACGGTGACGGATGGGCGAAGCCGGAAGAGAAAACCAGAAATTATATTAAAGTTTACCATGAACAACTGTCAATGGGTAAAACAGAACCCTACGCTGACAAGTATGCTCAGTTAACTGCTCTTGATGAGTACCATAAAATCTACCGGGAGGAATACGCTTTCGCTTATGCAAAGGCAATTAGTGAAGGCAAAAGCGAAGAATATGCTGATATATATGGAGAAAAGTATGGTTCGGCACTATTTGATATAAAAGGAAGGTATGGAATATCCGATGATGAGGAATTGTTAGATCATGCCATAGAGAAAGTTGAAGAAGAAATGATGGATTGGGAAATCAAACATACCCATGACTTATAGGGTTTTGATTAAACGGTGGTTTGGGTTTAGAATGACCATATTACGTTCATCAATGTTATCAATTTAATATGCCAATTGGAGAAACAGAATTCCACCCGTATCTTTTAGAAGGCGAAATAGCGGATTCGGATAAGCTTATCCTGGGAAGTTTCCCGGTGTATGAATGCACAAATCCAGACAATGATAAAAAAATTGCCAAACGGGATGCTGTTGGTTCCGTCAGGTTTTTTTATGGTAGCGCCCAAAGCAGTTTTTGGCAACTCTATTCTAGCTATGTTGATAACCAGCTAACCCTACCGCCAAATCCCACCGACATTCTTGCTAGTTTGAGAGAACATAGAATCTCAATTTCGGATAATATTGTTTTCTGCGAACGCAAAGTATATAGCTCTCTTGATTCTGATTTGGTTTCGAAGTCTTGGAACAGTGAAGGGTTGGGTAGACTCTTTAACAACGGTATAAGCAAAGTGCTTTGTACTTCAAAAGGCGTTCTGTCTGATTTAGAAAATAAAATCATTTGCCCCGCTTATAGAGGTTTAGGTCAAGTTGATCCCATCCAATCTGCGATTTTACAAAACGTAGTTTTAGATAATGTTGGAGGTAACGAAAATCTTATTGTAAACCCTATTGCAAGGGTATTCCGAATAGGTGACAGAGTTGTCGAAGCATTAGCTATACCGTCCCCTGGTTCACCGGAAAGGAAAATCTTAGATTTCGGGTACGGTGGAGTTGAAAATAGTGCTTATGCGGAAAATTACTTTGCTAATGCTTTCAACTGGTTGATGGATTAATATATGAAGTAAGACTACTTAAATGTAAAAGCAAAGTCTTCCTCCATTTGCCTTTTTTTCAATTGATAAAATCCATGATGTTACTCTCCTATACTAGCAAGTATTCTAGTCATAAACTGCTTTTCTCTTATTTTGATTTTATCTATCTCTTCATTCTCTTCCAATTCTATACCTTCAATTGAAAAATTAACCTTGTGTCCTTCCTCATGTATAAGGTATGGGCTCCTGTACTTTATAAATTCAGTCTGATTTGATATAATAGGGTATATAAGACCTCCTGCCTTCACTTCTTTATGATGTAGAAAATTTTGGATATAGGAGTGAATTTGGAAGAAATCAGCCCGATCAACGTCAAAACTCCTACCTCGCATTTTTTTATACTTGGCATCCCAAACGGCTATTCCGTTTTCTTTCTGGAAAACTAAATCTGGAATCAACTCTCTTTGAAAAAAATAACCTTTATAAGCTACCTGTTTCTCAGTTCTAAGGTGCCAACCATACCGCATCAGGTTGTTTTTCAATAAAGACCTGATATACTGTTCCCACACCTCTGCCATGTCAATGAAAAAGCCCAAACCATTCTTAGCCTTATCCTGCTTTAGGCTGATTTGTCTGCGTTGGATGATGTCCCAAGACAGGTCTACAATCGGTTTCCAACTGAGGTATATCTCTTTGTAACGGATAGATTTGTATTCATTCTCACTAACATGTCTCGGGCTTAGGAGTGTGCCGTTTATTTGATCTATTGCATCTTGGGAAGAATCAGGTATACTCATACTGGCGAATTCGAAATCGCTTTTCAATATCCTTAGTGCTTGAAACAATATCTGTGAGATAGTCTCATCGATATGTTTCTCTCGGTAAACAGAAACAACTTCATTGGTCAGGTAAAGCGGTTTGATGGATTTCCTTACATCCAAACGCCCCCTGATGGTATGCCCCTTATTTACTTTCTTTACCTGCACTTTAGGGACTCCATGCAGATTTGCATTGGCTAATCTCTGTATCCAGATAAATGCTATGATCCTTCTGATAAAGTGCTGCCAGTCCTCGCTTTTCCTATGCTGACTTGTTGATGATGTGATACGGATATTGAATATCTGTTCGAGCATCCTCAACAGCATTTTCTCACCGAACCGTGGTTTTACTGTTATCTTGTAGTCTCTTCCTTTATGATTAAAAATTGCTTCGCCTACAAACCGACCCGCTATCCATGTTTTATATTGGTAGTCGTACTCAGCTAATTTAGCCTCGTCTTGTGGTATGTAACCAGAGGAAAACCAAAAGATATTGCCGGTCTGCGATTCTATAAATTGCTGCAATACTTCCGCTGTTGCAGCATCATTGTTGAAAGGAAGGCAGTCACGGGCTTCAATATGAACTATGTTTTCATCCATTCACAAAGCCTCTTTGAAGTGACTTGATTTTCTCACTTTTGGATTCATTATCCATGTTGCCTAAGAAAGCCTGCAAAATGGGCTTTATACTTACCTCCCAAAGGATTTTCACCGGTTGTTGCAGGAAATGATTTCTCTTGCCTGAGTGTATTTTCTTGAAGGTTTTAAATATATCAATGATCTCAGCAAAGAAAGTATGTCCAATTTGGTAATTCTGACCCAATTCAGGTAACGAAGAGACTTCATAGTTCAACCGTTCACATCGGTTTATGAATGTGTCTATATCGGTCTCTGATACAATCCAGCCTGCATCTTCATTTTTCCCTTGGATCATCTGCTTTAGTATGTTTTTATCAAAGCCCATGAACTGCCATAAGAATCTTCTTCTCAGGGCAAAATCTATCCTTTCGAGTGAGAAGTCAATTTCATTCATCGTTCCTATGAAATAGAGGTTGTCAGGTAGGGAGATTTCTAAATCACCCACGGAGAGTTGAATTCGTTTATTCCGATATTCTAGTGCTGAGAACAACTCCCCGAACAGTCGGGATATATCCACCCGGTTTATTTCATCTAATATTAGCACGTGGGGAAGGTGGTCTCCTTTTACTTTTTCTATTAGCCTTAAAAGGTATCCAGGTTTTACTACACTGCTCTTTTCCTCGATATGAAGCCCGGCAATGAAATCCTCGTAATTATAATTGCTATGTAGTTGAAGATGGTGGATGTGGCTATCAAAAATATATTTGGGATTCTGGATGAACTCCTTTAGGTTCTTCTTATTCCTGAAATACTGCTTGGAGATAAGTACTTCCGCAAGCCGATTAGCGGAATGCGTTTTGGAAGTTCCTGGGGGACCGTAGAAGACCATGGCTTTTTTATACTCGAAAAGCATATCAATAGAGATATCCTCTTTTCTGTCCTCAAAATTCCACATTTGTTGTACGTCATAGAAGCTTAACTCATAGTTCAGCATCTCAACAAGCTTTTGCCGAATAGCCAGGATACTCTCATCAATATTATCCCAAAGACCAGTCGTGTCTTCCTTGTCTAATAGACTGTAGAAAGTGTTTACGATCGCTACCTTGTGTTTTTTAGCCGCAATCGCCTCATAACGGTTGGGGTTGGAGAAATGCAGCATGATATGATGGAGCGCAAGTTCCTTGCTGCTGATTTCTTTCAATTTGTCATCACCAGTTACCGTGGTTGCCTCATTGTTATTATATAACTCCAAACAGAGTGTTTCTAATATTTTCTTGACTTCTGATACATCAGTCGTTAGCTCCAAAAGCAGTTTTTTCTTTATTTCCCTAAATAGTAAGAGTAGATATGAGATTTCGAACGGCTTGTTCAGTTTATGGTACTGACCAGCAGACCCTATACCACCTTTTAGAAAAACATCAGTTAAATTATCCTTACTTTCTTCGCCTAGGAATTTCGTGACAGCATTTTTCTTTCCCCAATCTGTCATATCGGTTGCTGATAGAGACCACAGCCATATGAAATGGGCAAAAACCTCTTTTACTTCTTCGCTCTGGGAGGAAAACTGGTCTTTTGATTTTGCGTCAAAATTCCTGTTGCTGAGGTCTGGGTTGTCAACAAAGCATACCACACAAGCGTTTAGATTGTCTATTGTAAATATGCCTGGGTTGTTGGTGATGAAACTATCATCATTGATAATGCTTTTTTCAATGAAGTCATCAAAACATTCGTAGACTTGTTGATTAGCCCAATCTGGTTTCATAATATTAATTTATAAGTTGTCTGAATATAAATGAATAAATTCTAAATATATTTATTTATATATATAATCTATTCAAAAAATCGCCCTGATGTTATTATTGTAGCCTTTCGTGATGAATATAATAGTGGAAGGTAACTTGGAATGAAATCATGGTTTTGGCAAATGAAAAGCTTTAAAAACAATTATAAGACAATCTTCTTTTGTATGAAATCATTTCTGACCTGTGATGCTAACTTTGCTCAATGTTCTATAGAAGGAAACTGATTTTTGCATTGCTTCAATTATTTGAGGGAAGTTTAGAAAAGACAAGGTTACAAAAGCTATTATTCTTATTGACTCAGAAGCAGTTGAAAAAGGAATATGATTTCATTCCTTATAAATTCGGCTGTTTTTCATTTTCTGTCCAGGCTGACTTAGTGGCGATGATAAGGAAAGGGATGCTTGCGGAAGATGGAGCAACATTAGTAAAGAATGACAAAGTTGAATACTATAATCAGTTGAAGGAAAGTGATAAGAAATTACTGCTTGAAGTCAAAGCTTTATATGGGAAGATGGGGAGTCAGGCTCTCATAAAGCATACCTACATAAATTATCCTTACTTCGCTATAAACAGTGAGATAATAACCGAAATACTCTCTCAGGAAGAAGCATGCCGTGTTTCTGACGCCAAACCGACCAACAATACCACTGCCCTTTTTACCATTGGATACGAAGGCATTTCTTTGGAAGAGTACCTAAATAAGCTTATAAAAAATGATGTGGCGGTTTTAGTTGATGTGCGCAAAAATCCATTGAGCCAGAAGTTTGGGTTCTCTAAAACTCAATTGGGTAATTACTGCGGGAGTTTGGGTATCAAGTATGTCCATATACCAGAAGTAGGTATTGATTCAAACCAAAGGCAGGATTTAAATACCCAAGCAGACTACGATAAATTATTTGCCGAATACAAAAGCAAAAATTTAATGGAAAGTGTATTAAGTCAAGAAAAAATATTAAATTTAGTTATAGAATTTAAAAGAGTCGGATTGACTTGCTTTGAAGCTGATATATGCCAATGTCACCGGAAGCCTCTGGCAGAGGCAGTAGCAAGACTACCTGATTTTCCATTGGAAATCAAACACATTTGATAAATGGCTAAAACTAAAGTCTTGATAACGGTTAAAACATATCCTGCTATTTCAAGCAAGTATGATGAATTAGTTTGTACTGCCGGTTTCCGAGAAGATGGAACCTGGATAAGAATTTTCCCGATCCAGTTCCGTCAAAAGAACTATGAGCAACAGTATCAGAAATACCAGTGGATAGAAATAGACCTGGTTAAAAATGAGAGTGATTTCAGACCTGAAAGTTACAGACCTGTTTCTCATGAGACCGAAATAAAGATATTGGGGAAAATAGAGCCGGATGGTGGTGTTTGGAAAGAGCGCAGAAAATATGCTTTGAACAAAGTGTATTACAATCTAACAGATTTGATAGCCGAATCAAAGGATAAAGGAATCTGTACATCCCTTGCCGTATTTAAGCCAACCAAAGTTCTTGATTTCAAGGTTGATGACGTTGATCGTGAGTGGAGCCGAGAAAAGTTAGCTAGGTTACAGCAATTGAACCTCTTTGAAGTTACATCTTCCGGCAAGAAAGAAGTAGTCCGGAAGTTACCCTATAAATTCTCTTACCGGTTTGTTGATGATGCGGGTAAGGAGAGCACCCTGATGATAGAGGATTGGGAAATTGGTCAACTATACTGGAATTGCTTGGCACGGCACGAAGGGAATGAAGCAAGAGCAATAGAAGATGTTCGTAAAAAGTATATGGACAATTTTGCAAATACGAAGGACTTGCACCTATTCTTGGGTACTACCCAAATCCACCACTATGTATCCCACAATCCCTTCGTCATAATTGGGACATTCCATCCAAGCCATGTAAAACAACTAAGCTTTTTCGATTAATTCAAAAGATTAGAAATTGAAGTAGTAACCTGCTGTCTTGAATATTATTCGATAATTAGTCAGCTGCCTGATCTTAAATACAAAGTAATACATCTTGAAGAGAACAATATTAGCGTTAGTGATTCTAGTATGTATAGTCGGTTTTTTCTTTTATAGACCAATCTGGGTGTCTTCAATGTTAGACTTAGTAGATAAACGGGAGAAAGTAATCTACCTTACTACAATGGGTAATGTCTCAGAAAAAGCGGCAATGGCTGCTAAACATGAAATAGAAAGTTTCTACAGGCTAAATGTTGAGATAATAGATAAAACTAACCTGCCAAAGGGTGCATTTTGTGAAGTAAGAAAAAGGTATGTGGCTAAGTCTCTACTCAATCATCTGAAAGGAAAAAACATTGCCGGTTCTGCTGGTAAGAATTATAAAATTATTTCATTAACAAATAAAGATATTGAAACAGAAGATGGTTCAAAGCACTGGGGTATTATGGGGCTTGGTAAGCTTGGTGGTGATCAGTCTGTGGTGTCTTACTTCCGTATGAATGATTGTAAAAAAAGGTTTGACAAAGTTGTTTTACATGAGGTGGGGCATATGTTGGCGATTGATCATTGCTCTTCCAAAGATTCAAAATGCTTTATGAAGGATGCAAAGGGGAAAGGTTCTAATGTTGACCGAACTCTGAAACATCTCTGTACTGATTGTAAAAGAAACCAAGCGTTTTATTAATTGAGCACATTAGCTTATTCAACCCAATAATGGCACTTTACAAAAAGTTAAAGATTGTAAAATTTGCCCTGTATTTGGTGATTAAAGATATAATGTGGTGAATTTTCGTGGTGAATAGGAATAAAAAAACCGCTAACTCATTGAGAATTAGCGGTTTTTATTGTAAAATGGTGGTCGCGTAGGGAGTCGAACCCCAAACCTTCTGATTCGTAGTCAGATGCTCTATCCAGTTGAGCTACGTGACCAGTTATTTAGTGATGCAAAAGTAGCAGCTTTCTCCTTTATACGCAAGTATTGGGGCAAAGATTTTTAAGAAAATTCTGAAAGTTGTGGCACAACCGCTGTAAATCAGAAGGTTTGGGGCTCGCCTCCCTATGCGACCACGCCGGCTAATCACTTGAAAGCATTTCCTTCACACCCTGCATCGGAGCGCTAGCGACCATAAGCCCCCGCTGTTTTGGGCCTACTTTCACGAAAACAGCCCAGAAACGGAGATAAGAGCTTGAAGACAAACCGCGTAGTAAACGGAGCTGCTTTTCTAGTTCGCCCCCCTGGATTCTTCCAGAAGGGCAAAAGGGGGGGAGTTGGCCCAAAAGACCAAGCGGAAGGACCCTGACCCAAACGGAAAAGCAAAGATGAATGCCTAAGCAGACTTCGCCAGCGCCTTTTTAAACGCCCGGTTCAGCAGCACGTACAGCCCCCCGAAGGAAATCACCACCAGCCCGCCCATCAGGAGTTTTCCGCTGGTGCCTGCGTTGGGGTTTTGCAGCAGCGCCAGCAAATCCTGGGCCTGCGTGCCCACCCAGAAAAAGAACAGCGTGCGCGGCAGCATGCCCACCATGCTGGCCACCAGAAACCGCATTCGGGGTACCCGCACCAGAGACAGCACAAAGGTCATGAACGCGAAGGGCAGCACCGGCGATATACGGGTCAGGATAATCAGGCTCCAGCTCTGGCTCCGGAGCTCGTCCCGGATTCCCTCGGCCTTGGGGAACTGGTGCAGCAGGCGTTCCAGCTTGCCCTGGTCAATGAGCCGGGCCATCTGGTAACCAATCAAAGAAGCCGCGCCGTAGGCGATGACCACGCCCGGAAAACCTTCCCAACCCACGAAGAAGCCCGTAGCCAAGGCCACAAACGTGGTAGGCGTGAGCGCGAAGGCCATGGTGAGCGAGATGAGCAGGTAGTAGAGCAGCATCTGCTCGGGGGTGAGGGAGTGCATGAGCTCCTGGTTGCGGTAGAGCAAGAACCCCAGGCCCGAGCTCACCACCACCGGCACCACCACCAGCAGCAGAGAGTAAATGAGCGTTCCGGAGTTCTGTTGCAGGAGTTTCTTCCACATAGGCAGGCCCAATATCGGGTGTTTTTCCCAAAGTACGGCTAAACGGGCACAAAGGCTGCGGCGGGCGGCCTTGCAAAAGGAACGGTAATTTCTCTAACTTGCGCCAAGACTACCGTATAAGAAAGGATGAAATTCGGAACTAAAACTATACACGCGGGCGTGGCGCCAGACCCAACCACCGGTGCCATCATGACCCCCATTTACCAGACCAGCACTTACGTACAGCGTTCGCCCGGCGACCACAACGGCTACGAGTACAGCCGCACGCACAACCCCACCCGCACGGCCCTGCAAAACGCCATTGCCGCCCTGGAGAACGGCAAACACGGGCTTTGCTTCGCCTCGGGCATGGCCGCTACCGACTGCATCATCAAGATGCTGAAACCCGGCGACGAGGTCATCTCCACCAACGACCTGTACGGCGGCACCTACCGCATCTTTACCAAGGTGTTCCAGGACTACGGCATCAAGTTCACGTTTGTGTCTATGGCCGATATCAGCAGTATTGAGCAGTATGTAACGGAGAATACCAAAATGGTGTGGGTAGAAACGCCTACCAATCCGCTGTTGAACATTATTGACATCAAAGGCGCCGCCGACATCTGCAAAAAGCACAACCTCACGCTGGTGGTAGACAACACCTTCAGCACGCCGTACCTACAGACCCCGTTGGACTTGGGCGCTGACATTGTCATGCACTCGCTCACCAAGTACATGGCCGGTCACTCAGACGTGGTGATGGGCGCAATTGTGGTGAAAGAAGACGCGCTGGCTGAGAAGCTGGCCTTTTTACAGAACGCCTGCGGCGGAACCCCCGGTCCGCAGGACTGCTTTTTGGTATTACGCGGCCTGAAAACCCTGCACGTGCGCATGCAGCGCCACTGTGAGAACGGCCGCAAAATTGCCGAATACCTGAAACAGCACCCCAAAGTAGAGAAAGTCTTCTGGCCCGGCTTTGAGAGCCACCCCAACCACCAGATTGCCAAAGACCAGATGCGCGACTTCGGGGGCATGATTTCGTTTGTCTTGAAAGGCGACAAGCAG
Source organism: Rufibacter ruber (assembly GCF_001647275.1). Lineage (GTDB taxonomy): Bacteria > Bacteroidota > Bacteroidia > Cytophagales > Hymenobacteraceae > Nibribacter > Nibribacter ruber_C. Next base: position 15,625 of record NZ_LRMM01000002.1, on the reverse strand, counting down.
GAAGACGCCATACAGGTACTGGAGAAACTCCATTATTTCGCCCTGGCCGAATCTCTGGGCGGCGTAGAATCGCTCTGCGGCCACCCCGCCACCATGACCCACGCCAGCATTCCGCAGGTAGAGCGCCTCAAAGGCGGCTTGTCAGATTCCCTGATTCGGTTGAGTGTTGGTATTGAAGACGTGGAAGACCTCATTGCAGACCTGGAGCAGGCGATAGGTTAGTTTCAATGAGTGATGGTGTGAAGGAGTAAATAGATTCACCTTGATACAAAATGAGCCTGTCTGGTTGTGAAGCCGGGCAGGCTCTTTTGCGTTTTCGGGCTGTTTTGGCCAAACGCGAAAAAAAACGCAAACTGCCATGTTCCTTCTCCCGCTGGGAGAAGGGTAGGATGAGGGTGGCTCAAGTTATGAGAAGCAGGATTTTCAGGGTTGGGGTAGCTGTTGGCGCAGACGCTCGCAGGTCCTCCGGACGCTACGAGGTCTTTATGAGCGGGCGGTGTTGCAGATGGTTGAATACTGGAACTGGCGCGAGACTGAAGTCTCGTGCCAAACGATGGGTCGAGTCTCCAGACTCGACGGGGAGTCGCGGGGAGTTCAGCTATGCGTGAGACCCACCCCTCCGAGGAGGTGTGTATCAGCAATGCGTGAACAGCCGGTGTCAACATCCCCCTTCGCCCCCTTCACAGGGGGAGTATCGGCATTTGTAATAGGGAGAGGGCTGCCACAGAATAGAAGAAGCATTAAAACCTTCCCCCCAGATTCCAGTAAGAGAGAGAACTTACCAAACCCCAAACCACATGGCAACCGGAAAATCATTTGACGACGTATTTGATACCAAAGAGAAAAAGCTGGCCTTCTTCCAGAACCTGGTGCTGGTGGCCATAGCCGATAGAAATATTGAAGAGGAGGAGAGCGACTTCCTGGTCACCATTGGCCAGCAGCTCAACCTGTCAGAGGAAGACACCCGCGCCATTGGCGACAACGTGACCAACCTCACCTTCACCATCCCGGAAGAGGGGCTGCAGAAAACCCTGGAACTGCAGACGCTGGTGCAGATGATGATGCAGGACGGGCACATGGCCAGGCGGGAGTACAACCTGTGCCTGCACTACGCCAACCAGATTGGCTACGGCAAAGACGTGCTGCAAGACATGATTGACCAGTTCAGCAACGGGCAGGAAGCCTAACCCGTTTTCGCCTGTTTTCCAGAAAACAGGCCGAAAACGCACGGCCCTTGTAACCAGGCGGGAAGCAATGCCTGCGGTACAACCTTCTAAAATACCATTACGTTCTTAAGCATGCAGCCATCTGTGGTTTTCAGGGTGGTAAAAATTCAATCTGTACGTTTAAACTACGAACTTGGAAAGGAGTAGGAACCATGGTATTAGCCAACTGCCGTGCCCAATTCACCGCCACCGATTTTGATTTTGTGGCGCGGGTCTTATCCCGCCAGGGCAGCCGTATCTCTCTCATAGAACTGCTCAGCGACCCCGAGTGCCGCGACGAGATGCTGGACAATGACGCCCTCACCCGGGCGCTTCTCTCCCGTGAAGGGCAGGTGCAGGTGTCGCAGCAGCTGTATTTCTACATCTTAGCCCGTACCGTGCTCAGGCGCCAGGGCATTGAAGACCGCGAACTGGCCGATTATATTGGCGCTTTGCTCCTGAAGTTCTCCAAAACCCGGCAACTGCAATCCCCCCATGAGAAACTGCCGCACCAGTTCAATTATATTGTAGAGATGCTGGAGGCGCTGGCCACCGCCTCGGCCGCCGAAGCGTTTTTGATACGTGTTCACATAGGCAACTACGCCTTGTTCCTGTCTGGCATGTTCCATGCCTGGGTTGAACGGCGGCAGCAGCGCGGCGCACCAGATTTCTCTTTCTATGAAGACATAGGCCGCACCAGCTTCAAAACCGCCGCCCACCACAAACTGGCCTACCAGCTGGAACTGGCCCAGGTGTACCATCAACTCGCTGACGGTTTCCGGCACGCCCGCCTGGCCTTGAATGAGCTGGCCCGGCGGGTCTGGAACCCAGATGCCGAGCCGCCGGTGGCGTGGTAGCAGGATTTCTGTTTTGGGGCTGTTTTTCAGAAAACAGCCCCAAAACAGAAATAAATTACTCTATTTCAAAGACCACGTGGCAGGTGCCCTTGAATCTGAGCAGTTCAAGGGTGATTTTAAAGCCTTCGCCGCCAAACCCCTTGCCGTACAAACCCATGTTCACTTCCTGCTGCGCGTACACCTCGCGGTCTTCGGTCTCCAGGGTACGGTAATTGGCTACCTCCAGCACCGCACCTCTTTTGGCGTTGCTGGCCTGGCAGAGCTGGTCGGCGGCCTTGGTGGCATCTGCCAGGGCCAGCGCACTGGCTTCGCGGCGCAGGCTGTCTGCTTTAGTGTGCGAATAGCTGATGTTCTGGATACGGTTGATTCTGAGGGTGAGCAGCTCCTCCATAAACGCCTCCAGCTTCTTGAGGTCAGAGATTTTAACTGTGATAGACTGGGCCGAGTTATACCCCAGAAACTTCTGCTTCCCGTTGGCATACTCATAGTCTTTGTTCGCAGAAATGCTGCTCACCCTAACGTCTTCTGGCGCGTTGGTGAATTTCTTGGCCAGCGCCATCACCTCATTGGTCACCACCAGCACTTCTTTCACAGCGTCTTTCATGCGGTCTTTGGTGAACGAAGACTCCACTGAGATCTCGGCATAATCTGGGTAAGAAGTGACGCTACCGTGCCCCAGCACTTTCACCTGTTTTTTCTCAACGGCCGCCGGCGGGTTGCACGCAGTTAAGAGGGGGATTGCCAGCAAATACAGGACCGCCAACTTCATTTTTAAGCGGGAGAACGTAGAAGAGAAGACATTCATAGTGAATAAGATAACAGGTGTACGTTATTGAAATGCTATATAGAAGAATTCTTATTGAAGTTAACTCTCTTTTTGGCAACTTTAGTATGTGCTGCTTTCGGCGATAGCCGAAGAATGATTATCTTGAAGTCCGCTGCCGGGGTGGCTTTAAATTTAAGCGTGTATGAAAAGGTTCCTTTCTTTATGGGTTATCTGTTTTTTGGTGTTTCTGCTGCCCGCCCGGGCACAGTCAAAGCGAACCCAGCAAGAGAACAAAGTAGCCGCCGCCGTAGATCAGTTCAAAGCCGCCCTTATTTCTGGGGAAAGGGCCGCGCTGGAGGCCTTGGTGACCGATAAACTGAGCTACGGCCACTCCAGCGGTAAAATTGAGGACAAAACCACCTTCGTGGAGACCCTGGCCAGCGGGAAATCAGATTTTGTAACCGTTGAACTGACCAACCAGACCATTCAGGTTTCTGGCAAGACAGCCATTGTGCGGCACCAGCTCTCCGCCACCACCAATGACAGCGGAAACCCGGGCACGGTGAAACTGGGCGTGCTGCTGGTGTGGCAGAAGCAAGGCGGACATTGGAAACTGCTGGCCCGGCAGGCGTATAAAATATAACGGCGTTCTTTCTGTTTCTGGCCTGTTTTCCAGAAAACAGGCCGAAAACACAATGTCTAACCTGCCAGCAACCTAACCTGTATGCGGAGAACCTATCTTATTTACCTCAACCTGTTCTTTTTCCTACTTATCAGGTTGGTCTTTTCTGAGGACATTGCGGTTTCAGTGATTCCAGGTTGGCATACGGTCATTCTTCCGCCGTACGCTTTAGTAAGTGTTTTTGCGCACTTCTGGCTGTTGGTTTTAGCGGGCACCTATTATTTTTTAGAGAGAAAAGGGAAGCTCTTGTCTTATAGGAATGTTTTCCTGCACTGTTTTCTAACACTCCCTTTGCTTCTTTATCTGCATGTGCCAATTGATATTTCTCATGCCTTAGAGAACGTCTTTCCTGTACTGACCCTCTTGTTTTTGCTAGGCCAACTACTTTTTATCGGGTTCATTTTTTCAGCTCTATCTAACAAGAAACCACAGCGCGTGATTTAAAAGGGGAGAATCAAGGTATAGAAAACAAAAACGCAGCTAGTGCAGCTGGCGTTTTTGGCTTGTTTTCAGGAAAACAGCCCCAAAACAGGAAATTGTAGTTACAGGGCGGCCAAGGTAAACGGCAACGTCTGCACATCCCGTGAATTTCCGCCCACCATTACTTTGAAATCACCGGGCTCAGTGCCAAATGTCATGTCCTGGCGCCAGAAGGAGAGGTCTTCTTTGGTGAGGGTGAAGGTGATGGTTTTGGTTTCACCGGGGGCGAAGGCCAGTTTCTGGAACTTCTTGAGCTGTTTCACGGGGCGGGCGGTGCTGCCCACCAGGTCCTGGATGTACAGCTGCACCACCTCTTCGCCGGCTACCTTCCCGGCATTGGTCACGTCTACGCTCACCACCAAAGGTTCATTGCCTGAGATGCTGCTTTTGTTCAACCTGGGTTTGCCGTAGCTGAAATTGGTGTAGCTCAAGCCGTACCCAAAGGGGTAGAGCGGCGTGTTGGGCACATCGCGGTAGCGGGATTTGTACACGCGCTCGCTGCCGGGTTCAGAGTGGTCACTCTCATACATACGGCCGGTGTTCTTGTAGTTGTAATACAGCGGCAGCTGCCCCACGTGGCGCGGGAAAGAAAGCGGCAGTTTGCCGGCCGGGTTGTACTCGCCGTATAATACGCTGGCCGCTGCGTTTCCGGCTTCTGAACCCAGGGACCAGGTGGCCAGAATGGCCGGAATGTTCTGGTCCAGCCAGCTCAGTTCCAACGCGCGGCCGCTGCTCACAAGTGCCACTATCGGCTTGCCGGTTTTATGGATTTCCTTCACCAGGTCCAGCTGCACGCCAGGGAGGCCAATGTCAGCGCGCGAGGCGCCTTCCCCGTTCATCACGGCACTTTCGCCTATGGCCATAATCACCACATCTGCGTTACGGGCGGCGGCTACGGCCTCCTGGAAGAGGGAGGTGGAGTTGCTGTAGAGTTCACAGCCCTGGGCATACGTCACCTCAGCGCCTTTGGCGTACTTCCTGATTCCTTCCAGGAACGTGACCGGGTGCTGCTCCTCCCCGAAGAATGACCAGGTACCGTTCATGTCGGCTTTGTTGTTGGCCAGCGGACCAATCACCGCAATCTTCTTCACATTAGCGGTGAGCGGTAGCACGTTGCCCTGGTTCTTGAGCAGCACAATTGATTTGCGGGCCATGTCAAAGGCAGCGGCCAGATTCTCTTTGCTGCGTATCTCATTTTTCTCCCGTTTGGTGCTGGAGTACAGGTACGGGTTGTCAAACAGGCCCAGTTTGAACTTGAGCCACAGCACGCGGCGCACTGATTCATTCAGGATTTTCTCGTCAAACTTACCGCTGCGCACCAGTTCAGGGATGAATTTCAGGTAGGCTTCACCCATCATGTCTACATCGGTGCCGGCTTTCAGGGCCTGCTCGGCGGCTTGGGCATGGTCTTTGGAGTAGCCGTGGTTCACCATTTCGGTGATGTTCTGCCAGTCTGAGATCACTGCGCCTTGAAAGCCCCATTCCTTGCGCAGAATCTGCTGCATGGTAAACATATTGCCCGTGGCCGGAATGCCATTCAACTCATTGAAGGCAGACATCAAGGTGGCAGAACCGGCGTCTAAGGCGCCTTGAACGGCGGAAGGTACACATCGCGCAGCAGGTACTCAGACATGTCTGTGGTGTTGTAATCACGCCCGGCTTCGGCGGCGCCGTATGCCACAAAATGTTTCACGCAGGCCGCCATGGTGCGCGGGTCAGACAGGTCTTTGCCCTGAAAGCCTTTTACGCGGGCGGCGGCAATGAGAGAACCCAGATACGGGTCTTCCCCGGCGCCTTCGGCGGTGCGGCCCCAGCGCGAATCACGGGCAATGTCTACCATGGGCGCAAAGGTGAGGTTAATCCCCCCCGCGGTTGATTCAATGGCGGCTACGCGTGAACCCATCTCAATGGCAGCCAGGTCCCAGCTGGCAGATTCGCCCAGCGGAATAGGGAACACTGTTTTAAAGCCGTGAATGATATCAGCCCCAATGAGTAAGGGAATTCCCAGTCGGGACTCCTTTACGGCAATTTTTTGCAGTTTACCAATATAGTCAGCGCCGTGAATGTTAAAGATGCCCGTGATGGAACCTTTCCTGATGGCCTCATTGAACCGGTCAGATTCTGAGGTGCGCACGGTGGGGCCGGTGTTAAAGAGGTCGCCTACCACAAAGTTGAGCTGTCCTACTTTTTCTTCCAGCGTCATCTTGGCCAAAAGGTCTTCTATGCGCTTTTCAGTAGGTACCTTCTGGTTCTTCTGCCCGAAGGAGGTAAAGGGGACAAGATAACTTAGAAGCAAAAGGAGAGGGATTGCAGTCCTTTTCATAGGGAAAGAGTTAGTTGTGAGGCTGTACATTCCCGCCCACACCGCCGTGCGGAGGGTAAGTTTCTTTGTCTCAGCTTAAGTGAATGAAATAATTTGAGGTGGGGAATCTGGAGATTCTAAACAGGTTTACTTGGTGGAAGAGCCAACGTTTTTAGGGACAGAGGAACTACCCGCCGCTTGTTTTGAGGCTTTTACGTGTAAGGTCTTTTGGTACGTTTGGCCATTCAAGGTCATCTGCACCCGTACGGGTCCCGAGGCTTTTCCCCAGTTTACCTGTATTTCAGGCGTGCCTTGCCCTTTCACTATGGTTGCGCCAGCCGGAAGAACCCATTTATAAGAAGCATCTGTCACTTTACTGGCGGTGAAGGTGGCCTTCTTTGACATAGGGTTGAGCTGAGAAGGCCCAGAAAGAGATAACTCTTTAAAGTTCTGGTACACCCGTACGTAGTCTACTTCATATCTGGCTCTGGTCAGGGCCGGATCTACTCCGTTTTTCTTGCCGTCGGTTTCCAGAGACGCTTCGCTGCCCAGGTTTCCGCCAATGGCCAGATTGATGATGAGGAAGAAGTCATCCTTGAAAGGCCAGGTGCTCGCATCTTGAACCGCTGGTGCATAGGTGTAGAAAAGCTTGTCATCTACGTAAAACTTGATGTCCTGCTCGGTCCATTCCATGGCATACAGGTGAAAAGCCGAAGTGGCATCTGGTACCATGGTGGCGTCTAAATTGACCGTATTGCCGTGGCTGGCTGGGGTGTGCAGGACAGATTGTACCCGCCCCAGTTGTCTCCCCACATGTTCCATCACGTCAATTTCGCCGCAGGCTGGCCAGCCTTTGGTGGTAATGCTCTCCCCCAGCAACCAGAGGGCGGGCCACGTGCCTACCCCCGTTGGGAGTTTGGCTCTAAATTCAGCCCGGCCGTATGTAAAACCGTATTTCCCCTGGGTTTTCACGCGGGCGGAGGTCCATTTCCCGTCTTTTTTAAGCGCTTCAATCACCAGATGGCCATTCTCCTGCCGTACGTTCTCAGGGGCATTGGTGTAATGCTGCAGTTCCTGATTTCCCCAGCCGTTGTTCTTACTGCCCAGGTCATAGGTCCATTTAGTTGCATCCAAGGTTCCTTTCCCGTTGAACTCATCTGCCCATACCAGTTCATTGAAGCGCGGCGTCTGGGCCACGGCCACCCCACTGGACATGGCAAGCCCCAGGCAAAACGCCACGTAACGTTTAAATTTCATTTTATTTTAGTTTTGAAGTACCAGGCGGGAGGTGAACGCTTGTCTTACTGAAGGCCTCATTCCCCGTAGTTGGTTGAGTTAGGAATGCTTCATCCTTAATATGCCTACACCTGTGGGTTTCAGTTAGTAGAGACTTCTACCTGCTTAGCCTTCTGCCTGTTGTTTCAATGTTGTTTGTCTTAGAAAAAGCAGTTTCTGCAGGAGCAGTAGCGTTACCCGCTGCTCCTGCAGAAACTGCTTTAGTAGTATCAATAGCCAGGGTTTTGTGATAAACCAGCTATTCTGATGTCTGCCCCAGGAATAGGTAACAGGTTGTGCTTGTTGGCTTGATACCCTAAGGGTCCAAGTTCTTGGGTAGCCAGTCCCCAACGTACCAAGTCCTGATAGCGGAAGCCTTCAAAGGCAAGCTCCAGATATCTTTCTCTCACAATGGCGTTGAAAAGATCAGTACCAGTAGGGAATATTTCAGGCAACTCAGATCTCTCCCTTACGTCATTTAGATATTCCTGCGCCTTGCCCGCATTTCCCGCGCGGTAGTATGCTTCTGCCGCCATTAATAAAACGTCTGCATACCGTATCATACGCCAGTTGGTACCATAGTTAAGTTCGGCGGCATCACCATCTGTGGTTGACGTTTGGGATAAATAGGTGCCGTACTTACGCTGAAAATAGCCCTCATACTCATAGGCGTTAGGGTTTGTCCAGTTGCCGCCTTTTGCTTTTAGTTCAGCTTCAGACATAACGGTCACCTCTCTTCTTTTTACATCACCGGCTGCGGTGAAAGCCTGGTACAGCTTTGCCTTGGGGGAGTTGAACCCCCAACCCCCTATGAGTGAATCAGAAGGGGCTTTCACATAGAAGTCACTTCTTGGCCCCATTAACTGGAGGTGAATGTTACTTTCTGGTCTACTGTCCCAGGGAAAGTTGCCCCAGTTGTATCTCTCTATAGAGGAGAAGGAAATTTCAAATAAGGATTCTTTCCCAAACTCACCTTTTTTAGAGAATACTATTCCAACAGAAGATTCCAGACCGTATTCCTTAGAAGATATCACATTTTCAAACTGCGTAGCGGCATCATTCCATTTTTCCTGGAACAGGAATACTTTCCCAAGTAAGGCTTGTGCCGTTCCCTTAGACGCTCTGAACTTGTCTGCGGCAGAATAACCGCTTTTAAGGGGCAGGTCGGTAATGGCTTCCTGTAAATCTTTCTCAATTTGAGCATAGACTTCGGCTTTGGGGGCGCGGGGAGTGCTGGTCCATTGCTCCGCCGGTACCTCATCTAACACCAGGGGTACGTCTCCCCAAAGCGTTACCAATTCAAAATAATTAAAGGCTCTTAAGAATTTAGCTTCGGCAATAAGCCTTTTGCGTAAAGCATTTTCAGGTGGAACGTTCTTGACTACTTTGTTGGCTCTGAAAACGGCACGGTACGTGAGATCCCACGCTGCCTTTACGGCCGCATTTTCACTGTCAAAGTTGAAATCATCTAAGGTTTGGTAGGCCGGCTGGTCACCTGAACCGCTGCCGGCGGCATTGCTTTCATCTGAGGGCATTAGCTTTACCATGTAAATACTGCTCCATGCGGTATTATAATGGGCCTGCATGATGTCATAAATGGCGGTAGTGGCCTGTAGCGCATCTGAGTCTGTTTTATAAAACCCTTCTTCAGATAACTTTCCTGGAACCGGTTGATCAAGAAAGTCTTCACAGCCAGTAGCTCCGGTTAAGAGGACAAAACTTAACAGCGCGTATTTTATATAATTCTTTGTCATGAGGATTCTACTTAGAAGTTGAAGTTTAGACCAAACATTGCCAATCTGGGTACAGGGTAGGTACCACGGTCAATGCCTAAGCTGTTGGCATTGTTACTGCCCGCCTCTGGGTCCAGGCCTGGGTAGTCTGTGAAAGTGAAGTAGTTGTCAAGCGATACATAGACTCTGGCATTCTTGATCTTTAATCTGCTGGTTACAGTGCTTGGTAATGTATAGCCAACCTGTAATTGGCGTAAGCGTGCATAAGAGCCATCAAAAACCATTAGATCGCTGTTGTAGATTTTATCATTGTCAGTGTTTGCTCTGAACCAGGTTTGGGTACTGCCTTCTCCGGTCCAGCGGTCTTCAAAGAAGAAAGCCGGTTTGTTAGCGGTAGGGCGGTCAACGCGGTTAAAGCCCATCAGGATCTCATTGCCAAATTGCCCTTGTAAGAAGGCAAGTAGGTCAAAACCTTTATAAGCAAGGTTGACACGAACACCAAATACCATATCTGGATGTGGGCTACCTATCATTGTATGATCTGCCGGTGAGATTTGGTTGTCGCCGTTTACGTCTACCACCCTTGGGTCGCCGGGTACCGGAACATACCCTTTCAGGCCGCCTGCCAGATATTCATCAACTTGCTGCTTGTTTTGTAAGATGCCGTCTGTTTTGTAGCCGCGCAGGTACCAGATGGGGTATCCCTCCTGAAACACCGTTGCATTGTAGCCGGTACCAATACCTGCGCCCGGGATTTCCTTTACAAGCGGATTGAGATAGGTGACTTCGTTTTTAACTGTTGTTAAGTTACCCGCAATTTCATACTGGAAGGCCTTTTGGGCATCACTGCGGTAAGCTAACTCAAATTCCCACCCTCTGTTCCGCACATTTCCGCCATTGACGTCTCCCGCAGGGTTGCCGGCAAAACCTGGTGCCTGACCTGGGGTTAGCAATCCTTGGGTTTCTTTATTGTAATAATCAACCGTAAAAGACACTCGGTTGTTGAACAAGCCTACATCAAAACCAAAGTCCAGCTGCTCACTTGTTTCCCACATTAGGTTGCGGTTTGAGATGATATCTGGTGAAGCAGCTACTAAATAGTTGCCAGCCGCATCTAAATACTTACCAGATGGCGTAATGGCCGCAAACCATTGGCCAGGATTTACAGCAGATGTAGAACCATTTTGTCCCCAGCTAGAGCGGAGCTTCAGGTGATTGATTTTAGTGTCTGGAAAGAAGTCTTCATTAGAAACTACCCAGCCTAAAGACACTGAAGGATAATTACCCCATTTTTTTCCAGCTGCAAATCTAGATGAACCATCTCTTCTGAAAGAGGCATTCAAGAGGTACTTACCAGCGTAGTCATAAGAGACTCTACCAAAGAAAGAGCCTAAAGTACTAACTGATGTATTGCTTCCAATTTTATCATTATCATCTGGCGTGCCTTCTGCATAAGAGAAATCATCACTCTCCCTGAACAGACCTGCATAACTCCCTCCAACAAAATTCCATGTGCTTTTGATGGCAGAGGTACCTGCCAATACCGTGAAGTTGTGCTGCCCTATGTTCTTAGTGTAGGTAGCAAAGTTTTCCCACTGCCAGGTAAACCAGTTGTTTTGGTTGTCAGAGCCACTTGCTACAGTATTTTTACTTTCGCTAGAGTACCAGAAAGTAGGGGTCCAGGCGTGGTCCTTTTGAAAAGCACCATCAATACCAAAACGTGAGGTGAATTTCAAGCCTGCAATTGGCTCCACATCAGCATAGATGTTTCCAACAAATTTATTTTGAACAGAGTTACCATGAGTAGAGGCAATCCTAGCTAAAGGGTTGCCATATTCTCCCCTGATAAAATTAGAGAGGCCGTAGTAGTTACCGTTGGCTCCCCGCACCAAAGGGTGGCCTTCAGCTATGGCAGCTTGTACGTGGGCGGGTAATGCACCTGTGTAAATGACGGGCGTAATAGGGTCTAGGGAAAGAGCGCTGGTTACCAGACCGCCAAACTCATCATTCTCAGCCAACGCACTTCTGTTAAAGTTTGAATAAGAAAAACGCTCCCCAATGTTGAGCCAGGACTTAATCTTGTGGTCTGTGTTTACTCTAAAGGTATATCGTTCAAACTGTGACTTGTCACCGCCTATTACCCCTTCCTGGGTGAAATAGCTGCCGCCTACCAGAATGCTGGACTTTTCTGTGCCTCCGCTAAAGTTGATGGTGTGGCGTTGCTGTGGAGCGGTTTGGAAAACTTCATCAAACCAGTCAGTGCCTTCTCCTACGCCCGCTATATCAGCAACCGTAGGTCTGCCATTTGCCTTTGCTTCTTCCAGGTATTGCTGGTATTGTGGCGCAGTCATCATAGGCATTAGCTTGCCTACTGACTGTACCCCATACTGAAAGCTGTAGTTGATGTCTGAGGAGTTGGTTTTGCCTGTCTTGGTAGTAATGATGACTACCCCGTTCGCGCCTTCAGATCCATAAATGGCGGCAGAGGCCGCATCTTTGAGAACCTCAATTGAGGCTATTTCTGAAGGGTCCAGATACTCAATTCCGCCGGTTCTCACCCCGTCTACTATATAAAGGGGCTCTGAAGATTTGTTTGATCCTGTGCCCCGTACTCTAATGCGCATGCCGCTGCCAGGTGAGCCAGAAGCTGGTAAAACAGTCACGCCAGCGGTACGCCCTTGCAAAGCCTGATCAATCCTGCTGGAGGAAACGGTGGCTATCTCTTCAGCTTTTACAGAAGAAATAGCGCCGGTCACCAGGCTTTTTTGTTGCGTACCGTACCCAATAACCACTACTTCCTCTAAAGCTCTCTGGTCTTCCTGTAAAGAGACATTGATAGTGGTTCGCCCGTTAATAGGGATCTCCTGATTTGTAAATCCAATGTAGCTAACGACTAACGTTGTGGCATTGGCAGGAGCTTGTATTTGGAAATTGCCGTTCACATCTGATGATGCTCCAACGGTGGTCCCCTTTACAATTATGCTCACACCTGGCAAAGGCTCAGAACCTTTAGCCGAGGTCACCCTGCCTGAAATTGTAGTCTGGGCAAGTGCAACTCCACAGAAATGCAGGAGTAGAAAAATGAGTAGTTTTTGCTTCATAGATTGAATTTTTGTTAAGTGGTGCATGGTTTTGTGGGAGCCAAATACGGATTTGTTAATTCAATCTCCTAAAAAACCAATACATCAATACTACATCAGCCCTGCTGAGGTACTACATCAGTACTACTACAAAGACAGTGAAAGAGCGTCTGGTAGGCTGTAAATGAAGTTTTTGTAAAAAATTATCTTAAAAATCACTTTTTATCAAATACGTCACTACATTTAAGATAGAAAATAGCAATGTCGTATTTAAGATGGTAGTGAAGAGACAATTTTATTACTCTGTTTTAGCCCTCTGTTGCCTGCTTTGCACTACTACGCTTCAGGCACAGCACTACTTCTTTGGTAACCCAGTGATCAGAAACTTTAAGCCGGAAGAGTTCAAAGGAGGAATCCAGAGTTGGGGAATTGTGCAGGATGATAGAGAGATTCTCTACGTTGCCAACAACTTTGGGCTACTTGAATTTGACGGAGCAACCTGGCATTTGTATCCTGTGAAAACTGGTACTAAGGTTAGGTATGTACATGTAGGGCGTGAAGGGCGGGTCTATATAGGCAGCCAGGGCGATTTTGGATATTTTATGCCCAATAAGGCGGGGGAGCTTAGCTACCATTCGTTGGCTGACAGCCTCCCGGGCAACTACCGCAATTTTGATGAGGTATGGCGCATCTATGAGCAGGCTGGCCATATCTATTTTTTTACGGTCAAGTATATCTACCAATACACCCCAGGTAAGCCTATGCAGGTAATCAGTACAAGGCTGCCGCAGGAGTTTTCTTTTCAGGTAAATAAAAACATTTATACACAGGCCTGGGGGAAAGGCCTCTATCAATTAGAAAATAACAAGCTGAAGCTTTTGCCCGGAGGTGATTTTTTTGCTCAGAAGAAAATTGCCTCTGTCTTGCCCTTTGATAAGAATCACCTGCTGATTCTGACCATTAGGCAAGGTATATATCTCTATGATGGGCAGCAGGTGCGCCCTTTTGCGGTAGAAGATGAAGAGTTCTTTCAAGACATGATCATCAACCAGGCCATTCTTCTTAGAGACGGCAACTTTGCTTTGGGTACGCAAAACAAAGGGTTGATTATAATGGACAACCGGGGCAAGGTCATTCTCACTTCCTCTGTACGGGATGGTCTGCTTGATAATACAATCCACACCCTTTACCAGGACACCCAGGACAACGTTTGGCTGGGATTGAACAACGGGTTGTCAATGGTAGAGCTGAGTTCTCCCTTTAGCAGACTAGATAGAACCTTAGGGCTCTCTGGAACGGGGTATGCCGCCTTGCAGCAAGGGAATCAGCTGTTTCTGGGTACTAACAGTGGCTTGTATGTCTCAGATCTCAATACACCTAAAAAGAGTTTCAAACCTATACCTAACAGTACAGGCCAGGTTTACCATTTAAACCAAATAAACGGGCAAGTGCTCATGGCCCACCATAATGGGCGTTTGTGATCCAGAATAACATAGCCAGGTTGATCTATCCGCAAGGCGGGGCCTGGGATTTTGTAGCGGTCCCCAATCAACCAGACAAGCTCCTCTTTGGGTCTTACGTTGGAATCAACTTATTATCTTCTTCGCCAGAAGGGTTACAGTTTTTGCAGCAGTTTAAAGGGCTGGAGGAGTCTTCACGTGTCTTGGAGTTTGACAAAGACGGGGAGCTGTGGATGGCACACGGCTATAAAGGACTTTTCCGTATCAAATTTGATGCAGACCTGCAGAAGATCTCCTCGGTGCAATTCTATAACTCTAAGAGCGGTTTCCCCTCAGATCAACTCATTAATATGGAAGAAATTAACAACGAGTTGATTTTTCCAGCCCTGCGCGGGATATACAGGTTCAACAAGGCAAAGAATAAGTTTGAACTAGATAAAGCTTATTCTGCTTTGTTCGGCCCAGAGGAACATGTAGTGGAGATGGAGCAGGATATTCATGGCAGTATCTATTTCATATCTAATGAAAGGGTAGGTAAAATAACTTTTGACAAATTTGGGAAACCAAGTATTGAAGATAAGCTCTTTAAAAATATTAAAGAGCAACTGAATGATGACCTGAGCTACATACAAGTTCTTGACCTCAACAATGTAATATTTGGAGCCAAAGACGGGTTTATTCATTACAACGCTGCCAAAACTAAACGTTTAGCCCCGTATTATACCCGCCTGGCACATGTGATAAGCACCTCTGCTGAGGAAGACTCTCTGTTGCTGACAGGCAGAAAGTTAGACATGGCCACTGATACTGAGCTTCCGTTTGCGTTGAACTCACTCAGGTTTGTGTACGCTGCCTCTTATTTTGAACAATTTGAGAAAACCCAGTACCAGTATTACCTGGAAAACTTTGATACAGGCTGGTCCGGGTGGACCAACAAAACCGAAAAAGAGTACACCAACCTGCCAGAGGGCACCTATATCTTTAGAGTAAGGGCTAAGAACGTGTATGATACCGTGAGTGAGGCGAAGCCTTTCAAGTTTACCGTCAAGCCTCCCTTCTACCGTAGCCCCTTCGCTTTTACCATTTATACTTTGTTGGGAATAGTGGTGGTGGGGTCAGTATTCTTTCAGGTAGACAGAAGGTTTAAGAAAGAGAAGCGGCGGTTGATTCTGGACAAGGAGCGCAAGTTGGGGCAAAAGGAAATGGAGATCAGGGAAATCACAAACCAAAGTGAGCAGGAAATTGACCGTCTGCGTGATGAGAAGCTACAGGCTGAGATAGACCATAAAAACCGGGAGCTCACCTATTCAACGCTGCACCTGATCAACAAGAACGAGTTGCTCAACAGCGTGAAGCTGGAGCTGCAGAGCATACTCAAAAACGGAGGGTCTGCCGCGCCGCAGGAGGAGCTGAAAAAGATCATCAGGAGCATTGACCAGAACATTATCAGTGAGGTAGACTGGAAACAGTTTGAAGTGCATTTTAACCACGTGCACGGTGATTTCATTCACCGCCTGCAGGACCAGTTCCCCAGCCTCACGCCGCAGGAAATTAAACTTAGTACTTATCTTCGGCTTAATCTCACAACCAAAGACATTGCCCAGCTGCTGAACATCTCAGTGCGCGGGGTAGAGATTAGCCGCTACCGCCTGCGCAAACGCCTGAACCTTGACCGGGCAGATAATCTCACTGATTTTATGCTCAAATTCTAGAAGCTGTCTCATAACCGCGATATCACCAATGTGCCCTTTTTCTGTGTGTTGTGTAAGCGTTTTAAACGTGAAA
>NZ_LRMM01000019.1 GCF_001647275.1 Rufibacter ruber | reverse complement strand
TTTAGGCAAACAGCCCGAAAACAGAAACCACCGCCTCCCCGCTTTTACTCAGCCCCTGTTGGCTCAATTTATTTACAACTGCTTCAGAAATAACTGGAAAATCTTACCACGCTACAGAGAAGGCAGGCACAATATTTGCGCTACAATTGCACATAACAGATAAACTCACGTATAAAAGACAGTGCTTCCAATCTTAAAATATTGCGAAATACTATATTTAGACGGAGGTTACCTGTCACTTAAACTTAATTGCAAAACAGTATAAATCCATGAAAAGAGCAAGCAGAACCTTAAAGTCTGTGTTTGGGATGATACTAGTGCTGTTGGTATTGGGCTTTACGGGCTGCGCCCCGAGTTTCAACGTCAGCAGTGATTACGACCAAGCCACTAATTTCCAGCAGTACAAGACCTGGAACTGGTACCAGGAACAACCTATTGCCAAGAGCGACTCCAGCCGTAGGTACAGCACGTTTCTGGACAAGCGCATTAAAACCGCTGTAGAAACGGAGATGGCCCGCCGTGGTTTCACTAAAGCCACCAGCAAAGCCAACGCAGATATGCTCCTGGCCTATGATGTGTCTATTGAAAATGTGCAGCGCGTGCAGCCAGATTATGTAAGTGTACCCATGATTGGCTACGGTTACTGGTACGGCTACCGCTACGCCTACACCTATAACCGCCTGTACAACAACACCACGGTACAGGACTATCAGGCCGGCACTATCATCCTGGACATTGTAGACGCCAAAACCAATGAACTGGTGTGGCGTGGCACCGGTGAGACTACCGGAAACGAGAAATCCCTGACCCAGGAGAAGGTACAGGAAATTGTAACCCAAATCTTAGCAAAGTATCCGCCGCAAGCGGAAAGCTCAAGAGCCACGGCTAAGCGTTAACCCATGAAGCTGTTTAGAGCTTTTATGTCAAGTTGCGGCGCAAGCCTTCGCTTGTGCCTATAGGCTATTCTGTTTCCGGGCTGTTTTTGGGAAAGTAGCCTTAAAACGCAGGCACAAGCTCACGCTTGCGCCATCCCAAAGCCAGTCACGATCCATTACCATAGAAAAAGGGAAAAGCGCTAAACAGCTTCCTTATAGAACTGATGATAATCCCCAAGCTGTGCTTGGGGATTATTTTTTTGTCTTTGCTCTGCGGCTTTTAAACATCTGCCACTGTAGGGCAAGGGTTTGGAATCTCTGCAGCAGGGCATTGCTTCTCAAGTGAGAATTCCTGTTTTCGGCTTGTTTTTAGAAAAACAGGTCAAAAACGCAACAGCACAGTTCCTCTGAGGGGCAGCGGTGGCTACCGGCATTTAACATTCACAGGCCGCTTCCAGACGCTACGAGGCTTTTGGGCAAGCGCTTTCTCCTGGGCTTTCCGCTGCTTCTATCGCGCCATGCCCTCTTCCTAGCTTTCTCCCTCTTGCGAAAGGGAACAGCGTTGTTGCACCAGCAGACCTTAGCTTTGTAATTCTAGTAATACATTTGATTTACGGTGGCGAAGGAATCTATTACCGGTATAACCGCGTGAGGGATAGCAGCGGAAAGCCCACAGGGTGAGGCACGAGCCCGAGGACTTGCAGCGGATAGCCCGACCCGCAGGGGCACGCCCAACTTATAATTATGAATTAGGAATGGGTGGGCTATTGGCAAGCCAATGAAAGAATCAGGATGCCTTCTTGCAGCTTCAAAAGTTGAGGCTTCTGTTTTGGGGCTGTTTTTTGAAAAACAGCCCCAAAACAGAAAAGCCGCCCCTATACCCAGGGACGGCTTTTCAGTTTTGAAGCAGACGGTTACTTGATCTTGAACTCGGTGCGGCGGTTCATCTGGTGCATGTCTTCCGGACATTCTACCCCGTCAGCACATTTGTTTACGAGGCGGGTCTCCCCGTACCCGCGCCAGGTAAGCCTGTTGCGGGCAATGCCCTGTGACACCAGGTACTCTACCGCTGACTGGGCCCGGCGCTCAGAGAGCAGCTGGTTGTAGCCCTGGCCTTCGCGGCTGTCTGTGTGGGCCCCCAGTTCAATCTTAATGCTTGGGTTGTCTTTGAGGGTACGCACCAGCTTGTTCAATTCAGCGGCGGCGTCTGGTCTGATGTTCCACTTGTCCAGATCATAGTAGATGTTCTCAATGATAATGCTCTGGTTCACGGTGCTCTTGTCAAAGATCAGCGTTACGCGGGTGGTATCTGACAGGCTGGTGGTGTCTATGTTGACCGTGGCAGACTGGCTCAGGTAGCCAAACTTCTCCCCCATCAGCTCATAGATATTGCCTTTCATGACGCCGTAGAGGTACTCTCCGTTACGGTCTGAGAACGCAATGGTAGAATCTGTGGTGCCTTGAATAGCCAGCTTTAACCGTACATCTGGCAATGGCTGCGTGGTGCTTTTCTTGCTTGGCATCTGTATGCGCTCCAGCGTGGTTACCAGCAGCACCGCGTTGCTCAGCAGTTTGAAGCTGTAGATGTCATCTGTGCCGTTGTTGCTGTCACGGTTGGAAGACATGTACCCCACCAGTTCGTTCTTCTGGTTTGGCATGAAAGCCAGCCCGAAATCATCTTTGGGTGAGTTGACCGGTGCCCGCAGGTTCTCTGGCTTAGACCAGGTAGAGCGGCTGCCCTTGGCTCTGAACACATCCAGTCCGCCAAACCCTGAGTGGGTGTCTGAGGAAAAGTAAAGGTTGCCCTGCTGGTCAAAAGCGGGGAACATCTCTTTGCCCACGGTGTTGATGGTGCTCCCGGCGTTCACGGGCTGGCCCCAGGAGCCGTCTGCCTGCTTCTCTGTGTAGTAAATGTCTGTCTCGCCGTAGCCGCCTGGCTTGTCTGACACAAAGTACATTACTTGCCCGTCTGGCGACAGTGCCGGATGGCCCACACTGTATTCTGTTACTTTGTTGTACTCAAAGGGCTTCACATTGCTCCATTTGCCACTGTCCTGCTGGGCAGAATAGATCTCCAGGCGGTTTACGTAGTCATTTGACAACGGCTTCTTCACCCAGCTGGTAGGGTCTGTGTTGATGTTTTTGTTTTTCACCTTCACCATGTTGGTGCGGGTAAAATACAGCGTGGTATTGCTGCTGTCTACTGCGGCCGTACCGTCATGGTATTTGCTGTTCAGGGACTCATCTACCATCACGGGCAGTTGCCACGTGCTGTCTTCATTGCGCTGGGCATAGAACATCTGCAGGAACGGGCGGCCGGTCCAGCCGTAGGTCCTCTCCTCTTTGTCTTTCCCGCTGCTGGCTGCACCGCCCCGGTCAGAGGCGAAGATGATGCCATTCTGGTAGGGCGTAGGGCTGAAGTCTGCGTTGCCGGAGTTGATGGCGGTTTCATTCACCACTATGGCAGAAGCCGGCTCTTCCAACAATTTGAGCGCCGCATCACAGGCTTGCGCCTTGGCATTGGCCATGGCTGCCTGGGCTGGCACTTTCATGGCGTAGTTCTGGTACTGTGTTTTGGCCTCAAAGTACTTGCCGTTGCTGCGGAGTGCCTCTGCGTAGTAGAAGATGTTGACAGGATCAGCCTCTGGCATGGCCACTACCTTGGCGTACCACTCTTCTGCCTTCACCGTTTGGCGGGTTAGCCGGTAAGAGTCTGCCAGCCGCTGGGCTCCTTTCAGTTTAGGTTCTTTGCCGGCAAAGCCTCTTGGTATTCGTCAATGGCCAGGGCGTAATCAAAATTCTCAAAGTGCCGGTCTGCCTTGCGGGTGGTTTGGCATCCACCCAGGGCAAGACTGCCAGCCAAGAGAAACGTAAACACTGGATTGTATAAATAGCGCATAGTCAATTCTGATTTATGATGTTAGAAATACCGCGGGGTTAGCATCTTGGTCTCCTGCTTTCTGAGGAAGCTGTAACCAAGGGATATTTCATGGGTGGATAAATCATTGAGGGTACTGTGCAGGGTAAAGTCATACGCATAGCCAAACCTCAAGCGGGGGGTGATGTAGATGTCCGTCATAGCCACAATAGCATCTTTTGAGCTGAGGCCTTTCCCCTCAAAATCATTCTGGAAGATGTACATAGCGGTACGGTAACTGGCACCTAGCCAAATACGCTCCTTGAACAGGAAGAACACATTGAAGTCCACGTTGCTGGGGCCGTCAAAGTTGTCTTTCAGCATGATGCTGGGCTTTACCTTGATGCTCTCCCCCAGATCAGCCACGTAGCCGGTGGTAAAGAAGTAGTGGCGCTCTGGATCATAGTTGATGTCTTCATCAATTCCAATCAGGTCAGTCACCGACACCCCGGCATAGAAACGCTCTGTGTGGAAGAAAACCCCCATGTTTACGTTAGGGCTCCAGGTTCTGGCTTTATTCGCTTTCTCCAAGGCAGGGTCCACTTGTTCATCGTTCCCCGTTCTATACTTTCCGGCATCTACGGCAAAATGTGATACACCCGCGCCCAAGCCAACACTTATCACAGAAGACTCACTTAGCGGCAACTTTACGGCCGCGTCTACGGTGATGTTCTTCCGGTTCTGGAGGCCAATCTCATCACGTGTGAGGTGAAAACCCAGGCCAATACGGTTGTTACGGGTCAGGCCGTCTACGCTTAAGGTCTGCGTGTTGGGAGCGCCTTCAAGTTCTGGCCCGCCAAACGCCCCAGACCACTGCTGCCGGTGAAAAGCATTTACCGTTACATGTTCTTTGGTACCTGCATAAGCAGGGTTAATGACCAGTTGGTTGAAGATGTATTGTGAGAATTGTGGCCTATGCTGGGCCAGCAGGTTTCCACCTGCGGCCAGCATAGTCACGATCACTATTAAAAGTTTTTTCATGTTCTTACCTATTTAATTTTATTCACCGGTTAGCGAACTACTTGTACAAAACCTCTGTATATCTGCTCCTGGCCGTTACAGCCTCTCACACGCAGCACATAGAAGTAAGTGGCTTCTTCAAGACCGTTTGCGGTCCAGTTGTTTTGGTAGCCTCTGGTTTTGTAGACTTCGTTCCCCCAGCGGTTGTAGATGAACAAGTCATTGTCTGGCAGGTTCAACAGGTTCTGAATCACCCATGTGTCATTAACCCCATCACCGTTCGGGCTAAACACGTTAGGAATCAGCAGCGTGGTATTAGCCGTTCTGGCGTCAATATCCAGGGTGTAGGAAGTGCTTCCACAGCCGGCGCGGGTAGCGGTCAGGGTAAGTTTCCCTTCTTTGGCATTGGCATCAGCTGTCAAGGATACTGAGGTACCTGTGGCAGTTGTGCCCCCTCCGGTGAAGGTGATTCCGGCACCGGTTACGCTCCACTCATACGTCACCAATGGATCAGTACTTGGATTTGCTACGGCGAAATTCAATCCCGCACATGGCCCGCTGTTATCCTGAATGCCTGGTGTGACCGGAGTAGCCCCAGGGGTAATGTTCTGGGTGGTGTACGTTGAGGCGTTACAGGTAGCAGGTCCTGTTGGGTTAGTGGCCGTTACAGAGATTCTGCCTGCGCCTGTACCCGCTGTAATCTGCACTTGCGTACCGGTAGATGCACCTTCTATTCTCCAGCCGGTGCCTGTCACACTCCAGGTGTAGGTAATTCCTGCCACTGGGCTAGTTACACTGTAGGCATAGGTGGTGCCTGCACATACCGGGTTATTCTCACCTTGAATGCCTGGGGCAGCCGGTGCCGCGGCTACCGTTAAGGTAGCGGTAGAAGAGTTGGTAGCGCAATTGCCGTTCAGGGCAACAAAGGTAAGGGTATAGGTACCAGCTTGCACTCCTGCCGGTATGGTCACTCTCAACGTGGTACCATTCACCGCAATTGGAGCAGTACTCAAACCTGGCATACCGGTGCTCAGGACCTGGTAGTTGGTGACGCCGGCTATTGCCGCCACAGTAAAGTCTACAGGCACCGCAGCAGTGCTGACACAAACTACTTCATTGCTCACAACAGGTGCCGTTGGCCGAACACAGACAGGCGGTGCCGAATCAGTGTTGTCATCGTCATCTGGGTCTGTTTCATTTCCTCTAATCACCGCGGTGTTCACATACTGCCCTACTCTTGAGGCAGTCACTACTATGCGCAGTTCTCTTGCCGCTGGTGTGCCTACTGCTAAGTTTCCAATGGTCCAGGTAAGGGTTTTGTTGGCAGAACTATACACCGCAGTTGTTCCGGTAGGGGCAACATGGCTTGCATAGGTAAACCCTTCTGGGATCACATCTGTCACAATTACACCGGTGGCCGCCCCAGGTCCTGCATTGCTCGCCCTCAGTACATAGGTGATCTGTCCACCCAAGGTTACTTCGGTCACGTTGTTCAACACCGTTTTGTCAATGGCCAGGTTAGCGTCTTGGCCTGTTGGGGTTTCTACAATGGTGATCACAGTAGAAGTGTTGTTCTGAGGTTCTGAATCTGCCTCGTTACCGCTCACTATTGCTGTGTTCACAATGGTTCCGTTGGCAGTAATGGTTCCTGTTACCGTTAACGTAGCCGTCTGGTTAGCACCCAGGTTCCCAATGGTCCAGATACCGGTTGCCATGTTATAAGAACCTGACGTTGTTGTTGGTTGGGCAGGGAAATTTGCCTGTCTCATTGGCAGCATGTCTACCACCAGGACTCCCGTTGCATTGTTAGGCCCGTTGTTACGCACAGTTACGGTATAGGTCAGGGACTGGCCAACCGTGGCCCGCGTTTTGTCTACCGTCTTCACCACCTGCAGGTCCGTTGCATCTTCAGGGTTCTGACCACCCGGCGTTACGACGGTAATCACGGTTGAGGTGTTGTTCTCCGGCCGCTCATCTGTCTCGTTTCCGGTGATTACGGCGGTGTTCACCACTGTTCCGTTCTTAGTAATAGTACCTGTTACTGTTAAGGTTGCCGTTTGGCCAGCAGCCAGGTTACCAATGGTCCAGGTCAAGGTTCCTGAGGTAATTGTATAGTTACCACCTGAAGCGGTGATGGTATTCAGGAATTCCTGCGGCAGTCTATCGGTTACCGTTACTCCGGTAGCGTTAGACGGGCCTGCATTGCGGGCGACAATGGTATAGGTTAGGGTTTGACCAATAGAAGCAGTTGGCTTGTCTACCGTCTTCACCACCTGCAGGTCTGTCAATACACCTCCTGGGGTTGGGCTAACTACTGTCACCACAGTAGAGGTGTTATTGCCTGGTTGCTGATCAGCCTCATTCCCACTGATGGTAGCCGTATTGACGATACTTCCATTGGCGGCAATGGTGCTGATAACCGTCATGGTCACCACTTCATTTGCGGCCAGGGTACCAATGTTCCACACGCCGGTGGCGGCATTGTAATTCCCCTTAGTGACAGATGGCTGACCATTTACATTCAATTGTGACGTTGGCAGCACATCTCTCACCACTACCCCAGTAGCACCAGCCGGTCCGTTGTTACGGGCAGTGATAATGTACACTAAGGCATCACCTATTCTGGCTCTGGTCTTGTCTACCGTTTTCACTACCTGCAGATCAGCCAACGCTCCTGTTCCCGGGTTACCATCTACTATGGTAATCACAGTAGAGGTGTTGTTCTGCGGCTGCAGGTCTGCCTCGTTTCCTCTGATCACCGCCGTATTCACAATTGTTCCTGCAGTGGTGATAGTACCAGTTACAGTAAAGGTGACAGACTGACCTGCGCCGAGGGCCCCAATTGACCAGATGTTTGTACTGGTGTTGAAGCTGGTACCGGCAGATACGGTTGGTGCTGGGAACGTAGCTTGTAATCTTGGCAACACATCTAGCACAAACACGCCGGTGGCGGCATTAGGGCCATTGTTGGTAGCCGTGATGGTGTACGTAAGCGTTTGCCCTACTGTAGCCCTCGTTTTATCTACCGTCTTCACTACCTGCAGGTCTGTAGACTCTGCCGGGTTAGGCCCTGTTGGGGACACAATAGTGATCACAGTAGAAGTGTTGTTCTCTGGCCGCTCATCAGTTTGGGTGTTACTACCTCTAATTACCGCGGTGTTGACAATAGTGCCTGATGCAATGGTAATGGTACCAGAAACAGTTAACACTACTTCCTGCCCTGGAGCAAGGGCTCCAATTGTCCATACCCCATTGGCAAATGAGGTGCCTGCTGTAACGGTAGGCGTGTTAAGGGTCACCTGGCCGGTTGGGAAAGCATCTGTCACAGTCACTCCGGTGGCAGTGGCAGGGCCATTGTTACGCGCAGTGATGGTATAAGTCAGACTCTGGCCCTGGCTGGCTCTTGACTTGTCTACCGTTTTCACTACCTGCAGGTCGGTCAGGTTCTCTGGGGTCCCGGTGCCTGGGCCTACCACCGTTACTACGGTAGAGGTGTTATTGCCCGGCTGCTGATCGGCTTCATTTCCACCAATGGTGGCGGTGTTCACAATGGTACCAGTGGCAGTGATAACACCGGTCACCTGTAACGTCACCTCCTGGCCAGCAGCTAGGTTACCAATAGCCCAGATACCGGTAGTCATATTATAAGACCCTGTTGAAACTACTGGCGGCGCCGTGATATTTAACTGCCCCATTGGCAGCATGTCAACCAGCACTACGCCCGTGGCATTTGCGGGTCCATTGTTGCGGGCTCTAATGGTGTAGGTCAATGCATCGCCTACGTTCGCACGGGTCTTGTCTACGGTTTTGATCACCTGCAGATCAGCAAGTGCTCCCGGTGGGTTAGCGCCTACCACTGTAATTACAGTAGAAGTATTGTTCTGCGGCTGCGGATCTGCCTCGTTGCTTCTGATGACTGCGGTATTCACAATGGTACCGGCAGCTTTGATTGGCCCCGTGACGGTTAGAACTGCTTCCTGACCTGCCGTGAGGGTACCAATTTGCCACACGCCAGTGGCTGGGTCATAAGAACCAACATTCACCGTTGCAGTCCCTAAATCTACCTGGCCCATTGGGAATACATCTGTTACCAGAACATTAGTGGCCGTGGCTGGGCCATTGTTTCGGGCTGTTACTCTATAGGTCAAGTTATCGCCTACGTTCGCCCGAGTCTTATCAACAGTTTTTACCACTTGTACATCAGCAAACACCGTTGGCTCTTCAGGCCCGGCCCCAACAATGGTAATCACAGTGGAAGTGTTATTCTCTGGGCGCTCATCTGTTTGGTCACCTCTGATGACCGCCGTGTTAATGACGTTGCCGTTGGCGGTAATAGTAGCGGTAACCGTTAAGGTTTCTATGCTTCCTACGGCTAAGTTTCCAATGTTCCAAATCCCTGTAGCCTGGTCATATGTACCCGCGGTAACCGATGCACTGATGTTATTTAAGAAAGCCGCCGGAAATACATCTGTTACCTTTACCCCAGTAGCTGCGTCAGGCCCGGCATTACGGGCGGTAATGGTATAAGTTAAGACATCACCTATGCTGGCGCGCGTTCTGTTCACCGCTTTAACCACTTGTAGATCAGCAAGAGGTCCGGGGGCCGGGGTGTTCCCTACCACCGTTACCACGGTAGACGTGTTGTTGCCTGGCTGCTGGTCAGACTGATTGCCTCTGATCACCGCCGTGTTTACGATGGTTCCTGTTCCAGTGATGGTGGCGTTGATAGTCAGGGTTGCCGTAACACCCGCCGCCAAATTTCCAACGGTCCAGATTCCGGTACTCACATTATAATTACCGGTTGTTGCGGTTTGCCCGGTCACATTAATCTGCCCCAGCGGAAGCACATCCCGCACAAACACACCAGTGGCGTTATTTGGGCCGTTGTTCCGTATGGTAATGGTATAGGTAAGTGCATCTCCCACGTTCGCCCGGGTCTTGTCTACCATTTTCACCACCTGCAGATCAGTTACTACCGGGGTAACTACCACGGGTTCCTCATCTTCATCATTGTCATCATCTGGGTCTGGCTGGTCTGCAATTACCGTCACACGGTTTCTCACATCATTCCCTGTTGCTAAAACTCTGGCTCTCACCCGTATTGTGGCTATCTGCCCAAAGGCAAGATCACCAATGACAAAGACCCCGGTAGAGGGGTTGTATGCAAAATTTGCCGGAGTTCCGTCAATGAACCCGGTATAATCAAGGAAAGCAATCTGGCTGGGGAAGGTCTCTGTTACGGTCACACCGGTGGCATCATCTGGCCCCTGGTTACGCACAGTAATGGTATAGGTAACGGTGTCTCCCACAGACACCACCGTTCTGTCTACCGTTTTGGTGATCGCTAAGTCTGTTTCTACAATTGTAGGGAGGAAAATGGTGTTATCGCTTAACAAAACATTGCCACCTAAGGAAAGCAACCGTCCCTCATGTGTAGTACCGTTGCTTAGGGTTATATCATTCTGCACCAGCATATTCCCTTTCAAGGCCGCGGCAGTACCTACCAGCGCCCCGTTGGCATCTACCAGGTTACCACCTATTTGAAAGAAAATGTTTTTTGGCTGCGCACCATTCTGCACAGACATCACCGAGCCGTCTTCAACTCTGAAGTCACCCGTTATCTGGAATACAAAAACACTGTTAGGGTTTCCGCGCCCATCTAAACGCAGCTGACCTCTTAATAAGGCATCTCCGTTAAAACGGTAAACTCCCGGCCCTAAAATGGTTCCCTCTACGGCAGCCGGACTAGGGGAGAACCCCTTCCCCAATTGCTGGCCCGTAAGGTTTTGGGTAGGCGCCATGGCTGCGAGAGCGTTGTATGCTCTACGTGCATCAGCTTGTGCAGCAGTAGGCTCAACACCTCCTGGCCTGATTTCGCCCAGTACTATCCCTGGCGGAAAACCAACGATAGCCGTTCCGGGAGAGGTACCCAGATCAGCATACACAAGTGTGTTCCCAGTGCTAAGGACAGAGGTACTGCCCAACACCGCAAACTCCTGTGCCGCCCCTAATCCGGGGGCGCTCTGGGCTTGTGCTTTTGTTGAGAATAAAATAGCAAACAGAGCTGCTATTACGTGTAGAATTTTCTTCATGCGACCACTAAACTATTGTTACTAAATTATCCAACCCTTATATAGTCATATTATGATATGAGCATCCCCATGTACTTCCTTTTCACACAAAAGTTACGGTACATAAAAAAGATACAAATATCACAGAACACACAAAGGTGAACAATATATAATTGATATGGCCAGATATCTTCACCCTTGGAATTTCAGCTGACAACAAATACTTTTAAAAGGCTGAAAACAAAATAAAATACTGCCTTTCTGGCTTCTAAATCATGCTTTATAGGAATCTAACCGCTAAACCAACTTTTAAAAATAAATAATTTAAAAATCCCTATATATAAATAATACAATCGTATTTCTACTAAATCTCCTACTCCCGTTTTTTAGCAATGAGACGTTTACCTGTAAAAAATTAAAAAAAATGCCTTAAACGAGAAAAGCCCCGCAAGGTTGCGGGGCTTTTCTCTTGAAATAGAACGACTAATTAATTACCTACACATGCACATGCCGCTCAGCGTGGTAAGATGAACGCACCAACGGGCCAGACTCCACATACTTTAGCCCTCGCCGAAGTCCTTCTTCCCTGTAATGGGCAAACAAGTCTGGATGAATAAATTCTGCAACCTCCAGGTGCATTTTGGTGGGTTGCAGGTATTGCCCCAGGGTGAGAATATCCAAGCCGTTAGCGGCCAGGTCATCCATGGCTTCATACACCTCTTCCTTAGTCTCACCCAGCCCTAGCATTATGCCCGTCTTGGTACGCTTCCCGTACTCTTTGATGCGTCTGATTTGCTCCAGGCTGCGGTCATACTTGGCTTGGGGCCGCACCTGCCTATAAAGGCTTTTCACGGTTTCCACATTATGGGAAACCACTTCCTGGCCCGCCGAAATCATGACCTCCAGCGCCTCCCAGTTGGCTTTTACATCTGGGATCAAGGTCTCAATGGTGGTTTCTGGGGAAAGGTTTTTAATCTGGACAATGGTGTCATGCCAGATACTGGCACCACGGTCCTTCAATTCATCACGGTTCACAGAGGTGATCACCGCGTGCTTCACCCCCATGAGTTGGATGGCTTCAGCCACCCTGCGGGGCTCATCCAGGTCATACTCATTGGGTCTTCCGGTGGCCACCGCACAGAAAGAGCAGGAACGGGTACATACATTACCAAGAATCATGAACGTGGCAGTACCGGCTCCCCAGCACTCGCCCATATTGGGACAGTTCCCACTTTCACAGATGGTATGCAGCTTATAGGTGTCCACCAGCTGTCTTACTTTGGCGTATTCCTTGCCTACAGGCAGTTTTACGCGCAACCAGTCTGGCTTACGAGTTTTCGTTTGAGCTTCAGCCGGTTGAATGACCGGCAATGCAATCAATTGATCCATGGCGTAAAGGTACTAAGAGAGGAGCGGATAGCCAAAAAACACCTAACCGGGCAGGATCGTTCAACGGCGGTGGCCGTAATATAAGGTAAGGTAAAACGAAGTGAAATGGCGGCGGTTTTCTCCGGCAGGGATCATAGTGAGATCACCAGCAAATGCCTCATAAAGCACGCCCACCTCAATACCTGTCACGCTTTCCATATAGCGGCCGTACTCAAAGCTCACCCCTGCTTTAATGTTTCCGCCAAATCTGAGATTGGGTTCTGAAAGACCCTGAAAAACACCAACCCCATTAAGAGTCCGAAGATCAGGGTTATCAATCCTTTTTTCATGCTTATCTGGATCAAACTGCTCAGTTCTAATATCTAGAGGCCCCTGAAGGTTCCAGTTATTACCATAATTACTATAGTCAAATTCAATATAATAGGGGGCTAGAAACCCAATAGATGGACCCGCAGCAATTATACCATTCACTTGCACCCCAGATTCAGCCGCCTTTTTAAAAAACGTGTACTCTCTCCCATACTGCGGCCGCAATACGAACAGATAATTACTTTTTCCTCTTATATAGCTCCCTCCGCTGCGCGGATTTTGGTAGCGGGTCTCTTTGGGGTGTTTTACCTCTACCCCTTCCAATCCCCAGAAGTGGTACCACTTGCCATTCAGGTGATAGACCTGCTTGATCATGAGCCCCCCTATGAGCCCGCCGTTCGAATTGAAGTTGATCCCATACGTGAATTCTCTGGAATAACTTTCCTCCTCTTCAGCGGCCTGGGCAAATGCCAAACCAACCGGAAAGGTGCAAAGCAGGAATAAGGCAAGTAGAAATGGACGCACGGGTTTCAAGACAATGGTTACTATAAATGTAGTTAACTAAACAAGCACCAGCAAATTATATTCTTCAGACACAGGAATAACTCATTAGAGGTTCTTTCCCCTTCTTTATAAAGAAAAGCCGCCCCTCTTATTACCCCATACCAATTACTTTGCAGACTCAGGGTGGCGTGCCCTCTGCACCTAGTAATGTTCAGCCCAGAAGATTCTGATCAGGCTATAAGAACGCCTACACCACTACTTAACCATATTAAACTGAAGAATAGGCCTACTTGATACTGAAACAGAACGACATAGCAACTTGTTTTCATATATACGTTCCTGTTTTCGGGCTACTTTTTCAAAAACAGCCCTAAAACAGAAACATGAAACTACCTATGAGGCTAATTTCTTCACTTCCTGCAGGTTGATCCCTAAGTGGGAGCCGTGGTACTGGCACTCGCCATCTTTGATCACCAATAGCTGCGGTGACTCATGCCGTACAGAAAACTCTTCTGCAATTTTATTGGAGATTGGCCTGTAAGACAGCAGGTCCAGGTAATAAGGGGTCACCTGCCCCAAGCCCACATCTGCCCACTGCCGCTCCAACCTGCTTTTTGCCGTGGCGCTGATGGAGCACGTGGTGCTGTGCTTGAAAATCACGACCGCGTGCTCTCTTGATTCTGCTTTTATCTGCTCTAGTTGCTCTACACTAGTAAGGGGTTGCCATTGCATAGTTCAATATATCTTTCTGAAGAAGCCTGGGCAGCAGCCTGCTTTTGCTTCCGCTTTTTAGCTTTCTTCGGTTTTGACTTTGGTTTGGTGACGGCCGTGCCGTCTTCGTTCATCAGCATCTCATCCTGATCCTGCGGATTCTTGACCCGTTTGCGGCCGCTTGCGCCCCGCTCAAAGTTATACGCCTTTAGGTTCAGATGCGATTCATTGTATTCCGTCTTAATTTTCTGCGCCTCTTTCAGAGATTTACGCACTTCTTTCTTCTGCTGGGCCGGAGTGAGGTACTCTACCTGAGCGGCGGCTGGCCGGGCAGCCACCAGTATCATGCCTAAAGCAAGAACAAAGAAGAATGTGTGCCAATATCGTTTCATAGGCGAGCTGCTCCTCCCACTCATTTCCTGGTGACTCCCTGCTTGGTGACAATGCGCTGCTTCTTCTTGTTGGTAGGCATTTTGGCATTCTTCTTTTTCAACAAGCCGTCTTTGCCAAACTCCATGTCCCGGCCGCCAATGTCAGTCCCTTCTTTGGCCTGATCTTCTGGGGCTGGTTTCTTCTTCAGGAAGCTAAACAAGCCCCCGCTTTTCTTCCCAGAGACATCTGGGCAAGCAATTCGCCCTGAGTGACACCCTGCCATACACATGCTGATCAGCAACACTCCCACTATTGACCGTACCTTCATAAGAACAAGTTACTCAATTCTATACGCACTCTCACCAAACTTGGATATTTTCTTTCTGTTTTTGGCGTATTTTCAGAAAAAGACCCCAGAAACAGAAACAGGGTTGCATAGCCCTAAAAGCTTAGCAGGGCTTCTACCTTCTCCCGCAACCGCTTCACCGGCAAAAACTCCTGCTCCAGCGGCGGCGCAAACGGAATAGCGGTATCCAGGCCTCCCACCCGCACTACGGGGCCATCTAGTTTCTCAAAGCAGTACTCAGAGATCCAGGCAGATATTTCTGCCCCAATGCCGCCGGTCAACGTATCTTCATGCAGCACAATCACTCTCCCGGTTTTGCTGACCGTTTGCAGAACCGCTTCTTTGTCCCAGGGCAACAGCGTGCGCAGATCCAGCACATCAGCGCTTACGTCTGGCATGGTCTGCAGCAGTTGCAAGGCCCAGTGCACGCCCATGCCGTAGGTGATAATAGAGAAATCACTGCCTTCCTTCGCCAACCGGGCACGGCCAATCTCTACGGTGTAATAATCATCTGGGATAGCCTCAGTGAGCGACCGATACAACAGCTTGTGCTCAAAGTACATGACCGGGTTAGGGTCTTCAATGGCAGCTGTCAGTAAGCCTTTGGCATCATAGGGCGTGCTGGGGTAGACAATCTTCAGCCCTGGCGTGTGGAAAAACCACGCCTCGTTGCTCTGCGAGTGGAAAGGCCCCGCGGCGGCCCCTGCCCCTGTGGGCATACGCACCACCACATCAGCATTCTGCCCCCAACGGTAATGGCTCTTGGCCAGGTTGTTCACAATCTGGTTAAAGCCCTCCGTCACAAAGTCAGCAAACTGCATCTCTACCACCGCTTTCTTTTTCCTGATAGACAGCCCCAGGCCCACGCCTATGATGGCGCTTTCACACAGGGGCGTGTTTCTGATGCGTTCCTTCCCAAACTTCTCCACAAACCCTTCCGTCACTTTGAACACCCCGCCGTATTCGGCAATGTCCTGCCCCATGACCACCAGTTCAGGGTACCGCTCCAGGCTTTGGCGTAAGCCGTCTGACACGGCGTCTACAAACCGGCGTTCTGTGCGGGCACTGTCTTTGGGCGTGAGCACGGTTTGGATAAACGGCTGGTACATGTCTGCCACTTCCTCTTTGGGGTCTGCCGAAGGCATGGGGGTGGCGTGGGCAATCTCCAGCTCGCGCTCTATCTCCTCCCTGAACTCCTCCCTGACAGCAGCCATAGACTTAGGGGTGAGCACTTTCTCATCCAGCAGGTATTTCTCAAAATTCTCTACCGGATCTTTCTTCGCCCAGCGCTCAAACAACTCCTGCGGCACGTATTTGGTCCCAGAGGCCTCCTCATGCCCGCGCATCCTGAATGTCATGGCCTCAATCAGCATAGGCCGCGGGTTCTTTCTGATGCTGTACGCCGCCTGCCTTACCGTGTCATACACTTCCAGCACGTTGTTGCCGTCTATCTGCAGGGCGTCTATGCCGTAGGCCGGGCCTTTGTCAATAAAGTACTGGCATTTGAACTGCTCGTTGCTTGGGGTGGAGAGGCCGTAGCCGTTGTTCTCAACCATAAAAATGACAGGTAGGCTCCACACCGCCGCCACGTTGAGCGCCTCGTGAAAGTCGCCTTCGCTGGCCCCGCCGTCACCGCTGTACACCAACGCCACTTTCTCCCGCTTGTCCAGCATCTCTGCCAGGGCAATACCATCTGCTACGGCCAATTGCGGCCCCAGGTGGGAAATCATCCCCACAATGTGGTGCTCATTGCTCCCAAAATGAAACGACCGGTCCCGGCCTTTAGTAAAGCCCGTCTTCTTGCCCTGAAACTGGGCAAACAGCCTATCTAACGGAATATTCCGGCAGGTGAACACACCCAGGTTGCGGTGCAGCGGCAGAATGTATTCGTCTTCGTCCAGCGCCAGGGTAGAACCCACTGAGATGGCCTCCTGCCCAATGCCTGAGAACCATTTGCTCACTTTGCCCTGCCGCAAGAGGATCAGCATTTTCTCCTCAATCATGCGGGGCTTCAAGATGCCGCGGTACAGCATCAGCAGGTCATCATCTGTATAGTCTTTTCTATTGAAGTTCATGGGAAAACGCACGTTCGTGGGGCTGTAAATTTAAGCGAATCAAAGCAGGGGAGAAATTTTAAGACAGTTATTTTTACTTTTGCCGTTTCTGAGCCGTTTTTATGAAAATAGCTCAAAAACAGCAATCCTCTGGCAACACAACGTTCGCGGGGGTTCACCGTTAAGCATGAGTTAGCCTCAGAGGCCGCAACACTCTCATAACCTATGATCCATTTCAAAGAATTCACCTTAGAGAACGGCCTGCAGTGCCTGGTCCATGAAGACCCGGGCACTCCGCTGGCCGTATTGAATATACTATATAATGTAGGCTCCCGTGACGAGGAGGAGACCCACACCGGCTTTGCGCACCTGTTTGAGCACCTCATGTTCAGCGGGTCAGTGAACATTCCCAACTATGATGAGCCTCTGCAGCAGGCCGGAGGTGAGAACAACGCCTTCACCAGCCCAGACATCACCAACTATTACTTGACCGTACCGGCCCAAAACATTGAAACCGGCTTCTGGCTGGAGTCTGACCGCATGCTGGGGCTGGCATTCTCTGAGAACGGGCTGGAGGTACAGCGCAAAGTGGTGGTAGAGGAGTTTAAGCAGAACTACCTGAACCAACCTTATGGTGATGTATGGCTCAAACTTAGGCCGTTGGCGTACCAGACGCACCCGTACAAGTGGTCTACCATTGGCAAGGAAGTCAGCCATATTGAAAACGCCGTCATGGATGATGTGCGCGCCTTCTTCAACAAGCACTACTCCCCGGCCAATGCTATTCTGGTAGTGGCGGGCAACATCACCTTTGAACGTGCCAGGGAGCTGACGGAGAAATGGTTCGGGCCTATTCCCGGCGGGGTGAGATATGCGCGCAACCTGCCGCAGGAGCCGCGCCAGACAGAGGCACGTGTTTTAGAGGTAGAGGCGCCCGTCCCGCTCACCGCCCTCTACAAAACCTACCACATGCCCGGCCGCACCAACCCAGCCTATTACGCCGCAGACCTGCTCAGTGACATTTTGGGCCGCGGCAACTCCTCCAGACTGTACAATGAGCTGGTCAAGAAGCAGAAACTCTTTAATTCCATTGGGGCCTCAGCCATGGGCTCTCTTGAGCCGGGCCTGCTGGTAGTGCAGGGCAAGCTCAACGTGGGCGTAGACCCGCAGGAAGCCAACGCCGCCGTAGAGAAGATAGTGGCGCAACTGCGGGCCGAACATGTTTCTGAAGAGGAACTGCAGAAGGTGAAAAACCAGGCCGAAACCTCTATTGTTTTCTCAGAAATTGAACTGCTCAACCGAGCCATGAACCTGGCGTACGGCAAACTGATGGGCAACCCCAACTACGTGAACGAAGAGGCAGACTTTATTCAGGCCGTGACCGCAGAAGACATTTACCAGCAGGCCCAGGAGGTGCTAAGGCCTGAGAACTGCTCCACCCTTCTCTACAAAGCCGCCCCCAACAGTGAGGCCGTAGAAGACCTGGAAGAAATCCTGGAAGAGGAGTAGGCTGTTTTGGGGCTGTTTTTCAGAAAACAGCCCCAAAACAGAATAATTCACAGGGAAGCACTCCCGTAAAAAACCTGACCTTTTCTACTTTGTTTTCCGGGAAGGAAATAAGGAACTTTGAGAAGATCTGGCTTTCCTGAGACAGCTTTCCTTTGCCAGCTAAACGTTTGCCGGAGGGCAGCAAAGTCAGCCTGCACATGAACAAGCGCCAGCAATCAGCCTTTGAACCGGAACAGCTACAAGAAACAACTTAGCCGTTTTGCCATTTTCAGGCAGCACAGACACACGAACAACCAAAAAATAAGAACAAACAACCACATGGGCTTTCATATAAGAACCGGCTTCGGCTATGACGTGCACCAACTCAGAGAAGGGCTGGATTTTTGGCTGGGCGGCATTAAGATCCCCCACACCCACGGCGCACTGGGCCACTCAGATGCAGACGTACTCATTCACGTACTTTGTGACGCCCTGCTGGGCGCCGCCAACCTCAGGGACATTGGCTACCATTTCTCAGACAAAGACCCCAAGTACAAAGGCATAGACAGCAAAATCCTGCTGCGCGAAGTCATGCAGCTGATCAGAGAGAAAGGCTATGAAGTGGGCAACATTGACTCTACCGTCTGCCTGCAGGAGCCCAAGGTGAACCCGCACATCCCGGCCATGAAAACCTGCCTGGCAGAGGTGATGGGCATTCCTGAAGACGATGTTTCCATCAAAGCCACCACCACTGAGCAACTGGGGTTTGTGGGCAAGAAAGAGGGCGTGGCGGCCTACGCAACGGTATTAATTTACAAGCCCCAGCAGTAATCCTGTTTTAGGGCTATTTTCCCAAAAACAGGCCTAAAACAGCTAGCATTTGTTAGTTAGTCAGAAAATAGGTAGAATTAAGGTTTAATACCAAACTACAAACTTCTTTTCATGAAAAAGCAATTGTATACGTTGGGCATGGTAGCGGCTGTACTGTCAGCGTGCTCCACCTCCCAGACGCCTACTGCTTCCACTGCAGGCACAGGTGCTACACCGTCGGCGGTGGCGGTGGGTGCCGTTTCAGCAGACCCTACCAAATACGCCCAGACCATTACGGCGGCAGACCTGGAGCGACACCTGCGGGTGCTGGCCTCAGACTCCCTGGAAGGCCGTGAGACCGGTGAACGCGGCCAGAAAATGGCGGCCGAATACATTGCCAAACACTTTAGGGCCAACGGCCTCACCGGCCCGGTGAAGACGGGCGCCAACCCATACTTCCAAACCTTTGACCTGGAAAAAAGCAGCTGGGGCGATGGCTACGTGATGGTGGGCAGCAAGAAATTCTCCATGGGCAAAGACTTCTTCGTGCTGGGCGCGTCGCCGTTCCAGAATGAGGAGGCAGCGCAGCTGGTATTTGCCGGCTATGGCATTGACGACCCCGCTTATTCAGATTTCGCCAATGTAGACGTGAAAGACAAAGTGGTGGTGGTCATGGCCGGCGAGCCGAAGAAAGCCGATGGCAAATACCTCATCTCCGGCACTGACAAAATGAGCACCTGGTCACAGGACATGCGCACCAAAACCGCCGCGGCCACCAAAAAAGGCGCCAAGGCGGTGATGATGGTGATGGGTTCCACAGACGCTGAGTTCCAGCAGCTGACCCGCCGTTATGCCAGTTACCTGAACCGGCCTTCCATTGGCTTCGGCACTACGGCTAGCCAGCCAAGGGCGGCTATGCTCTATGTGTCGCCTACCATGGCGGCCAACCTGCTCTCTACCAAGCCAGAAACCCTTACCAACTACAGCACCTCTGTCACCAAAGCCGGAAAAGCCGTAGCCTCGCCTTACAAAGTGGCTTCTAACGTAAAGATCAAGACGGCCCGTAACCGCCAGCCGCTACCCACAGAGAACGTGCTGGGGTATATTGAAGGCTCAGACAAGAAAGACGAACTGGTGGTGATCAGCGCCCACTATGACCACGAGGGTATCAAAGATGGCCAGGTGTACAACGGCGCCAATGACGATGGTTCCGGCACCGTAGCCGTGATGGAACTGGCCCAGGCCTTCGCACAAGCCAAGAAAGACGGCAACGGCCCGCGCCGCAGCATTCTGTTCATTACCGTTACCGGTGAGGAGAAAGGCCTGTTGGGTTCTGAGTACTACACAGACCACCCCATCTTCCCGCTGGAAAACACCGTGGCTGACCTGAACATTGACATGATTGGGCGCCATGATTCGGCGCACGCCAGCAACCCTGACAACTTCATCTATGTGATTGGGTCAGACAAGCTTTCGTCAGAACTGCATGCCATCTCTGAGGCGGCCAACCAGAAGTACGTGAAGCTGGATCTGGATTACACCTTCAATGACCCCAATGACCCTAACCGCTTCTACTACCGCTCAGACCACTACAACTTCGCCAAGCACCGCATTCCCATTGCGTTCTATTTCAACGGTGTGCATGAAGACTACCACCAGCCCACAGATGACGTGGAGAAAATGAACTTCCGGGCCGCTGAGAAAGTAAGCCGCCTGGTGTTCTACACCGCCTGGGAGCTGGCCAACCGCAATGACCGCATCAAGGTTGACAGCAATAAGAAATAAGCGAAGCTTATTTCAGTCCTGAGTTCTGAGTCTTGAGTTCTGAGTGAAGGGATCACATTCCCACTTAAGACTCAGAACTCAAGACTTAGAACTCAAGACTCAGAACTCCTTTTTGGGCGTGTCCCTGCGGGTATGGCTATGCGCTGCAAGCCCCCGCTTACGCTGCGGGCTTACCGCTGCTATCCCTCACGCGGAGGAGCAAAACATACGGGATCTACAGAATTCCAGAAAAAGGAGAGGCTTGCCTCTCCTTTTTCTATTTGCAGGCGTGCCTGGACGAGCAGAAGACCCATCTGCGGTATGCGGCAGAACCTTATTAACGGGAGCTGTGTTGATGGGCTACCTTCTTCAGAGCAGGCAGATTCAGTTATATACCATCTTCAATATGTATCTAAAATTTTTCTTCTCCTTTGTTTCACTCCCCCTTCTTAGCCTGCTTTGCTTTCAGGTAAAAGCACAGGAGAAGAGCGGCATTGCGTTCCAAACTAATGCATGGGCCCAAGTGCTGGAGAAAGCCAGAGCTGAACGGAAAGCGGTTTTTCTATACGCCTATACTCCGGCGTGCCGCTACTGCAGGCAAATGGAGCAAGCAGTCTTTCCTGATCAAGAGGTCTACACCTATTACAACGCCACCTTTGTCTCTTATAAGATAAACATTGAAGATGGTGCTGAGGGAACGGCTCTGGCCAAGAAATATGGCATAATTGCTTTCCCCACCTACATGTACTTTAACCAACTGGGGGAGCCCCTGCACCAAAGTGGCTCAGGCAAATCTGCCGCCGATTTCCTCTTAGACGGCAAAAATGCCTTCAACCCTCAGAAAGCCTTGTTTTCTTTAAAAAGGAAGTATGAAACCGGAGACAGATCAGCGGCTTTACTCTTTCATTACAGCAACGCCCTGTATTTTTACCACCAGGTAGACAGCCCCAAGGAGCAAGTTGTAGGTGAATATCTAGCCACGCAGAAACCGCAGGAGCTGACCTCAGAAGAAAATCTCCGTTACGTCTTTTCCAAAGATTTAAGTTTCCGGTCTCCGGCTACTCAGTTCTTCCTGGCAAACCAGCAATTGTTCATCCCTTTGTTTGGGCAAGAAGAAGTGCTTCAAAAAGCAGAGAAATTCATTACCAGAACAGCCAATACGGCTGGCCGGGCACAGGACTTGGCCTTACAGCAGGAAGTGCAACAGGCTGTGAGAAGCTATTTCAAAGACATTCAGCGGCTCACATCGCTGGCCCAGCTATATTACCTGGGAGGCAAGCAGGAGTGGCTTTCTTACGCAAACGCCACATTGGCCCATGGGAAACGGTACGCCAGTACTGATTGGCGCACGCTCTATGAAACGGCCATTTACCTTAGCTATTTCTCAGAAGACAAAGAGGCGCTGGCAGTAGGAGCACAAATTATGCAGCAGGTAACCAAAACCCACCAGAGCTATGACAACAGCTACCTGCAGGCACGGCTTCTCCAAAAGGCAGGCAATCACCAGGCCGCATTGCGGGTGGCCCAAGAGGCTCTCATGCTCGCCAAACAACAAGGCGAAGCCATCGCAGACGCTCAAAACCTGATTGCAGAACTACGTAAAGCTTCAAACAGTAGTAGATAACCGTATTCAATGAACCGGCGTTTTTGGCCTGTTTTCAGAAAAACAGGCACGCATTGGGAGCAGCACCCAAACAGAGTCTGTTGAGCGGGCTGGCGCGTTGCGCACGGGCCACCAAGCCTTCACCAGGACCCGTTTATATCTGGGCATTGGCTACTGAATTACGCAAAAGGTTGACTAATTTTGTAAATATCTTATCTTTCAAAAGATTGGAAGAACATCTCTTCTAACATAACAGGCAGAAAATAAATTTGGGCACTAAACTAAGACAGTTTCTGCAGGACTCAGAGAACAAGGCGTTTGACCTGGACCACCGGCAGAAAATTCGCTTCAACATAGGCAAATACAACGCCGCCGTCCAGAACGGGATGCACGCGTACCAGCACCATGAACTGGCGCGGGAACGGGCGTCTTTCCTCAAAACCCAGACCATTAACAACCTGGACAAATATCTGGTGGAGTTTGAGAACAACTTCACCAAGCGCGGCGGCAAGGTGATCTGGGCGCAGAACGCACAGGAGGCTCTCAAAGAGATTGGCGCCATCATGAAGCGCAAGCGGGCCAAATCAGTGGTGAAGTCCAAATCTATGAGCACTGAGGAGATTCACCTGAACGATTTTCTGGAGAAGAACGGCATTGAGACGGTTGAGACAGACCTGGGGGAGTACATTGTGCAGCTGGCCGAGCAGCGCCCGTACCACATTGTGACCCCCGCCATGCACATGTCCAAGAAAGACATTGCTGAGCTGTTCCACAAAAAACTGAACATTCCGCTCACAGATGACGCCCAGCAGCTGGTGCTCACCGCCCGCCAACTGCTGCGTGACAAATACACCACGGCCGAGGTGGGCATCACCGGGGCAAATTTCATGATTGCAGACATTGGCGGTATTGCCGTGACAGAGAACGAAGGCAACGCCCGCCTCTCCACCACGTTCCCCAAAACCCACATTGCCATTGTGGGCATTGAGAAGCTGATCCCCAGCATGCTGGACCTGGACTTGTTCTGGCCCCTGCTCAGCACAAGCGGTACCGGCCAGAACGTGACCATCTACAACACCATACTCACCGGACCGCGGCAGCCCGCAGAAAAAGACGGCCCCGAGGAAATGTACGTGATCCTGCTGGACAACGGCCGCACCAACCTGCTGGCGCAGCCTGAGCAGCGGGAAGCGCTGAACTGCATCAGGTGCGGGGCGTGCCTGAACGTCTGCCCTGTGTACAAGAACATTGGCGGCCACACCTATGAAACCACCTATAGCGGCCCCATTGGCTCAGTGATCACCCCGCATTTGGCCGGTTTTGAGGAAAACAAGCACCTCAGCTACGCCAGCTCCCTCTGCGGCGCCTGTACCAGCGTGTGCCCCGTGAAGATCCCGCTGCACAACCTGCTCCTGCTCAACCGCAAGCAGAGCGTAGAGTCAGGCCTGGTAGACAAGAATGAGAAACTGGCGTTCCGGTTCTTCACCTATGGCATGAAAAACCGCAGGCTGATCAACTTCGCGCCGGCGGCGGTGAAGAATTTTGTGCTGCGCAAAGTACAGCATGACTCCTGGAGCATACGCCGGGAGCCCCTGCAGGCGGCCCCGCTCTCGTTCAATGAGATGTGGCGCAAGCAGCGCGGCTAAGCCCCACTTCTGGACCTTATAAAAACAAGAAGCCTTCTGAGATCAGAAGGCTTCTGCATGTACAATAGGAGGTTTGGAAAATGCACCACCCGTTTCTGGGCTGGTTTTGTAAAAACAGGCCGAAAACAGGAACTGTTCAAGAGCATGTTTAATGTTGGGCCCATCTGCGAAAACAGCCTGAGCAAGGTTCTGCCACGGTGTTTCTGAGCCGCATACGGGTGGTATGACACGTGAGCTCTTCATAGAGTTCTGCAGCACAGAAGACTGACTGGCAAAGGCTCTAATATCTCTTTACGCTCTTGCCCTTGCGCAGCTTCATATTTTTGCCGGACTTTGACTTCTTCGCCTTGGGTTTCTTGTTCTTCTTCCCAAAGATTGAGCCTACCTTTTCAACTGAAGCAGTTGTCTCCCGCGCCATAGCGTCTGGGGCAAAAGAAAAAGCAAAGGCTGCCATCAATACGCTGAGTAATGTTTTTTTCATAGTTGTACCAGAGGTTAAATGAACAGATTACAGCTCTTGTATACGCTCCCTTTACAACTATGATCACACAATTACATCAACAACTTTCTAATTATCAAAAACTTAACATAAAAACATAGCTATATAAGACTGCAGGAATTACAGTTTTTTCAGCGCGATCAGCAACTGGTCAACGTCTGCCTCAGACACTGCCGGGAAATTGGCAATCCTGATCTGCCGGTCTTTGAACGCCCCGTACCCAGACCCTACCACCAAGCCCTGCGTTTTCAAGGCAGTGATGACTTCGGCCGCAGGCCTGCCTTCTACATTGGCTACCACTACCGTGGGTGACCTGTGTTGCGGCTTCTGCACAAACGGCGAGAACAGGGCACTCTCCTCCAGAAACGAATAGAGCTTTAACGCCTTGGCCTCTGTTTCCTGCCTGATCACCGCAATGCTCTTGGCCAGCAGGTCTTCCACCACGTGGGCCAGTAAGTAAATTCCCAGCACATTGGGAGTGCACGGCGTCTGGAACTGCGTGTACTGCTCTTGCAAAGAAGCAATGCTGTAGTGCCCGCCGGTATACTGCTGCCCCTCCAGTTGGGCGGCTTTCTCGCGGCAGCGTTCGTTCACCAGCCACACACCCAGCCCGGCCGGCAACCCAAAGCCTTTCTGCACTGAGAAAAACGCCATGTCTACTTTTGAAAAGTCCAGTGCCGCGTAG
Organism: Rufibacter ruber; assembly: GCF_001647275.1. Classification (GTDB taxonomy): domain Bacteria; phylum Bacteroidota; class Bacteroidia; order Cytophagales; family Hymenobacteraceae; genus Nibribacter; species Nibribacter ruber_C. The sequence goes on along the minus strand of NZ_LRMM01000019.1, from coordinate 58,501 downwards.
GGCGCGCCAGACACCATGTCAACGCTCAGTAATGGCTCCGGGAAATAGGTACGCAGGGCGTGAATGTCCTGCACCGGCATGCACACGCCCGAGCTGGTTTCATTCTGGGTGATGGCCAGCAGCTCTGCCTCCTGCGGTACCGCCAGGGCGTCAATGTCAAACCCTTCGCCAAACGGCACTTGCACCGCTTGGGCCTGGCGGCCCAGCCATTGCGCGTGGCTCAGGTATTTTTTAGAGAAGGAGCCGTTCACCAGATGGAAGGAAGATTGGGCGGTCAGGTTTTGCAGGCTCCGTTCCCAGATCTCAGTGGCTGAACCGGTGAAGTAGATGGCATAGCCCTGGGGCAGGTTGAACAAAGCGCGCAGCCCTTTATCTGCCTTTCTGTACAGATCCTTAAACGCCTGACTCCGGTGCGACAGGGAGAACACCTGTTTGTCTAAACCATTCTGTAAATGCTGCGCCACCGTGGGGTACAACTGCGCCGGACCGGGAGTAAAGTAAACAGGTGCCATTCTTTAATTAATGAGTGATTGGGTGAAGGAGTGATTAAGGGAATGTAAGAAGCTGTTTTCGGGCTGTTTTTTCATAAAAACAGCGAAAAACAGCTTGAATAATCTTCAATATTTCTGCCCTCTTGGAAAGATCTTGTGAGCAGCCTAGGAAAACCAATGAAGTAAAGCCTTTACCGTTCGCCCACCAGATCCCTTTCAGTGATGGCAGAGAATTCTTAGTACAGCGCGCGGGACCTGATGGTGTCTGCAATCTGCTTCAGCTCTTTGGTCACGGAGCGGTTGTAGCTGGTGTCAACGTCTGTGATCACGTACCCAATGGTCTCATTGGTTTTCAGGTACTGGCCCAGGATGTTGATGTTGTTCTCAGCCAACACGTTGTTGATCTTGGCCAGGATGCCCGGTACATTGCGGTGAATGTGAATGAGGCGGTGCGCGTTGCGCAGCGCCGGCAACTGCAGGTTAGGGAAGTTCACGCTGTTGTAAGAGCCGCCGGTGTTGATGTAGTCAATCATCTTAGACGGCACATACTGCGCTATGTTCTCCTGCGCCTCCTCGGTGCTACCGCCAATGTGCGGGCTCAGCAGCGTGTTGGGCAAGCCTCTCAACGCAGACTCAAATTGCTCCTGGTTGTTCTTGGGCTCATACGGGAACACGTCTACGGCGCAGCCCCTGATCTTGCCACTCTTGATGTTGGCCGCCAGGGCGTCAATGTCTACCACGTGGCCGCGGGCCAGGTTCAGGAACAGCACGCCGGGCTTCATCTTGTCAAATTCGGCGGCGCCATGATGTTTTTGTTGTCTGGGCGGCCGTCTACGTGCAGGGTCACAATATCAGCAAGGCCCAGAAGTTCATCCAGCGTAGCGCAGACTTTGGCGTTGCCTAGCGCCAGCTTGTCTACCACGTCATAGAAGTAGACCTCCATGCCCAGCCCTTCAGCGAGCACAGAGAGTTGGGAGCCTATGTTGCCGTAGCCAATGATGCCTAGTTTCTTGCCTCGTATTTCGTTAGAACCCTTAGCTGATTTGTCCCACTCGCCCTGGTGCATGCGGTTGCTCTTCTCCACAATGCCGCGGCTCAGCAGAATGATCTCGCCAATGGCCATCTCTACCACGCTGCGGGTGTTGCTGTAGGGTGCGTTGAACACAATGATGCCGCGCTCAGTACAGGCGGGCAAGTCAATCTGGTTGGTACCTATGCAGAAGGCGCCCACGGCTAACAGCCTTGGGGCAGCGGCAATGGCTTTGGCCGTGAGCTGCGTCTTAGACCTGATGCAGAGAATAGAGACGTCATGCAGTTGGGCGCACAGTTCGTCTTCCTCCAGGGCACCGGCCATCACTTCTACATTGTAGCCTTCCTGCCTGAACATTGTAATGGCCTGCTCATGTATGCCCTCCAGCACCAGCACCTTGATACGGTTCTTGGGGTAAGACAGGGCACTGGGCAGTTTGTTCACGTACAGGAACTCGTCCAGACTTGGCGTGACGTGGTCTGCTTTGCCTACCACACTGTCACGGCTTACATTCTCAGTGAAGGCGTAGAATTTATCAGCAATGCCGGCTTCCTTTATTTCCCAGTCAGTGTAGCCGTCGCCAATCACGTAGACTTCACCCGGCAGGTTCAGGCTTTTGATCTGCTTGGCTTTGCCTTTGTTCTGGGTGAGCACGTTGTTGCGGTCAAACCCCGTGATGTTGCCCGCCTCATCAAATACAAAGGAGTTGGCAAACACATTCTCGGGCTTCACGCCCAGCTCGGCCACAATGGGCACAATGAATTCCTTAAACCCGTTGGAGATGATGTAAATATCGTCTTTGAAGGTCTCAAAGAAGGCTTTGTTCAGTTTGAAGGACTCAGAGATCTGGCCTTTCAGGTGGCTGATCAACGAGTGAATATGGGTCTGGTTGGCGTGCAGCAGGGCCAGCCGCTGCTCCAGTGAATCTACCAGCGGCAGCTCACCCTCCATGCCCAGATCAGTGATGCGCTGGATCTCGGCCAGGGTCTTTTGGCGCTGCTCCGGGTCTGGAATGCAGATATTACAGAGTTCGTCAAGGGCTTCTACCTTGGTGAAGGTGCTGTCAAAGTCAATGATGAAATGCTTGTGCGTACTCATTGGAATGTTTTTTTGGCATTGGCTACAGGAGAAAAGCCCCTACAGCCCTCCTCTCAGGAGGAAAACGAAATAAGGCCCCAATATCGGGCACTGAATTGTTAAATAAAAAGCGTTTTTGGCTTGTTTTTGGTAAAACTGCTCCAAAACACTTATAAATTTCTAAAAGCCCTCAGGAACAGCCGCCTCGCTCCCCGTTGAGCAAGAACTGCGGAAGCCGGGGGAGCGAAACCTGTTTCACCTAAGCACAGCCCCAGCGTTCCCCTTCCTCACTTGAACAATGGTTGCTGAGACAGCCCTCTTTTTACTCTTGCTGTTACCTCAAATTACACATACGTTCAGCAGGGGGAGCTTAAGAAAACCTGTACCCTGGTAGAGAACGTAGAGAAAACAAAGGTTAGTTTTGCTTTCGCCCTGCCAAGGCTTCATTTTCAAGGCGGAAAAGAGCGCAAAAGAGGCAATTTTCTGGAACTTTCCTGACAAGCTTTTACCCGATTTACTTTTTTTTGCAAATGTGTTAATATTTGTTGTATATTGTTGCAACTAAACCAATAAAAAGTTTTAAATTTTAATAATTTCACAATGATTTTTTTTATACCTTAGCAGTTCAATAAGAACCGTTGATTTTTATTGTTGAATTGTTAAAAAAAGACCTTTAGAATGGCTCAAAATTCCGAAATTGATATTTTAGATAGAAGAATCCTATCCATGCTGATGCTGGATGCCACCAGAGCGTACACAGACATTGCCAAAGAACTTCAGGTTTCTGGCGGTACCGTACACGTGCGCATGAAGAAGCTGGAGGACCTTGGTGTCATTAAAGGCTCGCACCTCTTCATCAACCCCAACGCGGTAGGGTATGACATCTGCGCCTTCATAGGTATTTTCCTGGAGAAAGGGTCTGCATACCAAACGGCGGTGACCGCCATGCGCCAGGTACCGGAGATTGTGGAGATGCACTACACCACCGGACAGTGGAGCATGTTTGCCAAAATCATCTGCCGTGACACCCTTCACCTGCGGGAAGTACTCAATGAGAAAATCCAGGCGGTAGAGGGAGTGGAGCGTACAGAGACCTTTATCTCCCTGGAAGAGAGCATCACAAGGCAGGTAAACATTCTTTAATTCACAGAGAGTCTTCCAGACGTTGGGCAGAAGCCAAAACTATGCTATCTTTCATGGCCGGTGCCACAAGTAGGCCCGCAAAGTTATGAGCGAAAGATTCAGTTGGATTTCAGGCAGCCTGGCACAGACGGTTCTGTCTTTTCTAATAGTGGCCTTAAGCGCCTGTGGTGCCCCAGACACATCAGAAAAGGTGACTCTCCCCAAGAAGCAGGCGCGCAAGGTGGCGGTCATTGCCCACCGCGGCGCTCTGGCCTTGCCCCAGAAAACACGCTGGCGGCCATCAGAAAAGCGCTGGACACTGAAGCAGATTTTATTGAGGTAGACGTGCACCAGAGCAAAGACGGCCAGGTAGTGGTTATTCATGACGCCACCGTTGACCGCACCACCAACGGCACTGGCGCTGTTGCCAATCTCACGCTGGCACAGCTGAAAGAACTTGACGCAGGCAGCAAACATGATTCTTCCTTCACTGGAGAGCGTATCCCCACCCTGGCGCAGGTGCTCAAGCTGGTAAAAGGCAAGAAAAAGCTGCTCATTGAGCTTAAGAAAGGCGAAGACGACTACTACCAGGGGTTGGAAGACAATACCCTCCGGCTCATCAGGGAACACCGCGCCGATGATTGGACGGTGCTCCAATCCTTTCATGACCCCATTTTGGAGCGCATCTGGGCCGCCGACTTTGTGATCCCCACCCACAAGCTTATAGTAGGCAAAATCCCCTTTCTGCCCGTCTACATTGACCATGAATTGAAGTTTGGCGGGTTTGACAGGTATTCCAAAGCCGCCTCTATCAACGTGCACCGCTACTTCGCCTCCAAATCCTTTATCCGGTCACTCCACAACCAAGGCTTCAAGACCTTTATCTGGACCGAAGACAAACCCCAAAACATAAGAGAACTCTATGACATGGGTGCCGATGGCGTAATGACCAACCACCCGGAACTGGTAGAACGCCGTTAGCGTTTCTGGCCTGTTTTTCAAAAAGTAGGCCGAAAACGGAAAGAAGGCTGCTTCTAAATGATGAGTTGACACACTCATGCTGGCAGCGAGGCGGCGGCACCTGCGTTAAACCTGGCTCTCTTCCCCAAGGAGGCAGGCCCGTTAAGTTCTACTAGAAAATAGGCCGCTCTTCCGGATTTGCAATCCGGAAGCAGGTACTGAGGGAATTTGAAATCCCCGGCCCTCTTCTCTCTTGGCTCCTGTAGCGCGGATTACAACTCCCGAACAGCGGAGACCTTAACGGGGAGTCATCTGGAATACGTGCTATCTGCTGGTGTACACATCCCGCTACAGAGAGGGAGTGCCCGCATTGTACTGAAGCAACGTCTGGTCCATAGCAAGATTATAACCTGAAAAAACGCTTGTACACCAGAAATTGGCAGGAAAGAAAAGCCGTTTTTGGCCTGTTTTCAGAAAAACAGGCCAAAAACGGCTTCTTTACTTATTCTTCGGCGGTGCCGGAAAACTGGTTAGAACCCGTAGCCAACCCTGAGGCCGGAACCAATCTTCTCCCGCTCCTGAAAACCGGTAAAGAAGTCAACCCGGAACACTTTGAACAGGTGCTCCAGCCCCACGCCCACCTCCAGATAATGCCCGGCAGCGGCCGTGTGCAGGTAGTTCACGCTGCCCACTTCCTGCCATTTCAACTTCCGCAACAGCGGCACCTTGTTCAGGATAAAGCCGTTGAAGTGGTGGCTGTAGTGCGCCTCTACGTAGGTCTTAGAGGTGCTGTAGCGGTAGTAGTCCAGCAGCTGAAAGCCGCTGAAGTCGCCGGACAAAATGGTACGGTTGCCCTCAAAGTGCCGGAAATCCATGAAGTAGAGCTGTTTCTTGCGCCAGAACGTGCCCACGTTGGCCGAGTAGCTGCTGGTTCCCAGCAAACCCAGCTGCAGGTTGTCGCTCACCCCGAAACTCACAAAGTCATAGTCCGCATCGCTGCCCAGCACCCCGGAGATAGCTTTGCGGTAGGTCAGGTTCAGCACCGGCCACCTGGAGCCGAGGTTGATTTTGCGGTCTGGGTGTGAGATGTACTGCTGGTCCGGACGGTATGACAGGCCCACCACCGCCGTCAACGCCTGGTGTCGGGGGAAAGCGGTGCCGCCCACTTCGGCGTTCACCGGCTCATTGGGCGTGAATTCCTTGCGGTCATAGTCGCGCCAGGTGTAATCAGTAGTATTGTAGAGCATGCTGCGCTGTGAGAAGTCTACCAGAAACGAAGCCGACAGCCCGTTGACCAGCTCGCGGTTGTGCCACAGGCGCAGGTACTCCTTCTGGTAGAGCTTCTGGTAATTTTCTTCAGCCAGCAACGTGTTGACGGTGTTGGTGAACGGCGTGATGGGCTCGGCGGCATTGAACTGGCTCACAAAGCGCCCGCCCTCGGCCCCAACAGACCGGCGGTTTATCAGGTCATAGTTGTAGGCGGCGCTCAGCTTGGCCTGCAGTTTCTGGTTCTTGAACCCGTACCTAATGGTGGGCGAAATGCTGTAGCTGCGGCGGTCCTCAAAACGTTTAGAATAGCCAATGCGCAGGTTGCCCACCAGCCCCTCCACGGTGTTGTACTGCCAGATTCTGGTGATGGGGTCTATGCTGAAACTGGTGCGCTCAAATGAATTTCTATAGGTGTAGCCGCCCAGAAACAGGTTGGAGAGCGAAAACTCATTGTTCTTCTTGTCCAGCGAATCTTTGTACGGCTTTGACTCCTTAATGACCTGCAGGCTGTCTTTGGTGTGGTAATCTACCACCTCTTCCTGCGTAAGCGGCACCGGCCGTATGGCGGCCCAATAGGCGCTGTCCCGCTCATTAGAGTTTTTCTCTATGGCCAGTATCTCTTTCTTCTTGAAGAACTCCTCGTCGGGCACGGCATCGGCGGGCGCCGAATTTTGCAAGGCCTTGCGCTCTTTTCTGGTAGGTTTTCTGGGCTGGGGAGCCGCCGCCACTACGGCTGGTTTTTCCGGCGCAGCCGATGGGGCAACGGGTGCCGCCGCAGGCACCGGAGCGGGCTGGGGCACAAACGAGGCCGGTTTTACGCGGTACTTACTGTAGACGGCGGTGTAGTAGCCGTTGCCCTTGAACCCGTAACCCTCCACGTCAAACAAAAACTTCTGCGACTGCAGCACCCACACGTTGCCGGGGGCGGGCGTGAATTGCTGGGTCACGCGCAGGGTGTCTACAAACTCAATCTGCTGGTCTTTGGTCACAAACAGGTTCAGGCTTTGCAAGCGCCAGGAGCCTTCCACAATGTAAATATAGCCGGTGAAAACCGGGTCGTGCTTGCGGCGCGGCGTGACTTTGATGCGGTGAATCTGGTGGCCGTTGTTGGTGCTGGTGCCCATGAGCTCATAGCGGTAGAACATCATCGCGTTATTCGCCAGCGGCGATATAAAACCCCGTTCGTTCACGCCGTTGGCCTTGATGAGGTTTTGGTAGAAGTTCACCGTGAAATCTGACGCCTGGTTCCAGCTGAACGCCCGGCTGTTGCCGCTCACCTTAGACGAAATCATGCGCTCGCGGTACTTGTTGGGCTGCAGGAAATGCAGCTCAGACACCGACTCAGACAGATACAGAATACCTGGCTTGAGCCCCGCCGGCACTTTAATCACGCCCAGCACCCGCTTGGGCACGTTAATCAGCCGCTGCAAGCCCTTCACATACACCTGCGCGCTGTACTGCTGAATCTCCTTGAGGTGGTAGTTGCGCTTGGCGATGGCCTGCTCCATGATACCGTACGCCGGGTCTTTGCCGCTCAAACTCACCCGAACCTCGTTCAGGTTGTACACATCTGGCTGCAGCTGCACGTTGAGCTCCAGGGGCTTCTGGTCATCGCCCTCCGGAATCTCCACCGTCCTGCTCTGCGTCTTGTAGCCTATGTACTGGAACACCACCGTGTGCTTGCCCGGGGCTATGGTAAACTGGTAGTTGCCCTGCTCGTTGGTGGTAGAGCCGTCGGTGGTGCCTTGAATATACACCGTGGCAAACGCCAGTCCCTCGCCTTTCTCATCGGTGACTTTGCCTTTGAGGGTGCCCGCCTGTACGCCTGCGGCGATGAGGTAGCAACAGAAAACCAACAACACCTTCGGCCAAGGCCGATGCAAGGGAAGAAAAAGAGACGCAGACAAGGGCATAGAACGAGGGTTTGCAGGATAACGTAGCCGCTGGTAATAACCGCATACGGCAGTATTCAAAAACTATAATATTCAAGCGGAAATGCAGCGCTTAGCTTAGTAGCTGGTTGACAGAGCTGTAAATTACGAATTAGCGCAGAGCCTTACTTTCCTATTTTTTATAACAGGAACTAATCATGGCGCAAGCGTCCGCTTGTGCCGGCGTTTTTGGGCTACTTTCCAGAAAACAGGCTAAAAACAGACATCAACAGAATCTGGGTTTGAGCCCATCTAGTTTTCTACTAGCGCCCCTTCATTCCTCTTATCTTCATCTTTCACATTTCGCCTGGCTAACTCCCTCCTTCCCCACATTTGTCCTTCTGGAAGAATCTAGTGGAAAAACTAGAAAAGCGTTTGCAGAACCGTTATTGCCGTTCGCACACAAGTTCCTTTCAGGATGACAGAGAGAGTGTAAGCTTTTTCCAGCATCTTTGGCAGCATTCTTTGCAGCGGCACAAGCGGACGCTTGCGCCATATATTGCCAACCTTACTTCACCAGTAGAAACTCCTTCACATTGCTAAAATGCGTTTCCGGCCTGTTTTTCCCAAAAGATGCCGAAAACGCCTACGCGGTTGCCTGCGCCTCCTCGCGCTGGCGCAAGGTTCTGCTGTACTGCAGGTTCAGGACCACACCCAGCAGCACCAGCGCAATGCCCAGGTACGAGTAGAGATGGAACGTCTCATTGAAAAACACGAAGCCCAGCCCCAGCGCGTACAGAATGCCAATGTAGTTGAGATGGGCCACCCGCGCCAGCTTCTCAACCTGGTAACTCCGGGTCATGAAGTACTGGCCCAGCTGCGTGAGCAAACCTATGAGAAGGAGCCAAATCCAATCTTCGGGCTGCGGCGGCACCCAGTCAAACAGGCAAAATACCAATGACAGCGGCAAAGACACCAGCGGAAAGTAGAACACAATCACCAGCGGGTGCTCGGTCTCACTCAATTTGCGCACCGAGTTATACGCCACCCCCGACAGAAACGCGCTCCCCACGCCAATGAGCAGATAATACCACGAGATGCGCGTATCTACCCCCTCAATTACCAACACCCCGGCAAACGACAGCAGGAAAAACACCCATTGCCACGGCTTCACCTGTTCTTTGGCCACGTACACGCCCAGCACCGCCGTAAAAATGGGCGCCAGATACTGAATGGTCACTGCCCCCGCCAGCGGAATATTCTGCAACGTAGTGTAGTACAGGAGGAGCGAAAAGCCGCCCGCCAGTCCGCGGGTGATGAGAATGCCTTTGCGGGTGCCCCACGGCTTCACGTTGGCCCGGCGCAGCATGCCGTAGCTCAGCGCCAACGAGATAACAGACCGGAACAGCACCACTTCCATGGGCGGCAAATGCGACAGGAACTTCACGCACACGTTCATGAGGGCGAAGAAGAACGTAGACAACAGCATGTACTGGACACCCTTGGTCATGACGGTAAGCGGTAGGTAAAATGCGGGGGCAAAGGTCGGGCTTTTTCTGGTGGGCACCGCGTTAGGTTCCGGTATTTCCTTCGGCCGTGGGCCGAAAAAGCAAACTGTTTTTGCCTACTTTTGGTTTAGAAATAGATAGTAGATGCTAGACATTAGATGTTAGGATTAACAGGATTGTTGGCATTTGTCTAGCTTCTAACATCTAGTATCTAACGCTTGAAAACCGTGTTCAGCCCGAAGAAAAAGAAGACGTATACCCCCAAAGAGGCGCTCCCCAAGATTGCCGCCTACTGCGCCTACCAGGAGCGCACGCAGAACGAGGTGCGCGCCAAGCTGCTGGACTACGGCCTGGACTTTGACGAGGCCGATGAGATTATCATTAGGCTCACGCAGGAAAAACTGCTGGACGAGGAGCGGTATGCGCAAGCCTTTGTGCGGGGCAAGTACGGGTTGAAGCGCTGGGGCCGCCGCAAAATCCACCTCGGCCTCAAGGCGAAAGGCATCTCAGACTACTGCATTAGAAAAGGCCTGCAAGAGATTGACCCGGATAAATACTGGGAGAACCTGCTGCACCTGCTGGAGAAAAAAAACGCCTCAGAAACCGAACGCAACCCGCTGGCCCGCAAACAGAAAATCCTGTACTTCCTTCAGAGCAAAGGTTATGAGCTGGACTTGATTCAGGATGCTATGCGGGAGTTGGGGGTGTAGAACCTCACCCCCAGCCCCTCTCCCACGGAGAGGGGAGTTCTGCTGGCGCGCGTCTAAAGACTCGTGCTGATAGATTTAGGTAGTCTCCAGACTACCCTCGCTGCTTTGAAGCGAATGTTACCCTTCCCTACTTTGCAAAAGCAACTTCCATGGTAGAGCAAATTGCCCGTGGCTCCCGGCTAGTCAGGAGACTCGCATCAACCTAAGTCACGAGACCGGAGCTTCGCGCCAGCTTTAGTTAGCTTAGTAAGCTAGCGCCAGAGAAATTTGCGTTTTAGGCACGTTTTAGCAAAAATATCCCTAAAACGCAAGAACAGAGCTCTCCTCTCCGTGGGAGAGGGGCTGGGGGTGAGGTCCTACCGCTTCTTAGGCACTGTAGGCGCAGCCATGGTTTCACGGGGCATGAGGTATACCTTGCGGCCGGTCATGTTTTCCAGCATGGGCTTCAGGATTTTCTCGGCGTTCACCGAAGTCTGTTTCAAGATGCCGCTGTTCAGGGCCGCCTGCTTCACGTTGGCCTCGGCGTATTTATAGCCTTCATCCACCAAATCTGCGTCTTGGAAATACGTGTTCTCTTTGCTGAAGACTTTGGATTGCGTGTGGTCAATACGGTAATAGCAAATTTCTGGCGCGGGCAGGCTCACGTGCAACACAGAGTCCCCAATGAACTGCAAATCGCTTTCCTGGAGCTTCTGCAGGTCAATGCAGCCTACGGCCTCGCCGCCTACAATTAAAGCCACTTTAGAATCGGGCAGAAAACGGGACACCTCTTTCTTGTACTCTACCACGTCTTTGAAGTTGAAGCGCACCAACTCCAGCTTGCCCATCTCCTCAATCTTAGTGAGAATGGTGTTGTGTGTCACCTCTACTTCGGGCTCCTGTTTGGGGAAAAGCAGCTCTTTGATGGGTCCCTGGCAGGCACGCCACCCAAAGAACGCCACCAGAAACAACAGCAACCATGGAATGAGCTTACGGAGGATATACAGGAATTGCATCAGGTCTAAATAAGGTTTCTTCTATATAAGCGAAAACCGTTCCGAAAGTTGCCTTTGCCTTTCTGGCATGTTTTGGCGAAAACAGGCCAGAAACGGTGGGTCTGGAAGTATTTCGTACTTTTACTGTACGGGCTGAAAAATGAAGCATAAAGAATTAGTTTGTAAAGGACTGCTGTTCATAGGCTGGCTGGCGCTGCAGGTTTTCCTGTATGACCATTTCGGGGTACGGATTGTGTATGACAGCCACCGGTTTATCAAGTTCACTACCCAGCTGGTGCAGGAACAGCCGGTGACCAACCCCCATGTGCTGCGTTATCTGGGTTATCCTATTTTTCTGTTCCCATTCTTGAAGGCTGGTTTAACTTTCCAGTGGGTAGTATTGGTACAGGCGATTTTCTCAGGAATAGCGGGCGCGTTGCTTTACAAGGCAGCTGCTGCCTTAACCCAGAATTTCCGGATAGCCACCATCGCCGCAGCGCTATTTCTCTGGAACCCAGACTTGCAGGCGTACAACTTCTATATCTTAACCGACTCGCTTTTCATTAGTTTAACTACTATTTGCCTGTGCCTTACCCTGCTCCCTAAAAGCCGCTTCCTGTGGGGAGTTTTCATGGCGGCTATTGTTTGGGCCACGCTGGTGAGGCCCAACGGATTCCTGGTCCCCGTCACGGTAGCCGTCTACTTTTTACTGGAGAAGAAGCCTTTTGCCGCCTTCAATAAATGGACAGTAGCCGCAGTAAGCCTAGTGGCAGGCGGTTTCCTGCTCTGGGTATTGGACCGGTTTCTGTTGCCTACGTTTGGCTTGATGCACACCTATGAGCGCGGCGACATCATTTTTGGGTATTATGAGATTCTGGTCAACCAATACCACCAACCGCAGATTCCTCCGGTGTCCTCTTCACGGTTACAGGAGCTGGCGTGGTTCATTACCCACAACCCCATTTATTTTTTAGCGGTGGCTCTGCTCAAAGGCTTTTTCTTTTTGATTCACGCCAAGCCTTACTATTCGCTGGGGCATAACATAGCCATTGTGGGCTTTTTGATGCCCATTTACGTTTTCGCCTGGGTTGGCTTCCGGAAGTCTGGTTTCACGAGAGCCCAGAAAGCGCTCCTGCTCATACCGGTTTTACTGCAATTAGGCATTACCATGCTTACAGTGGAAGATTGGGACGGGCGGTGGCTCTATCCGGTTTTGCCGCCTATTTTTCTTTTAGCGGCTCTTGGGGGCTGGTCGTACCTCTCCCGGTTTCTAACTTCTTCGGCCCGTGCTCAGTAACCGTTCAGACTTCTGGTTTTCCGGACAGCAACTCCGCCCGGCGGCACTTACCTTTCTGCCGTTTTTGGTTTGGGGGCTGTTGCAGGTGCTGCTGTACATCAAGTTCGGGGTGCAGGTTCCCAGAGATGCCCAGGCGCGTTTTATTCCCTATGCCCAGGAGATTGTCCAGCATTTTCAGTATGAACCGGGGTTGAACATACGGTATGCCAGCTATGCCACCCTTATGGCTGCTTTTCTAAAGGCGGGGCTCCCGTTTGGTTTTTTGATTGGGTTTCAAGTGCTGCTGTCGGGTTTGGCTCTTTATTTGGTGCAGCGCATGGTGGCCGCGTTCACCAATAGCCGACTGTGCGCAGCGGTAGCGGCACTTTTAGTGGCTTCCAGCCAGGACATGCACCAGTGGAATTTCTATATGCTCACAGAATCTGTCTTCACCAGTTCCCTCATCTTCTGCCTGGCTACGCTGGTTCTTATTAAGAACTGCGTGTATCTGTGGTTCAGCCTGCCACTGTGGCTTTTTACATGCTTTGTTAGACCCAACGGGTTTATCATAGTAGCCGCGGCGGCCGTCTACTTCTTCACTTCCTTTTACATGAAAGCGACTGCCGCGCAGCGGAGGCTCTTTTGGATTGGCGTTGGCGCAACGGGTATTGTATTACTACTGGTCATCAACCAGCTTCTGGGGCCTTTTACGTTGGTAGAAACCTATGCGCGCGGTGAGGTAATTTACGGCACGTATTATTCCCCCCTCACCCCGCCCGGCTCTTCTTTTTTTTACCGGATTACCCCGCCAGACACCTTGCAAATGCCCCCAACCCAGGCACCCGCCTTGCTAAAGCTGTTCCTCTTCTTCTGGCACAATCCTGTTTACAGCCTGAAGCTGGCGCTGGCCAAGGGGTTCACTTTCCTGATATTTGCCAAGCCGCATTTCTCTAAGCTCCACAATTTCCTCATCATCGCTACCGTATACCCCTGTTACTTATTAACCGTAATGGCGTTGCGCAGAAGAAAAAATCTTCCCATCACACTGACCTTACTCTCTGTCATTGGACTACAGACGGTCATGGTGATGTTTACCGTAGAAGATTGGGACTGCCGCTTCACCGCTCCTATTCTCCCTTTTGTTTTCATGCTGGGTGCAATGGGCATAAAAAGTATTTGGGGAGAAAAACTACCCCATTGGGACAGCATCACCACCAACGGTAATAAGCTATAGCACCGGCCACTCCAGCCTATACCGCTCCTTATACCCTTTCCAGCCTTGCTGGCCGCCGGTATGCACCGCCACGATCCTCGTTCCTTTAGGAAAGTAATCTTGTCTGATCAAATCAAACACGCCAAACAGCATCTTCCCGGTGTAAACGGGATCTAGCAGAATGCCGTGCTGAGTGTGGAAACCTTGAATAAAACCCAAGAGCTCAGGCGTATGTTTGGCGTAACCGCCGAAGTGGTAGCTTGTCTGCAGTTCCCAGTTCACATAGCGCCGGCCACTATAGGCTTGTACCAGCTCCGTTACTTCTTCTTGCAGGAAATTGCCGCCTTTCAAGGCTGGGAAACCGATCACTTGCCCCTTCCCTGCCGCGCCTGCCACAATGCCTGCCAAGGTGCCGCCCGTTCCCGCCGCTACGCAGAGCACGTCCCACGGCTCTGTCAACTCAGTCACAATTTCAGTGCAACCTTTCACGGCCAGCAAATTGGTGCCGCCTTCGGGGAGCTGGTAGGGTTTTGGGGCTGCTTTCAGGATTTCAGCCTGAAACTGGGGCTCATGGCGCAGGCGGTATTCAGAGCGGGAAAGGTAGCGCAGCTGCATGCCGCAGGCGGTGGCGTTTTGGAGCGTGGGGTTGAGCGGCAGCGTTTCCTCTCCACGTAGGTAGCCCACCGTGGCAAAGCCGAATTCCTGACCCGCGGCGGCTACGGCGGCAATGTGGTTGGAGAAAGCGCCCCCAAAGGTGACCAGGGTCTCACAGTTCTGCTCCCGCGCGGCCAAAAGGTTGTAGTTTAGTTTGCGCCATTTATTGCCAGGAATAGTGGGGTGTACCAAATCTTCGCGCAGCACCGACAGCTCTACGCCTTTCTCTGTGAGCAGCGGGTCAGAAAGCTTCTGAAGAGGAACAGTTGCAGGCACCATTTCTACGGTTATTTGGCTAGGTTTAGAATTCTGAAGGCTCCACGGGCTACCAGCAGAAACACCACTGTTCCTATCACCAAATCTGGCACCGCTGAAAGGGTGAAATACACCAGCAATCCGGCCAAAATCACCCCCAGGTTAGCAATCACATCATTAGAGGTAAAGATAAAACTGGCCCTCATGTGCGCCTCCTGGCTCTTAGACTTTTGCAAAAGGTACAGTGAAACAGAGTTCCCCAGCAGGGCAAAAAACGCAACACCCATCATTACTTTAAAATCAGGCATGGCTTCAGCGCCCAGAAACCGGCGCACCACTTCGGCAAAGCCTAGCAAGGCCAGTACCAACTGAAAATAGCCGCTCAGCCGGGCAATGCTTTTTTTACGGACTGTAGTACCGCCTACTGCCCAAAGGCTTAAACCATATACCAGGGCATCTGCCAGCATGTCCAGAGAATCTGCCACCAAGCCCATAGAATGAGCCAGAAAGCCGGCAGTCATTTCTATCACGAAGAAAGCGGCATTGATACTGAGCACCAGCCACAGCAATTTCTGTTCTCCTTCTGGCACGGGGGCCGGTGGGGTTGGTTCAGCAGAAAGCTCAGTGTGGAGCAACCGGGCTCCCAGCCCTAAAGATGACAGGTCCTTAGTAATGGGAGCCACCTCAGAGGTGTGCCAAACGGTCAGTTCCCGCTTAGGTAAATCAAACTCCAACAGTTTGACAGAAGGGTGCCCGTCCAGCTTCATTCTCACCATCTGCTCCTCTGCGGCGCAGTCCATTTGCGCTACGTGAAAGGTTGATTTCTGCATACCCGTTCTATGGTTAGTCGTCTCCTGATACCGCTAAAACCGTAAAAGAAAATTGCCTTTTCGCCTGTTTTTCTGAAAACAGGCCGAAAACGGCAGCTTATATCAACGTAAAATTAAACCGTCTCCCGCTTCCGCCGGAAGCCGTACACCACAGCTCCCAACACACCCGCCAGAACCAGCAGCGAAGAGATCAAAGCGACAGTGTTGCCTAACTCATACTCTTCGGGCTCAAACTTGAACTCAATGGTGTGCTGACCAGCGGGCACCTGCATGGCGCGCAGGATGTAGTTGGCTCTGAAATGGTCTACCGGTTTGCCGTCTAAGAATGCTTGCCAGCCGTCTTTGTAGTAAATCTCAGAGAAAACCACCACACCTGGCTGTGCGGCATTGGCGGTGTACTTGAGGTAGTTGGGCTCATACTGCACCAGTTGGATGGTGGAACCAGTGGCAGGATAGTTACCGGCTTTCACGGTCGGGAATTTAGAGACGTCAACAATGGCCTCGGTAGCGGCATGGAACGTTTTCAGGCCCGTTAGTTCTTCGTCTGGCGAGTTCACCGCCCGCACTTCCTGAATAAACCAGGCGTTGCCCAGATAGCCCGGAATGATCTGCACCGGCTGCTCCGGGTTTCCGGTGATGGCGTACTTGGCATTGAGCATGTTCAGCACCTGCATGTTGCCCTGGGCGATGTGGTTCTCAATCACGTCTTGGTAGCGGCGAAGCTTCGCCCCGTGGTACCCGCCAATGGACTTGTGGAAATACGAAGCGCGGGCATCATTGAACGGGTTCTGCACATCATAGACACGGTAGCTCAGGCTGGTATCTTGCAAAATGGCCTGATCAGCGGGCGTAGGTGCTAACGTAGCTTGGGTATAGTCTTTCTGGAAGTCATTGTTGTTGAGGTAGCGCTTGTCAACGGTCCAGAGGTCAATCAGGATCAGGAGCCCAATGGCGGCGGTGGCGGTGAAGGAGGTCAGCTTCTGCTTGGTGTACAGGTACAGCGCACCAGCCGCCAACAAGATGAAGATCAATGACCGGAGCGCATCTCCGCGTAGCATAGCCTCCCGGTCGGCCCTGATAGCTTCAATAGGATATTGGTACTGGATCAGCTGCTCGTCTACCGGAGCGGTAAAATCAAAGGTACCTGCCAGCAAGATAAACAGCGCACAGAGGCCACCCGTTACGGCTCCTGCTATGGTAATCTTCTTTTGCAGGTTCTCAATTACTTCGCCTTGCAGCACGCGGCACAGGGCAATAATGGCCAGAAGCACCATGGTTACCTGCGCAATCACCAACGCCATGCTCACCGCCCTGAACTTGTTGTAGCCCGGGAAGTAGTCAAACATGAAGTAGTTGAAGGCTTCAAAGTTCTTCCCCCAGCTCAGCAGCAGAGACAAGATGGTGGCACTCAGCAGCCAGATCCAGATGCGGCGCGGCGTCACCAGCAAGCCCAATACAAACAGGAAGCAGATGATAGCCCCCATGTACACCGGCCCACCCACAAACGACTGGTCACCCCAGTAGAACGGCATGGTGGCGGTTTGCAACTGCGCCGGAGAAACCCCAGCCCGCACCAGCGCCTCATAGGTCTCAGAACCTTTCTCTACCGGCCCCTGGCTGGCCCCGCCGTAGAAATGCGGAATAAGCAGGGTCATGCTTTCGCCGATGCCGTAGCTCCACTGGAACGCGTAGTCACGATCCAAACCGGAACCAATCTCTGCGGCATCTTTGCCCTGCGTTAATTCAGAGGCACCCCTGATAGAATATTTGCCGTACTCGGCGGTGGTGTAGATTCGCCCAAAGCTTACGCCTGCCGCCAAGGCAGCGCCCACCGCTAAGATCACCGTGCGCTTCAGAAAATCTGCGATTCGGCCTTCTTTGGCCCACATCACCAGCTCTACAATCCCGAAGACAAGCACAATCATGAGCAGGTAATAGGTGATCTGCAGGTGGTTCATTCTGATGTGCATGGTCAACCCGAACATGAACAGGGCGGCTCCCAGCCAGATATTCTTGCGGTACGCATACCACAGCCCGCCCAATACCAGCGGCAGATAGGCAATGGCCAGTGATTTGGTGTTATGCCCCGCCTCCAGAATGGCGAAGTTGTACGACACAAACGCGTACGCGATAGCGCCCACCGCCGATAACATCGGCCGCAGGCCGAAAAGCAGGAACATGAGGTAGGCGCACACCAGCGTGATGAAGATATTTGAGGCCACCAGCGGCAAACCGGCAGTGAAGAGGTCATGCACAAACCGGAACAGGTCACCCGAGAACTGCACGCTAATCAGGTACGCGGGCATTCCGCTGAACATGGCGTTGGTCCAGAGGGCTTCTTCACCGGTTTTGGCGCGGTAGTCAGCTATTTCTTTGGCGCCGCCCTGAAACTGCACCACGTCATGCTGCATGAGGCTTTTGCCGTCAAAGAAAATGGGGGAGAAATACGCTACTACCAGCAGCAGGAAAAACAGAAGCACCAGCAGGTGCGGCAACACGTGGCGGTTGAAATCAATTTTTGAGGTGGCCATGGCGACTTGATTGCAATAAAAAGCCCGATGCGGTGGGCATCGGGGTAGAAAGATACTCAGTTTATTTCACTTCTTCATAATCTACGTACTCGCCGCCGGGGAAGTCTTTGCGCGGCCGCTGCTCCTCGGGCACATACTCTACCTTGAGTTTACCACCCCCGCCGCCAGAAGACGAGGAAGCCGTGCGGGTCTGCCCCTGCTGCGGTCGGTGCTGCTGGTAGGTCTGTTGCTGCGCTTGGTAGGTGTATTGCTGGGCCTTGCGCATCTGTTTCTGCACAAACATCTTGAGTAAGAACCTGATGATGTACGGCATTAAATACCGCAGCAGAAACATGATGGCCAAGATGATGAGAATGGTCTTCACTAGGCAATTGGGTTTGGTTTGAAATAAAAGTCGCCGCCCTGGTAGCTGTCTAGTTCATAGGGCGCACAGGGAGATAACGTCTGTTTGGGGCTTAACGTGTACACGCCGTAGCCTAAAGCGGTTAAAATCTCCACCACTTGGCGGCGGTTCTCTGAGCCGTTCAGCTCTGTTTGAATCAACGGCCGGTGCTTCTTTATAGTTTCCTGCAGGTGCGTGAACACTTGGTACTCATAGCCTTCTACATCACATTTAATGAAATCCAGCCGCTCCAGCTCTGCGAACAGCTCATCTGGCACGCGCATTTCTACCTGATAGGTCTGGGCATATTCTTCCTGCGCCGAGTTGGCGATTTTGGTCATGCCGTGGTGCAGCAGCCCGTTGCGCAGGGGCGTGCCCATCTCAATGGTGGTGTTCTCGCCGCCCAGCGCGTAGGGCAGCAGCGTGAGGTTGTCAACCCCGCTGGCCCGCACATTTTCAGCCCAGATACGCCCAAACAGCGGCACCGGCTCCACGGCCAGCACTTTGCCCGTAGGCCCCGACAGCTTGGAGAGGAAGGTGGAGTAGTAGCCCAGGTTGGCGCCAATGTCTAAGCACGTAAAGCCCGGCCTAATGATTCTGCGCAGGAAGAACAGCTCTGGGTATTTCTCCCGGCCCCGACCCGCGCCCACCATAATCAGGTACATGCGGCTCACCAGTCGTAGGTAGCTCTCAAACCCGAGCGCCTTCACCAATAGTTTACGAAGTACTTTCACAGGGTAAAGTTCAGGAATCTGAGGGGAGAAA
Source organism: Rufibacter ruber (assembly GCF_001647275.1). Lineage (GTDB taxonomy): Bacteria > Bacteroidota > Bacteroidia > Cytophagales > Hymenobacteraceae > Nibribacter > Nibribacter ruber_C. The sequence goes on along the minus strand of NZ_LRMM01000019.1, from coordinate 39,583 downwards.
ACAAAAGGTGTGTTTTGGGGCAGTTTTAGGGAAAACAGGCGGGAAACGGGTCTTTAACCATCAAAAGCTCATCTTTCCCCTGACTTATTAAAATTCACACACGACTTTTCTACCATTCTTTCCCTCAAAATAAAGTTGGCGTCTTATCTTTATAGTTTGGTAATTGGTGTTGTTGATGTCCCGTATGACTTTCCCCAGCGTAAAATTCATTCTATTCCTTACTATTCTTGTCGGTTTACTCTCTTCTTGCCAGAAGGCCGAAGACAAAAGCTACCGCTGGGACGATGACACCAAGGAAGAAACCGTAGTACCGGCGTGGTTCACCCAAGACAGCGCCCAGAAACTGACCCGGCACCTGGATTCGGTGTTCACCAAATACAAAATGAAGCGCGGGTTCAACGGTACGGTGCTGGTGACCAAGTATGACCAGGTGGTCTACAAAAAAGCCTTCGGCCTGGCCGATTTTTACAAACGTGATTCCAACACGGTAGAAACGGCGTTTCAGCTGGCTTCGGTGTCTAAGCAGTTCACGGCGGTGGCCATCATGATGCTGAAAGACCAGGGCAAGTTGCAGTATGAGGACAGCGTGCAGCAATACATTCCCGAGTTTCCGTACCACGGTATTACCATCCGGCAGTTGCTCACCCACCAGAGCGGCCTTTCTAATTACACCTATTTTGCAGATAAGCTCTGGCCAGACCGCAAGCAGAACCTCACCAACCAGGACGTGGTCAACCTCATGGTCACGCACCAGCCCAAGCCGTACTACAAGCCCAACACCCGCTTTGACTACAGCAACACCGGCTACAGTTTGCTGGCCACCATTGTAGAGAAAGTATCGGGGGTGCCGTTTGCCACGTTTCTTCGCAAACAAATTTTTGAGCCGCTGGAGATGAAACACACCTTCACCTACAGCCCAGACGTAGCCACCCTTACCGGTAAAATTGCCACCGGCCACACCCGCAACCGCCAAAAGCGCACCACTGATTACCTGGACACCGTACTGGGCGACAAAGGCATTTTCTCTACCGTTGACGATTTATACAAATGGGACCAGGCGCTCTACACCCAGAAACTGGTGAAACGGGAAACCCTGCAGGAAGCTTTCACCGGTTCCCGGCCCAGCAAGAAAAATGAGGAAGACTACGGCTTCGGGTGGCGTATCAAGCCGTTGCCTAATGGTGACACCGCGGTGTACCACGGCGGGCTATGGCATGGCTTTTCCACGTACTTTCTTCGCAACCCCAAAGACCACAGTGCGCTTATTGTGCTCAGCAACTTGCCTAATGGAAGCTTGAATTACCTGGAGGAGATCAGGCAGGTGCTGTACCCAGCCTCTGACAGCGCTGCCAAGAGCAGCAAGCAAAGAATAGCCAGGCGATAAAAGGTGTTTAGTAAGGTTGTGCAGAGACAAGGTGGTGCTTTGTCTCTGCACAACCTTACTAAACCACTGCTTTCTTCACCGCGGGAGCCACTACCGTCCTGAGCAACTTATGGCCGCATGACCTACGCGTGCAGCTGGGTGCCTACGCTGATGGGCAGCAGCCCCTTCTTTACAGCACTAGCGTAGCAATTGAGTGCGGCAGACTGGTAGCATCTGCGGCCTTGCCGTTGATCCAGAGTTTGTACGGCAACTTTTTATCTGTGGTATTCAATACCACCACGGCCACCTTTCCGTCTGGATTCAGGAAAGCGGTAGTTTGTAAGGCATCACGGTTAGAGGAACTGATGATACGTTTAGCACCTGGCTTCACAAACTTAGAGAAGTGCCCCAAGTAGTAGTAACTGTTGGTGTAGTACACTTTGCCATTACGCGTATCAGCGTGAATGGGCGCGAAGCAGAAGTTACCCACGTGGTTAGGACCGCCCTTCTCATCTAGGACCATGTTCCAGTCAGTCCAGGCTACGGTTCCGGCGTTGAAGTCATTGACCATTGAATAGCCATACCGCTCACCCAACGACCAATCATTGATACGGTTGAAATCAAATTTCTCAATACAGCCCTCGGTAAAAATCAGGTTAGTTTCAGGGAAGGTTTCTTTCACTTTGCGTAGGTTGTCAAAAAGCATGTCGCTGCCGGTCCAGGTTTCATACCAGTGGTAGCCAATGCCCCACACGTATTTAGCCGCCTCCGGATCATTTAACACGGTGCTGGCTCTTTGGTAGATCAGGTCACGGTTATGATCCCAGGCAATCAGTTTCTTGTCTTTCATGCCGTTTTTGTAAAGAGTTGGCCCAAGAAAATTTTTGATAAAGTCGCGCTCTTCCTCCGCAGTAAAAATACATGACTCCCACGTCTGTTTGGCCATGGGCTCGTTCTGCACCGTCAAGCCCCAAATAGGAATACCCGCTTTCTCATAAGCGTTCACAAATTTCACAAAATAATCAGCCCAGGGCTGGCGGTACTCAGGCAGCAGTTTACCACCACGCAGCATGGTTTTGGTGTCTTTCATGAAAGCAGGTGGGCTCCAGGGGCTGGCGTATGTAGTGAGCTTGCCGCCAGCGGCAGCAATGGCCTGCTTAATGAACGGGATACGGAATTGCTCGTCATGCCGTACACTAAAAGTTTTCAGCTCTTTATCATTCTCCTCAATGTAGGTGTAGGAACCAGTGGCAAAGTCACTGCTGTGAATAGTGGTTCTGGCTAGCGTGTACCCTATCCCGGCGGTGGGATCATAATAGGCTTTCAGAATTTCCTGCTGCTTCTCCTTTGGCATTTTGGCAACAGTTTCAGCCGTGGCATCAGTGATGGCACCACCAATCCCCACCATGGTCTGGAAGGTCTTGGCAGGGTCTACAAACACGCATACCTGCGTCTCCAGCGGTTGTCCAAAGTCTTTAAACTGTAGAGTCTCTGTTTGCGTCAGACGATGATCAGTGTTCTGAGCTGTCGTGTAAACCGTGACCTGCTTATTACCTAACTTGAAGTCTGTGTTACTGGTTTGGCTTTGAGTGGTCTTGGTTTGGGAGCAGGAAAAGGTTATACCCACCGCAAAAAGGGCAATGGCTGAAAAATAAAGTGATTTTGTCATTTGAGTCGTTCGTTTAGTATAAAATAAGAAGCTGTTTAGAGTTTTGATAGAAAGGCATTTGGTCAAGATTCTAGTTTCTGTTTTCGGCTTATTTTTCAAAAAACAGGCCGAAAACAGAAACTACAGGCTGGTGAAAAACCTTACCCGGCAGCCTTTGCCTGCCGGTTTCAAAAACTCTAAACAGCTTCTAAGTATGGCCACAAATAGTAACCAACACAATGAAAATTTTCTCGGCTGAAACCATTTTGATACTTACCAGACATACGTTCCTACAGCCCCCCCTTGTAAAGTGGCTACAGCAGTTTTGCCTTGGTGTCTTATATGAAAACTTTGAGAGCTCCCCCCATTGTTTAACACAATCACCACATGCTGCCCGGCAGGTGTCAGAAATGCCACATTGGGCAAACCTTCCGGAGTGTTAGACGCAATTCTTACCGAGCCCGGCCGTACAAACTTAGCTGCATGCGCAATGATGTAGTAGGCTGGGTTCCTGACCACCTGATCTCCACTAATAGTAAGGGCACCTAGACACTGGTTGCAACCGCCGGGAGTAAAAGGTTTTTGCTCCGAGTCAGCGGCTAAGTTCCACTCCAGTACGTTGCGCGCCCAGTTACGAGGCGCCCCAATAATGAGTTCGCGTACGTGCCATTTTAAATCTTCTGGAAAGTTACCGGGTGCACCAATCCACTGCTCAGTAAAGTAGACGTTCTTGTCTGGGTGGGCGTTGTGCACCTCAGACATGGTTTCAATCTTCCCGCCGTACAGGTGAAAGGCAGACCCGTCAATGTACTGTTTAGCCTCTGGGTCATTTAAGATGCTGATAGGGTAGTCTGGCCGATCAAGGTTATGGTCATAGATCAGGATTTTAGTGTTGAGGTTGGCGGCTTTGAAGGCTGGCCCCAGGTGGTTCTTTACAAAATTTGCCTGATCCTGCGGCAGCATTAATAGACTGGGATTGTTGCCAGGGTGCAGCGGTTCGTTCTGTACCGTGATGGCGTCAATGATAATACCCTCAGCGGCCATGGCCTGAATGTATTTCACAAAATACTTGGCGTAGGCACCGTACCACTCTGGCTTGAGGCTACCACCTTTAGAGTTGCCGTTGGTTTTCATCCAGGTAGGCGGCGACCAGGGCGAACCCAATATTTTGATATTGGGGTTGATGGTCAGTATCTCTTTTAGCACCGGGAGCAAAAACTGACGGTCTGGTTCCAAGCTGAACCTCTCCATATTAGGATCTGTCTGGCCCTCTGGCAAATCATTGTAAGAGAAAACAGTCTCATCCAGGTCAGAGGCGCCAATGCTCACCCGCAGATAGCTCACTCCAATGCTGTTGCCTTCAGTTGAGAAAAGCTCTTTCAATAAAGCTGCCCGTGCCGTAGCACCCATGTTGTGCAGATGGTATGCACTGCCGCCCGTCAAGGTATAACCGAAGCCGTCAATGGTTTGATACGTTTGGGTATCCTCTACTACAATAACTGCATTCTGTGTTTGCTCAGGCTTGCCGAAAGGCAACGCTGTTGGTTGTTTTTGAAAGAGGGCTGATTTGTCTGGGGTAGTCAACCATACTTCCGCGCTAGCAGACTGGGAAGCGGTATTTGTCTTGGAACTGCTGCAGCCAAGCAGGCTACCCATCAAGAGCACCACGCCCGCCTTGCATAGCCAACTTTTATGGAAAAGGAATTTCATTTTTAGTTTTTTGGGCACGGCTAAGAAGTCTGCTATTGGGCAGATTATCTTAGCTGTGCCTGTTTGGGAGATTGTAAAAAGTCTATAAGTTACCAGACGTAGGTACCCACGGCACCACCCTTCAGGGTAGAGGTAATAATTTGGCCTCTGTACCTGATGTTGAAGGTTTGGTCGCCGTTGGTATCATTCAGAACCAATACCACCTTTTTGCCGGTGGACGTTTGAAAACCGACGTGCTGCAGTGTGCTGAAGACCTCAATGTTCTGTGCGTTCTTCAGAGTAGTTTTCACCCGTACTGAATTTGGCCTTACAAACTTAGAAGCATGGGCAATAATATAATATGCCACATTGCGGGTAGCATTATTTCCTGCAACTGTAACGGCCGGCAAGCAGGTGTTACAGCCCCCATCAGTGAATGGGCGGTTGTTGGCATCTGCAGCCAGATTCCATTCTAAGGCATTCTTGCTCCAGTTGCGCATGGAGCCAATGATCACATTTGCTATGTGCCATTTTAGATTAGAGGCAAAATCGCCATCATTAGCCCCCACCCATTGCTCAGTAAAGTACAGGTTCTTGTCTGGGTGAGCGTTGTGCACCTCTGACATTCTATTGATTGTGCCACCATACAGGTGAAACGCAGAACCATCTACGTACTGCTTGGCCTCCGGGTCATTCATGATACTGATAGGGTAATCTGGTCGGTCAAGGTTATGGTCATAGAGCACAATCTTGGTGTTCAGGTTTGCCGCCCTAAAGGCAGGGCCAAGGTTGTTCTTTACAAAGTTCTTCTGCTCCTCTCCCTGCATAACCATACTAGGGTTGTTGCCCCCATGCAGCGGCTCATTTTGAATAGTGAGGGCATCTATGGTTATACCCTGACCTTTCATATCCTGAATGTATTGCACCAGGTACCCAGCATACTCATTATAATATTCAGGCCTCAGGCTCCCCCCTATGGGGCTGTTGTTCGTCTTCATCCAGGCAGGCGGTGACCACGGCGACGCCATCAATTTGATGTTGGGGTTAATGGCCAGAATCTGCTTAAGAATTGGAATATAATAAGCTTGGTCAGGTGCCAGGCTAAACGCGGCCCCCATCACATCTTGGTACGAGTACACGGTAGGGCTCAGGTCAGAAGCTCCCAAATTCAGACGCAGGTAACTCACCCCAATAGTATTATCAGCATTGCCATTGCTGAACAGCTCCCTGAGCAAATCTGCCCTGCTGGCCGCTGACATTTGATTTAAGACATAGGCGCTCCCGGTGGTAAGGGTGTAGCCAAACCCGTCAATAGCCTGGTAGGTTTGCGTGGTGTCAATCTCCAGGGTAAGGTTGTTGTTGGTAGTGGTACTGGCTTTAAAGTTCAGGGCCAAGTTCTGCTTCTGAAACTGGGCAGACCGGTCTGGATTGGTTAACCAGAAGGCTACTTGGCTTGGGCCCGTCTCTACCGGTGGCGCTGGCGGCGGTGGAGCTGGTGAAGGATCTGATTTCTCTCCGCAGCCCACTCCCCAAGCGGCCACTGCAGCCAGCAGGAACATGTTCAGTTTTTCTTTATTAAGACGGTATACCATGATTTCACTTTAAAAATGGTGCCCAATGGTAAATGATCAGGCACACCTGTAAAACTATCCAGCCTTCGGCCGATGCCTCTATAGCACCGGCCGCTGACTACCAAATCAACTATCTACTCTTCTGTTTTTAGCCTCTTTTTCTGAAAACAGGTCAAAAACAGCTTTAACTTATTTACCCAGTCTTTTAGGGTACAAAAGCTCCTGCAAGAACAAATGCTTACTGCTTCACAAAAGAATACTGAGCGGTTTTATAATCATTGCCCACTACAAGAGTAGCTTTATAACTACCTGCTTGGGTGATGCCTTTATAGTTAGGTCCCCCATTGGTCATGTTACCGGTAAGAGCAGAGCTGCTTGTGCCAAATTGCACCTCCCAAGGAGAGTTGAACTTACTGTCAAAATTAGCACTGAGGGCGTGGGTCCCCTCAAAGGTGTATGGGTGCTTATAGGTCATCACGTATTCACTGCGGGCATCCCAGCCCCCGTTGTCGTTCCAATGAAACAGCTTTAGGTTGTAGTACTTCCAAGTCATTTTCTTGGTGGCGAAGTTCAGGGTGATCTGGTAGGCTTGGTCACGGGCCACGGCAATAGCACCGGTTCCTTCTCTAAAATCTACCGTTGCCGATACCGCATCTGCATTGGGGGAGGCGGTTTCCCCAATTTTGGCTGATGTGGTAAACGCAGTACCAGAACCATCACGCGCGGAATTCAGGGTGTAAGCTTTATCGCTTTCAAGAGCCAGGAAAACCGTAGAACTGAAGTTGTTACCGTCTATGTTGAATTCAGCTACTACGTAGCTGCCTTGCAATAAGAATAGTTTATCAGGCATAGAAGTAGGTCTGTTGTCTTTCACCAACGAGTAGGTATACTGATCGCCAGACAGATTCAAGGTAATAATATGCTTCCCGGTGGCGGTGGCCGGAATATCCTCAAACTGCTTTCCTTCGGCGGCAGCCTGAGACTCTAATACCAGTTGGTTGGTAGTTCCCTTTACCCGCTTCATAGCCACGCCCCAGTCTCCATTGGCCCTGAAAATAAAGCCTTCTGTCTTTGCAATGTCAACAACAGAGGTCCACACCCCATTCCCTTGGTACTGCAGGGGTTCGTCTCCACCCCAGCCAGAGGCAAAGGCCCCCCCTACCACACTCCACTTGTCTATTTTCAAGAAGCTGTACGTGTTATTGTTCAAATCAACAGTGATGCGGTACGTACCGGCACCGGGTGCGGCAATGGCTGTCCCTTTCTTCTTGATTTTACCGTTCCCGTCTGCGCCGAATACTATGGAGTTCACATTTGGCTGGCTATAAAACTGGAAAGTGCCGCCTGCCGTCAATTTTGTATAGACGTCAAACACATTGGTGGGCTTCCCGTCGCTGTCTTTGCGCGGGCGCATCATGATGGCCTGGCCTACGTCTGTTCCCTTCTCAGTGGCAGACCCAGAAATATACAAGGTGGCAGTCTCGTTTTTGAAGCGCTTTACAGACACTAACTTGGCAGAAGAAATCATTTCCTTGCTGAGCGACTGTGCCACTACTGCCCATTTTAATGGAACTGTTGAATTAGCATCATACCCAGCTGCAGAAAGCGCCTGATCCAGCTCAATGGCGGTAGGCTCAATGAAACTGTTCTTGCCGCCGTTGCCCGTGTGCATACTAAAAATAGGAGTACTGAAATCTGCGTTGGCGGCACTATCCACTACAAACCGGTACGTCACCCCGTAGTTCTTGCTGGAGGTTGCGCTTGCCAGTCAAACCTGATGGCCGTATTGGGCTCCTCTTGATTGAGGGTAATGGTAGAGTTCTCTTCCGGCCCTGCCAGCACGGGCGCACTCAACTCCCAGTTGCCGATTGGCTCTATGTTATCTTGTTCTTCACAGGCACCTGTCAGAAACAGCATGCCCAGAAGATAAAACAATACGTTTATCTTTTTCATGATGATGGTTTATGAGAAATGAATCTTTCTTTGGTCAAGCAGCATATTGGTAACCCTTTCCTGTTTTTGGGCTGTATTTCAAAAAACAGCCCAAAAACAGTTTCTCATCTCAAGCCCAGTGACTAGTTATAGCCAGAGGTCTGCTTTAGATTTGGGTTGCGGTTGATTTCAGACTGCGGAATAGGCAAGAACACCTCATGTGGTGCCAGATTGTAGTCTTTCCGGGTATTGGTGCGAAGGTCAATTTCATTTAGATTATTCATCACCTCAACTGCCACACCATAGCGGCGCAGATCATCCCACCGGTGTCCTTCCTGAGCCAGTTCCAAGCGGCGTTCCCTCAAGATGGCATCTTTTATATCCTCCTTAGAAACGGCAGTCACAGGATCCAGATCTACTCTGTCCCTCACCTCATTCAGAACAAGTTTGGCGTCATCTGGGCGGTTTAGCTCATTCAAGGCTTCTGCCTTTAGGAGCATGATATCTGCCAACCTGAAAATATACTGGCGGTTGGTGCTGGCCCAACCATTGGCACTTTTCCAGCGGTAGGCAAACGGCACACTACCCCCTGTATTCACAGACCAGAACTCATCTGACCACGGGGCATTCTCAAACAGAATAGTGGTGTTCTTTCTGATATTATCTCCTTGCGCATTATAGGCGTTTACCAGGCTATGGGAGGGTGTCATGAATTTGCGCCATGTGTCGCCGCTCAGGGAAGGCGGCAGTAACATCTGCGGTCCCCAATTGGCTTCGTTTCCACCAATGAACTGTACCTCCATGATAGACTCAGCGTTGTTGTAGTGCGCTCCATCAAACAGATGGTTGAAATTACCAAGCAACTGGTAACCGGTGGGGCTGCTAATCACCTCATTGGCGTACTGCAGCACTTTATTATAGTCTCGGGTAGGTCTCTGCGCCCACACTTTCGCCATAAGGGCGTTGGCGGCCCCACGGGTGGCCCGGGCCTTATTTACACTGGCCTCTCCGCCATAGGTGTCTGGCAGCCGGTTGTCTAGCGCAAAGGTCAAATCTGTTACAATCTGGTTGTATACGTCCTCTTCAGTGGCTCTTGGTTTTGAAGTAACTGATGGATCAAGAGAATTTACCGGCTCCAACATAAGCGGCACCCCACCCCACAGTTTCACCAATTGGAAATAATGATACGCGCGTAAGAAAGCCGCCTCACCCAAAATCTGTGCCTTGCGATTGTCAGTCAGTCTAGGATCTGTGATTTCAGGTACCTTCTGCAGCACCACGTTTGCTTTGGCAATAGCGTTGTAAATCTGGCTCCAGTTATTCCAGAGACGGCTGTTGGTGGGGGTAATATCCAGGTTATCTACCGCAAAGATTTCAGCATTATCACCACCTGCGTAGTAATTATCAGAGAGAATCTCACTGAAAACCAGGTTGTCCCAGATGTAATACTCTGCCTGAAAGGATTCATAGACACCAACTAAGGCCGCCTCAGCGTCACCGGCTGTTCTGTAGGCATTGTCTTGGGTCTGACTGGAAATTGGCTCAAGATCTACAAAGCTTTCACAGGCAGGCAATCCTCCAAGAAAAACTCCTGCCGTTATATATGCTGCTATTTTTTTAAGTCTCATGACATGCAGATTAAAATGAAATATTCAAACCAAAGATCAGGTTTCGGGTCTGCGGATAGGTACCATAATCTACCCCCTGCACTAAGTTATTGCCACCAAAGGCATTCACCTCTGGATCAAAGCCTGAGTAATCTGTAAAGGTGAGTAAGTTCTCACCCGTCACATATACCCTTACTGAATTCAATTTTGCTTTTGTGAGTAGGGTATTGGGCAGGTTGTAGCTCAACGTCAGGGTCTTTACCCTCATATAAGAACCGTCTTCTACAAAGCGGGTAGAAAGGCGTGAGTTGTTAGTGTTTGCCCAAACTGCTTTTGGGATATTGGTGACATCACCCGGATTTCGCCAGCGGTTCACTACTTCTATTCCTTGGTTCTTGGGATCTGACATGCTTTCCATTTCAATGCGGGTGGCATTGAAAATATCATTGCCCTGTGACCCCTGCAGGAAGATAGAGAGGCCAAAGTTTTTATAGGTGAAGGTGTTGGTAATACCGTAAATGAAGTCCGGATTAGGGTTCCCTATGATGGTTCTATCATCTGGGGCTGGTGAAAACGTACTCTCCCCATTTCTGTCAACATAATAGGCCATACCTGTCTGTGGGTCAACACCACCAAAACGGTATCCATAGAACCTTGCAATGGGTGCCCCCTCAGTGGTCAAACTTATCTCACCTCTGCCAGCTACCCCACCATTCAGGAGTTCTTTCCCTAGAATGTCTGTCACCTCGTTTCTGTTAAAGGAAATATTTAAGTCTGTATCCCAGGTAAAGGCCTCTACAAAATTTCTAGTCGTTAACTGAAACTCTAACCCACGGTTTTCCAGTTTGGCCGCATTGGTTACCCCGGTGTCAAATCCAGTAGCCCGAGGCGGCGGCAATCTGAAGAGGAGATCGGTAGTCTTTTTAAGATAGGTGTCTGCGACAAATACAATTCTGGAGTTAAAAAAAGCAAAATCAACCCCAAGATTAGTTTGATTAGAGGCTTCCCATTTTAAATCATCATTCCCAATAGTGGAAGGATAAGTTCCTGGTAAAATTACTCCACCAATTGGGTAATTCGCCCCAACCCCCACTAAGCCTCGGTAAGCATTATTCCCAATATTGTCATTTCCAACCATGCCCCAGCCAAACCTGAGCTTTAGATCGTTCATAAATTCTGGGAGCGGCATAAAGCTTTCCTCAGAAAGTCTCCAGCCTACTGAAAGTGAAGGAAAGTAACCAATACTGTTACCGGGCCCAAAGGAAGAGGAGGCATCTGCCCTAAAGTTTGCAGTTAAAAGGTATTTGCCTGCAAAGTCATAGGTAACCCTACTAATGAATGAACTGTTAGCTCTTTCATCCTTGTCTGCATTGGCAGATTGAATAGTGGCTCCGGCATTGGGCGTTTCTACGGCTATGTTGGCAAAACCTGTTCTCTCAATTGACGAGTTTTCCCATCTGTACTTCTGCAAGACACCACCCACCATTGCGCTAAAATTATGTTTATCAATAGTTTTAGTATAGGAGAGCGTGTTATCCAGTATCCAGTAGTTGGTCAAATTGGTATTGTAGCGGCCAATACCTTGTCTAGCCCTGCCATAGCTGGTTCTAAAAGGATCTAGAAAATAATCATAAGTGGCATTAACAAAGTCAATCCCAAGGCTGGTACGGTATTTTAGGCCATTTAAAATATTGACCTCTCCGTACACACTCCCCAACAACCGTTGATTTTTGTAGCTACGCTCAGACCCATCAGTTGAGGAGATGGGGTTCTCCCAATCCTGAAATGGGTTGCTGGTAAACGTACCGTCTGGGTTGTAAATGCCAATAGCCGGAGGCGTAGACAAAACTCCCAAGATAACACCGCCTTGGTTTACTGCCTGATTATCTGCCACGTCAACATCATGGTAGCGTACATAGCTTAAGTTGGCACCTACGTTGAGCCAGTCGTTTAACTTTTGATCAAGGTTAACTTTAAAGCTGGCTCTGTCCATGGTAGAGCTGCGCACGGCGCCATTCTGCTTTACCCAACCGCCAGAGAGGTAGTAGTTGGTTTTATCTGTTTTACCAGAAACTGACAATTGGTAGTTGAGGGAGCTTCCGTTCTGAAAAACCTCTTTCTGCCAATCTGTATTCCCAGTATAGCGATTCCAGTCTGTGTTCTGCCCCAGCTCAGTCATCAAATCTCTGTACTGCTCTGCGTTGAGTACTTCTAGTGTCTTCCAAACTTGGGAGAAGCCTGCGTATGTGCTGAATTCAAACCTTGGCTTCTCTGAGGTTCCTCTTTTAGTAGTGATTAATACTACCCCATTGGCACCTTGTGCACCATAAATAGCGGCTGAAGAAGCATCTTTCAAAACAGAAATACTTTCAATATCTGCGGGGTTTAAGCTTCTGGTATCTGAAGTAGGCACCCCGTCAATCACATATAATGGATCACTGCTGGCAGATAAAGAGCCCGTTCCCCGTATACGGATGTTGAACCCCGCAGACGGCTTGCCAGAGTTGGTCAAAACCTGAACCCCAGCGGCTTTCCCCTGAATAAGGTTACCAACTTGTGTGTTGGGTCTAGCTTCAAATACTTCCTCATTGATCACGGCCACTGAGCCAGTAATATCAGCCCGTTGCTGCGTACCATACCCTACCACTACCACCTCTTGCAGGGCTTTGGTATCAGGAGCAAGCGCTACATTGACAACACTTCTATTCTCAATGGCTACTTCCTGGTTGATATACCCTATGTAGGAAAACACTAAGGTGCCACTTCCAGAAGGAAGTGTCATTGAAAATGCCCCACTCACGTCTGATGAGGTTGCATTGGTGGTGCCTTTCAAAGAGATGGTTACCCCTGGGAGACCTGCCCCATTTTCATCAGTAACTTTCCCAGACAGTTTGAAGGAGTTCTGCTCCAAAACTTCCAAAGAAGCCTTAGGGCCTTGTTCTCTAGCTTTTTTAGGTCTAACATGAATGTTATTATTTACCTGCTTGAACTCCAGATCTGTGGTTATGGCCACTTTGTCCAGCACCTTGTCTAACGGCTCATTCTTGGCATGTACCGTCACTTTGGCCTGACGGGGAACTTCATTTTCATCAAAAGTGAATTTAAAGAGTGTCTCTGACTCTACCTTTCTGAAGAAGTCCTGCAGGGTGCCGTTGGTGATAGAAAGGGTAATTTTAGTCTTTTGAATGGTATTGGAAGTTGCTTCAGCAGGAGCCGCTGAAACAGAGGAGAAGAAAGCTAAGTGTATAAAAAATACAGCCAAAGCTCTCCCGGTTACTCCTTTTAACAAGCAGTAAAGGTTTTTTTCCATATATTGGGAGTGTTTTTTAGTAACTGATTAACTGCCTCTTTCCCACAGCCAGATGCGCCAACATCAAACTGTAGAGGTAATGACAGGTAGGCCACCCGGTGGTCTACCTGTTAAAAATCTTTCCTTCTATTTCATAGGCATAGGAGCTGTGAAGTTTAGCCGGACATGGTTGTCCTGTATTTTAAAAGAAAACTGTTTGACAAAGCCTATTCCCTCCAGCACTTGGGGCAGGCTTTGGTCTGTGTATTCGCCCGTATAACTCCATTCTTTCATCTTCTCTGGCTTTAGGCCAGTTACCGCCACCTCTACACCGTACCATTGCTCTATCTTCTGTACCACTTCGCCTAGGCTGGCCTTTTTGAAGTATAGCACACCGTCTTTCCAGCTTAATACCTCGCGGTGCTCAAAAGTAGAAACTCGGTGTTGCTGGTTGTCACGGTTAAACTGTAACTGCTCTCCAGGCACCAGATGAGCTAGTTGCACCCTTGAGTGGTTCTGGTCTTGGCTGATCTTCACCAGCCCCGTAGCCAATGCCACTGAAGTGGCTGTGTCATTTGGAAGGTATTTGATGTTGAATGAAGTACCCAGTGCCTGGGTGTAGATGGCACCAGACTTCACCACAAAGGGCCGCCGCTTGTCTTTGGCCACTTGAAAAAAGGCCTCCCCCTCTAAAGTGATATCTCTGCGGTCAGCTGCAAAAGGCTGTCTATACGTCACCTGGCTCCCTGACTGTAGTATGATAGTAGAACCATCTTCCAACTGCACCGTCTTACGCTCTCCAGGGGCTGTCTGCATAGTCATGAGCTTACCAGCAGGAGTGGTGTTGAAATACCATAAGGCCACCAGCCCCAACAAGCCCAAGGGAAGCAAGACAGAGGCAGCCACCTTCATCCACTTAACCCAAGGCGTTCCCCTAAGCGGCAACACCCGTGCTTCGTCTCCTACACTTTCTGTTTCGCTGAGAATAGATGCTTCTACAGAACGCCATGTTTTGTCAACATCAAGTAAACTGTCCACTTCCACTTTATTCTGTTCTGCCTTTTCCCACTCCTGGGCCAGATGCTGCTCTTGCTCTTGTGACGGCTCCTGAGATTTAAACCACGCTAACACCTCTTTCACCTCCTCTGGGGTGCATTCGCCTTGGTAGAACTTATCAAGAAGGTGCTGGTTCATGGGGTACTGGTATTGGTGCTTTCAATCATTACACATGAAACCCCTGTTGCACCACCTCAAACTTTAACTATTTTTAACAAAATCTTTACTTTTTGTTTTTTCTATAAAACCATCTATATTTATCGGTACTATTTTATGTTTTTCTTAAACAGCAAATAGTCACTTCCAAAAGGCTGGGGCTCAGGATGTACAGGAAGCGTTGCACCTACACTATGACAGGCAACCATGCAGGTAGAAACCAAAGACAGACACAAGGCAGATATTGAGGCTATCACCACTGGTGATGTGGCTGCCTTTGAGCGCGTGTACCGTGCTTTGGCTCCCAAGCTTTACACCTTTGCGTACAAACTGGTGCAAAGCCGCGAAGAAGCAGAGGAGATTGTGCAGGATGTGTTTGTGAAAATTTGGGATCGCAGGGCCGCCCTTGACCCCTTCCAGAACTTAGATGGATACCTCTTCAAAGTTGCCAAGAACCTGGTCTACAACAAGATCCGCCACCGTGTGTATGAAACGGCCTTCAGCCAGTACCTTGCCACCTACGGGGCGGTAGCAGAGAACACTACCCAGACTGCGCTGGAGCATCAAGAACTAATGCAGTTGTTTGAAGAAGCCTGCGCCTCTATGCCCCCCGTGCGCAGGCAAGTGTTTACCATGAGCCGCACAGAGGGATTGAGTAACACTGAGATTGCCGCAGCCCTGAATACCAGCAACAGCAACATAGAAAACCATCTCAACAAAGCCCTGAAGATGCTGCGTGAGAAGTTCAAGAATTATGATATTGTGTACCTGTTCCTGCTGGCCTACGCCTACCTACTTAGGTAACACGTGGTGAGTATCTTCCTTTTGAACCTACCAATTTTTTCTTCTGGCAGAATACCTATATTCTGTTTCCGGGCTGTTTTCAGAAAAACAGCCCGGAAACGCAAAACACTTATTACTTACCAACCTTGCCTTTGCCCAGGCCAATCTGCAGCCCCAAAGACGGCACCAGGGTTACGCCTGAGAAACTGTGCGTCTCGCCTTCCAGCAGTTCATACGTGCCGTAGTTCTGGTAGTACACAGCCAGCGCGGGCAACAGGTACACGCGGCGCGCGCCAATCTTGGCGTTCACAAACAACCCGTAAGACCCGAAGCTGTTTTTCCGGGTCAGCCCTTCCAGCTGCACGGCTTTGCCGCCGCCCACCTTCTCGTAAAGCCTACCGGGTTGCAGTCCGTATTCAATAAAGGTGTGGTTGTAGGCTAGGCCGAAGGAGATGTTCCCGTACTCTTCCTCTGTCCCGAAGGAGCGGCTGAATACCAGCGGCACCAGGAGATCCTTCCGCTGGGCGGTGAACTCCAGAATGGGGAACAGGTCTGAGAGAAAGAGCTTGTCCAGCAGGTCATTGCTCTGGCCCGCGTACTGCAGGCCCACGCTGCCGTACCAGCGGCCCTGCCCGGGGTTCTGCGGCGTGCCCACCGGCCCCAGGAACTGGTACATGGCATCTAGCACGTGTACGCCAGACGCATATTTATAGCCCACATCAACCCGCGGCAGCACGCCGTACCGCACGTAAAAATCAAAAGTAGGCCCCACCGGGTCCAGGGAATAGGCAATGGCGCCCTTGGTGGCCGCTTTGATCTGCTCATTGTAGTAGACAGAGTCCCGGTTAGCCAGGTCTTTCACCACGGCCTCGGTAATATCCTTGAGCTGACTAATGGGCTCGGTGGCCACGTTCCCGCCAAAGTTGGCGCCTATCTTAAACTGCCCGTGCGGCGTCACCTTCCCGGAATGGATCACTGAACGCGGCGCGGTACACCCGGCCAAAAGCAAGACACCTGCAAATACGGGAACAAGCCAACGGCTCACAAGAAGGGGCAAACGGCACATGCCAACAAGATAAGGGTTAGGGAATGGAGCGAGAAACGGGATTCGAACCCGCGGCCCTCAGCTTGGGAAGCTGATGCTCTACCAACTGAGCTACTCTCGCTTTTGCTCAAAGATGATGACAAAGATAGAACGGTTTCCCCCTACGGGGCGAAGATTCTTTTTCAGAGATTCCCGCATTTCTGCCGCAGGTACCCCCCCTTTTCTGTTCTGGGGCTAATTTCCCAAAAAGAGCCCAGAAACGCAAGCCCTCTCCTTTCCCCTACTTTTCTTCTTTACCGCCAGGTTTTTCTGTTTTCGGGCAGTTTTGGGGAAAACAGCCCGAAAACAGGAACGCAGCACCACCCTATCTCAGCTATTTGGAATTTACAATCCCAGATTACCCTACCTCCGGATTTGCAAACTGCCGCTTTTGCGGGTCAGAGGCGACGTACCGGGGATTGCAAATCCCCTGAATACCTGCTCCCGGATTGCAAATCCGGAAGAGCTTCTACTTGATAGTGAGGGTACCTTCATCATCCAAAACGTCTTCTTTGGGCACTCTGTTTTCGGCCTATTTTTGCCAAAACAGGCCAAAAACGCACTTCACTCACGCATTCAACCATTCACTCCTTCACGCATGAAACAAATGCGTAATTTTGCGGCACTTGTCTTGAAACCCATGATGAAATTCTTTAGGCCGTGGCAGTTGCGGCAGAGCATACATATCTTTCTGCTGCTGGCGCTGGGGGTGGCCATGCTGCTGTACAGCATCTGCCGGGTGCTGTTTTTCCTGTTCAACCAAGGCTTCTTCACTGAAACGTCTTTCCCAGACCTGCTTTACCTCATGTGGGGCGGCCTGCGGTTTGATTTGGCGGCGGTGATTTATACCAACCTGCTGTTCATTGTGCTCCTGCTCCTGCCCTTTAGGTTCAGGCACCACCCGGTGTACCAGAAAGTAGCAAAATGGGTGTTTCTGGTGTGCAACAGCGTGGGCCTGGCCTTCAACTGCGTTGACTTCATCTACTACCGCTTTACCCTGCGCCGCACCACCGGCAGCGTGGTCAAGGAGTTCGGGAATGAGGACTGGGGCGGGTTTGCCGCTAGCTTTCTGGTAGACTTCTGGTACATCCCGCTTCTCTGGCTGGCGCTGGTGGCACTTATGGCGTGGCTGTACAACTGTATTAGGCTGGAGAAACCGGCCAGGTTTAACCCCTGGTTTTATTACCCCTGGAACCTGGTGCTGGCGGTGCTTGTGGTGGGTTTGTGCATTGGCGGCATGCGCGGCGGTTTCCGGCACAGCACCCGGCCCATCACGCTGAGCAACGCCGGCGAGTTTGTGGAGCGGCCCCAGGAAATGTACATTGTGCTTAACACCCCGTTTTCGGTCATCAGGACCCTGAACAAGACCAGCTACCAGAAGATGGAGTACTTTTCTGAGCAGGAATTGGCGCAGCTGTACAACCCGGTGCACCAGCCGGCAGACAGCGTGCAGTTCAAACCTAAGAACGTGGTCATCATTATCTGGGAAAGCCTGGGCAAGGAGGCCGTGGGCAGTTACAACAAGCACCTGGAGAACGGCACCTACACCGGGTTCACGCCGTTTATAGACTCGCTCATGCTGCACAGCAAAGTGTACTGGAACTCCTTCGCCAACGGCCGGAAGTCTATTGACGCGCTGCCCTCTGTGCTCACCAGCATCCCCAGCATTCAGGAGCCGTTTGTCTTGACCCAGTATGTGAGCAATGACTTACCGAGTCTGCCGCGCACCCTTCGGGCGAAGGGGTATCACACCTCGTTCTTCCACGGGGCACCCAACGGCTCTATGGGCTTTGACGCGTTCATGAACCTGATTGGCGTGGAGCAGTACTACGGCATGACCGAATACGGCAACAACGCCGATTTTGACGGCATGTGGGGCATCTGGGACGAGGAATTCCTGCAGTTCATGGCGGGCAAACTCAGTACGTTCAAGGAGCCGTTCATGAGCGCGGTATTCACCACCTCGTCGCACCACCCGTACAAACTGCCCGACCGCTACCAAGGTAAGTTCAAGAAAGGCCCGTTTGAGATTTTTGAGACCCTGGGCTACACCGACCATGCCTTGCGCAAGTTTTTTGAGAAAGCCAGCAAAGAACCGTGGTATAATAACACGCTTTTTGTCATCACCGCTGACCACTCGGCCACCTACACCTACTACCCGGAATACCAGACTGCCTGGGGGAACTTTGCCGTGCCGCTCCTGTTCTTCGCCCCCGGCGATTCAACCTTCAGGGGCGTAGAGCAGGACCGCGTGGTGCAGCAGCTGGATATTCTGCCTACCGTGCTGGGCTACCTGGGCTATGACCAGCCGTACTTCTCCTTCGGGAAGAACATGCTCCAGCCCCAGGCCGGCAACTTCGCCATCAGTTACCAGGGCGGCTACCAATGGATGGACGGCCCTTATTTCCTACAGTTTGACGGCACCAAAACCCTTGGCCTTTTCAATTACCAGGAAGACAAACTCCTCAAGCACAACCTCAAAGACCAACTCCCCCAGGTGCGTACTTTCATGGAGAACCAGCTCAAAGCCTTCATTCAGCAGTACAACAACCGCATGTTGGAGAATCGGCTTAAGCCTAATTAATTGCTGATTGTTAATTGTTTTGCGTTTTCGGCCTGTTTTCCTGAAAACAGGCTAAAAACGCACACTTTCTTACCAGTGCCTGCGGGAGCGGGCGACGCAGAAGCCGAAGGCGCCGAGGAGCTTAGCAGGAGCACGGACGGACGGTTCAAAACAGCAGTGGCAACAGAAGCTATGGAACAGAGGACGGCAGCGTGGTGGTACCTTTTAACGAAGCCCCTCCTGTCTGAGCGGCAGCGAGTCAGGGGCTTCTTGATTCTTTTGGTTAGGTTGAGCATCAAGGATCAACGTGACAAACAACAACAGGGAGAGAAAAAGGGAGAGGCTTGGCTGGAGCGGTGGTGGGAGTAAGGAATCATGTCTTCGTTAGATCCTTCGGTAGCTACGCTAGCCCTTTTCGGCTCCCGCCTCAAAAATGCTCATGATGACGTGGTAAAACAGAATCAGGAATGCATTAAACCCACCCCTACCCCTCCCAAGAGGGGAGTATCTTCAATGCGTAGGAGGGCGAGTCACGTACTACCTACCGTGGGGCCGTGATTTGACCATGGGTTTACTGCCAGAAACCAACAGCAGGCAAAACAGTAAACCTAAGCACCTTACCTTTGCCATCTGTTTCTGGCCTGTTTTCCTAAAAACAGCCCGAAAACGCTTCTCCCTATCTTTCGTTCAACTCTTGACTCAAGACTCAGAACTTATGACTTTACAAAATAAACCTACCATTTTCTATATCTCTGACGCCCTCTGCGGCTGGTGCTTTGCCATGGGGCCGCAAATAGAGAAACTGCATTCGGCGTACGCCGATAGATTTAATTTTGAGGTGCTGAGCGGCGGCATGATCCTGGGCGACCGCGTGGGGCCCATCGGCAACATGGCCAGTTTTATTAAGCAGGCCATGCCGCGGCTCAATGAAATCTCTGGCGTAACCATGGGCGATGCCTACCTGAAAGACGTGCTGGACAAAGGCACCTACGTGGCCAACTCTGAACCGCCCGCCATTGCCCTGGCCATCTTGAAAGAACAGCAGCCAGACCAGCAGGTGAAGTACGCCAAAGCCGTGCAGGACCTGCATTTCAAAGAAGGCAAAGACTTGAACGAAGTAGAAACCTACATACCCCTGGCCCAGGAGGCCGGCCTGACAGCAGACGAATTCAAAGCCAAATTCTCTGATGACCAGTACCGCCTCAAGGCGCAGCAGGAGTTTGCGCAGGTGCAGGCGTGGGGCATTCAAGGCTACCCGTCAATGGTGGCGCAGAATGGGGATAAACTCTACCTGGTTACCCGCGGCTTCGCCAAGTTTGAGGACTTGACCCCGGCGCTGGAGCAGGTGCTGGCCCAATAGCGTTTTGGGGCTGTTTTCAGAAAAACAGCCCCAAAACGCAGCGGCGTTCCCATTTTTTCGGCCCATGGGGCCCAACCCTTGCCTTCTACAGCCGCTTGTGCCTGTTTTGAGCAAGACTTTCCTAAAGGAAACTACGTTTGGGCGGAACTAAGACTACACAATTGTTGTATATACAATAGTTATCTTTACATTTGCATCTACAACGGCGAACGCCCATGAGATTAGAAGACGAGTTAAAGCAGAAATCCTTTAAGAGCCCCTATCACCGCATGATCGTGAATGTGATGTTTACGGGTAACTGGCTCCTGAAGGAACTCAGCTGCCAGCTGAAGCCCCTGGGGCTGTCGTCACAGCAGAACAACGTGCTGGGTATTCTGCGCGGGCAGTACCCCAACCCCGCCACGCTGGGCCTGATCCAGGAGCGCATGATGGACCGTGACTCCAACGCTACCCGCCTGGTAGACAAACTGCTGGAGAAAGGGCTGGTGACCCGCTGCCAGTGCAGCGAGAACCGCCGCAAGGTAGACATCATCATCACTGAGAAGGGCCTGGAACTGCTGAAGGAAACCGACAACATTATTCAAGGCCTGGAAGCCAGGTTCAAGCAAATCAACCCAGAGGAGGCCACGCTGATTGGCGAACTGATGGACAAAATCAGAGACCGCAGCTAAAATTTTTTACCCACACAGTTGTATATACAACTAATGTAAAAACAAAGAAAAAATAAAACGATGACTGTTCAATCAAACCAACCGCTGTTACAGCCTTTGCAAAAAGGGGCTTTAGACCTGAAAAACCGCCTGGTAATGGCCCCCATGACCAGAAGCCGCGCTGCTAACGAAGCACACGCCGCCACTCCGCTGGTAGCAGAATACTACGCCCAGCGCGCCAGCGCTGGGTTAATCATCACCGAGGGCGCGCCCGTGAGTTCGCAGGCCATTGGGTACATCAACGTGCCCGGCATTTACACAGACGCGCAGGTGGCCGGCTGGAAACTGGTCACTGAGGCCGTGCACGCCAAAGGCGGAAAGATTTATGCGCAGCTGTGGCACGTGGGCCGCATGTCGCACCCAGACTTCCACAACGGCGAGCTGCCGGTGGCGCCGTCGGCTATCAACCCCCATGACAAAGCCTTCACGCCGCAGGGTTTCCAAGACACCGTGACGCCGCGCGCATTAACGGTTGAAGAAATCAAAGGCATTGTGCAGGATTTCAAAAAAGCGGCTGCCAACGCCGTGAAAGCCGGTTTTGACGGCGTAGAGATTCACGCGTCTAACGGCTACCTGTTCCACCAGTTCTTCAGCACCTGCTCTAACCAGCGCACAGATGAATACGGCGGCTCCGCCGAAAACCGCGCCCGCTTCCTCTTTGAGGTGCTGGACGCCGTGAAAGAGGAAATTGACCTGAGCCGCGTGGGCGTACGCCTGAATCCGTCTATGCACCAGCAATTTGGCATTGTGGTAGACGAGGAGACCGCGCCCACGTTTGAGTACATTGTGCAACGCCTGAACGACTATACCCTGGCCTACCTGCACCTGACAGAGGCGTCTAAAAAAGTAGCCGACCTGCCGTTTGCCATTAAAGAGATAGCCAGGCACTTCAGGCCGCTTTACAACGGCACGCTCATCATCAACGGCGGCTTTACGCAGGAGACGGGCAACAAAGTGATTGAAGAAGGAAACGCTGATCTGGTAGCTTACGGCGTACCGTTCATCGCGAACCCAGACCTGGTGGAAAGATTCGCGCAGAACGCCCCGCTCAACCAACCAGACCCAAATACGTTCTACAGCAATACCGGCGAGAAGGGCTACACAGACTACCCCACCTTAGCCGAAGTGAATGTTGCTTAATCTGGTATACAACCACACCACTGCATATATAGAAAAGAGCCGCACGCATTGTGCGGCTTTTTTCGTTGTGGGGCTGTTATTCAGAAAAGAGGCTGAAAATAATTTGCCATTAAAGATTCTCTAAGAAGAAAAGGCTGTGGTCTACAATGTATGATGACATCTTAAAATGTAAGTCTTTCGGCAAGAGCCATTTGCCAAACTGCGCTGGTTTAACATATAGGCGGTTCCTGTGCTGGGGTAAAATCAGAATATAGACTTTGATATTTCATCATATATTGTACACCACTACCGAAGAAAAATTTAGAATAAAAACAATCAACTAATCCTCGTCGAAATCAAAATTTTCCATTGATTCTATATCTAGATTATTAACATCTAAATGAATTTGCTTATGAAATGCAGCTAAAATTTCATCAAATAAAATTGATTTGAAATGTTGAGCACTTATATTCATGTTTAAATTCCCGCTCTGCTTGATCTTACATTTAGCATACGATTTAACAAAGGGATCACAGATACTATACTTACCCGAGTGATTATCTAAGACTATAACCTCTCCTCTATCAGGAGCTTGAAGCTCATTTAAGTAATTCTTAACTTTGTGCAGCGGGAACTTCTTTGGAGGCGTAGACAGGTAGGTTTGAAGCTCTTCATAGGTAATCTCTGCTGTATCAGTTCTACAAAATACAGATAATAATTCTTTAATTTCATTAGTATTATCTTCCTTCTTGTTCTTCTTAACAGCTTTATCAAATTGAGACTTTAAAGTGTCTGACCTTTCTTCAATATATTCCTCTATAGCAGCATCTACATCACTTACTGTCAATTTCTCCCCTAAATCTGATGTTTCCATTATATCTCTGTTAAAACATATGTTTAAACAGAGTTGATGGCATATAGAAGCTAATCCGCTAGAAATATTAACAATTTTATCAATCGCATCATAACTAAAATTAATATTTAAGAGATCCTCACCCTTCAATATTATTTTTCTAAGCTGCTCACTATTCATAAGAGGGACATGAATCTCAGATACTCTGTTATTCATTTCCTTATCATATTCTATAACGAGCCTACCAGCATTGACAGCACCAATTGCAATTAATTTAACATCCTCATATTCTACAGAAGTGTCCATAAAGACTTTCATTAATTGTGACGCCTTCTTTTTCTCAGAAGGGTGTATCTTGTGAAAGTCTTCCAGAACCCAACAAGCTTTTATTTCACCAAAGAACTTGGCTAATTGTTGAGGCGTTAATTGTGGCGGTAAAAGTAACTTTTGTTTTTCTGCAGCTGAAGATGTCATCTCCATATTAAGTTTAGCTTGTATACCAAGAAAACTGGCAGAAACTTCAGGAGCAACCTTAAAGCCTTTTGTATTTGTCTTTTCTTCAGTATAATATTTACCTAGTCCAGAAAAACCATCAGCTATTAAATTTTCAAAGGACATACCCTCCATACACCGAGTTATAATGTATTTGTCGTAGGTCCTTTCAAGCGTTTTCAACAAAAGAGAAGTTTTACCTGAACCAGAATGTCCATATATAATAATCTGTTTACCTGGTGTACTCAATGCTTTCACTAAGCTATTGCTTGTTTTCTGTTCCCTTTCAACAAAAGAATGCTTTGCAGGTGTTGAAGGAGTAAACACATCCTTTACTCTATATTTCTTAATAATCTTTTTCACTTGATTTTGCATCAGTACTTTTCTATGGTAATATTTATTATATACAAAATATCAAAAATAACATAATTAATTATAATTCTAGAAATCCTATCAATCTGTTTTCGGGCTGTTTTTCTGAAAACAGGCTGAAAACGGAAATGCCCGCAACCTACAGAGCCCCCTTCACTATCTTACGGTAAATTCCTTCCCATCAAGTACCTTTGCAGTCTGCCAGACGTGTGAAAGAGGTTCTCCTGATGAAAGCTGACTCCCCAAACTTTGCCATTGTGCATCTATACGCCACCGGCGCCTACGGCTCTAAGCACGGGCTGCTGCAGGTGGGCGTCTTGTCGTTGCAGAAGGGGAACGCGGTGCTGCGGGAGTGGTTCTTCAACCCGGAGGTAGCCTTTGGCCGAAGCGTGCAGCAACTGTCCAAAATCAGCAGGGAGCAGGCCAAAAGCGCCCCTACCTGGCAGGAGCAGAAAGGTGAGGTGCAGGCGCATCTGGCGCAATTCACGCACATCTTTTTCTTTCACGAGCGGCATGAGCAAACGTGGCTCAGACAGTACCTGCTGGCGGGCATGGCCACCCCGCCCGTCTGCGCCGATCTGGCCCTGCTGTCTTCGTTCTTTCTGCCGCACCTCAACCTTATGGAGATAGGTGACGTGGTGGCCCGTTCCACCGCGGCTCAGAAAAAACCGGCCTCCCAGCCCCTGCACGTGGCGCTGGCGGCGCTGCACACGCACCTTTTCCAGCTGCTGGAGGTACTGCTGCAGAAAATTCCCAGCACACCTGAGAATGAATACGGGGAGCCCACGCTGTTTATGCAGCTGCTGCGGCAGGTGCTGGACTTAGGCTCTATCTTCATGGGAAGCGCCTGGCGCACCCTGCAAGCCGCCGCCGAACACGTAGAAACGCTGGAACCGCTGGATTTGCACTGGCTCACGCCGCCCGCTACCAGAAACGTACCCGTACTGCCGTTCCATCTGCGCGAGCTCCTTACTTCCTGGCTCCCTACCGTGCCCGAAGCCCCGTTGGTGAAACCCCGCGTAGACATTGCGCCGCCGTCTGACCAGCTTATTCATGACGCGTTGCACGCCTGGTACAGGAAATACAACCTGCCGGAACGCTACGCCCAGCTCCAGTACGCCCAATTCTGCAACCAGGCGCTCACCGGCAAAGGCACCTTTGTGGCCGAGGCCGGAACCGGCACGGGTAAAACCATGGGCTACCTCATGGCGGCCGCCGAGCTGCTTCGGCTGAACCCGGGCCGCAAGGTGGTGGTGGCCACGGCAACCAAAAACCTGCAGGAACAGGTCATGCAGGGCGAAATCCCCAGGCTACGGTTCAAGGGCGGGTTGCACGCGCACCTTCGGCCCGCCATTGTGAAAGGCAAAAACAACTACGTGTGCGTATCAGCGCTGCTGGATTTATATGATGAGCTGGTGGTGCAGGAGAAAGGCACCGTACGCGAAGGGTTGAGCTGGCTCTACCTGGTGCTGCGCGTGCACCATACCCAAGGCGAGGTAGAGGAAATTCCGCAGAACATCAAGGCCATTCTGCCAGATACGTACCGCCTGCTCACTGAGGCCAACGCCCAGGAAGTCTGCGTGCCCAAGCTGTGCCTGGAACCCGCCAAGTGCACCTACGCCCGCCACATGGAGCAGGCCTATGCGGCCGATATCATTGTGACCAACCACCATAAGCTGCTGCAGCTGCCGCCCAAGCTCACAGATACCATTCAGCACTGCATCATTGACGAGGCCGACCAGTTCCCCGACTTCGCGCGGAGCGCCCTGAGCCTGAATTTTAATATTGGCGTGCTGGAAGCCCGGCTCCTGCGTCCGCTTTTGGGCACAGATAAACGCAAAGGCTTTTTAACCGTGGTGGCAGAGCGGGTTGCGCACCACGTAGAAACCGAAACCTCTTTGCTGGTACTGGACGAGATTGACTCCATTCACCGCGACTGTGACACCATCAGAGCCAGCGGCGAACTGATTAAAGCCTTGCCTATCCCGGGGGGCGAGCAGCGGTGGCAGGAGGAAATCTCTCTGCAGGAAGAAGGCCGCTGGGTCAAGCGGGAATTCAGCGCTGACATTGAGCAGGCGCTACAGGAACTGCTCACCGCCGTGCAGTTTGTAGCGGGCAAGATAGACCGAATTCTAAAGCTCCTCAAAAAGCCTGAGGACAAGACCTTCAGCCGTCTGGAGACCTACAAAGAAAAAGCCGCCGAGTTTGCTGAGACACTCCAGAAAATCACCAGCGACTTCCCGGCCCGCAAATGGATTCACGTGCTGGAGAAGGGCAGCCAGAACTGGGCCGTCTGCAAGATGCCATATTACCTGCAAGACGAGATGGAGAAACTGCAGCACGTGTATCCTAGCCTGCTGTTCACCTCGGCCACGCTGTACGTAGCGGGCAACACGCAGTATTTCAGGAACCAGCTGGGCCGCCAGGAGCCGTTTGAGCAGGAAGTGCGCTACCTCTCACCGTTCAACTATGAGCAGCAGGAAAAAGTGCACGCCGTGGTGCCCGCCTTCATACCCTGCTATGAACATAAAATGGCGCAGGCGCAGAAGCAGAACTGGCTCCAGACTTCTATGGAAACGCTGCTCAAGTGCATAGTGGCGCTGAATGGCCGCACGCTGGTGCTCTTCACCAGCCGCCGCGACATGGAAGACGCCTACCGCTGGCTGCACCCCCGCCTGCCCGCCTATGACATTGAACTGCTCAAACAGGAAGGCACCAGCCTCTGGGAAATCAGGCGGTTCCGGCAGGAGGAGCACTCGGTCTTGCTGGGGCTGGACCGCATGTGGTCAGGGGTTGATTTTCCGGGGGTGACGCTCTCACAGGTGATTGTGTTTAGGCTGCCTAATCCGTCTCTGGGGAACCCGCTGGTGGCGCACCGCCGTGAGGTGGAGGGCGCCCTGTTCTGGAGCAAGTTCTACTATCCGGCCAGTCAGCATAAGCTGCGGCAGGGCTTCGGGCGGCTGGTGCGCCGCGAAAAAGACAAAGGCGCGTTTGTGGTGCTGGATTCCCGCCTGGTGCACACCGCCCGCATGCAGCACCTCAAAGACGAACTGCCGGTAGACCTCACGCCCTTCCGCGCCAGCGACGAGCTGCAGCATTGGTACCTGGAAGAGCTACTGCCCTTGCTCAAACTGCGCACCGAGTGGGAACGGCGGGAGATTTCTTCGTAAACAAAATGCGTGCTGTTTTTGTAAAAACAGCCCCAAAACGCATTTACCTAATTTTTACAGCCTCTTCCCGCTAACTGCGGGTGGTGGCAGAATGCCTTTGGTGGAAATACACATAGAAGACAGAACCTACACCTTCTTTGCTTTCCAGGGTGATCCTGTCCCCTGAGTTGTCCAGGATCTTTCTCACCAGATACAGGCCAATACCAGAGCCTTCTACATGGTCATGCACGCGTTTGTACATGGCAAACACTTTTGATATCTGGTTTTCTGGGATTCCCAGCCCATTATCAGCCACAGAGAGCACTTGCTCCCCCGCCTCTGCCATTCTGGTGCGGATGGTAATTTTAGGGGGCCTTTCCGGGTGTGCGTACTTGAGGGCGTTAGATACAAGGTTGTAGAGAATGCTGCGCAGGTTCTTGCGGGAGTATTTCACACTTTCAAACTCTAAGGTGTCTACAATGATCTCTGCCCCGGTAGCGTAAATCAAATCACGCAGGCTGTCTTTGACTTCGGCCAGAATATCATGCAGTTCCACTTTTTCCACCTCATCTTTGTCTTGCTGAATCCTGGTCACATCTGCCAAGTCTGTGATCACCCTCCTTAGCGTGGAGATGGCTCCCCCCATCATGCCCAGAATGCCACTGAACTGGTCTTTTGCCGTACCTAAATCATCTTGCAGGGCCGTGAGGAGTCCTTCTAAATTGGCAATGGGCGCTTTGAGGTCATGGGAGGCGGTGTAGACAAAGTTGTCCAGGTCATTGTTGATCCGGACCAGCTCCATGTTCTTCTGCATCAGCTCCTCATTACGGCGGCGCTCAGTCAGGTCACGGGTTATTTTGGCAAAGCCCAGCAGCCGTTTGTCTTCATTGTGGATAGGGGTGATGATCACATTGGCCCAGAAGGCGGTGCCGTCTTTTCTGATGCGCCAGCCTTCATCTTCAAAACGCCCGACTGCCAGCGCCCGCTGCAACTCAAACTGCGGAAACCCACTGGCCACGGCCTCGCGGGAGTAGAAGGCGGAGAAGTGTTTCCCCATGATCTCCTTGGCTTTATAGCCTTTGATGCGTTCAGCCCCGGCGTTCCAGCTGGAGATCAGGCCGTCTGGGTTGAGCATGATGATGGCGTAGTCTCTCACGCTCTCTACCAGCATGCGCGTTTTCTCCTCGCTTTCTTTCAGATCTTCATGAATCCGGAACAACTGCTCTTCCAGCTGTTTCTTCTCTGTGAGGTCACGGGTGATCTTTGAGAAACCGAGCAGCTCGTTCTCCTTGTTGTAAATGGCCGTGATGACTACGTTGGCCCAGAAAGGGGTGCCGTCTTTGCGGTACCGCCAGCCCTCGTCTTCAAACCGGCCTTTGGCCTTTGCCTCTTTCAGCTCGTATTCAGGGTAGCCGGAGAGCACGGCGTCTTTGCTGTAAAACTTAGCGAAGTACTTGCCAATGATCTCATGGGGCTCATACCCTTTGATTCTTCTGGCTCCGGCATTCCAGGTGGCCACGTGCCCGGCGGGGTCCAGCATAAAGATGGCATAGTCTGTAACGCCTTCTATTAGTAGCCGGTACCGCTCTTCACTGTCTTTCAGCTCTTCATACGCCTTGTACAAGTCATCTTCGGCCTTCTTCCTTTCAGACAGGTCACGGGTGACTTTAGAAAAACCAATGAGGGTGCGGGCGGCGTTATATACCGGGGTGATGATGACGTTGGCCCAGAAAACCGAGCCGTCTTTGCGCACGCGCCAGCCCTCGTCTTCAAACCGGCCGCAGGCAATGGCTTCCCTAAGCTCGTAGGCCGGGTAGTCCCTGGCAATGGCATCTGGCGTGTAGAACGAGGAGAAATGCTTGCCAATGATCTCTTCCTGCTCATACCCCTTGATGCGTCTGGCCCCCGCGTTCCAGGTGGCTACGTGACCGGTTTCATCCAGCAGGAATATTGCGTAATCTGTAACGCTGTCAATTAGCAGCTGATACCGGTTTTCTGTCTGCTCTTTTTGTGAAAAGGCTGAAATAACCTCTGATTCTGAACCCATAAAAAAAGGAAAACCGATGAAAAGTTAATTTTTCTCTGCCCGCCCTTTTCTCTCAAAGAGCCGGCGGCAGCAAAATCAATGCCTTTCTAGTACTATACACATCTCTACCCTTTTCAGAGTAAAGTAAAGAGTGAACCTTCTAATACGGCTGGCCTGTAACTAAGTTCCTCCTGCCCTGGCAGGGCCCGTGGCAGAAGTGCCAGAAGTACTTCTGTTTTCCTGGGCCCGCCTACCAGCTTCAACCTTAGCTCTTTCGTTGCGGAAAACCTATCCAGAACGTGTCTTTACATAGTGTTTAGCGCCTGCTTTGGCCGGGGCATAGATAGCCTATGAGCACCACCAAAAGCAAATACGGTAAGGCAATTCTCAGCAAAGTAGGTACGCAACAGTTTAAACGCAAAAAAGCTTCACCTTTTCTTGTAAAAGAAAAAGTGAAGCCTGTGCAACATACCTGGCAAAAACCGGTTTCTGTTTTCGGGCTGTTTTCTGAAAAACAGCCCGAAACAGAAACCTAGATTCTCTTTACAGCTTCTTTCTGGCTAGTTTTTAGACAGTTCAATGGTGAAGGTGGCGCCTTGCCCCACCCCTGCACTGTGCGCTACCAACGCCCCGCCGTGTTGGCGCATGATTTTCTGGCAGAGATACAGCCCTACCCCGTTGGTGGCTTCGCCGGCAGTGCCCAACTGCCGGAACTGGGTAAAGCGGTCAAAGATTTTCTCCCTGGCATCTGAGGCAAAGCCAATTCCCTGGTCTTTGAAGTGCAGGTACAGCCGGCTCTCCTTTTCTTCAGCCTCAATGGAAATGGTTTGGCCGGGGTGGGAGAACTTGACGGCGTTGACCATCAGGTTACTGAGCACCTGCTCAAAAGAGGAGGGGTCTACGTTCACTTTGAGCGTGGCCGGCACGTGTTGTTTGATCTGCAGCTTTTTCTGGGTCATGAGATGGTGCAGCTGCAATATGGTACCCCTGATCATAGGGGCCAGCACCACGGTTTTCTTCTGGATGGCGGCTTCCATGCGCTGTTCATTTTTCAGCAATGTGAGCACAGTGTCCATAAGCTGCAGCTGCTTCTCGCCCACGTTCTTTATTTGCTCCAGATACTGCGGCAGACTCTCCTGCTCCTCTGGGCTCTCCTTCAGCAGCCGCACCACATCCAGAATGGTGATGGTGGGCGTACGCAGGTCATGAGACAGCATGGAGACCAGGTCCCGCTTTTCCTGCAAGAGGCTGTCTACAGAGGTGACAGTGGTCTGGATGTCTCGCAGCAACACGCCTATTTCATCTGTGTACTGCTCTGGCAGGCTGGGCAGCTCTTTGTTGATCAAATACCCATGCAACGCCTCCTTGGCCAGCAGAATGGGTTTGATCAGCTGGTTCAGGATCACCAGCGTAATACCGGTTGCCACCAGGGTCAACGCCAGCGTGTAGGCAATAATGCCCCAGGAGGTGAACGAATGCCCGGAGTTCAGCGCAATAAAGATGATAATCCCGATCAACGGAATGTGGATCCCCAGAAATGCCACAAAGAGGAACTTGACAGAATAGGTTCTCAGAAACCCAACCTGTGAAAGCTGACGGTAGAGCTGCATGCACTAAAAAATGAATGGAATAGAGACTTCTGGGGGAGGGAGGCCAAAATTACAGAGAATAATTGATTTAGAAGGATAACAGACATTGCTCTGTTTCTGTTTTCAAAAAAACAGGACCATCACAGATTATTTGTTACCTTCAACAAGGAAGGAACGCCTCCCCTTCCCCTCCCGCCTATGCCGCCTGAACACTTTGCAGAACTGCCCGGCCCCGTGCTCACCCCCCCTGATGACGAAGAACTTCCTACGGGCCCGCCAGCCAGCCCCCTTGCCTTCTGGCAAACCCTCTTTCTGGCTCCTAAAACCTTCTTCGCCCACCATTTCACCCCAGAAGGCAGAGCTAACTTCTTTGCCATGGCCAGCGTGCTGTACGGGTTGGGGTATGGCGTAGACCGCATAGACGCCCAATTAATGAAAAGCGAGATGAGGGGCACCCTGGAGAGCAGCATGCTGAATGAATGGCCCGGCTACTGGATCACCGTTCTTTTTACCGCTCTGTTTGGGGGGTGGCTATGGTATTACATTGCCGGCTGGTTTTACAACGTGCGCCTGAAATGGGCGGGCGGCACTTCTAACCTTAGCCTCTCCAGAAGTTTGTATCTGTATTCCAGTGTGGTGGTGAACACCGCCATCTTAGGGATTGGCCTGGTCTGTACCTTTATCAATGAGAAGCCCAATGACCCGTACGCTGATTTAACGGCCTGGGACACCTTCTCCACGGCCCTGCTGCTCTTCATGTCTTACTACTCTGTGTATGTCAGCTACCGGGGAGTCACTACGGTAACAGACGCAGATCCATACAAGGCCAGAATCTGGTTTCTGGCAATTCCTGTCATTGCCTATTCTGTGGCCTATGTGGCCTTGATTGCCCTGGTAGCTGCAGTGCTTCTATAAGTGCCCTTTTTCTTACTTAGAAGGAAAGCGGTGAATACCTTAACTTTTTTTTACCCGTTTTGGCAAGTTTTTCCCTAATTTCTAAACTTTCTGCCTTAACTTTGGGCAATTTATACATACCGCTTTACTAATGCCCAAAGATAATTCCATCAAGTCAGTCCTGATCATTGGTTCCGGTCCTATTGTGATTGGCCAAGCTTGTGAATTTGACTACTCCGGCTCCCAAGCCGCCCGCTCGCTGCGCGAAGAGGGGATTGAGGTCACCCTCATCAACTCCAACCCCGCCACCATCATGACCGACTCCATCACCGCGGACAACGTGTACCTGAAGCCGCTGGAGAAGAAGTCGATTATTGAGATTCTGGAGAAGCACCAGATTGATGCGGTACTGCCTACCATGGGCGGCCAGACCGCGCTCAACCTGGCCATTGACTGCGAGAAAGCCGGCATCTGGAAGAAGTACAACGTGAAAATCATTGGTGTAGACATCAAAGCCATTGAAACCACCGAAGACCGCGAGAAATTCCGTTTGCTCATGATTGAGTTGGGCGTAAATGTCTGCAAAGGCAACACGGCTACCTCGTTCCTGGAAGGCAAGGAAATTGCCCAGGAAATCGGGTTCCCGCTCGTGATCCGTCCGTCGTTCACCTTGGGGGGAACCGGCGGTGGCTTCGTGAACACGCCAGAGGAATTTGACGCCGCTTTGACCCGCGGTCTGCACGCCAGCCCTACCCATGAGGTGTTGGTGGAGCAGAGCATTTTGGGCTGGAAAGAGTACGAGCTGGAGCTGTTGCGTGACAACATCGGCAACGTGATCATCATCTGCTCCATTGAGAACTTTGACCCCATGGGTATCCACACCGGTGACTCCATCACGGTGGCCCCAGCCATGACCCTGCCAGACACCATCTACCAACAGATGCGCGATTTGGCTATTAAAATGATGAACGGCATTGGGCAGTTTGCCGGCGGCTGTAACGTGCAGTTCTCGGTGAACCCAGAAGATGACACCATCATTGCCATTGAGATTAACCCGCGCGTGAGCCGCTCTTCGGCGCTGGCTTCTAAAGCTACCGGGTATCCTATTGCCAAAGTAGCCGCCAAACTGGCCATTGGCTATAACCTGGACGAACTGAAAAACTCCATCACCAAGACTACTTCGGCGTTCTTTGAGCCCGCGCTGGACTACGTGATTGTGAAAATACCCCGCTGGAACTTTGACAAGTTCAAAGGTGCCAACAAGAAACTGGGCTTGCAGATGAAATCTGTGGGTGAAGTGATGGGCATCGGCCGTACCTTCCAGGAGGCGCTGCAGAAAGCTTGCCAGAGCCTGGAAATTAAGCGGAACGGCCTGGGCGCCGATGGCAAAGAGAAAACCAACTATGACCAGCTCATGGACAGCCTGGCCAACCCTAGCTGGGACCGCCTGTTCACCATCAAAGACGCCATGAAATTCGGCGTAGCCACCAGCACCATTCAGAAGGTGACCAAGATTGACCCTTGGTTCCTGCAGCAGATTGAGGAGCTGGAGCTTACTGAGCGCGAGGTTCTGAAGCATACCATTGATTCTATTCCGGCAGACCTGATGCGCAGCGCCAAAGTGAAAGGCTTCGCCGATAGACAGCTGGCGTACCTGCTGCGCTGCAAGGAAAGCGAAGTGCACGAGAAGCGTACCAGCATGGGCATCAAGCGCGTGTTCAAGATGGTAGATACCTGCGCCGCCGAATTTGAGGCCGTGACACCGTACTACTACAGCACCTTTGACGGCGAGAACGAGAGCATTGTCACCGACCGCAAAAAAGTGGTGGTACTGGGTTCCGGCCCTAACCGCATTGGGCAGGGCATTGAGTTTGACTACTCCTGTGTGCACGGCGTTTTGGCGGCCAGCGAGTGTGGTTATGAGACCATCATGATCAACTGTAACCCTGAGACCGTTTCTACAGACTCAGACATCTCTGACAAGCTGTACTTTGAGCCGGTATTCTGGGAGCACATCTATGACATTATTCTGCACGAAAAACCAGAAGGTGTCATCGTGCAGTTGGGTGGACAGACTGCCTTGAAACTGGCCGAGAAACTCACCCGCTACGGCATCAAGATCATGGGTACTACCTATGAGAGCCTTGATTTGGCCGAAGACCGCGGCGCGTTCTCTACCCTGCTCAAGGAAAACGACATTCCGTACCCTCCGTTTGCGAGCGTAACCTCTGCCGAGGAAGCCCTGGAAGTCTGCAAAGACCTGAAGTTCCCGCTGCTGGTGCGTCCTAGCTACGTGTTGGGTGGCCAGAACATGAAGATTGTCATCAATGAGAAGGAGCTGGAAGCGCAGGTGCTGGACATCCTGAAAGACAGCCCGGGCAACCACGTACTCCTGGACCACTTCCTGGACCGTGCCATTGAAGCAGAGGCCGATGCCATCTGTGACGGCGAGAACGTGCACATCATAGGCGTGATGGAGCATATTGAACCGGCCGGTATCCACTCCGGTGACTCGTACGCGGTGCTGCCTCCGTTTGACCTGAGCGAGAACGTGATGAACCAGATTGAGGAGTACACGAAGAAAATCGCCTTGGCGCTGAACACGGTGGGTTTGATCAACATCCAGTTCGCCATCAAGAACGAGACGGTGTACATCATTGAGGCCAACCCACGTGCCAGCCGCACCGTGCCGTTCATTGCCAAAGCTTACCAGGAGCCGTACGTGAACTACGCCGCCAAAGTGATGCTGGGCGAGAAGAAGGTAACCGATTTCACCTTCAACCCGGTGAAGAAAGGCTACGCGATCAAAGTGCCGGTGTTCTCCCACAGCAAGTTCCCAGAGGTGAACAAGGAACTGGGGCCAGAGATGAAATCTACCGGTGAGGCCATCTACTTCATTGACAACCTGGAAGATGAGTACTTCACCAAGATTTACGGTGAGCGCAACCTGTACCTGAGTATGTAGCCTGTGAGTATCAAGTAGCGCGTATCACGTAGCACGATGATTTATAAAGAGGCGGTTCCTTTATGGGAACCGCCTCTTTCCGTTTTTGGCCTGTTTTTGGAAAAACAGCCTAAAAACGGAAAAACGTCCTGCCGCCAGTTTGGGCGCACTCAAACTGGCGGCAGGACGTTTTCTGGCGCGAGTCTCCAGACTCGTGCCGATGGGTGCGTGGAGTCTCCAGACTCCATTTCGCAAGTATTACCGGTTTGTGGTTCCCGGCGAGTCTGGAGACTCGCCGCAGGCTTTGTCACGAGTCTTTAGACTCGCGCCAGCGTAAAAAATAATTCTGTTTTCGGGCTGTTTTTGGAAAAACAGCCCGAAAACGGAAGCCCGAATCTTGCTATCTGATACGTGCTACTTGCTACGTGATACTCCTTTCGCGCTCTGCTTTCATTCTGCCAAAATAATCACGCGCGGCCGCCATCACTTTAGGCGCCAGGAACAGCGCACACGCCATGGTAGGGACTGCCATGAGGGCGAAGGCGGTGTCAATCAGGTTGATGATAGACGTCAGGGTGATCACTGCGCCAATGATCACGGTGGAGATGTAGAAGTAGTCATACACCTTCCGGTACTTGAACCCGAACAGATAGGTGAAGCACTTGGCGCCGTAGTAGCAGTAAGAGAACAGAGAGGTAAACGCGAAGATGAACACGCAGAGCACCAGCAGGTACTTGCCTACTACGGGCATGGCCTCACTGAAGGCGGCAGCCGTCATGCTGACTCCGTTGGTATCACCAGACTGCCAGACGCCCGTTACCAGAATGGCCAAACCGGTCATGGTACAGACAATAATGGTGTCAATGAACGGCTCCAGCATGGCCACCAGCCCTTCGCGCACCGGCTCATTGGTCATGGACTCGCCGTGCATCATGGCGGCGGTTCCAATACCGGCCTCATTGGAGAAAGACGCGCGGCGGGCGCCTAAGATAATGATCTGCATCACGGCCCCTCCCAACATGGTCTCGGCGCTGAAGGCGTCTTCAAAGATCATGGCAAACATGTTCGGCACCGCCGGAAGATTGACAAAAATAATGTACAGCACAGAGCCTGTGTAGAGCACCACCATGAGCGGCACCAGCTTGGTGGCCACGTTGGCTATGCGCTTAAGGCCCCCAAACATGATGATGGCCACGGGCAAGGCCAAAGCCAGCCCCATGAACAGGTTGGCAACAAAAGCATCTTCCCCTATCATGCCGCTGGGCACCAGTACCACATCGCGCACAATCTGGGTGAGTTGGTTTGACTGGAACAACGGCAGTGTACCAATCAGGCCCGCCGCGGCGAAGAGGACGGACAGCGGCTTCCATTTCCGGCCCAGCCCCTCAGTGACCATGTACATGGGGCCGCCCTCTACCTCGCCGCGCTCATTGCGGCCGCGGTACATGACAGAGAGCGTACAGGTGAAGAACTTGGTAGCCATGCCCACCAGGGCGCTCACCCACATCCAGAACAGCACACCGGGGCCGCCCATGGCAATGCCTACGGCCACACCGCTGATGTTCCCCATGCCAATGGTTGACGCCAGCGCCCCAGACATGGCCTGAAACGGACTGATCTGCCCCGGGGCATTGGGATCAACATATTTTCCGCTGAGGATTTCAAGTGAATGCCCCAAATGACGGAACGGTACAAACCGGCAGTACAGCATCAGGAACAGGCCGCCGCCCATGAGCAAGATCAGCAAAGGCATGCCCCAGGCCAGACTGCTGGCTTCGGCAAGAAAGGAATCTATTTTTTCCACAGATGTTCGTTTGTATTAAACATACAAACTTACGGCATGAAATCGGCAAAGAAATGCACGTTTTTGGCTTGTTTTGGCAAAAACAGGTCAAAAACACCTTTTCTCTATAGAGGAACAGGAAAAAGTGAGGCGAAGAACCCGTGACGGCGTGTCTGCCCCGGCCCCATGAAGATGTTCTAAGGTGCCCTACAGGAACCTCGCCTGGAGCTCAGGGGTGGGGAGCATGCAGCTTTCCTGCTGCCCAAACCAGCGGTACCGGTTCCTGGACACCCAGTCATAGAGGGGGTCGCGCAGAAACCGGGGCACCAGGATAAAACCGTAAAGCCAGGACCACCCGCCGCGCAGGCCCCGCAGAATACGCAGCGCGGCAGTGGAGCGGGAGTAGAGCTCCCCGTTTTCAAGGAGCAGAACCGTACTGAACTGCTGGGTGGGGAAACCGTGGGCGCGCAAGGTCTGCAGCCCCGTCTCTGACTGCAGAGAGGCAAAGGTAAACTTGCCCTCCGGGTCATGGTTGATGACAAACTGCACAAAGCCGTTGCAGAGGTTGCACACCCCGTCAAACAGCACTGTAGAAGAAGAAACCGCTGTAGCCATGGCGTTCACTTTAATAATAGAGGGTACGCACAGAAACTGCCGGAGTTGGATATTTAGACAATGGAGCAGCCCTCTTTGCGGCGTGCATGGCGTCTGTCTTGGGTTTTCTTTTGCAGCCTCTGCCGCAATGTCAGTTTATGCCTGCCCTCAGGTCTGGCGTACTTCTGTTTTAGGGCTGTTTTTCAAAAAACAGCCCTAAAACAGAAGCAAACGTGGCCCAGAGCTGGAAAGCCCTGTGCTGCTTACAACTTAATTTTCCTGTACCCGCAAACACTGCTCTTGTTCTGATGCTGCCCACTTCTGGGCACGGGCTGACATAAAGGGCGGCAGGTGCCTGCGGCTGCGCTATTTCTTCTTTAATACGTTGTCACAACTTGTGTTCCCATACTGCCTTGGCAAACTTCTCGGCTGCCTGTTTTCTTCTAAAGATTCAAAACACACCCTTCTTTTATGTTAAACAGGCCAAGACAAATGCGGGAAAGTACTTTTCAATGAAATTTTTTTTCTGTCTAAAGAACACCTTTCTAAAAACGTCTCGTACAGCAGGAAGCTGAAACAAAAACAACTTTTATTCAACTATTACCTGTTAAAACTATGAAAAAATCATTTTTAAATGTGTTCGCGGCAGCTGCGTTGGTAGCCGCTACGGCGTTGACTTCTTGCTCTGGCAGTTCAGAAACAACCACTGATACCACCACCACAGACATGAGCACTGAGACCACTGGTACTACTGATGACACCACCACCGGTACCACCACCGGCACCACTGGCACTACCGGTACCACTTATGGCACCACCGGAACCACCACTGGTACAACAGGTACCACCGGTACTACAACTGGTACCACCACCGGCACCACCACTGGTACAACTGGTACTACCGGAACAACAGGAACTACTACTGGCACTACCACCGGTACTACTGGAACAACTGGTACTACTACCGGCACCACTACCGGAACTACCACAGGAACCACAACTGGCACCACCACTGGTACTACTGGCACCACCGCCCGCTAGTAGAAGCCACAGGCACAAAAGTGCTGTTTAGATAATTGGGAAAGGCAAGACCGAAAGGTTTTGCCTTTCCTGCTTTCTTCCTTCACCCACTCCGTAATTACCGCATGCATCTGATTCAGCAATACCTGCACCGCATTTTTTATGCAGACACCCGCGCCCTTTCCCTCATGCGCATCTGGGTGGCGAGCGTGCTGCTGTTAGATATCGCCATCAGGGCTTCTGACCTAGAGGCACACTACTCCAACATGGGCGTGCTGCCGCTGCACGTGCTCCACGCCAACGCCTGGAACCAGTATTTTTTCTCTTTGCACGCCCTTAGCGGTATGTGGCAGTTCCAGGCGCTCCTGTTTGCCGTGGCCGCGGTGGCCGCTGTCTCTTTGCTGCTGGGGTACCACACCCGCTGGGCCACGTTTATCTCCTGGCTGCTGCTGCTCTCCCTCCAGAACCGGAACCCGCTCATCTCCCAGTCAGGTGACGGTTTGCTGCGCATGCTGCTGTTCTGGGGTATGTTCCTGCCGTGGCACCGCCATTATTCCCTGGATGCCCGCCGTGACCTTCCGGTCGAAAAGAATCTCTCCACCTCTTACTTCGGCGCAGCCACCGTTGCCTATCTTCTGCAGGTGGCGTGGGTGTATGTGTTTACCGCCTTGCTCAAATCTGGCCCAGACTGGACCACAGACGGTACCGCCCTCTACTACGCCCTCAGCCTTGACCAGATCCTGATGCCCGGCGGCCGAATCCTGTACCAGTACCCTCAGCTCATGAAGTTTCTCACCCATGCCACTTACTATGGGGAGCTGTACCTGCCGTTTATCCTCCTGATCCCCTGGAAGAACACGTGGTTCCGGCTGCTGTTCATTTTCTCCATCATTGGCCTGCACATAGGCATTAGCCTGACCCTGTACGTGGGGCTTTTCTATCTCATCAGTATCTCAGCGGTCATTGGCCTGCTGCCCACCCCCGCCATGGACTTTCTGGACCGACGCCTGCGGGTGGGCTTTTCCCGGGTACAGCAACGGTGGTCCAGGCTGGGCACCCACTTGCGCCCCCCTCTGTCTGTGCACGTGAACGTGGCCTGGAACAAACCCCGGTGGGCAGAAAGACTGCACGGCCACTACCTCCGGGAAGGCCTGGTTCTGACCGCCCTGGCTCTGGCTTTCTGGTGGAACCTGGGCACCTTGGGCAAACCGTACTTTACCGTACCCCAGCAGTTGCACCTGGCCACCCTAGTCCCCAGGTTGGACCAGAACTGGAGTATGTTTGCGCCCAACGTCTTTAAAGATGATGCTGGTACATTCTGGAAGGCATCACCAATTCTAACCTTAAGGTTGACCTCAACCAGCAAGGCAAAGAGCCTGACACTGCCAAACCGGCCAGTGTGGTGAGCCTCTTCAAGAATGACCGCTGGCGTAAATACTCAGAGAACTACCTGTTCTCGCCCAACGCGTACATGCGGCCCTACTATTGCTTCTACCTGCTTCGCCGCTGGAACGAGGAACACCCCAAAGAAGAACAGATAAACGAACTTTCTGTGATTTACATGAAAGAGTTCTCCTTGCCAGACTATAAGACGGCCCCCATTCAGCGGGAAGTGCTCTGCCACTGCAAACCGTAGGCTCCTTTTTAGTCGCAACCGTATACTGCCTTATGTATCATTAACCAGAAAGCTATGCCACAGGGAGATAAATCAGCGTACACAGACAAGCAGAAGCGCAAAGCCGGGCACATAGAAGAAGGCTATGAAAAACGCGGCGTTTCACAGGAAGAAGCAGAAAAGCGTGCCTGGGCCACCGTGAACAAACAAGACGGCGGCGGCAAGAAAAGCGGCTCTGGCCGAAAGAACTAAGTCCAGTTAATGCACATTTCGGGGTGCTGTTTTCGGCCTGTTTTCTAAAAAAACAGGCGAAAACAGCACC
>NZ_LRMM01000018.1 GCF_001647275.1 Rufibacter ruber | reverse complement strand
GGGTGGTGCATCATGGTCAGGTTGTTAAGGGTAATGCGCGTTACTTCGCCTTTGTTGATTTTTATTTTGTCCGCTTCATTTAATGGCACTCCGTTCAGGCTCCATATGTAGCGCACCATGTTACCGGTTAGGTTCAGCACCATTTCCTTAACCGTTTTATCGGTTGGGAAATCTGTTTTCTCCGGCGATTTTAAGTAATCATAGTTGTATTCAGCAAACATGCCCATGCCGGGCATGCCTTGCTCGCTACTTTCCTGACCCATCCCTGCCATAGGCATTCCGGAGCTTTTGGCTGATTTTCTCATGGAGGCAGTATTCTTCCCATGGTCCATTCCGGAATGGTCCATTCCACTAGCGGACACTGAATCCGTTTTTATTTTCTCCCCCGATTTTTCCATTTCCATCTTGTTTGCCTGCCGGTTTGCTCCTTGGTGGGACATGTTGGCATGGCTTGTTTTAGAGGTGGCCAGAGAATCTTTAGAAACACTCATCCCATCTTTTCTCCTTTTTTGCATCTTGCCCGTATCAGCCGTGCCGTGATTCATTCCGCCCATTTGCCCCATGCCCATCTCTCCTTTCATCTGCATCCCCCATTTGTTCATCATTTCAACAGGTTCTTCCTTTCCCGGATTGAACTTGGAGGCAGGAGCCCCCATTCTCATGTTCATCCCGGCCATTTGCTGCATCATGGCTACTTTATCTGGCCGGGGCACATCTGGCGCGTTAAGGGTATTGCCTTGCCCGAAGAAGGCGCTTGTTTGGCCGGAGCCATCCTGCACGGTAGCCCTTACCTCCATTTTACCGTTTTGCGGAATGGTGACAATGAAATCATAGGTTTCAGCTACGGCAATAAACGTTTTGTTCCGTTGCACAGGCATTACATCCAAACCATCGGCGGCTACCAACAGCGGTTCTTCTCCGCCGAAGGTCAACCAGAATTGGCTGGAGGCGGCGGCATTTATAATGCGTAGCCTTACTTTCTCTCCCGGTGTAAACTCCGGGTATTCCTGCACAGGTTGACCGTTGGTAAGGAAAGCAGGATAGTAAATATCTGCTATATCGGCCCCTTCCATCCGTTGTCGCCAGAAATTAAGCTGTGCCCCCAAGGCACCCCTTGCTATGACCATGCCCAGCGGGGTTGACGTACCTTTCTGTATGTCATAGATTTCTAGCCCGCGTTTCAGGTTCTTCAAGACATTCTTTGGCTTCTCATATGTCCAGTCAGACAGAACCACGACAAAATCTCGGGCGTAGTCCAACGTTTTTTCTTTGGGTTCGATAACAATGGAACCATATACGCCAGACTGTTCCTGCAAGCCGGTGTGGGAGTGGTACCAATAGGTGCCCGCATGCCTTAAGGCAAACTCGTATTTGAGGGTTTTGCCCGGTTCAATGGGAGGTGTGGTAAGGTAAGGGACACCATCCTGGAAATTAGGCAGTAGCAAGCCATGCCAGTGCACGGAAGTTTCCACATCCATCTCATTTTTGACGTATATGACAGCGTAGCCTCCTTCAGGAAACCGCAACGTAGGTCCTGGGATAGACCCGTTTATGGTCAGGCCCATACTCTCTTTACCAGCGATATCTACATTTTTCTGGCTAATGGAGATGTGATAGGTAACGGTATCAGTTTGAGCATTTGTTTCGTTCCCATACAGTAATAATAATATAACTAGTACTGCAACAAGAGGGGTAGATTTTATCATAAAGGACTTATTATAAACGACAAAAACGTCCCTACCAATAAAGGAGAGACGTCTTTTGTCGTATCTAAGATTCTATTAAAGTGCGCTCCGGCAAGCATCTTCACAGGCTTTACAAGCCTCTGCACACTCTAAACAATGCTGCATGTGTTTATGGTTGGCGCATTCGATTCCACATTCCCGGCAAATGTCGGCACAGGCTTGCAAGAGTGTTTTCGCTACCTCTGAATTACGGGCTAGTGCGCTGGCAGTGAGCTTACAGATGTCGGAGCAATCACGGTCCAGGCGAATACAACGAGCCATCATTTTAACATCCTGCTCCTGTAAACAGGCATCGTAACAATGGTCACAGGCAGCAGCACAAGCATTAAGGGCTTGTATAACGGATTGATATTGAGAATTGTGCATAGGGATAATTAGTTATGTTATTTAATTATGTGAACTCTATAGTTTTACCCTATCGGGAGACATATGTTTTTAATTATCCTTGATTAGATTTATATAATTTGGGTATTTCTGTGCTTTTTGAGTAACCTTCACTATCATGGCACCACCGAGAAAAGATGTTTCATCTTTTAATATTTTATCACCATCATCAACAGGGGCATAGGAGCCTTATGATACTTAAGCCAATTATATTGATTAGTAAAAGATTCACTTATAAAGTAATGTGACACAATAAAATACCTATGTGTTTTCTAGGGTTAAATGATGAGAGAAACTATTTGTATAATTTAAGAAAAGACTGATATAATAATGCATATTAATATAGTGGCTATCTCCTGCCTCCCTATTTATGGGCATTTATTGGCTCGAAAACCAAAATTCAGATATTTTAAATCCTTTTTGCTCTATCTGCCCTAAATAACTAGTCTTTGAGCGCTTCGTATAAAACGCTTATCCAAAGAGTATAGCTGTATTCTAATATATTGTGCTACAATAAGCTATACACCAAAGAGGCGATTGGGAATTGGCAAAACACAATTCAGGCTAAAACAACTACTCCAAATGAAAAGCAACCATTATAAGAAGTTCCTTTACATGCTAACAGTCTCGTTTGTAATCATGTACGCGGTAATG
Source organism: Rufibacter ruber (assembly GCF_001647275.1). GTDB lineage: Bacteria > Bacteroidota > Bacteroidia > Cytophagales > Hymenobacteraceae > Nibribacter > Nibribacter ruber_C. The sequence continues at coordinate 83,888 of NZ_LRMM01000018.1, read as the reverse complement.
TTCTTAAATGTAGACCAAGTAGAACATGTTTATCTAAGTGCTACAAGGGTCTATACTACCTTATTGATGGTAGCGCCTATGGCCGTGGTAATGTTATTGATGATGCGGAACATGTATGAAGATAAAAAGTTAAACATGATAATTTATGCATCAAGCGCTGTAGTGTTTGTTGGGGCCTTGTTCTTTTTAAGAAACCAAGTCTTAGTCGCTGATGAGCAATACATGAAGGCAATGATTCCTCATCACTCTTCCGCCATCATGGTTAGCCAGAAAGCCAATATCAAAGACCCTGAATTGAAAAAACTAGCTGACGAAATTATCAAGTCCCAAGTGAAGGAAATTGCCGAAATGAAGGCTATCCTGAAAAGAATGGATGAAGAATAATTTATTCCCAAACATTGTTCTGATGCTGTTTTCTGAGACAAACCTCCAACAGGGTTATCTTGAACCATGGATGAGAAAGTGAATATCTGTGCTAGAATAAATTCTTCATAAATTTAAAACTGCTACTACGAAAGGTGACATTATACATATCAATCACCTCTGTTTTACCGGCAGTATGTCTTCTTCTTTCCGTAAGATTTACTTTTTAATCTTTAACAATAACTATGAAAAATAACAAGTTTAATTCTAAGTGGGTGGCAATGCTTTGCGGGGCCTCCTTATTCTTTACCGCCTGTAGTCAGAACTCCGGTGAAACGGAAGTGGCCTCCGATATGGAGAAAACAGAAGACCATTCCGGCCACAACATGGAAGCTGGGAAGTCAAATGACATGATGGACCTGATGCACGAGAATATGACGGCAATGCAGGAGGTCAAAATGACCGGAAATCCGGATGTGGATTTTGCCAATTTAATGGCCACCCACCACGAAGGAGCGATTAAGATGGCCCAGGAAGAGGAAAGTAATGGCAGTGACACAATGCTCGTCAATTTGGCTAAAAAGAGCCAGCCGAAGCAAAAAGAGGAGCAGGAAAAACTTAGAAGTTTTGTTCAAAGCAACCAATCTGCTACGGGTGATACTGCTGCTACCATGAAGATGATGCAGCCCATGAAAAGCATGATGGCCAACATGAACCATAATATGGCTGGTACCACCGACCATCATTTTGCGAGCCTTATGAGCATGCACCACCAAAGTGGAATAGATATGGTTAAAGCTTATCTGCCTCAGGCGAAGGCATCGGAAATAAAAGCCATGGCTCAGAAAATCATGGATGAGCAGCAAAAGGAAAAGCAGGAGTTGGATGCGTGGCTGCAGGAGCATCCGCAATAGCAAGAATTACTTCATTGCCTATACATTGTTTTATAAAGGAGAACCTTCAAGTGAGGTTCTCCTTTATAAATTTATGGGTGTTTCAATTTAGATTTACAATTCATCCCCGCTTAGGCCCACTACCCTAAGTATCTCTGCCTGAAAGCCTGCTTCCTGAACGGCATTCTCTATGGCCTGAGGATTTAAATCTTTGCCGGAAACACTCAGCACATTTTCTTCTGTTTCTGTATCTACTTGCCAATTGGATATACTCTTGATTTTTTCCAGATAGGGGGCAACTTTCGTTACATCGCTTTGATTACCCATGGTGGTTTTGAATTTTATGATTTCCATACTATTTCAGACTTTACATTAATGATATAATTCTTACTTAGGACTACCAGGAGAGTTTCCAATTGAAGGGCTTTTTGCCTTTTCAGCCTTCAAAACGCGTTATTATTTTAAAGTATAAAACTGCGGTTAATTAGGTTGCTAAACGTTGCCCACTATGGGGTTTAAAGAATTGTTACCCAACAATATCTTTTGTCGGATAAACTTCCTGCCAGGACCAACCATCGCTCCCCAAAAGGGCAGTGAGAATATTCCGGTTATCCTGTTGCTGCTGGCCATTGCCTTGGTTTATACTAGCTTCTTGTTTAACTGGAATCCCTGACTGCAGCAGGGGGGCGAGTTCTGGAGAGGGAGGATACTTTTGGCTGGTTTCTTCTTGTATAAAGTTTTTCTTCACTAAGCTAAAATAAGTATCCAGGGCGGTGCGCAACATGGTCATTTTTACTTCATCTAAGGTTACTTCCGTAGAAACCACCTGTCTAAGGAGATAATAAACTTCTTCTAACATCACTACCTGTACAATGATGGCCTGTTTTGGTTCTTTGTTGTGGAAGTAGTGAATGATGGGATAGGAATGATGGTTAAGGGTGTGCTTTATAAGCATCTGGCACATGTTCGGGACACAATCAAAGAAGGAAGAAAAGTTTCCCCCGTTCCAGCTCTTTATCACCATTTCCTGGGGTGTCCTTCCCATGCTGCTGATATACAAACTTAGGTTGCTTTGCAGGTTTACCGCCGATAAAACCGGCAAAAAATATGTAATGGAGGTTGTTATAAAAACCAGCCCCGTGAATGCCATCGAACTAGTGAGTATCCGCCAACTGTTGGAGGAGGCTACAAAATCACCCACACCCAAGGTTGATAGGGTAAACCCGGCATAGTACAGCTTTTCTAAGGCCATAGCGTTTTCTCTAGATGTGCTGTTTATGATGGAGTCCCCATCTGATAAAAGCAAAAGAAAAAAACCTGCCCACAAGCCAATAATCCAGACCAGAAGTACCATTATTAAGACGGCAGGGCCCGCGAATTCTAAAACAGTGGATTTTCCGTTCCGGCCAGACATTGAGAAAAATAATTTCCAAACAGCTTTTGAAATTCTATTTGTAATCACACCTCCCCCTTTTGTGGATAGAGTAGTTTTGATTATGTCTACCGTAGTAATAATGAAAATAGAAGTTCCAGAAAGCAGATACAGAATATTCATAAGTGTTTAGGTTATAACCATGGTTCTTTTCTATTTCTAGTACAATTGGTCAAGTGTCTGGCGGCCTCTAAGCTGAAGTTTCTTATACTCGGAAGGGGTAAAGCCGGTGACAGATTTAAATTGCTTGGAGAGATGGCTTAGGCTGCTGTAGTGCAACTTTGAGGCTATTTCTCCCAGAGACAATTCTTCATAGTCTAGTTGAGCCTTGATATACTCTATCTTTTGAAGAATGATGTACTTTTCAATGGTGATACTCTCCATTGATGAAAATGCATGGCTTAGGGTGCTGTAATCTTTTCCGATGGTTTGGGCCAAGTAAGTTGAATAGTTAGAAGTGATTTTTTCTTCCTTATAGTGAACTGCGTCAATAATCAAAGTTTTTATCCGCTCTACCAACTTTGCTTTCTTTTCTTCCAGCAATTCAAATCCATAATCATTTAAGAATTCATTCACCTTTTCCTTCTCGGCAGGCTCCAATGGACGCTCCAAATCTACATGGCCCAGATGAACCTCAATTACCGGAAGATTCAGAAGAGTTAACTGCTCTTTTATAATCCGGATGCAGCGAGGACACACCATGTTCTTGATGCATATGGTGGTTTTGGTATCATCGGTTTGGAGTTCCATAATAATAAATTACACTATTGATAAAAATATTTGATTCTCTGGATTAGAGCAGAAGGAGCTTTAGGCACTTTAACTTTTAAAAGCTGATTAATAAGGTTCTAAAGGGAAATAGGAATAGAGACGGTCAATTTCTCCCACCTCATAATAATACTCCCGTTTTTCTCTCCTTCGGGTCTAATCTCGTAGCGTAGGCGTTCCTGATGCTGACTGGTTTCAGGCTGCACCGAAAGTCTGACTACATCTTCCATTTCAGAATACTCATCTGCCAGATGCTGCTCCCACTTCTTATTTAATATCACCGTCCACCCTTGTTTACCAGGTATGGTAAACAAGGCATATTGACCAGCAGGTATTTTTTGGCCTCCTATGACGATAGGGCCATCCGTTTGTAAGCTAGTAGCGGAATGGGCCCCGGTCACCCAAACTTGGTCATAAGCCACCAGACCGCCCCACACCACCCGATTCCGGACGGCAGGTGAATGGTAGTCTATTCGTAGGTTTACAGAACCTATTTTCCCTGTAGCCACTGCTTTCAAGCTCCCTTTGAGGGTGTCGGGTTCAGGTTGTTCCGCTATGGTGACAGCATCCTCTGCTTTCGACTGAGGGGCGGCGGGTGAAGTTGTCGGGTTATCTCTTTCTTGTGCTTGTTCTGAGTTGGAATTCTGGTTACAGAACATCAAGGAAAAGCTGAAGACGGTAAGAACAAAATAGATGGTTACTTTCTGTATCATGATAACTTGTTAGGTGATTTGTATAAATATCTTTAATGGTGCTGCTCCAGGAATTTTCCCTGCGGACCTACGCCCTCAATGTGAACTAGCTGGGCACCGTAATGGCCTGCCATGCTAACCGCATACCCGGCACCAATCAGGATAACGGCAGCTATGGCGATGCTCCAGCGTTTCCCTTTGAATACCAGCACGCTTAGAAGTTGGGCCACTAACCCAATGCCGGCCAGGTAAACTGTGTAATCCGCGTATTTGTCGTGCTGCTCCAAAACGAGTTCCGCGTGGGCGGAGAGCCCCGAAGTGTGCGGATGCGACCAGTACGAGGAGGCATAAGCCGTCACAAAGCCTACCAGTACCATAATGGTCACCGCCCAATTCAGCTCCTTTTTCCGGAACAGGATATTGACGAATTGCATGGCCGCCGCAATCATCAGCAGCATAATAGGGAAATGGACAATCAGGGGATGGATGTGCGGAAAGTCAGCCAAAGACGCATGTACTTCCCCTGGATTGGCTACGTGTCCCGCATGTTCTGCCGGGGTAACGTCTTTAAGAACAACCGTATCGCGAGAATCTTCTGGTTCTTGTCTGGAGGAGTCAGCTTGGGGAGCCTTAGCTTTTTCCTTGTGCTTTTCCCCACCGTGGGCTATCACGGTTCGGGGACTTAAAGCAACGGATATAAATAAAAAGCACAGCAGGAAAAGAAAGGTGTTGAAAGGTCTCATATTTTAAATCGGGTTTAGTATTCGTGAGATAGATATTATTGCCGGATTGCAAGTCCGTTCGGTTTTTTCCCCACCGGAACCGTGGCGGTAACGGAATGGTCGGATACTCTGATGACGGAGACTGTTCCCGCTCCTTGGTTGGTGACGTAAGCTGTTGCGCCATCCTGGGAAAAGGCGATGGCGTGCGCATCGGCTCCTGTGGCGATATGGCCTTGTAGAGCCCACAGGCTGTTGTTTTGCGTGTAGTAAGCGATTTGGCCATTGGTTGCATCGCTAACCCAAAGTTCTTGTTTGGAGGGGTGGTATGCCACGTAGCCCGGTTTGAAGCCTAGGTGAATGGTTTCTGTAATCGCACCTGAGGCTACGGCTATCTCCGTAACGGTTTGGTCGGTTTCATTGTCCACGTACATGAAGCCATTTGCGCCCGGCCAGGCCCCAACCGGGTCCTTGCCCACCGCCACGGTGGCCAACACCATTTTGGTGTCCGGGTTAATAATGGAGACAGTGGCATCCAGGGTATTTGCGGCGTAGGCTCTCGTGCCGTCAGACGAAAAGGTGACCTCGGACAATCCTCTTCCAACGTTGATGGTGTTTTTGAGGCTCCAGTTACCGGTGTTGAAAACCAACACTTGGCTTTGCTGCTCATCCTCCTGGGCAATCCATAACTCAGAGCCGTTCGCATTGAAAATCCCATTGTGCGGCATTCTGGGTAGCAGTATCTCTTTTTCGATTTTCCCGGTGTAACTATTCAACACGATTACTTTGAACCCATCCATCCCACTCATACCGCCTGAGTCATGGCCACCGCTTAAATCGGTACTGGTAATGGCTACGGCCAGCTTCGTTTTATCGGGGCTTAAATTGATGTGGTGCGGGAAGGTGGCCCCATTCAAAGAAATCTGCGCTTTCTGGGAGAGGTCAAGTAAATTAAGCACCTCTATATTGTTTGATTCCCCATTCACTACATAAGCCGCCGGATAATCAATATTCATTCCTTCCCCACCGCCCATATCATCCATTCCGTCCATGTCATCTTCGGTATGAAAGTTACAGGCCGAAAAACCGAACAGTAAAAAGGCTATGAAAAGTGGTTTTTGCATATTGTAAAGCATGGTCTCCTGAGTTTTAATTTGAATTTTAATGATTATGACCGCTCATCTGGTCCGTGCCATTTTTTAATACATATTCGCTGTAGAGTAAGTAGGCCCCAGTTACCACTACTGTATCGTTCGGACTTAACCCGTTGGTGATGGCTACCTGATTCGCGCTTTCGGCCCCTAGGGTAACCATTTTAGAGTTGAAGGTATTCTCCCCCGTTTTCACCCAGACGTGCGCCCCGCGGGCATCCCGTATGACGGCATCGAGTGGCAGGGTCAGTGCCTGGTTTTCCGGAGCAGGAAGGGTAATGGTAGCCTGGGTGCCAGGTATCAGTTGCCCATTCGGGTTTGGCAGTTTTGCCCGTGCTACCACCACTTGGCTGTTTTGGCGAAATTCCGGGTTTATGAAAGTAATCTTGGTTTGAATCGGAGCCGGTGCGCCGGATACCGTGACCACTACGGGGGTGCCGACCTGTAACTGCCCTGCTTCCTGCGCATAGAGTTCAGCTTCCACCCAAATGGTAGAAAAGCGGTTCAGTCGGTAAAGCAAGCTGCCTTCAGCCACATAAGCACCTTCGGCAGCAGCTATCTCCGTGACGATACCGGAGGCTGGGGCCAGGAACGTGATACGGGCATCTAATTTCCTGGAGCGGGCTATCTGATTTACCTGGGCTTTTGATAAGCCCATTAGCAGGAGCTTGGTTCTGGCAGCCTCAAGGATAGAGGCAAATTGCTTCCCCTCCGGAAACGCTTTCACCTGGTCCAAGGCCAATAAGTATTCCTGCTCCAGCGTCAGCAAGGATTCACTGTACAAGTCATAGAGCGGTTGGCCTTTTTGGATAGGTCGGCCTGTTTCTTTGACATATAGCCTTTCCACACGACCGGCGGCACGGCTACTGATTAAATCGGCCTGCGTTTGGTCCACTGCTAGCCTGCCGGTAAGGATTGTGTTGCCTCCTACCTGCCCCATCTGAACAGGCCGGGTGGTTATGTTTCCCAGCTTCATTTGGGTTTCGCTCAGCATGATGCTTCCGGCATTCTTTTCAGCGGCAGTTTGCGCTTTAACCGGCACCAAGTCCATTCCGCATATCGGGCAAGAACCGGGGGTGCTTTCCACAATTTGCGGATGCATGGGACAGGTGTAAGTGGTTTCTGCCCCTACAGCCCCAGAACTGGCATTCTCATCTTTGCTTGTGCAAGCGACTAAGGAAAGAGCCACGAGCCAGACTATTGCTATATTTAGTGTCTTTTTCATCTATTATTATCTGCTACCCGAATAAAACTTTCGCTGTCCACCAGGAATTGCGCATTGACCGCTATCGTATCTTGGGCACTCAGGCCGGATAATATCTCCACCATGCCATCCGCCGAACCGCCAATACGAACACTAATAGGTTTAAAACCCCCATTGTTATTGAGGAAAGCCACTGATTGCGTACCTATGTCCAGCACGGCCTCCTTGGGTACCCATAGCGACATACCGGTGTTGTATGTAACTTTCCCGGTGATTAGCTGACCAATCAAGGTGGATGTATTCCCGGCAGGGAGGGAGGCCCGAACCTGTGCGAAGTTCTCCCCTGCTTCGTAAACAGGTTCTACCAGATTTACCTCCGACTGCACCGTTTTATCCGGCAGCTGGTTGAAGGTGATGGAGATTGGGGTACCTTTCTTAAGTTGCCCGGCTTGGCTGCTAGGTATATTGAACTGGGCCCATACCTGAGAAGCATCAATCACTTTTAATAAAGCCTGCCCCGTGCTCACGTACATGCCCTCCCGGATGGAGAAACCGCCGCTCGGTACGGGGGGTGACGTGCTGCTGCCTGTTCCCGTGGCACCGCCTCCCATTCCTCCCATGCCGCCGCCCGTTGCCGGGGCCGCGGGTGCCGCGGTTGCTACGGGAGAAGGACTGGCTGCTACGGCAGGGTCAAGCACGTAACCGGAATAGGGGCTATACACAGAAAAAGTATAGGTCTCCCGCCCGCTTCGGATTAATTGCTCTACTTGGCCAGCGGTTGCGCCAAGGAGCCGCAACTTTTGTTTCGCCCCATTAATCAGGGAAGAGTTGCTCGGGTCGTTTTCAAGCAGGTAAAGCAATTCTTTCTGAGCCGTCACTAGTTCCGGGCTATAGATATCATATAGTTTCTGCCCTTTGCGGATAGGCTGGAAATTAAACTGTACATAGAGTTTTTCAATCCGTCCCCCAAACCGGGCCGGGATGATGTACTGCCGCCGGGTATCGTAGGTCACCACGCCGCTCATAGTGATTTCCTGTTGTACCTGCTTTTGAACAGGTTGTGCGGTTTCTATGCCGGAAACCACCGCCTGGTTCGCGGGTTGCAGCAAATATTCCAAATCTGAGGAAATGGCGATGGCGGGGGCATCTGCGGTTTGCTTCGCTACCAAGTCCATGCCGCAGATAGGGCATGAACCAGGCTCATCGCGGACAATCTGCGGGTGCATCGGGCACGTGTATTGAATGTCATTGGCCGCTTCTGCACCATCCCCGGCTTCATTACAGCCTGTAAAGGAAAAGGGCAGCAGCAGTACCAGCAGCCACAGTAATTTATTTTTCCAGCTCTTTCTCATAATTTACTCCAATCAGGTACAATTGCTCCAGGTTGTTGAGGTATTCCATCTGGGCCATGTTCAGCGCTTCCCATGCATCGATTACCAGCGGCAATTGGCTTGTGTTCTGTTCATAGCTGAGCATGGTGGTTTCATAATTGCGGCGCAGAGCCGGGATGATTTTGGTTTCGTAGTTCCGCACCTGGGTTTGCTTGGTCTGCAACTCCTGAGCCATGGTGGCCACCATGGCTTGGGCCTCGTTCAACAGGCTCTCCCGGCCTTTTTGCATCCCTTGGATTTCAAAGTCCATGGCTTTGATGTTGGATTTATACATCTTCGAGGACCAAGGGGCAATAGGAATTGACACCATCCCCATTAATGTGAAAGACTGGGGCATCATCCTGTCGCGCGGCATCATGTTCTCAAAGCGTAACCCAAAATCCGGCTTGCGTTGCATGTTCTCCAACCGGAGGTTGAGGCGCATGGATTCGATGGTACGGTCCAGTTGCCGGATATCGCTACGGGCGGCGCTTAAATAGGCGGTGTCCGGTAAAATTGTCGGTTTCGGTGCCTGTGCGGTGGTATCTATTCGGAAACGGGTGTCCGGGGGCAGGTTCATCAGCATGTTCAGTTGGATGTTCATCCTGATGATTTCGCTGTCATTCATTACCAGCATATTCTCCACTCCCCCTAACCGGCCCTCGGCTTTGTAGATACTGCCCAATGAACTTTGGTTGTAGGGATAGCGGACTTTGCCCAATTTGAGCATGAATTGCATGATGCGCTGGTTTTCGAGCAGCACAGATTTCTTTTTCTCCAGCACGACCCATTGGTAATAGGCTGTCTTTGCCTGTGCTCTCAGCTGGTTGAAGGCTTTGTCGCGCCCAGCCTCTTCGATAGCCGCCTTTGAAAGTTGGTATTTTTCCCTAGCCCGTAATTTGGCGGGGTTTGTAATTTCCTGCTCCACCGCCGTCATGAACATAGCGTCGTCCTGTCCTTCCATCTCCATTTGCCCCGGATAGGGATACATGAAAACACCGGCTCCCACCATAGGGGCCATCTGGCTACGGGCACCTTCTGCCATGGCATTCTGCGCCTTTGCCCGGCTTTCAAACTCCCGCAGCATCGGATTGCTGCGGGAGATGCGCTGCAGCACAGAGTCCAATGGTAGTACCGGTGACTGCCCTTGGGCTACCAAGCCCATCAGCAGCAGGGCGGCCGTGGTATATAGTTTAATGCTTAACATCGTAAATCTCTATTTTTCCGTGTTTTTTCAATTCATACTCCTTCGTCATTTCAAACACCACGGGAGTCACCAGCAAAATATGGATGGAGGAGGTAAAAACCCCGCCAATCAGGGGCAGGACGATAGGCAGCATCACGTCCGTGCCTACGCCGGTCGCCCACAGCACCGGAATCAAACCGAAGAGCGAAACAGAAACCGTCATTATTTTCGGGCGCAGGCGCTTGGCGGCTCCCATGAATACATACTCCCGGATGTCGTGCTTTGTAATCGTTTGGCTTGTGTTGCCTTTATCGGCTACCATCTGGTTCATGGCTTCGTTCAGGTATACCACCATCACCATAGCCGTCTCCACAGCCAACCCAAACAAGGCGATAAAACCCACCGCTACTGCCACCGATAGATTGATGCCATAGAAGTACACGATGAAAACCCCTCCTATCAGGGCGAATGGGATGGTGACCAGGTTCAGAAGCGCTTCTTTAAGGGATTGGAAGGAGAAGTAGAGAATCAGGAAGATGATAATCAATACCAGCGGAATAATGATTTTCAAGGTTTGGTTTGCCCGAATCTGATTTTCCCACTGGCCGCTCCATTCGAGGCGGTAGCCATTGGGCAAATCGGTGAATTCACTGTTTAACTTCTTGATGGCTTCCTGCACGGTACTGCCAACATCCCGGTCCCGCACATTAAATAGTACGGCTCCCCGCAGCTGGGCATTTTCCGAGGCAATCATAGGAGGGCCATCCACGAAACGCACATCGGCCACCGCCGAGAGCGGAACCGTGCCTGCCGTCCCGGTCTGCAAGGGAATGCGCCGGATACGGTCGAGACTGTTGCGGTACTCCTGAGCCAGGCGCAGGTTGATGGAGAAGCGTTGCCGGCCTTCAACGGTATTGCCTATGGGCAGCCCGCCGAGGGCAGATTCCACAATGGCATTAACGTCATCCACAGAAAGGCCATAGCGGCCCAGCTCTTCGCGCCTGGTCTGGATTTCCAGGTATTTACCTCCGGTTACCGGTTCAACGTATAAATCCTTTACCCCTGGAATATCCTGCAAGGCGTTTCGCACCCTTTGGGAAACCGTGGCGATGGTATCAAGGCTTTGACCGTACACCTTTACCCCCACATCGGTTCGGATACCGGTAGCCAGCATGTTGATGCGGTTGATGATGGGTTGCGTCCAACCGTTAATCACCCCCGGAATCTGGAGCTTCTGGTCAAGCTCCTCAATGATTTTGGCTTTGGTCATACCATCGCGCCATTCGGATTCGGGCTTCAGTTGAATGATGGTTTCAATCATGCTAATGGGCGAGTTGTCAGTAGCCGTACTCGCTCTCCCGGCCTTGCCCAATACCTGGTCTACTTCCGGCATCGATTTGATAATCTTATCCTGCACCTGCAGAATGCGCTTGGCCTCGGAGTTGGAAATATCCGGAAGGGTGACCGGCATGAACAAAATTGAGCTTTCATCCAGAGGCGGCATAAATTCGGAGCCCAGGCTCAGCAACATGGGGATGCTGACTAGCAGGGCAAGGATGTTAATTCCGATGGTGGTCTTCCGCCAGTTGAGGCACCAGCGCAAAATGGGGCTATACACCCGCTCCAGCCCTCGGTTGATAGGATTGCTGTTCTCTGGCTTGAACTTGCCTTTGAGGAAAAGCGAAAGCAGCACCGGGGTAACCGTAATGGCCACGAAGGCATCCACGATGAGTATAAATGTTTTCGTCCAAGCCAAGGGGCTGAACAATTTCCCCTCCTGCCCGGTCAGCAAGAAAACCGGGAGAAAAGAGGTGATAATGATAATCGTACTCCAAAACACGCTGGGGCCAACTTGTTTGGAAGCTTTTTCTATAATTGAAAGACGCGTTTCCTTATCCATGGTTTTCTTTGGTTTGGGCCTCGGCCAAGTGCCGGTAAGCATTTTCGACCATCACAATGGCATCATCCACAATCACCCCGACAGACAGGGCGATTCCTGTAAGGGACATGATGTTGGAGGAAATATCGAAGGCATTCAATAGGATGAACCCAATGGCAATCGACAAGGGCAGTTGGATGATGATTATCAAGGCGCTGCGCCAATGGAACAGAAAGATGAAAACGATGGCGGAGGCCACCAGCATTTCCTCAATCAGCGTAGTTTTCACGGAATTCACTGATTCATTAATCAGTCCGCTCCGGTCATAGACAATGTTAAACTTCACGCCTTTGGGCAGACCGGCAGACACCTCTTCCATTTTGGTCTTCACATTCGCAATCACCTCGGCGGCGTTTTCCCCATACCGCATCACCACAATACCCCCCACCGCTTCTCCTTCGCCGTTGATGTCAAAAATCCCAAGGCGGCTTTCCCCGGTCATCTGCACCGTGGCAATGTCACTTACCTGGACAGGGATGGTATTCTGGGTGACAATAGGGATATTCTCTATCTCCTCAGTTGATTTGAGGTACCCGGTCGTTTTGATGATGTAGCCGATGTCGCTCATCTCGAATTTGCGTCCGCCGCTCTCGTTGTTGTTGGCCCTCACCGCCGCCATTACCTGCGGTACCGATAGATTGTAGTAGGTAAGCTTGTTGGGGTCCACGGTTATCTGATACTGCTTCTGAAATCCCCCGAAGGAGGCGATTTCGCTCACTCCTTCCACATTTTGCAGCGCGAACTTAACGTACCAATCCTGAATGGCGCGTTGCTCTCCTAAATCCATGCCTGGGGCATCCAGCGTGTACCATAGGATATGCCCTACCCCCGTACCATCGGGCCCTAAGGTAGGGACGGCTCCTTCGGGCAGTAAGCGGTTTGCGTAGTTTAGGCGTTCCAACACCCGTTCGCGGGCCCAGTAAATGTCGGTTTTGTCCTCAAAAATGACATAGATGAAACTCATGCCGAACATGGATACGCCGCGCACATATTTTACCTGAGGCATGCCCTGCAGGTTTGTCACTAAGGGATAGGTAACCTGGTCTTCGATGATTTGCGGGCTGCGCCCCATCCACTCCGTGAAAACAATTACCTGGTTTTCCGATAAATCCGGAATCGCATCTACTTTATTAGTGCTGACTGAATAGAGGCCCCACCCGAATAAACCTGCTGCTATCAGCAGCACGACCATGCGGTTGCGCAGGGAAAAAGATATTAATTTACCTATCATAGCCTGTGATGGATTTCCCTCCCGGTCTTGGTAGCCGGGAGGGAAAAGTTAAAAATTAATGCTGCTCGCCTGCTTCGTGCTGATGGCCAGCAGTCGTATCCTGCTGTTCACCGGCTTTCGCCTCTTCCAGGAACATACCGCATTTGGGGCATTTGCCGGGCTCATCGCTTACCACTTCCGGGTGCATGGGGCAGGTGTAGGTCACTCCTGCAACGGCCTGTTTGGTTTCAGTCTGCTCTGTGGTATTCTGTTTGGTTTCGCCGCTATCACAGGCAGAGAACAGGGTTAAACCAAGGATGGATAAGCCGATGCTTAATACAATCGCTTTCATAAAAGGAAAATGTTTAAAGTAAATGAAAATGTTATTTCCTCTGAGAAGTTACCCCAAGCCAATAGGCCTACCGATACTCCTGCCAAGGCAAGGTTATGCTTATGGACTGTGTAACAGCACAGTCTAAATGAATATTTGAGGGCGTAAAATCCGTATTGAATCAAGCCAGTTTCGCTTTCCGCTCAACTTGGAATCTGAGAAGGGTTAAGCTAAAGTGCTTACATTCAGGTAACAGTGGCCATAGAGGCCCTGCCTTCCAGATAAGTAATCTTGAATGGAGTTTACGGTTTAGGAGTTAGCACCAGCAGGGGAAATTAGCTGTCACTCCTAAATAAGGGAAGGGGTATTAAATAATAAAGGTTTGATGTAAGATGCCGATGAACCTGCCGGAGACCGGAGGTGGCAATGTAAAGTGGGGTTCGGCTTCAAGAATGGCAGGACGGATTGTTTCGGTAAAGTTTGGAGACAATACCGGTTCTTTCACAAACTTTGCTACCTGCTGGGTCGCGGAGTTGAAATTCGTCTGCGTGGCTACTCCCCTTTGCATGACACAAGACATGTCATTACAGGACTTCTTTGGTGTTTTTGCGGCTTTCCCACAGCAACAGGTGGGGGATGAAAAAAGGCTAATTGAACTGTCTTCCTTACCAGGGCAATGCGAAATATTCACACGGAAGCCAAAAGAAGCCAGTAAAATGGCTGCTATTAAGCTCAAGTGAATAAATTTTTGCAGTGCCTTCATCTAAGATGATACCTATTTATCTAAGTCCCAAACGATAACAATCAAAGAGAGTTTCCGCCATACTAGTTCCAATCTTGCAAAAGTATAAACAATTTTGTATTATGATGTTATATAATTTTTGATAAAATTTATATAAATCGGTTAAAATTTTGAGTATGAATGCTTGCTCCAACTTGGAACTGTAATCCGGAATAATAAATACAAAAGATTCCGGATTTAAGTTGATGCTTTGTATTTAAAAAAGAGGTCGGTTTAGGTAGAACTAACATCAGGGATTTTGTTTTCCCCTACCGCCCTAATGATTATAGGCTTTCTATCTTTTTTAGGAGGGCCGGTTGATTTTGAGCTAAATTAGTTTACAACAGTCAACAGGGACAATCCTATGTTTTTATAGGGTAATAAACGGGTACCCCTGCACATCCCTAATGCCATCTTCCGGTGAAAAGTGGATTTCTGCAAAGAAATCTCCCATGGCATAGAGCGCTTTGCATACGCCGTTTTGAGTTATATTTTTAATAAAATTTCCTGATTCCCAAACTACATTGGCCCTACCGTTTTGGTCTAAAAAATTAAATTGATAGAGGTTCATGTCGTTACAATTGTAAAAAGTGCATTTTAGCTACTGCTTTATCATAGTCCTTTTCATTCAGGGGGAAGAATCGGCAGGAGAAACTACCCGAAATCTCCTGAACGGCCACGCCATCCCAAATTCCAGAGGAATCCAAGTACATAACCAGGTAATCAGATACAGGGATGAATTGATTAATATAGGCTAAGATGTTATCAATGTTATTGGTAACTGATTTATTGCCTTTATCCAGGTCTCGGATAGTTAGTATATCTCCATTGAAACTGTAGTCGAAATCAGACTGCCTTGCCAGCCCCTCAATATCCAAAGGTTTCATTTTGCAATTGTAAATTAGTCTGTCGGTAATCCTGCCTCTTTCATTCTGGCCCTCAGTCTCCGGTTCGTATCCCTTAGCTCTATGATTCTATTTCTGTAAAGGGCTTCTCTTTCCTCCCAGGGTAGCCTACAGAATTCTTCTGTAGATAAAACAGGCGAACCATCTACAGGAACAGCCGGAGCAGGGGCCGCAACTTGCTGGTAAATCACCGTAGGGCGGGTAATGGCGTTATAAAGCTTTCTGTTATAGCTTCTTCTCCTTATGAACGCATAGATAACTACTCCCACCACTACTATTATTGTCAGTGGCCCAGCTATAGGCTCCAATAATTCCCTGAACATCATGTTAGGGGTATCTACCTGCAAAAACATACTACCCATAACCGTACATTTTTGAAATTATAAAATCAATTTCTGGTTTCCACAATTGTACTTTTATTTTGCTCCCTTGGTTTGATTTTACCAGTATTAATCAAGTCACAGATGTCCTGCATTTCTGAAATGGTGAAGGTTTGGTTTCTCTTCTTCACCTCCCAGGTAGGGCGCGGCATTCCAATCCCCTTATAAACGTAGACCTGTTTAATTCCAAAAGAGGTTAATACTGCGGGTAGCTTTTTTTGCAATTCTAAAAACAGTTTTACCGGTTCATCCGAGATTTTCATGGCTGACAATTATATAAAAGCTTTATAAGAAAGCAGTTATTCCTCCGCTCTCAATTCGTCTGCAAGTAATAGATTTAACTGCGTTCAATTCATATAATACGAGGTCTGTATATAATATGATACATTTATAGTTTAAATAATATACATTATAAATGTATGGCTAAACAAAAAAATACCCTGCCAAAAGGAGGGTACTTTTTACTATTAATATAGGAAATTATCTGAAGTGGTATCTAAGGCCGAGACTGGCAAAGCCTGGCCACTCGTCCAAGTGAGTCTTGTTAAACGTCTTCCCCTTTATCCCGGTTGCAACCAACGAAATCCGATTGCCAAAGAAGAAGTCCACTTCTGCGCCAGCCTGGGGCCCGTAGGTAAAACGTTCGCGTCTGCCCGAATTACTCCCTTCCCCGTCGGAATCTTCCCCCGTCCTTTCGTAGGATGCGGCACCTCCCAGAAGCAGGTGGAAATAGGCGAATTCCCCGATTCGGAAGAACTGCGGTGCCAAGAAACCCCGGACACTGAAGGCAGCGTATTTCCCACTTACCTTTAAGTCGCCAAACTCCCGTAAACCGCTGGCCCGCACGCTCAATTTATCGGTCAGGTAATTTAAATAGCTGCCTTCATAAAACGTTCCCTTTTCGGTGCGGCCATAATGCGCACCCCAAGCGGAAATGTGTCTGACGTGCCGTTGTGCCAGTGCAGGGGACAATGTACCGATGCCGATTAATAACAGCAGGGAGAGCAGCGCCTTTTTCATCTCTTAATAATTTTTAGTCCTTCTTTCCAAATCAATCAACTGCTTTTGCGCAAGCAAGTCGGTATAGACCATTTCAGCGGCAATATGCGCAGGCCCTTTCTGCGAACTTTCCGCAATTAGCCTATCTGCCTCCTGCCGCAGTTGCATGGCCCGGACCATGTTCTCGTTGGAGGAGTTAATCATGGCCATGCGCTCCCCCTCGGTCATGGAAAACCGTCCGGGATTTTTCAGGGTGGCGTTCATCTCAATGCTTTGCTCGGTCATTTCGTCGGCAATCTTGTAATAATTCAAGGCGGTCTGAATTTTCTTTTTCTGGTTCATTTCCTCGTAGGCGTAGGCCGAAACCGCAGATTCTTCCCGGCGCTCCACATATTCCGCCGAACTCATGCGGTCATTGTTGTCAGAATCGCCAGAAGTCCGGGAAAACACAGAGAAGATGGTTTTAATGTCTTCCTCCGGATTGTTGTTCTGCAAGGCTACCCGCAGACGTTGCGCTTTCGAGAAGTGAGGCATGTAGTGCGTGCCTGAATTGCCTCCGGACATGGCCAGGGCCCGGGCGAACAACTCTGCCGGGTTGGATATGCGCAAACCCACGATGCTGTTTACTTTCCGCAGGTCCTCCTGGATCTGTTTTTGCAAGGCTAGTCCCTCTGAAGTCAGGTCCTTTACTTCCCCGGTGATATCCTTGGTCACCCCGGCAATGGTTTTCGCATCTTTTATCACTTGGTAATTTTGCACCGTTTCCGCCCATTGCGCCAGGCGTTTGGCAAAATCACTGATATGTACTCCCATGTGGATAGGGTCGTTCACCACCATCTGCGCGCCCGTATTGCTGGGACGGAATACCAGCAGCCCTGCCGCCAATACCGTAAAAACAACTCTTTTCATACATCACCTTTTAAAGTTGAACTCAATAAATCAATTGGCCCCGGCGCTGCCAGCGGGAGCCATTTGCCCCGCCGCAGCGGAAGTAATCAATATAGGGTACCCGTCTGGCAGCAGTACATCCCTCAGCCGTTGGCGGGACCTGGGTTTAGAGACCACGTTGGCCGCAACACGGCCTGCCACCCCTACCACTGAATTGGCCGCCGAGGCCGAACGGTCAATGGCTGTGCTCAATTCCTGGCTTGCTTGCCGCTGCGCATCGTATATTCCTTGGTTCGTGTCCTTGGCGATTTTCTTTTCCGGGTCTATCATAATGCCAGGCATATAATTGAAATTAAAAATGTCAGCTTTCACCCTGGTAGGGCCTAAGCGCTCAATCTGTACCGTCACCCGGTTGGATTCCACCTTGGCGATACCGGCAAAGACCATGTTCTTGGGGAAGGTTACCCCAGATACCACGGCGTCCTCCAGCAGGCGCATGATTACCACAGAACCGGTTCTTATTTTTTGTTCCCCGGAAATCACGCATTTATAAAAGACATCAGGGGTAAGGGTTCCCTGTCGGGTATTCGAATCTCCTGGGTTGAAACGGGAATTTGTCACTTTATAGGTATTGAAGCCGTCGGCCCCGGGCAGGGCTGCCTGCGACTCTCTGGGGGCATTGGCCGCACCAGGTTCCCGGTAACGCTTTCCAGTCGTCTGCTCATATATCCGGCGGGTCTGCGGGGAAGAGGCGGCCAGCATCCGCAGCACTTCCGGGTTCGTCTCGAAGGGGGTTCCGTCCGCATCGTAAGCAGGTGCCACCATATTGTTGGCGGTTGGGCGGGACCCGCTCCGGCGGTTGGTATTACGCGGTACGATGATTTGTTGCGTGCGGTATTGACCGGTGGATTGGTCTTGGACCGTGGTTTCCACAGTATCGACCTCCTGGAAGGCCAGCTTTGCCTGCTGTTGCAATTGCAAATTATATCGCCTCCGTGCCGCCTGCCCGGCTGTGTCTACCACAAACGCATTGGCTACCTCTTCTTCCGACGGAGCAGCCTGCGCATACTGTGCCTCCTGTTCGGCTTTGCGCTGTTCCTCTAAAATAGCGGAAGGCGTTTTGTTTTCCAGGTTATCCGTTACCACCTCAGGGATAGCTTGCTCAATGTTCTCGGAGGCTGCAGCCACCGGTACCGTGTTTTGCTCAGCCGCGTTCTGCGCCGATTTCAGCCAAAGGAACAGCCCAGCGAAAATCACCATCACCAAGCCGAGCAGTAACTTGAACCAGTGCTCTTTCAGTATTTCTACAGGCGTGCGTTTCGCTTTCTCCGGCGGGGAATAACTGGTAGTTGGGGAGTCCCTGAAGTCGTTTTCAGGGCCATACTCGTTTAGGTTATCCATTCTTACAATATCGTTAAATGGTAGAAGCCCTGTTTATTACTTTGGAAGGAATAGGGAGTACCAGTACCCGTGCCCCGTTAAGTTCCCGCAGCGTCACTTCCAGGTAACCGTTTTCCGTGGCCGCGTAAAGCGGGATAGCATAGGTAAGGTAACCAGTGGAACGCCCGGTGATATTCTGGTTTGATTCACCACCGGACGGGGCCAGGGGCCGTCTGGCTTCATTCTTTTTTCTGCCAAGGAATTTCTTCTTGGAATTCTCCACCAGCTGGAAATCAATAAAATCCACGTTGTAGTCGATATTCGTCTTATTGATGACCTTAAAGCGCAGATACGTGAAGTCTTTGTCGTTGCGAATGTTGGCCAGCGACAGCACCAGGTCATTTTCCACCACCGCCACCGATTGGTTCTCTTCTTTGGCTTTGCGCAGCTTGAGCAGGTTGCTTTCTATCACTTCTTTCTTTTCCGCTGATTTATCCATTGCCAGTTCATTATCCGGGGTGCTTCCCGAGTAGGTAAAACCCGTTCCGTTATTCAAGCTGGGTGTGCCGTCTTTGAAATCATACAGCTGCATCACAGGGCCAGGGGCGTACACCAGCCGTCCCATCCAGTATTCAGAGCCGTAACGGATCAGGATAGGGGTAGGCACGGTGTTCTTTTTCCTGGCCCGGACAAAGACAGCGTTTGCCTCGATCTTCACCAGGTAATTCCCGGCCATTCCAACATCCACCAAGGAAACCGGGCCATTGAAGACCATATAAGTGGTAGAGGAATCAGACACGGCTATATCCGAAAGCGGGGTTACTTTTTGCGCGCTGGCCGAACCTGCTGCCAGAGACAAGAGGAAAATAACAAACCCAAAGAATGTATTTTTCATAACATGGAATTTTGGAAGTTTACTGATTGGGCGGTACAGCTCCAGGGGCAGCCGGTGAACCATCCGCCGGTGCCGGTGTGGAATAGCCGGGAGGTGGCGCTACACCTGCCCCTGCGGCGGCATCCCGGAGTCTTCTTTGCCGTTCAGCTTCCTGTTGCTGCAGGAATTCTTTTTCTTCCCGCGAAACCGGTGGGTTATAGGCGATGTAGTCAAAGTCGGTGATCAACAGCCCATAAGGATTCTCATCGGAGCGGTCTGTCTCCACGAGGTTGAACTTGGCCGCCATCGGCAGGCTCTGCCGTTGCTGGTCGCCGATAAAAATGCGCTGTTTGGTGTAGACTCTGCCCGAATAGGGCCGGGTTTTCATGTCCAAATAGATGCTGTCCACGTCCAGTACTGAGCGTGCCGAGTATCTCTGGTAATTCTGCAACACTTGCCCCCGGTTGAAGTTCTCGAAGATCCTGCGGCCGCCTGCACCTTCAATTAAAGGCAATGCGGCATCCAGGTTCTGCTTGAACGTGTATTGGTCGTGGCCAAACATCGTTTTCATAAATCCTTTCACCATGTTCCGGGCTTCAAACGGCGTATGGGTATCCTCCTCAACGGCCAAAGCCGCTGCCGAACCCGAATTAGTTACCACGTACACCCGTCGCCCCGCATCCTGGGTGACCTTGTAGAACCCATATCCTGCGCTTACCGCTAATACCACGAACCCAATAATACAGGCTAGTGAAATGGTTCTCATGGTTTTAAAGGAGGTGTTCAAATCTTTTATGTTACTCATATATCCCAGCTTTAAATTCCTGAATCAATCTGTTAATCATTGAATATGTCATCTAAATCATCCTCTTCCCAGGCAGGAGGTTTTCGGTTTTCCCTCCTTCTCCTTACTGAGTTGCGCATAAATCCCGATGAACCCATGGAAGGGAGGGCAGAAGCGCCATCATCAGTATCATCATAAGGCGCTGCGCTATCGTTACTAGAACCGGAATCATAGGCAGTGGCTCGGCTATCAGCGCCGCCAGAATATCCGCTGGAAGCCCTGGCCGGAGCAGCAGCAGCAGCCATGCCGCCGTTATAGCGAACGGATGTGCCGGCACCGCCACCCGTGGCCATGGCCGGGGCCGCACCGGAGAAAACAGAACCAGACCCATTCTCCCCCCCAAAACTCCCACTGCCTGAACTACCGCCACCGCCTCCAGAATTGCTGAATCCCATTGCCCTGCCAAGCACGCCGGAGACCCCGCCACCTGCAGCAGGGGGTGCAACTACTCCTGCTGCCGTGCTGGCCGCACCGGCAGCAACGCCTACCGCCGCGCTCATAAAACCCTGGACTGCGGTGGAGCCGATGAAATAGCTGGTAAGGGTAGGCACCATGCAGTATAGAATAATGAAAGCGACCGACATCAGCAGGAATTGCACATCATTAAAACTTTGCCCCGGCGTAACCAAACCGCCAAAGACACCTCCCACGGCAGTATTCTGGTCGGCAAAATTAGAATAAATCAAATCGAGTAAATTCATTGTCAAAGCCCAGAACTATACCGCGATAAAGTTTTGCATCCATTTCCCAGCCAGCCCTGAAAAAGCGGGGATAACGGAAAGGCAGATGGCGATGGGGCCGATTACATACAGGAACCCTAATACAAATTGCCGGATAAACAGCACTATTTGCCTTACCAGCATTACCGTAGTCGTGGTAAAGAATCGGGTAATCAGGTTCATCAGGGAAAAGTTGGCGATGCTGTTATAGATTTTAGAATACCAGGCACCTCCCTGCTCTACCACGTCTGTCTGCGCCACATTATCGGATTGCGCAGCGGCGGCGATGCCCGGAGGGGTTGTAAGTTTCTGTAGGGCTTCGCCTACGTTGCCCGAGCCATCAAATAGCTGCGTTACGCCTTTAATGCCAGCCCCCAGGACATTCATCAGGTCTTGGTAAAAGAAAAGCACCAGGAATAAGGCCAATGCCTTGATAATGGGCGAAAAGTCAATCTGCAAGCCATTCCCAGACAGGTAACCCCGTCCAATGGAGATTATCAGGGCGATGCTCATAAACGTAGGCGTAATGAACCGGCACACATCCAGAACAGTTTCAAGTGAGCGGTCGCAGGCTCTTAGGAAACTGTCATCAATTCCGTGCGCTACAAAGAGTAATACTGCCTCCATATCATTTACCTAATAGGCCCGCTCTTTTATCTTCCGTGAATTGCTCCACAGCATAATCCAATCGCTGTTCGGTGAACGTCTCAAAAACAGGGTAGCCATTTTCCATTTTCACCTTGCCATTTTTATCCATGGCAAACCGCTTGTGCTGTTGCTGGTACCGCTTCACCAAGCGGTTCAGGTGATTACGCTCCACGGGTTTGGAACTTAGGATGGCCCCCAGTTCCGGGGCAGCCTCCAGGATGTACACTTTCCCCTTGGTGCCTTGTTTGATAAAGAACTCCCGGAAATCAGCTGTAGAACGGACGGATTTGATTAAATCCATTTCGTGGTTGGTGAAGCCCAGCGGGGTCTGTAGTTTAGCCAGGGAGTCCGGATTCGAGTGCCGCAGGATAATTTTGGTGGAGCTGTTATTAATCAGCGCATAGCCTATTCTGCTTTCCACGATTTCCTGAATCCCCTGCGTGATAATGGTAATCGAACCGTTGGTTTTCCGTATGGTGCGGTACATGGAAACAATGAAGTCTTCCATCACGCCGCCGGAAAGCATTGCCCAGGCTTCGTCCAGGGCAATGTATTTGATGTCGTCCGGGAATTTGCGGAACAGGTCCAGAGAGAGCTCGGTAATGAGCATGGCTACGACCGGATATAAATCCGGGTCCGCTTTGACTTTAGCCAGGTCAAAGCAAATAAGCCGGTGTTCGGACAACTCCACGTCCTGCTGGGCATTCAGAACTTTCTCGTAACGGCCTCCTTCGGTGAATTGCGCCAACACTAGGAAGAATTGGTGAATATCGAAGTAATTCATGTCCTTTTTGTACTGGCTGCGCATTTCCTCCCTACCGTCCGCTGTGGCAGGGGTAGCCTGCATATCCTTATCAAACCTGCGTACAAAGCGTACAAAGCTTGCCATACCAGGCATTTCCTCGTCGGTTTGCCCAGCATTTCCTTCCTCATTCAGGTACGTGTAATATTGAATCAAAAAGCGACTTAGAATCGCCCTTTCGGACTTGTTCAGCGGCGCACTGTCCGCCCCTCCTTTCCACAAAACCGCCAGTAGCGCCAAATGGAAATTTATCTTCTCGTCATTATAGACCCACTTCCTCCCGTCGGGGGAGCGGGGCACCAGGAACGGGTTGAATTCTATCGGGTTCTCCGGGTCATACTCAAAGTACGTGTTCTCGAAATCCACCCCATTCAGCGACTGCACCACGTTACGGTAAGTACCGCCAATATCAATCAGGATTTGCCGCGCCTTGCGCTCATGGCGCTGCACGACAATGTAGCCGAATGTGTAGCTTTTACCGGAGCCGGAAGGCCCGATGACAATGGCATTCTGATTGTCCAGGTCGGTGTTGAACAGGTTTACCTGCAGCAGGTTTCGGTTGCGGTCGCAGAAATATTCCCCTACATTGTCATTTTTATAGGTTGCCGTCCACTGCATGTAGCATACACCCCGGTCCGAGGTAGTGGTCAGCCATCTGTCCGGTATCTGGTACGCATTCCCCGGTAACAGGCCGAAATACAGCGGCAAGGACAGATGCGATTCCACCACGCTTTCCGTTCCGAATATGTATCGGAAAGCGGCCATGGTTTTCTCGATGTTCTCTTTCCGGATATTGTCGTTTGATTCCCAGACCTGCACAGAAACGTGTAAGCCTACTATCTGTTTATTCTCCGCTCTTACCTCGGCTGTAAATTCCTCTATTTCTATTGCCCGCAGCTGGTTGTCCTGCGTGGCTAGCCTCGACAGCGAATTATTCAGTTTACGGTCTGTGTCCAGGGTGGAAAGTGCGGCCCTGGTATCCTGCACGACAAAGGCCTGTGTCAGGATATGTGGGAACTGCAGTGCGTTTGTAAGTGGGTAGAGCATCGGTGCGGTTACCCCATAGCTGTTACGAACGGCAGGGTGTTGCTCACTGCCCTGCCCTACCATGGAGATGACGTTCACTTTGTTCTCTCCCACAGCCAGCGTCCCTACCTCGTTCAGAATTTCACGTTCCTGCCGCCGGGGCACAAAGTCAAAATTGAGGTTAAAATATTGATGGTAGAGGTCGCTGATTTCCACCGAGCCCATGCGCATAATCTCCACTTCCCCCGTTCCCGATAACGCAGTTGAAAACTCTTGGGCAACCGCCTCGGCGATTTCCAGGGTATGGAGCAGGTTTTCAAACGGATTTTTAATCAAGGATTCCCCCATGCGGGAAACCAAGGCATTGAGGGCATTGGTTTTAATCGGTTTCACCTCCGCCGGGGCAAAGCTCAGGAATAGGTAGGATTTTTGGAAAAGAACCAGCCGTTCAAAGAAATGCTTGTTCATTCTCCCTTCAAAATAGGTCTGTTCTTTCCTGTCTTCCCGATATGGGCGGTCGTAGTAAACATCCGTTTTCTGGACAATCGTATTAATTGGCAATGGCTTTAATACCCCCAGCAAAGCATTGTTGAATGAGATAAAATCCTGTTGGGTCCAGGCCTCCATCTCCGCCGGTTCGACTACGAACCCAACCGCTACCCGCCCATCTTTGAAAATAACTTTATTATCCTCAAAGGAATGGACCGGCATTACGTTATTAAATGGAACCGTTTTTTGCTTTTTCATCTTTTCTCTTCACTGGGGGGACAAGGCCTACGGCGATGCGCCGGGGCTGCACGAAATGGAAAGAAAGCCAGCCTATCAGGAAGCCGGGAGGATGGGTTTTCGTTAAAAACCGCATTACTAGAATCAACCCTACTTCCAATAGGAAAACAGCCAAATAAACCAGGCGCGGGATAGGCACCATCATGTTCAGAAAACCCAGCAACAGCACCGAGCCGATGAACAGACCGACCACCAAGCCCAAGTCCATGATGTTCATCCCAAGGACCTGAGCCGGCTTTTCAATACTTTTGTAAGAGCGCATATAGCAGGCGTTATCGTACCCCTCCTTCTCCGCCTACGGTCCCTACCAAGTCGTCTTTGAAGAATTGGAAGCCAAACCAAAGGATTACCCCGCCGACCAGCCATCCTAAGGAGGAAAGGGCATCCGGTGCCCCGTTGACGAATTTCATCACGACCCGGATCAATCCAATCACCAGAATAATGGAGAAAACAACCTGGACAATGGTGATGATGGTCTCCTGAACCCCCTCTAAAGCAGCTGCTGTACCGCCTTGGGCCATTGCCCCGTTCGTCAGGGTTAAACCCATAGCAGTAGCCATCATCCTTTTCTCCCAGGGAGAGGCCTCGTATTGGCGGCCAGAAAGCACAAGCGAATGAATCGAACTAGAGATTTGCGCCACCAGGCCAGCACTCCTTTTGTAGGTCTCAGTAAACATTTTTTGTATTTAGCTTTAGTTAATTTGATATATAAAAGGGTTGCTTAATCCCTGAGGAAGCCGTTTTTATAAACTTTGGAATACCAAAGCGGGCGAAAGGGAGACTTTCTGAATAAGTAATTGGAAGTGTGAGTTCTAAGGCCATCGCTAAAAGACTTTAGTTGTCAATTTATTCACTGTCAGCAGTTTTTCTGGCTACTGCATTTTTAACCGGTGATTCCGGTGAAAACAATGCGTTGAAGCCGGATTGGGCAGCAGAAGTGTTGTTTTTCAATTCCGACCTCCTCCGCCTTTTCAAGGCGATTTCCGCTTCCCTGTTCTTTTTATCGTTGTCAGTTGGTGCTGGTGCCGTAAGGGGGTTGTCGTAAAGAGATTGGGCAGGGCTATCGCTTTGCCCAATCTCCGGAAATACATCATGGGTAAAGGTCTTTCTCCCATCAGGCATTGAGCTTTCCTCCTTACCGCCAGCCGCAAAAGAGTCAGTATGTTCCGTGGCAGTGCTCGGACTGATTCCGGAATCGGTATATGGGGTATCACGGCTATCATCGCAACTAACAGGCGTTTCCGCCATGCTTATATCATCTAGGTATTCTTCCTCACTTAATAATTCATCCAGTAACGTGCCCGAAGATCCGGGGTCAGTTTCCTGATATTCGCCCACCGTTGTTACAAAATCCCGGACTTCATATCGATACGTTCTGAGTGGCCTATAATTACCGGTTCTTGATTTCCTTATCGTTTTCCGTGTCTCTTTACCATTTCCATAAAACCGCCACAAGAGCAAGGCCACCAACAATAACATTGGGATTAGCACTAAACCAATAATGAAGGTCTCCTGCGGCATATTTCTCCCTTGAACGGGAAAAAAAATAGATAGTTATACAAAACATATTCAAAAGTTAGTAAGAAGTTATTTTTTTGTTAATATAGAGGGCGGCAAACTCTAGGAAACATTATCCGTTAATTGACACATAGTGATTCAATAGTTATAGTGATGTGATTTTGAGGGAATTATTTAGTTTGTAAAAAAATATAATATATATTGTAGGTATCTATAATAAGGATGCAATTGCTAACCCCCCCATAGCAGAGAAGCGCTCTTAGGTTAACAATTGAAATAGTTCTTAATGGTTCCTACAACCGAATCCGTTCAACCTTTAGGGTTTCCGGACCCTAGCCTGTTTGTATTATATGCAGATGTACTACGCTATATTCAATACCGGTTAAAGCTCTTAGGGCATGGGCAGGTAAAGGCTTTCTGTAAGCAATATTTATTTCCCTATACCACCGTCGTGAATCTTAAGAACAGTACCCTGAAGAGAAAGGAACACCTTCTCTTGCAAAGGATTTTGGCAGCACTTTCATTTGAAACTACTGCTTCCCGAAACCCTTTATCCAACGGTGAAGAAGACCGTTATCTATTCCTTTTCCCGGGTAAGGAGGAACTAGGTAAGTTTAAAGAGCAGCTTGCCTATATTGATAGCTTGGCTAAGGCCCCGCCCCACTAAAGCCTGGGAAGGGTATTCATATTGGAGAGTATAGCGGGTTTACCCGCTATTTGTATTTTATGGATTATCAAAAGCTCATACAAGCATGGAACGACAAGTTTTGGAGAATGATCCGCAGGAACTGGAGCGGTTTAAGGAACGGATAGACTTAGTGGAATATGCCCTGAGGCAAGGTTATCAAATCAAAGCGCAGGGAAAGCGCGACGATTGGCAGCACCTGGAAAATGGGGGGGAGCATATTATCGTTAGCAGGAAAGACGATAAGCAGGTGTATTTCAACCCAGGTGATGACCGCGATAAAGGTACCATCATCGATTTCGTGAAAACCAGGCAGCATAAAAACCTGGGGGAAGTACGGCAACACCTGCGCGAATACCTGAATGAATACCCAGAGCCACAAAAAGCCTATGCTACAGCTCTTGTTCCAGCCCGGCTGGAGGGAAAGCCAAAGGAGCAGGGGGAAACAGCCACTGAAGCGGAAATAGAGGAAGAAAAAAGAACCAGACTGATTTCAGAGGTATTAGGCGTGAAAAGAGAGTTAACTGATCGGACTTACCTCTATAGCCGCTCCCTCACAGACGAAACCCTGGACAGCCCAGCCTTTCAAGGACGGGTATTCACGACCGAGAAAAACGAACACGGGTTCCGGAATACCGCTTTTCCCCTTTACAATGAGCATGGGCTGGCCAGTGTGGAACAGAAGAACACCGGCTATAAAAACCTGCTGGAGCTACCTAAGGATGGCATTTGGGTTTCCCACCCTACCCAGGGCAAAGGAACTCCTATTGAAAGGCTGGTTTTGAATGAAAGCGCCATCGATTCCATGAGTTACCACCAACTGAAAAATGACGGTAAGAATACCATGTACATTGCCACTGCCGGAACTGTAACCGAAAGACAGACGGCTTTGATCCAACGAGTCATCGATAAGCAAAACCCCCAGGAGGTAATACTGGCCGATGATAGGGATGTGGGGGGAAGAAGGTTCAATATCAATTACCTGAATGATCTGCAGCCTGCCCGACCATTCAAGGAATTGGCCAACCAGGAGGCTTACCGTGAGGCCAGCCGCCCGGTGCAATGGCACGCTACCGCCGGGAGGTACCATGCTAATTTGCGGGTGGAGTACCATCATGAAAACAGCCAGGAAGGGGCCGAACGCGTCAACTATCTAACCCGCCAGGTGGACCGTATCAATTCGGTACAGGAAGAGCCGAGTATTGAAATGAAGGTGCAACGCTCCACCGAAAAGGACACGGTCATAAAGCTTAGCGTAGCTAAGGCCGATACGGCCCAATTGGAAGTAATCAGCCAGGAGCTCTACCGGCAACGCGAGCAGCTTCGCCCGGAGCAGGAACGGCACCCGGTAAATTTCATCCGGGTAGAATATCCAATCGCAAAAGATTACAACCGTGATTTGGAACTAGCTACTCAGGGATTAACCACTTCAGAGATCCAGGCACAGGCCGCGCAAGATGAGCGGGAGCGTGAGGCGCAGCGGCTACAGAAAGAACAGCTTCGAGCGGAATCCCAACGCCTGGAACAAGCCCAGCACCTCCTGCAAGTGCAGCAGCCCAACGACACCCTGGAGAGACGGCAGCAGCCTAAAGAAGGCCAAAAGGGTAAAACAACTCTTGAAACATCAAGTGTGGTTCCGGCCAAAACGGATGCTGGTCAGCTGTTACCGGCTAAGGAACAATTGGCTGGGCCTGGTTCTGAAAAGGAGTTAATCATTAAAGTGGAGGAAAAAGATAAGGGGACGGGTGTGAAAGGCCAGGCAGAGGCTGTGAAAGATACGGTGGAACGGAGTGGGGCAAAGGTGGGCGATATTCAGAGTACGTCCACTAATGGCCTGAGGCACTCAGAAATGAAAGTTGCCTACCGGACGGATGACCCGGAAATAGGCAGGATATCCAAGACTTTGGACGCAATAGGTAACCAAAAAGGGAATGATGTGGTTGAGCATCATTCAGACCGTGCCGAAAGACGGGAGATAGCGGGAAAAGTTGAGAACCATAGGCTCTCCCAGCAAGAAATAACGAGGTAGTAAACCTGGTTAGATTTATTAAGCCGTATCAAATAACGAAAACCATGTCATTCTAAAAGCCTTCTCTAAATCTAGAGAGGCTTTTTAATTTAGGTTCATCGAGATAGTAGAGAGTATCCAAAATTACTTTTCCCTACCGCCCTTTAAAAAAAATGCCTGTCGTGGCAGTTTGAGTATTTTAAGGATTAATCAATATCTTGGGCGTTGCCTGGCGGCCGGGCTACTCCCCTACGGCGGCCACCTATAAAACTGGCTGAAAAATCCAGTTTTATGCGGACAAGTGGCCGGTATCCCTAACGCGGGTTCTTCCGGAAAACCGGGGAGCACCGTGTAAGTTAGGGCTGCTGGTGAAGGTTAACGGAGCCAGCAGCCCTAACTTACACCGTACTCCCCTACCCTATACCCAGGAGCCTTGTAAATGGAGTATGGCCGGTTCGCAGAAAAGGCGAACCCACCATACGGATGGAACACCGGCTAAGGCCGGAAGGGGGTTATTGAAGAAGCCGGGTACGCTGTATGCAGCGGGATGCGGAACCATTCCGTTTTACTCCATGGACCCGCATCCCGCTGCATACAGCGTCCCTCCCCCACTTCCAGAAAGGAAGAAGAAAGCAAATGGTGGGTTCGCAGATAAAGCGAACCCACCATTTGCAAAGAGTTGGGCGGTAGGGAAAAAATGGTTTGAAAAATCTTGCGATTGCAAAAGCGCCCTTCCCAATTAGGCAAAAAAATAGGTGAGGATTTCTTGGCCCCACCTATTTCTGTGAATTTCTTTTTAGTTATAAAGCCATTGCCGCAATATTATTAAAAGCCTTCTGGTCAGCTTTGAAGCGTTCGTTTATGGTTAAGGCAGATTTTCCGTTAAAAAGGGCAAAGTTCGCAGCATTGTAAACCAACCATAGATTCGCTTCGGTTTCCAATTCCTTTTCCTCAAACCTTAACCGCTCCACGGCCAGGGCGGCCAGCTTCTTTGGTAAACCGGCTTCGGTAATAACTTTTTGAATGTCGGCATCGGTAGGCATGGCCACCCCTACCAGTTTATTGTATACCGTGCCGGTAACTGAATCTTTCTGCGCTATGAAGTTCCGCAGAATTTTAGTTAAATGTTCCCTGAATATTTCCAGGTTCAGCCCTTTGTGATGGAATGTTTCCGCTAGGATTCTTTCTTCTTTTCTAATCCTCTCAATGTTCACGTGTTCTACTTTTTCCTTTAAAGCATCCAGGTATTTCTTAGGTTGACCATTGGCCAGCCAGCTAAAATATTCTTCAAAGGACATAAATTCATCTGCCCAGCCCATCAGGCCATTGGAACATATTTGCCGATAATAGGAAACCTTTACTTTTTCTTCGTTCGTTGATTCAATGGACGAACCTTGGATATTGAAAGGGCTTTTGCCAGTATATGAATTGTTTATAATTAAGTTCTTATATATCCGCTCATTGCCCACCTTCAGGCTGTCAGGAAGGATAACATTAATGCTGAAATCCCCACGGGTTGAATATCGGGCATCAACCGTGTAATCTTTTGCCACACTGTCCACCACCGAGCGCAGAAGCTGATTAGGAATCAGCGTATATTCATCGCTTTGCAGGGCAAATATATGCTGTGTACCGTCCGGCATAGTACCGACGATAGCCCGTTGCCTGTCCGACGGCAGCAGATTGTAGTTGTCAGGCAAAAGGCTTTGCAATTTTTCTTCTTTTACCGGAAAACAGATGTTGTCCCATGAAGTAGCTTTATCGAGGTTTGTGCTTTGAGTTGACATGGTTTCCTAGGTTTAAAGGTGAATGATGATTTGCAATTGCTATTCTATGTATATTATATTATACGTTAATGTATATTAACAGATACATAAAATAACAAAAAATACCCCCTTTTTTGGCCTTCTTTTACATCCAGTAAAACCTATGTTTATTTTGTGAGAAACAATTTCTCATTTTTTGGCCTTGGCAGTCTGCAATTGCAAAAAGCAGCTGCCATTGACCGCCCGGAGGGCGGGACGGTCAAAATTTATAATTCCTGTACTTTGTAAATTCTGTACCCTGGCCGTTGCTAATTTACCAATGCGCATATTTTTTGACTGATGAAACCTAGCTTTTAGACCAAACCAGCAATTTTTAGGAATAATCCCCCGGGATTGGATGTGGCTTTAATTTTGTCAGTTTTCAATTTATAGTTGAACTGGAAAAGCTTGTTCAGTAAATTCTCGTCCTGCAAGATTCTATTAACCAGTTTCTCTTCGATAATATTTAAATCGTCCAGGATAGTCCGGGCATTCTGTCTCCTTACATCTTCGGTTGGCAAATCGAAAGCTAACGGTAATTGCTGAATCGTCTGTTTGTTCACGTAGAACCGGATATGCGTGAAAACCCGGCCTCTTTTCGTCAACACATAGCTTATTCTCAGGTCGGTGAATTTATTGATTTGCTCCACAGCAATATCGAGAACGTTCTTTTTAAACAAGGAGATGGATGAATATTGCTCCTTTTCCTTGTTTTTGGGGTCTTTTAGGTGCAAGATTACCTTTAAATCATCTATGGAGTATATCTTGGTTTCTCCGATGTCCTTCCATTGACTTGCAATCTGATAGATGCGTTTAGCCCACTTGCTGGGTAGCATAAAGGCCGCCTGGAGCTGAAAGCTGGTAAAGTTGTTCTTTAAGTCTATCAGGTACGGCCTTATGTTCTCAGAGATTTCAAGTTCAATCAACCCCTCCCCTTTTCTATGCAAGGCAGAAGCTAATAACCCCACCTGTAAAACGGTTTTATTATCCTCAAAGACATATTCCCGGCTCCTAAGTGCAGATGTCGCCTCCAGAAATTGGCCATGGTGCCATTGTCTTCCAGTGACTTCCTGCAATTCCCTCACAGAAATTTGGTATTTTGTACCAGGTTTGTCATCGGCACGCAGTTTGGAAAGAAGGAAAAACGAAATATCCATCTCTATAGCTGACATCTCATAACGCGCCGTTGTAATAGCGTTATGTTGCCTAATTTCCAATTTATGCGGTTCTTTTGCCTCTGTTACCCCTTTTGCCATTGTCCACCAACTAGTAATTGCACAACTTTCGGTCAAATATAGAAAATTTATAAGGAAAAGCAAGTTTCTAAAACTCTACTAGCTTTTGACTGATGAAACCTTGCTTTTCCGCTTATCAAACCTTGCTTCTCACCTATCAAACCTAGCTTTTGACTGATGAAACCTTGCTTTAAACGGATAAAACCTAGCTTTAAGTACGCTTAATGAGCAGGGAACCAATCTCTTATGGCTCCTGCAAATACTAAACAAATAACATAAATACTACAAACTTGTAGTTAAAAAAAATAGGCTTTTAGAGGTTTGGTTTGGAGCAGATGTAAAAAAAGTGGGAAAGAAAGCAACAAAAAAATCCAATAAAGTAGGAGGTTTGGGCGCGCAGATTGTACTTTAAGCATAAAAAATATAAATAATAACATTAAAAGCTAGGTTTCATCAGTAGAGAGACCTTCTATTATACTAGATGCTAAAACAATTAGCATTAGGAAGGGAAAAGCCCGGTTTTACTGATAGAACCTAGCTTTTGGCTGATGAAACCTAGCTTTAACTTAATTAAGTTATAGAATAAGGGCATTAATTGGATAAAAGTGCAGGTTTGGTAACTACTTATAACCGCAGATTATTTATCTGTTCGAGATCTGTTGATCTTACCTGTTTTAAGAAGGTGTTTTTCATACAATCTGAATGCCTCTTCAGCATAATCTGTCAGATTGGATGGGCCACCACTTCCATTCAACTGCACCAGGTTGAATTTTGCGTCCAACCATAGAGAACTCAGCAGCCTGACATTCTTGGTTTCCTCTGGCTGATTTTCAGCACTTGGGGCTGCTTTCCTTGCAGCGGCGCGAGCTTTCTTTCCTTCTGGAGCGGGAGAGGCAGACTTCCCGGCATCCACCGGCTCACGGGCTGAATTATTTTCAGCCCGCTCTTCCCCCCTACTCTCACCCTTGGCACCCATGTCAACTAATGGCGTAATTTCCAATGCCGGTGTATCCGGTTCAGCAACTGGAGCCGTTTCCGTCTTCATGCTTTTTACCATCGCCTCCCCGGCCATGTTTGAACGGGCTGCTTCGCGTGAAGCTTGGGGAACCACGATGCGTGCTTTCCCGAATTTTGGCGCACCTTGCTTTTTAACCTCTTTTTTCTCGCTTTGGCTATTGCCGTTATTTTCTTGTTCTGCCATTTTCCTATTCTGTTACAGATTTTACGGGTAATTCCATGCGTTCAATTAATTCATTGCAGACCGCATGTATTTCTTCGGAGACATTTTTATCTCCACCTACATAGCGCAGATAAGCGGGTGTTGTCAGGCTGTACAGAGTAGATGCGCGCTTGTAAGCTGCCCGGTAGCTAAGGGAGGATTTAAAACGTGCTAATCCCAAAGCATCTACATAATCATCCATTTCCTGTTCCTCCTTATTGTTTGAGCGCTTAGTGGAAATGCCAAAATACTCAAAAGGTATTTCCGCCTTATCCGCCTCTGTTTTAATCGTTTGCAGGATGTGCATGAATTCAGCCGTACTTGCCCTATCCAGATAATCAGCAACTAGTGGAACTATGACCGCATCACAGGCAGTAAGCGCATTAAAAACATCATCGCCATCGGCCCGGCCCGGTACATCAATGAATACTAAGTCGTAATCATTGTCCGGATTATCCACAAAATCAAAAATTCCATTTAAGTCAATTGAAAAAATATCAAAGGGGTATGTAGCATCCGGGTTGGACTCTTTTAGCAATTGCAAACTTTCCTCATCTATCTGAACACGGGTTTTAACAATGCTTTGCTGGTAGTCACAGTCCAGAACCGCCACTTTAAGTTTATAGTCTACTGCCAACGCTGCTGCCAGGACTAGGGTCAACGTGGATTTACCTGACCCTCCTTTTTGGGTCGCAAAACTTATAATTTTCATAACTAACTTTTTTCTAAATCACTTAGCTTCTTTTTACAAAGTTATAATTATATAGGTTTATAGCTTTATCAAAGCGTAAAATTATATTTAAATAACTTTATAATGTTATTGTTTTATAAACACATAATATTATAAAAAAATAACATTGCAAACTTATAATATTATATTTCTATTATACAATAATCTTATAATAATATAAAACACAATTATTATATTTTTATACTAATATAGGCGAATGCAACAATAACATTATTGTTTTATTGTCTTATACAAATATGTTTTTATAAAATTATACTACTATAAGAATGTAAAAATATTAAACTATAATATTATAATAATAGTCCAGTCAATTTTAGAGGATAAGTTATAACAATATAATTTTATATTGTTATAACTTATCCTCTAACTACTAATTTTATTAAGGATACATTTTATAATCTTATAATATTATAAAATAATTAAAGTGTTTAGTGAGTAGTGGTAAGACCTGCAATACATTAATATTTGGTAACCATCACTTCCAAGTTCACCTCACTAAACAACTAATTATTAAGAACCTAAGTCCGATGCGTGGTAGTTTTTTCTTTTAGCAAGAAGAGCATTATAAATGCAATGCTAAGGCATTGATTTATAAACACTTATTTTTAAGCAGAGCTTAAAAATGTAGAGAATGAAACATAAGTGCTTAGTAATCAGTAATATTTTGTAGATGTATAGTAGAGATACTGGGATTTTCAATAGTATGAGCAAACTCGAAAAAACAAGCACTACCAGTGCACGCCTTAATGCAGTGACACATCATTTATTAGCCAAAGAAGCTAAACGCCTGGGCTTGTCTGCGATTGATTACCTAGATGCTGCCGTAAATTATTTCGGTACAAGAGGATTGAATCCAGTTGAAATTGAGGCAAGGGAAGGTGCTTTGATAATGCAGGATATTAAACGTTTAGGCGACCGGATATTTGGTTATATGCAAGAGCAAGAAAGAGGATTATTATCGGTGATGTTAGAAGAATTGATACGTTCAAGGGTAACTATTGACCGTGTTTTACGCATGGAGGAGATTGTGTTGAGCACGTATAAAGATGAAGAGTTGAGAAACGGAAAAAGTAAACTTAAAGCCTTGAGAGAACAGAACGAGGGTGCTATTACCAATCAACTTAAGCTAATATTTGATTCAACGAAAGAGATTGCACCTGGTAAAAAGAAGAAATCGGAGCAACCGAAAGCAGATACCTAACAGGAGAATGTCATGTATATAAAACTGATAAACCCTAAATCGCACGGTCTTGCAGCCTATGACAATAATGGCAGCAGTCTGCAAACGCTCAACTATTTGGTTCATGAAGCAAAGAGGGAGAGAGAGGATTTAGGGATTTTTTTTAATCAGGACAGCGATGGTTTAAAGCCTGAACGGGTACAACAGGATATTGACTCCAATGTGAAAGGACTTACTGCGAAAGATTCTAAATTCTATTCCCTTATCATAAGTCCCAGTGCAGATGAGCTCACGCACATCAAAAATGATGAACAACTATTGAAAGCCTATACCCGGCAGGTCATGGAATTATACGCCCAAAATTTTAACCTGAAAGGGGACGAGCGCCTTGCCTCCAAAGACCTGGTATGGGCTGCTACTATCCACCAAGACCGGAGCTACCGGGGTACAGATAAGGAGGTATTAGCTGGAGAGGCAAAGGTGGGCGATAAGCGTCCAGGCTTGCAGACGCATGTGCATATAATTGTCAGTGCGCGGGACAGGAGCCAAAAGATAACCTTGAACCCCAATGGGCGCAAGAGCAGGTTTGACCTGATAGACTGGCAGCGGAAGTCAGGGCAGCAGTTTGAGCATCAATTCAGATATACCGCTAAAGAGAAGGAGAAAATTAAGGTCAAGCAACGTGATGCAAGCCGGGATGCCACCAGGTCCATACGAATAGGGGAGCGGGTAGAAGATGTTAATAGAAATGTGCCCAAAAGCCAGAGGCTAGATGGCGAACGCGTAAAGGAAATCGCCGTTAGCAGAAATTTTGACAAAACTTTTTACCGCTCCTTGAAAAGGATTGAAACGAAGGCGCAACAGGGAAAGCCAATTGATAATGCATATTATCTACTGCAGACGGGAAGAGAGCAACCCACGGCAAGCAAGGCACCGGTCAGAAACTTGCTGCACGCCTTCCAGCGAGCAGTGAACTCAGGCGCAGGTAAGGATACTAAAACGGAAGAAATAGGAGAACGGAAAAGACATAAGAATGGGGAAATTGAAATTGACTAGAGCCGCTATGTCTGTTACATTTTGCAATTGTAAAATATTCACGCATAAAGTGGGAAAAGGGTAGGTGATACCAGTTAAAATAACGAGACAACTTTTAAAGAAACATTTCCGGAGCAGAGGCGACTTTGTTCTAGACTGCCTAGGGTAGGCAATAGGAGTCATATTTTATTTTAAGAAGGGATAATTATGCAGGTACCTACACCGGGTAAGAGTCAAAACCTAGCCTTGGTTATTGGATTAGTGGTTTTGGCAATAGCTTTTGGGGATTATTATGTTTTACTCCATCAAACAGAAATACACCAGGCACGTGCCTGGGTGAAAGCAAATCCCGAACTCACGCCACAACAAAAGAGAATTGCCCGGCAGATGGAGCTGAGGAGGCGGCAAGCCGACCGTATGAGGACAGGGTCAGGTAAGAATACTGAATCCGTCATTGAGGTGGCAGGTTTAGACAGCACCAGTACCGTAGAGGGGACAGGTGGTAAATTGGGAAGTTCCGGAAGTGGCATTAGGAGAAGGCTTCTCTTGAAAGCAGATAGCATATACAGTAAAGCCGGGATTTACTTCCGGCTTTCCCTTTTGGCTGCTTCGCTTGCGTTGCTTTTCATCCAGAGAGCCCCGGAAAGGAAATTAGGGCAGCCCAAACTTAAACCGATACCTGGAAAAAGCAGAACGGTTATTTTCCTGCTTTGCGGTGGATTTTTCCTGATAAGTGGCTATGTGCTTTTAACAATTGCAAAGTTTTCTCCAAGTTTTATTCTGTACGGCTACCCCATGGCCAGCCTATTAGGAATTCTCTGCACCTTCGTCGCCGGTTTGGTTATCGCCCGCAGCAAACGGCCAGAATTCGGATTAACCACTGAACGAAAGAAGCTGAATTCGGAAAACGGTTTCAGCTTGCCCACCATGGACGGAGGATATATAAACGTGCCAAACGCTTTTCGGGGGAATCTGGTGTTAGGGGGTGCAGGAGCGGGGAAGTCATTCAGTATTGGGGAACCGGTAATTGAGCAATTTGCCGGTAAAAACTGGGCAGGCTTGATTTATGATTTTAAATTCCCTGTGCTAACAGAAGTCGCGCAGCGTGCCTTAACCCTTGCTGCCGAAAAAGCGGAAGCCAAAGGCGAACCTGAGCCCAGTGTACAACTCCATGTCATCAATTTCCGGGATTTATCACGCACGGAGCGACTTAACCCCTTAAGGCCAGAGGAAATGCCCGTAGTTGCCTTTGCCGAAGAATACAGCCGGGCGATAATCAATAACCTGAATACAAATACCATTAAGAATCCAGGAGAGTTTTTCAGTACGTCCGCAATTGCTTATTTAACGGGCATCATTTGGTTTTACCGCAAGAACTTTCCAGCATACTGCACCATTCCCCATGTAGTTGCAACGGCCCTGTATAAGGATTTTAGGTACGTTTTATCAATGCTGGATACAGACATTGAATGCGGGGATATGGTCCGAAGCCTCATCACCGCAGTAGAACAGAAGGCCGAGAAACAAATTGCCGGGGTCGTGGCCACCTTGCAAATTATCCTAAGCCGCATAAACAGCCCGGAAATTGTCTGGGTGCTTACCCCGGATGAAAGTAGGGGAGAAGGATTCTCGTTAAACCTGAATGACCCGAACAATCCTAAGTTATTGTGTATCGGTAATGACCCCACCCTAAAAGATACCTTTTCACCGGTTATCAGCTGTATAATAACCGTGGCGCTCAAACTGATGAACCAGCAGCGGAAGCACCCAAGCTATGTTTTTCTGGATGAGGCAGCGACTATCTACGTGCCTGGACTGGAGGTAATCCCCGCGACGGCCAGGAGTAATAAAATAGCTACTATTTACATGAGCCAGGATTTGAGTCAGATGGTTGATTCATACGGACGGGATAAAATGCAGGTAATGATTAGTAACCTCAATAATTGGTTTATCGGGAAAGTAAACAACATGGAGACTGCTGAACTCATTTCTAAAATCGTCGGTCGGGAAGATAAGTCAATGGTATCAACAAGCAGTGGCAGCAGCACCGGCGGTGCTGGCCACCGGAACCGGAGCCAGAATCAAAGCGTAAGTCTTCAGGAACGCAGTTTGGTCCGTGTCCAAGATGCCGTTGGGTTAGAGCAGGGAGAATTCATCGGTCAGACTGTTGAAACAGAATCTACCTTTTTCCAAGGGCGGATAGACCGCAGCGATGCACAAACGGAAATACATGAACTGGAACCGTTCGCGCTCTTTGCAGACGAAGGTGAAACCGATTCCCAGGAGGCGCAGAGAATAATAGTTCAGGCGAATTACCAAAAAGTGCGCGATGAGGTAAAAGAAACAGTAGAAATGTATCCTAACACGCTGGTTCCCGGAGAGGAGTAGCAGCACTTTCCCCCCCCTGTTTATCCTGGCTTTTTTGGCCATTTTTGCGTATATTGTATAGAAGATTGAGTGAAAAACAAAGTATGGAAAATAGCAATTGGAAACCCGGAGGCACCTTTTTCAAGCCTGCCCCCGCAGGATTAAGCATTGAGGAACTGGCAAAGAGAGCAGAGCGTGAAAGCATCGCAAATCACGGATTTGCACTTGTTATGAGCAATGGCCCGATGCCAAGCGAAGAAGCCATAGCATTCATGCAAAAATACGTGGATGGGGAGTGCTCTTTGGAGCAGGCGTTGGCCATGTTGCTAAAACATCATGGGTTGGATAATTTCAATCTTGAACAGGAAAGCATGACATTGGCCGGTTCAGTAGGAACGGCCACTTTTGTACCAGAGGAACCCGGTGCTGATGAAAAATATTAGAATGACCGGTCGCCACTAAAACCAAGCATCCAAAGTAAGCCAGAGAATACAGAATTATATACTCAAAATATGCCAGGGCTATTTGATGAAAGGCAGAATGGCAATAATGAAAATGTAAGTTAATTTTTACAATTGTAAAAATGGCGCAGAACGATGGATTTACCTACGAGAATGGTACCCTGATAAACCATATTGGTATTCAGAATAAAAGTTTGCTGGCCAAAATTGAAAATGATGTCGCCGGTTTCAATGCTGCTATATTAAAAGAGAGAGGAGGGATACCCGGTAATTTTAACTTGGAACATTTACAGAAAATACATAAACAGCTTTTCCAAAGCGTTTATCCGTGGGCAGGGGAAAGCAGGGCCGAAAGGGGAGGGTTCCAGGGTGTTAAAGAAACGGAGGTCAACCATATTCCGCAGGAAATGAGATACGCACCTTTCAAGGAGATAGAAACGCGGCTGGAGACTATCAGCAAGCAGCTCCAGCAAGAAAACAATTTAAATGGATTAGAGCCGGAGAAGTTTATTGACCGTGCTGCCTATTATTTAGACCAGTACAACCATGTACATGCTTTTCGGGAGGGTAACGGTAGAACTTTGCAAGCTGCCTTTACCCAATTAGGAAGAGAAGCAGGTTATAATATTGACTTTAGCCGGGCAGACCCGGCTAAATATAACGATGCCAGGAATTTTGCAATTGTAAAACCATACGCTCCCCAGGAAGCATCTAAAAACTTAGCTCCGCTAAAAGCTTTTCTGAATGAAATCACTACTCCATTGCCCGGAATCGAAGCTGAGAGAGCCAGGACAGAAGGTGCTTCCAAAACACCGGAGCCATCGGCTGCTATGAAGCGTATAGAAGCCCTGCGGGAGTTGGAGGTGACCGGTGGCCGGATAGCTGACCGGTGGGATATTGCGGTAAAGCAGCAGGTGAAAAACATTGTGGAAGAACCTAAAAATCTGAAAACTCACGACAGGGACTTGCGCACTGTCAGTAAAGCCATCCTAGAGGGAGGGGTGAAACCAGACCATTATCTTTATCAGGATGCCGAGCGGTTCACAAAGGCCTTGGACCATGTGAAATATGTTTCCGCCGGTAAGGATATTCCTGCTCTAAAGGCACCTTCGCGAGCGCAACAACTACAGAGTGGCCAGCCGAAGAACCACACGGAAGCAAAAGAGCTTTTTATTAAAGCTTCAGCCATTGTAAGCTTGGAGTTGAAAGCCCATGGGAAAGTGACGGAAGGGGAGCGGTTGCAAGACGTGGCAAAATTCGTTTCCAAAGTCCCTTTTGTCGGAGGGGTGAACAAAGCGCACGTCAATAACGCGCTCGATGCTTCGGCTACAGTTCCCGGCTTAAAAGAAGAAGGCTCTGTTATTGATATTAAAAATGCCGTCAGTATTTTAGAAAAGCCGGAGAGGGCCCACAGTCAGGGTACTGCCACTAAAGTGTTACACCAGGGTAGGGGAGGGGTAGAGCGATAAGTGGGTAGGGTGTTTATTTGAATTTTAAGCTTTCCTGTTTCACATCAAAATTACCTATGTATTGAAAAGACTTTTCACCAATAGACTTTCCGTCTTTATAGAAAGTGAATTTTATTGCCATCGGCCCGGCAGTAGCGGGGGCCAAGAGGATAGGACTAACGATAAAATTAAATTCAATTTCTTTGGAAGGTTTCTGAGAAACCAATGTGATTTTTGAACCTGCTAAATCAGCGTTTTCTAAATAGTTATCCGTTGTTTGGTTTTTCTCAACGCTGTTGAACTTCAACGTTTGACCGTCCATATCAGGAGTAACTGCAATCAACGATTTATTGTAATTGGTATAATCCCCGGACTGTTCAATAACTACTTTGTAGGTGCTGCCGTCGGGATTTATCTCTTTATCCTCACTGCAAGAAAATAAGAGAATAAGGGCTAGGAAAAGACAGTAATTCCTCATTTCATCAGTTTTTAAGAAGTTAGACAAAAGTTATAAAAAACTTATACGCCGAAAACTTAAAACTAGGCTTAGAAAAATCAGGAAGTTATTTTAAGTTTATTTCATGCAGATTTGTAAATATTCATCATAAATTGCCTTACCAACCAGGTTTCGGACGAATTCTTCTTGTCCTATATCATTTTTCTCCATCACGTAGCGGGTAAAGGATAAGATGC
This sequence comes from Rufibacter ruber, assembly GCF_001647275.1. Lineage (GTDB taxonomy): Bacteria > Bacteroidota > Bacteroidia > Cytophagales > Hymenobacteraceae > Nibribacter > Nibribacter ruber_C. The sequence goes on along the minus strand of NZ_LRMM01000018.1, from coordinate 43,193 downwards.
TCCTGCATTCTTTAAAACCTTTTTCCTCCATCCCTGCCCTAACCTTTTCAGGCAGTCCTCCCAGCCATTCCAAATAATCCGCTTCATAAGGCTCAAAGTCCTTTGCCCTATTGTGGTAAATTATAGTTGCATTTCCAATTGTAAAAAATAGCTCATGAAAGCGCCTCTCTTCTACCGGAGCAGAAGTAACGAAGCTTTCTTGTGAAGCATTACACTTAGCCTCTGGGTGTTTGATGTGTATCATAGGGGCAATTAAAGGCATCATTGTTTAAAATGAAATTTGCTTGATATATTATATTCTTAATGTGTTAAAACTATTATATTGAAAATCTGCATTTATCTTACCACTATAATATCTTTTACTATGGTAGTATAACAAGGCGTATCATAGTCCTGTTTCCTATTACAAGTCCTTTCCTATACCGTGTAGCCTAAAGTAACAGGTGGCTTTTAATATGCACAGGAAGTGTCTGTACCTTCTGTCCTTGACTCTGTTTTCTATTTAGTCCACTACTGAATTGCCTCTGTGTTTGTTAAGGAACTTAACAGAGATCAGTGCGTAGATATTAAGTAATTGTAAACCGAATAACTTAAAAAATTATGGAAAACAACGATCATCAGCAGCTTATCGAAAAATTATTAACATGTGCCAGCACCTGCGAAATGTGCTTCACGCATTGCCTTTCCGAGGGCGGGAAGATGGCCAATTGTGCAAAACTAGACCGGGACTGCGCCGATTCCTGCCGACATGCTATTGCGCTTTTACAAAGTGGCTCAGCTATAGGGCATCAGTATCTGGTATTATGCGAAGAAATCTGCCGCAAGTGTGGAGGAGAGTGCGCCCAGCACCAGGATGACCATTGTCAGCGATGTGCCCAGGCTTGCTTGGAATGCGCCGAGGCATGTCATAGCCACCACGAATAAATTACCCAGCGCTAAGCTTATATTTCAAAGTAGCCAAGCTTACAGTTTAGAACTGATAGGGTTGGCTACTTATGTTTTATTACTAAATATTTTGGGATGCGGTTGTAGGCAAGGTGTTCTAGGGTCGGCGGCAGTTCCGGCATTGGCGGACAACTTCTACTTGTTTGCCGCTGAAGGCGGACATTTAAACCGTACAGAAATGAATAGGGAGCGATGTGTTGGCCATGGCGACCATTCTGGAAGTACAGCCCATGCGACCTTCATCCAGAGTGAGTCAACGGAGTGTTCTCTCGCCAGAAAGCCTTAGGCAGAATTTTAAATTAGAAACGCTTATATCCCTGAATTCAAACCTATGGGTACCCAGTTAATGTAACCATATGTAACCATATATAAATACCTGCTTCAGAATGGAATGACTGAGGGGGAATACGCTTGGTTTGCCAACCAGAACGTTAAAGTCAAGTGCATTATAGGTAATGATTATTATGTATGAACACATGGTGCATGAAGACCACACCACCAGCGCCTCCGGAGAAATATTCGGATATTACGTGATTTCTCATCAATATTTCAGCCGCTACCGGCTGCCTGTCATGCATACCGAAACCAACCTAAGGAAACCCGGTTCGGCAGATTGGCTCCGGCGGCAATTGGCCAGCGCCTACCGCCTGAAACAAGACGGTATTCCCCTCGTAGGTTTTACCTGGTACAGCTTAATAGACTAAGTAGATTGGATTATGCCTTGCGCGAAGATGCTGGGTGCTTAAACCGATTAGGTTTGTATGATATTAACCGCAGCATCCGGCACGGTATTGCCTGCCATAATCTGATTAGCGAGTGGAAAGATCTCCTCGCTGATGAAAGCTATGGCATCTATATTTCGTATTAAGAATATCAATCCTCTAAACATTAACTAGAATGTCACAAGGCCACACCGTTTCGCCCGGCAGCCAGAATAAAAAGAAACTGCAACTAGTACTGGGCTTTACCTTATTATATTTAGTTGCCGAAGTAGTGGGCGGCATCTGGACCAAGAGCCTGGCCTTGTTAGCTGACGCCGGGCACATGCTCACGGATGTGGGTGGGTTGGCCTTTGCCCTTATTGCGATTAACTTGGCCGAAAGAAAAGCCACTCCGGAAAAAACCTTTGGCTATTACCGCGCTGAAATATTAGCAGCCCTGGCCAATGCCGTTATCTTAATTTGTATATCCCTCTATATTTTATACGAAGCATATCTCCGGTTTAAAAACCCGCCCGAAGTAGAAAGTAAATTCATGCTGGTAATTGCCGGAATTGGTTTGGTCGTAAACTTAATTGGTATGTATATTCTGCGCAAAAGCTCCACCGAGAGTTTAAATATGAAAGGGGCTTACTTCGAAGTTTTATCGGATATGCTGACTTCCATTGGGGTAATTATAGCCGGTATTATTATGTGGACGACCGGCTGGTACTATGCCGATCCAATTCTATCGGCGGGGATTGGCTTATTTATTCTGCCGCGCACCTGGATTCTGCTAAAAGATGCTGTCAGCATTTTGCTGGAAGGTACCCCGGCCGATGTGAACTTGGCTACGCTACGGGAAAAAATAGGGCAAATGCCGGGTGTAGTAAGTGTGCATGACCTGCATGTTTGGGCTTTAACCTCTGGCGTAAATGCCATGAGTGCGCACATCGTGATGCAGGAGGCAGTTAAACCCAATGATTTGCTAAAAGCCATCAATAACCAGGTAAAAGAGCCTTTCAAAATAAGCCACACCACCATACAATTGGAGACAGCGGGTTATCAGGAACAGGAAGTGCATTTATAAATACCATGAATTCAATTTTCAGGAAGAAATTCGAGGCTCCTCAAAAAATACAAAGTTATTTTTTTAGACGAAGAAAAGAATATCCATGATATTGCCCGAGCGGCGGAGATTTTTAGCCGGACCTTACAGGCCGGGAATAAAATTATATTCTGCGGCAACGGCGGTTCGCATTGCGATGCCATGCACTTTGCCGAAGAGCTAACCGGTAGGTTTCGCGAAAACCGACCGCCTTTGGCGGCCATTGCTATTTCTGATGCCAGCCATCTTACCTGTACCGGCAATGGTTACGGTTCCGAATTTGTTTTCTCCCGGTTCATGGAGGGTCTAGGTCGGCCGGGAGATATTGCTGGCCATTAGTACCAATGGAACTCCCGGAATATTATTAAGGCTGCCCTGGCTGCCCGGAGGCGGGGCATGCAAGAGTAGCCTTAACCGGGAAAGACGGCGGGTAGTTAGGCCCACTGGCTGATGTAGAAATTCGGGTGGCTCATAGCGGTTATGCGGGCCGCATTCAGGAGGTTCATATTCAAATATTCATATCCTGGTCCTTTTAAATAGAACAACAAGTCAATATTCCTCCGGTTTAGAATACTTGCTTTCAACTGCTTAAAACAAAGAAAGGTTATAGATGATATTGAAAAAATATTTCTGGGCTTAGGGGTAGGACAGTAATGCACGATGGAATATCAGTGGCTTAAATAGTCAATTGGATTCAGGATTGGGTTAAAGAATCCCAGAAGCATAAATTTTTTATAACTGTTAAACAAACCTCTTTAACAAGAGGAGTTAAGCAAGGAAGCTTGAATTAGCTTGGTTTCTCTTTGAACTTGTTTAGAGTTTTCATAAAAAGGTTATAGCTGCCGCCATTGGTGGTGTTATCACCACCAATTATTTAGCCTTTTCCTTACTTCTTGACTTTAAAAACACGTAACAAGGTCTGATTTAAAACTCTAAACAAGTTCTTTTATATCAAAATATGATTTAAAACGTTTAGCTTTTTAAAAAAATATTATTGAATTGCATTTAATTTGTATTAGTTTTGCAAAGGATGAAATGGAATGCTATTCTTCTGAGCGTTTTCATGATAGTGATATCATGTGTTCCTTGTGCTGATGCAGCGCCAAGGGTAGGCACGCTTGCACAAACCACCATCAACCCAAACACGGATTCCGAGGACCATTCCCCGGCTGCGGATTTATGCTCCCCGCTGTGTACCTGTAATTGCTGCGCCGGTTTCGCTTTGCAGACAATTTCACAAAAAGCAAGTACCGCAGCTATCAAAGTAACCATCCCAACACCAGTTCACCAGGTAGCTGGTGTATCCAAGCCTTCTTTTTCTATCTGGCAACCGCCAAGGCTTTAAATCAAATTTATTTTTGCCTGCTCTGTGAAGCTCCTTTAAGGAAGCTTTACGGCTTTGCCTACATTCAGCTTAATGGCTGTTTACAGGTATCGGTTTCGGCTGGCAGGAGAATTTCTGAATTTTGATTTAAAGACTTTCATTATGCTTGACCGCATTATCCATTTTTCAATTTACAACAAGCTCATCATCGGCATTTTTACCCTTGCGCTTGTTATCTGGGGTAGCTATTCTGTTACGCAGCTGCCCATCGATGCCGTGCCTGACATCACCAACAACCAGGTACAGGTCATCACCACCAGCCCATCGCTGGCCGCACAGGAAGTAGAGCGACTTATCAGCTTTCCGGTGGAGCAGACCATGTCCACCATCGCTGACATAGAGGAAGTGCGCTCTATCTCCCGCTTCGGGCTATCAGTGGTAACCGTGGTGTTTGATGACAATGTGGATATCTATTGGGCGCGCCAACAGGTGAGCGAACGTCTGGTGGAGGCCAAAAACATCATACCAACAGAAATAGGCAGTCCCGAAATGTCGCCTATTTCCACGGGCCTGGGAGAGATTTACCAGTATGTTGTGCATCCCAAACCTGGCTATGAAAAGCAGTATGACGCGATGGAGCTGCGCACCATACAGGACTGGATTATCAGGCGGCAGCTGCTGGGTACTCCCGGCGTGGCGGAGGTAAACAGCTTCGGCGGCTTTCTGAAACAATATGAAGTGGCTATAGAGCCCGCCCGGCTCCGCAGCTATAACCTAAGTATAAGCGATGTACTGGACGCACTGGAGCGCAACAACCAGAATACGGGCGGTGCTTATATCGACAAGAAACCCAACGCCTACTTCATCCGCAGCGAAGGACTTATCGGCAGCCTGGAGGAAATAGGCAAGGTAGTGGTCAGCAACACCACCAACGGTACGCCTGTACTTATCAACGACATCGCCAGTGTGCAGTTCGGCAGCGCTAACCGTTACGGCGCGCTTACCACCTCTTCCGGAGAGGCAGTAGGCGGCATTGTGATGCTTCTCAAAGGCGAGAACACCAATCAGGTAGTGGAGCGGGTAAAAGAGCGGCTAGACCAGATTAGAAAATCATTGCCTGAAGGCGTGGAAGTGGAAGCCTTTCTGGACCGAAGCGAGCTGATAGGCCGCGCCATCGGCACTGTGGAAAAGAACCTGATAGAAGGTGCCCTTATTGTTATTTTCGTGCTGGTGCTCTTCCTGGGCAATTGGCGGGCAGGGCTGGTAGTGGCCTCTGTTATTCCGCTGGCTATGCTCTTTGCCATCATCCTGATGAACCTGTTTGGCGTAACGGGCAACCTGATGAGCCTCGGGGCTATTGACTTTGGCCTTATAGTGGATGGAGCCGTAATCATAGTAGAAGCCACCATGCACCACCTGGGGCTGCGTGGCAAAGGGCGGCTCACGCAAAAGCAAATGGATGCGGAAGTTTATGACTCTGCCCGGAAGATCCGTTCAGCAGCTGCCTTCGGGGAAATTATCATATTGATTGTGTACCTGCCGATTCTTGTGTTAGTGGGTATCGAAGGCAAAATGTTCCGTCCGATGGCGCTTACGGTGTCCTTTGCCATTCTGGGTGCTTTCATTCTCTCGCTCACGTATGTGCCGATGATGTCGGCGCTGCTGCTGAGTAAAAACATTACCCACAAACGTACTATCTCCGACCGTATGATGGATTTCTTTCAACGAATTTATACTCCCATCATACACGGTGCCCTACGGTTCAAGGCATCGGTGCTGGCAGTAGCAGTGGGTTTATTTGCGTTGAGTCTGTTTATGTTTTCGAGAATGGGCAGCGAGTTTATACCTACGCTTGAGGAAGGTGATTTTGCCCTGGAAACCAGGCTGCTGACCGGAAGCTCCCTTTCAGAAACAGTAGAGAAAGTAACCTTGGCTTCCCGGATGCTAAAAGAGCAGTTTCCGGAGGTAAAGGAGGTGATAAGCAAAGTCGGGGCAGCAGAAATCCCGACAGACCCGATGCCGATGGAGTCTGCCGACGTAACCATAACCCTGAAAGACAAGGACGAATGGACCAGTGCTGAAACACGCGAAGAGTTGGCAAATAAAATGACAGAGGCGCTGGAGGCTATTCCCGGCGTTACGTTCGGGGTGTCGCAGCCCATCCAGCTGCGCTCCAACGAACTGATTTCAGGGGTGCGTCAGGATGTAGGTATTAAAATATTTGGCGAAGATTTGCAGCAGCTGACCAGGTTGTCGCAGGAGGTAGGCGGAATTGTTTCGACTGTGGATGGAGCGGAGGATTTATACTTAGAACAAGTTTCAGGCTTGCCTCAGATTGTCGTTTCCATCAAACGCGACCAGGTAGCCAGGTTCGGAATGGATGTGGAGACAATCAACCAGGCCATCAACGCCGCCTTTGCCGGGCAAAGCGCCGGGCTGGTGTACGAGGGCGACAGGCGATTTGACCTCGTGGTGCGGCTTGCCCAGGAGAACCGCCAAAGCATTGAAGCAGTACGGCAGCTTTTCGTAACCACTCCCACAGGCGAGCAGGTACCTTTGCAACAGGTAGCCGATATAGCGTTTCAGCAGGGCCCAAATCAGATTCAGCGCGAGGATGCCAAGCGCCGCATCATCGTAGGCTTTAACGTACGTGGCCGTGATATTGCCAGCGTGGTAGAAGAAGTGCAGCAGAAAATCGACCAGCAGGTACAGCTCCCGACCGGGTATTTTGTAACCTATGGTGGGCAGTTCGAGAACCTGCAGGAGGCAAACAAGCGCTTATCGGTGGCTGTTCCGGCCGCACTGGCGCTGATCTTTTTGCTGCTGTTTTTCACCTTCGGATCTGTCCGGCACTCGCTCCTTATCTTTACAGCTATTCCGCTCTCGGCAATAGGCGGCGTACTGGCGCTCTGGATCCGGGGCATGCCTTTCAGTATTTCCGCCGGGGTGGGCTTTATCGCCTTGTTTGGCGTAGCGGTACTGAATGGGATTGTGCTGATTGCTGAGTTTAACAGGCAGCGAAAAGAGAACAGTAGCCTGAGCCTAAGAGAAGTTATACTTAACGGCACCTCCTTGCGACTGCGCCCGGTACTGATGACGGCCACAGTGGCCTCGCTGGGCTTTTTGCCGATGGCACTTTCTAATACAGCCGGAGCCGAGGTACAAAAACCGCTCGCAACGGTTGTAATTGGTGGCCTGATTACCTCTACGATGCTCACGTTGGTGGTGCTTCCTGTGCTTTACATTTTAATAGAGGGCTATTTGCTAAAAAGAATGCAGAAGGGTAATTCATCCGGACGCGGGCTTTCCGCTTCGGCTGTTGCCCTCATCGCTACCACATCGGCAGTAGGTCTTTCATTCCTGCCTACCTCCAAAGCACTTGCACAAGGGCAGGCCACACAAGTTTACACGGTACAAAGCGCCGTTGATCGGGCGTTAAGCCAGAACCCGGGGTTAGAGGCTGCCAGAATCAATATACAACGAAATGAAAAGCTTAGGGGTGCTGCCTGGGACATAGGCAAGACAGACGTGGACGTTACCTACGGGCAGTCGAACACCCTTGAGAAAGACAATAACATTTCCATTTCCCAATCGCTGGCTTTTCCAACGGTATATGCCAGACAGGCTAAGCTTTTAAAAGAGCAGGTACAGGAAAGTAAGTTTTCATTTGGCCTGCGGGCCAGGGAGCTTGTCCGGGATGTGCGGCTCGGTTACTACGGCCTGGTGTATGTGCGTTCTAAAATAGACCTGCTAAGTTATCAGGACAGCCTGTACGCACAGTTTCTGAGAGCCGCCGAAGTGCGTCTGAGAACAGGGGAAACCAACCTACTGGAACAGGTAACAGCCCAGGCGCAGCAATCAGAAGTACAGAACAACATTCGCCAGTCGCTTGCCGACCAGGCCGTGCTCCAAAAACAGCTACAGGTGCTGCTGGTCACTGACAGTTCCGTAACCACAGCCGACACGGCATTGGCACGCCTGCCTTTACCTGTTGTGTCTTCGGATGCCCTGGAACAGAACCCACAGCTGGCGCTAGCTCGCCAGCAGGTAGCGTTACGGCAAGCTGAGACCGGGGTGGAACGCGCCAGGCTCTTGCCCGACATCCGCCTAGGCTACTTCAACCAATCCATTATTGGCACGCAAAATGTCAACGGCGTGGAAAGAACCTTCTCGGCAGGAGACCGCTTCACGGGGGTGTCTGTAGGAGTGGGAATCCCTATTTGGGCAAAGCCGCAAACCAGCCGGATACAGGCAGCCAGGCTGCATGAGCAGCTCGCCCAGAAAAACCTGCAAAGCAGCCAAAATCAGCTGGAAGGTAATCTGGTAGCTGCCCGACAGCAGGTCCTGAAATTACAGGGCAGTCTGAACTACTATGAGCAGACCGCCCTGCCACAGGCGGAACTCATTATCAACCATGCCTCCCGAGCCTATCAAGTGGGGGAAATCACTTACCAAGACTACCTCCTAAGCCTGAACAGGGCCTTGGCTATCAAGACCAATTACCTGGATACGCTTTACGAGTATGATAAAGCTGTTATCGAGCTAAATTTCCTGATAGAAAATCAACAATAAAACTTAAAGCTGAATTTATCCATTATGAAAAGGATTTTGAATATAAACATGTTTTTTCTCGCAGGAATTATGCTTTTCTCCTCGTGCAAGGAGGAATCTGCTCCGGCACAGGGAGCAGAACAGGAAGCAGGCCACGGCGAAGAGGAAAACCCGAATATGGCAGAGCTGACCGAGCAGCAGTACCGTGTGGCAGGCATTACGCTCGGCAAGCCCGAAATGCGCAACCTGAGCAATACGCTCACTGTGACAGGCGAGCTGGACGTACCGCCGCAGAACATGGCCTCTGTAAGTGCCCCACTGGGTGGTTTTGTCAAAAACACGGAACTGCTCGAAGGTATGCGCGTAAAAAAAGGACAGTTGATTGTAAGGATTGAAAACGCTGATTTTGTAACACTGCAGCAGGATTACCTGGAAGCCAGAAGCCGCCTAGATTTCCTGGAGCTGGAGTATGAGCGGCAAAAGGAACTGTCCGAGGAACAGGTTACCGCAGCCAAGACTTTCCAGCAGGTAACTGCCGAGTTCAGGTCTGTCAGGTCGCAGGTGGAGGGCTTGGCTGAAAGGCTGCGGATCATCGGAGTTAACCCCGCTTCCTTGCGGGAAGGGAAAATCAGCCGCATCCTGCCCATCTTTGCTCCCATAGACGGGTATGTCACCTACATTAATGCCAATGTCGGCCAGTATGTGAACCCGACGGATGTGCTGTTCAGGATAGCAGATACGGACCACCTGCACGTGGAGCTGACGGTGTTTGAGAAAGACGTGGCGGCCCTGAAAAAGGGGCAGCAGGTGCGTTTCGCTTTGCCGGGTGAGAGCGGGGCGGAGCATGAGGCCACTATTTACCTTATCGGCAGGGAGATCAGCGAGGAGCGCACCGTGCAGGTACACGCGCACTTAAAGGAGGAAGACAAAGAATTGGTACCCGGTATGTATGTGCAGGCACAGGTATCGCTGGGCGGGCAGCAGGTGCTGGCGCTGCCGGAAGCCGCCGTGGTGCAAGATGCCGGAAATGACTTTATCTTCCTTTACATGGGCGAAGAGAAAGAAGGCGATGCAGTGATGAAGCGGTTCCGGATGGTACCGGTGGAGAGCGGCGCGGCCGAAGGCGGCTTTGTGCAGGTGGCGCTCCCTGCCGGCGTCGATACCGCTAACACAAACTTTGTGACTAAAGGTGCTTATTCGCTGCTATCCAGAATGCGAAACTCTGAGGAAGAAGGTGGTCATCATTAAACGTTAAGCCATGCTGCAAAACTTAGACTGTATCCTGCAAGAGAAAGGAATCGGCCGCCGTTAGCCTGAGCGAAATGGAAGTAGATTTTGAGCAAGCGGACTGTGTCACTTTGTATCGCACGCTTAAAACCTTCGAGGAAAAAGGGCTGATGCAACAGGTTATCGACGGAGCGGAACCAACCAAGTACGCCTTGTGTCAGGAGGACTGCACTTGCGCGATGGAGGACCTGTATGTGCATTTAACTGCAACGCCTGCAAAGAAACCTACTGCCTTCCAAAGGCAAACTTGACTAGTGTACAGCTTCCCAACAGATTTCGCCTTTATGAGGTGAACATGTTGGTAAAAGGTGTTTGTGACCGGTGCGCCACTTGAATGCGTAGCAGCCTGCGCACAGGTAGAAACAATAGCGCTTAGTTGGAAATGGGGGTATTCCAATTTAATAGGCATGAGCGTTGCCAGGCATGTATAGGCAAAAAGCAACCCAGGAAGACTTGTTTCCCCTAATGCTTTTCATAGGCAGTATTGAGGCGCAACACCAGGAGATGTCCTGGCTGGATAAAGCTGTCCTGATGTTGAAAAGGAGCTTCTCGTTCCAAGAATCAGAGCAGTGCCTAATCTGGGTAGTAGTTGGACTGCTGATAGTAGCGTTCATCCTAAGAGTTGTGGTCGGCAATAAAAACTTCAGAAAATGATTATGCCATACGCCAAAAAGAGCAGCCCCAATAGAATAAGCTGCATGAGCACCCCACTTAAAATAGATTTATAAGAGTTAATGCTGACTATTAATCCATGAATCATGAATAAGAAACAGAATAAAAGCAAGAATATAGAAGAGGACTTCAAGCCCTTGGAGATCACTTCTCCCAGAACAGCAGAGGCCCCAGGACCGAATGTAGGCGATAGTTGCTGCTCCATAGATGGTAAAACCAAACGGCCAGGAGCCGAGGAGCACGGGGAGGCAGCGGAAGAGGCAAAGTCCTCTTACATACCCACGGCCATCAGCCTTTTCCTGTTGCTGGCTGGCATCCTGCTCGACTACTTGGACACCCCCTGGTTCACGGGCTATGTGCGGCTAATTGTGTTTGGCATTGCCTATGTGCTGGTGGGCTGGCGCGTGGTGTGGCACGCTGTTAAGAGTTTGAGAAGTAGCTTCTTCAATGAATTCTTTCTGATGAGCATTGCCACGCTGGGAGCCTTCTACATCGGCGAGTACGCCGAGGGCGTGGCCGTGATGCTCTTCTACGTGATTGGGGAGCATTTTCAGGAGGCCGCTGTGCTGCGGTCACGGCGCTCCATCAAGGCGCTGATTGATAACAGGCCCGACGAAGTGGGACTGGTAACGGATAAAGGCGTAATCACCGTGAAAGCAAAAGAAGTGCGGGTTGGCGATGTGGTGCAGGTGAAGGCAGGTGAAAAGGTGGCGCTGGATGGTGAACTGCTTTCTGACAGGTCCTCCTTCAACACAGCAGCGCTCACAGGCGAGTCGAAACCTGATACCAAAAAGCAGGGTGAAACTGTGTTGGCAGGAATGATCAACCTGGACCGTGTGGTTCAACTGAAGGTGACCTCTGCCTACGAAAACAGTGCCTTATCTAAAATCCTAAAGCTGGTGGAAGAGGCCGGCAGCCGCAAGGCCAAGACGCAGCAGCTCATTACCAGGTTAGCCAAAGTATACACGCCCATTGTGTTCTTCCTGGCCGTGGGGCTCACCTTCATTCCCTACTTTGTTGTAGATGCCTATGACTTCAATGTATGGCTCTACCGGGCGTTGGTCTTCCTGGTGATCTCCTGCCCGTGCGCGCTGGTGATTTCTATTCCGCTCGGCTACTTCGGTGGTATCGGGGCAGCCTCACAGAATGGCCTGCTCTTTAAGGGAGCTAACTTCCTGGACCTGATGACGCAGGTGGATACAGTGGTGATGGACAAGACCGGCACCCTGACCGAAGGTGTCTTCAAAGTGCAGCGGGTAGAGGTATTACTGGAGGATAAAGCATGGTTTATGTCCGCTGTTGCCGCCATAGAGAATGTGTCCACGCACCCTGTTGCGAAGGCCATTGTGGCAGAGGCAGGCATCGCCTATCAACGGCACTCGGTAAGCAAGGTGGAGGAGATACCTGGCCATGGGCTGAAAGGCACCGTGGACGGCAGAGAGCTGCTGGTGGGTAACGGCAGGCTGCTGGAGAAGTTCAACGTGCTGTATGACCCGAGCCTGAAGGAGATCGTGGAGACGATCGTACTGGTTGCAGTTGATGGCGCTTATGCTGGTTACATCACCATTGCCGACAAGACGAAGGAGGATGCGCCGCTGGCTGTGAGGCGAATGCGGGAGCTGGGCGTCAAAAAGCTGGTGATGCTCTCCGGGGATAAGGACTCCATTGTTCAGAAGGTGGCGGCCGAGTTGCAACTGGACGAGGCATACGGAGGATTGCTTCCGCAGGATAAGGTAAGCAAGGTGGAGGCGTTGAAAGCGGAAGGCAGGATGGTGGCCTTTGTGGGCGACGGCATCAACGACGCGCCTGTCATCACACTGGCTGACGTAGGCATGGCCATGGGTGGGCTTGGCTCGGACGCAGCCATCGAAACGGCGGATGTGGTGATCCAAACAGACCATCCCTCTAAAATAGCCACAGCAATCAATATCGGGAAAAAGACCAAGCAGATCGTGTGGCAGAACATCGCCTTGGCCTTCGGGGTGAAGGCCCTGGTGCTGGCGTTCGGGGCTTTTGGCGTAGCCTCTATGTGGGAAGCCGTGTTTGCCGATGTGGGGGTAGCCTTTCTGGCGATTTTAAACGCCGTAAGAATTCAACGGATGAAGTTTTAAAGGTTATCTTAACTAGAAGCCTGGCTTTTTACCGGTTAAATTGAAAAATTTGTATGGACTCAGTTACGCTTAACAATCTTAATTCTTCCTTCAAAGTGGATGATAAACATGGTCATACTACCTTGCACATCTCATCGTTGGTTTTTGGTTCCCATCAGGAAGGCCAGGCTTTGCCACTGCTACGCCTCCATGTAATTGACCAAGATGAATTAGGCTTATATAGTTCCTTGATTCCGGCTTTAAGATTAGGTGACAACCCGGTAGTACATGTAGATAAACAGTTCGCAATTTTTAACTATTTAAAAGTAGAAGTTATTTCATTAGAGCCAGGGATGGAGTTTGAGGTGGAGGTTTACTTCTCTCTTATGCAGAATGCTGTGGAGTAAGGAGTCTCAGAAATATTTTGAAAGTTTGGATTAAGTTTCGATACCTATAATGCGTTAAGCTTATGACAGAGGAACACAAAGGCATCTTCCTTCTGAACCTTACTGTCACAGCCTCAAGACCAGGCGACTCTTTTGAAGCCTGGTGTGCAACAAAGAACCCTCACATAAATATTAAATTAACTTCAAATGGATAAAAATATGAAGTATGATGTGGTAATAATCGGGTCAGGCCCTGGCGGGTATGTGGCAGCAATCCGTTGTGGACAGCTAGGAATGAAAACCGCCCTTGTTGAAAAATACGATACCCTTGGAGGAACCTGCCTAAATGTGGGATGTATTCCTTCAAAGGCATTACTAGACAGTTCTGAAAGGTACCATGATGCCCAAACGAAGTTTAAAGACCATGGAATTTCTATGGAGAATCTTCAATTAGATTTTACCCAGATGGTTACGCATAAGGCCGGGGTAGTGAAGAACACGGTGGATGGGGTAAATTACCTGATGAAGAAAAACAAGGTAGAGGTCATGCAAGGTGTGGCAAGTTTGCTTAGTGCAACCGCTATCAGCGTAAGCGGCAAGGATGGCGACACAAGCGTTGTTGAAACGAAGAATATTATACTCGCCACAGGTTCAAAGCCTTTCTCCTTACCAGGTATCACCCTTGATAAAGACAGAATTATCTCCTCCACCGAGGCACTGGCACTTGTGGAAGTACCAAAACATCTGATTATAATAGGAGGTGGTGTCATCGGAATGGAGCTTGGGTCTGTTTATGCAAGGTTAGGGTCTAAAATAACCGTTATTGAGTACCTCGATTCCATTATAGGAAGCATGGACAGCACGATGAGCAAAGAGCTGCATAGGTCCCTAAGAAAGCTTGGGTTCGAGTTTCACCTGGGCCATAAAGTGACACTTGCCGAAAATAAAGGAGATACAGTAGTGGTGAGTGCCGAAGATAAAGGCGGGAAGACTGTGGCCGTGGAAGGTGATTATTGCTTGATGGCTGTGGGAAGAAAGCCCTATACAGAAGGTTTAGGGTTGGAGACTGCAGGCATTACTACTGAAAAAGGGAGAATAGTAGTAGATGAGAATTTGCGTACCAATGTTTCCAATATCTATGCCATCGGAGATGTGGTTAGGGGCCCAATGCTGGCTCATAAAGCGTCAGAGGAAGGGGTGTTCGTTGCGGAGCTCTTAGCCGGGCAAAAGCCGCATATCAATTACCTGACGATTCCCGGCATTGTGTATACATGGCCTGAAGTAGCCAGCGTAGGACATACGGAAGAGCAACTGAAGCAAAACGGTCGTGCTTACAAGGTCGGTACATTCCCATTCAAAGCCAACGCCCGGGCTAGGATGAACAATGACACAGATGGTCTGATTAAAGTATTGGCAGACCCGGGAACCGATGAGATTCTCGGCATCCATATGATTGGGCCGAGAGCATCTGATATGATAGGTGAGGCGACCGTGGCCATGGAATACAGAGCCTCAGCAGAGGATATCGCTAGGATGTCACACGGGCATCCTACCTTTTATGAGTCTTTGAAAGAAGCATGTTTGGCGGCTGGAACCGGAGCAATTCATATGTAGGGCGGGTAGTAATTGGTGCCAGGTGTATGTTTGGCTTAAAAGGAAAGGATTATTCTGGTTACTCCCGTAAGCTACGTTAGCCACAAATAAGAGGCCCCTATCTAAGTTAAACATATTCTGTTTTTACTGAAAGAACAGCCGGTTATTTAGTCCTTTGGAATAAATAAAAAGTTTAATATTGGCTTCTTTCCCTACTAGTTTTTTTTTCAGCTTTTGGGCGGGCAACCACTGTAATAACAAATAAATAGAACAAATCAAGCGAATTAGAGGTAAAACAAAGTAGAAAAAATAATTAACCTAAATTTTATTACTATGCAAAATGAACATCCGGAAGAACACAAGAAAAGTGCAGAAAACCATAGAAAAGCTGCGGAATATTTTGAACAAGCCGCAGCCAACCATCGTGCCGCAGCCGAGCATTTAGCCAAAGGAGACCATGAAAAGTCGGCTCATCACGGGTATACGGCCTATGGCCTAAGCTCCCACGGTAGGCACCACGCGGAGGACGCTGCCTTGCACCATTCGCATGAACACAAAAGCAACGAACCTCTGCACGCCCATGAGCAGGGCCAGCAAAATGGCTAATCTTACTGTGTGAATTGCCAGTTTTGTAATACCTTAAAGTAAGTATCAAAAAAGCCCACTTAATAAAGGTGGGCTTTTCTGATCTAGCCATTCAGGGCCTTTTTTTGAAATTATACCAAATTACCCTAAAAGTCTTTTTCCGAATTGCAAAGAGAAGGAGGCTCATGCGATATGAATTTTCCCGTGCCATTGTTGGTGTTATCACCAATAATCCTTTATCAACTCGCTTCTCAAAACTGCCATCAAACTGAACTGATTGGAAGTTGTTGGTGATAACACCAACAACGGCTCGAAAAAACGAGAAAGGACTTTTCAGGGTAATTTGGTATTAGACCCTAAGAGGCGCACCTAAATGTAGCGTAGCAAGTCTGCTTTTAGCATTGTTTTAACAATTAACCAGGTGTACCGTACAAATAACTTAGTATAATTTTTACAGGAAAGCATAGACTATAATATGTCACAGGGCCATACCGTATCTGCAAGCAGTCAAAATAAAGGGCGTCTTAAATTAGTTCTTACTTTTACCTCAATCTACCTTGTAGCTGAAGTGGTGGGTGGCATTTTGACAGGGGCCTTGCCCTGCTTGCCGATGCCGGTCACATGCTAACCGATGTGGGAGGCTTGGCTTTTGCTCTCATTGCCATCATGTTGGCTGAACGGCCAGCTTTCCCTGAGCGTACCTAAGGCTATTACCGTGCAGAAATCCTGGCGGCACTGGCCAATGCGGTAATACTCATCGGCATTTTCCTATATATCCTGTATGAAGCTTACCTGCGGTTCCAAGACCCGCCAGAAGTGGAAAGCAAAGCCATACTGTTTGTGGCCTCTATTGGTTTGGTAGTGAACCTGACGGGTATGTACATCTTGAGCAAAGGCTCAAAGGTGAGCCTGAAAATGAAGGGGGCTTACTTTGAGGGGCTCTCTAACATGCTCACCTCAGTGGGTGTAATTATAAATATTCTAGCTACCTATACTTTTAAACTGCCTAGAGTTTTAAAAAAGGCTAATCCTTCCTTTTTACAAATAACTTATACATCTGTTTTCAGTATTATTTCCTAAAAACAGGCTTAAAACGAGAAGTTTGCACTGGCAAAAATCAACGGTTATTTGGTGTCAAACCGGCATTGAAAGAAACTGTAAACTATTTAAATAATAAGAGTAACCGAATCAATCTTAGTTTAAAAAATTCTTAAAATGGTTGGGGTCTTTCCTCCTATTTTTATAATCATCCAAATTCAAAGAAATTGCGAACCCCGGTACGCCATAGATATAGGTAGGTGACATAGCGATGGATGGTTTCCTTCCCCAGCGGTTGCGGTGTGAAAGATAGGCTAAATGAGACGAAAGCATGCCTATGCCGGCTCCTACAAATACATCAGACTGCCAATGCTTATTGTTCAACATTCGGAAAACCCCCACGCTGGTGGCAATAGTATATGCCCCTACGCCATACCAAGGGCTTTTATGCTTGAGCTCCGTGTTCAGGATAGAAGCTGCCAAAAAGGCTTGGGCCGCATGGCCCGATGGCATGGATTCCCGGTTCTCTCCATTAGGCCGCTCCTGGTCAGTGACCTGCTTTAACCCGTAAACCGTGACGGCAAAAATAGCCTCCGCCTTTAAAATCACTAAACTAGTATTCAGGAAATCATTGTTTGATTTGATATTAATCAGGTTGGCCAAGGCCAACTCCACGTACGGCGCAATGAGCAAAGGATTGTCAATGGTAGTTTTAAAATTAGGGAAGTGCTTCTGAATGTCCCGTTTGGCGTCGTAACTGCTGTAAAAGCCGTTGTCCTTTACTGTGCTCAACCCATATCCAATCAAAATTGCCGGAATAATTGTGGCTTTGAAGGCTTTGGACTTGAAAAAGGGTGCTTTTGCTGTAGGGGCCGTAAGCGAGTCTTGGTACTTTTTTAACGTGTCGGCTGCTACAGTTTCTTGAGAAATCTTAAGAGAGTCAATTACCTGGGCTTGGGACTCAAAACTGACAAGCCCTAGAAATATGGAAAAAACGAAATGTAAGGGTAAAATTCTTTTCATCAGCATTTAAAATAGGTGAGGCTTATAATGACAATACCAAAGGATAGGAAAAAGGTTGCATTGGTATCTTTACGAGTCCAGCTACTTGAAACAATGGATTAATACTTTAGGAAATATGTTGTATATATACTTCACTAATCAATGATATTCAAGCCATTGCGCTTTTTAGAGCAAAAGAATATGTTGGTAAAACTTCCCATTGGCTGGCTTTTGCTATTCAGTCACTTTCTTTTTCGGCCTTGATTTCAGAAATAAGACCGAAACCAGAAGTAAGAATTACACGCTTCTAAGGAGACAACTCCCTGAAGGGGTAACACTAAGCTGTCTCAAAGACAAAATTAAAGCTTAAGTAAAAGCTATAATTGCACCTAAACATAATGGATTATTCTTTGCGCCTATGTTTTCTGTCTAGTTCTGAAAAATGAACCACATAAAAAAGTAGTTTAAGCCAAGAAAATCAAATAGGTGGTGCTAAAATGAAAAGGCAGAACATTCCTAAACATATTTTAGAAATGTTCTGCCTTTTCTAGCTATTCTAAAGGCTTTCCCAAAAACTAGAAGCCCCCTTTGAAAAACTTTAAAACGAATTCTACAAGCCTTATTAACGGACAACTTTAACTAAAATTGTAGTACCTAAGTAGCCGCTGCCCCCGTTCCTGACCACATGCCATCCCTGTTCTTCCAAGTTCTCCTGAACATACCGGTTTAACAACCCGTGGCCCACAAGGGCTACATTGGGGTTTTCTTCGGTGGCACCGGCTAAGGTATCCGCCGCCAGCTGTGCCCGTTTGCGGGCATCGGAAAAACTCTCAGCCCCCTGGCGGTCAATGCCCATCACCCACTTCAAACGTGCGACAGAAGTCCAGACTTTGATAGGAATCCGAAGATTAGGGCTATGGTGTCCCATGGAAGATTCGAATTCCCTAAAAATAGGGGATACGGTCATCTCCCCGTCAACCCCAAAGATGTACTGAGCGGTAGCTTTAGCCCGGTTAATGGAGCTGGAGAATACTTTAACCTGAGCAGGATTTGGGAGATTAAAGAAGGAAGCATCTGGCACCACTATCCCTACGCTGTCATATTCCGCAACAAACCGTTTCGCCTCTTGGTATGAAAATTTACCTGTCTTCCGCAAATCAGGCTCTCCGTGGCGTATAAGCGCAATCTGACGGATTTTAGTGCCAGCCGGAAGTACCAAGTCATTTTCATCAAGGAAGGAGATACGTTGTGCGACAGGTTTTCCTTTGGCTGTCACGTAGGTAGCACTCCTGCTCAATTCCATGAACTTTGCCTCTATACTTTGGACAGTCTGGTGAAGTAGCGAATTACCTTTTGCATTTATAGCGGAGAAGGCAACAAGGACTAGGACAGACATTAAAAAGACCCTTTTAACCATATCATTAACCAAAATAACTGTATGTAAGTATAACATTATGGAAAAGGAGGTAGTTCCCCTTTTTCTTAGTCAAAGGCTCTGTATCTGTAAAGGTTGTTAATCTTTCAAATAGCTGTCTGATTATAGATAGAGCGGCTTAGCCTTCTCCTTGATCTGTATGTAGTATGGCGGAAGAACATAAAGAAAATAACACCAAGGTAGCTTTTTTCTTAAACCTTACTTTTACTGTGCTGGAGCTTATCGGCGGGATAATCTCCGGAAGTGCCGCCATTATATCTGATTCTTTGCATGATTTTGCCGATAGTATTTCATTAGGCCTGGGATGGTATTTTGAGAATGAGGCGGAGAAAGGTAGCAATGAACACTATACCTACGGTTATAAGAGGTTTTCCCTATTGGGTGCAATGATTAATGCCATAGTGTTGCTGTTAGGCGCAGTCTATATTGTTTTAGTCCTGAAAAAGTTAGTTGAAGCCTCTGATTTTTTTTGCAGAGAGTACCCGAAGGAATCAATATCGCCTTGTTAAAACAAAAAGTTCTTTGTTTGGAGGGAGTTGAGAAAGTGGAGCATTTTCATATCTGGGGTTAGATGAGCAAAAGATAGTTGTCTCTATGCATGTAAAAACCCATAATCTCAGACTTGTTGAAGAACACAATGGCTTGAGAGAAAAAATCAGGGGAATCTTTATAGAAATGGATACAGAGCATATCATCATTGATATGAAGTAGCAAACGCATTTGTTATCTTCATCTTCTGGGCATGTACATGATAATGCAAACCCCTAACAAAGCTATTAAAGCGCCCATAATATCGTACCGGTCTGGCTTGAAACCATCTACCTTCCAGGCCCATACCAGGGCCATCACAATGAAAACGCCGCCATAGGCAGCATACACCCTCCCGAAGCTGGCTGTCTGCCAAGTAGCCACTACCCCGTACATAGCCAGAATAATGCTCCCCAGTATACCATACCATAAGGGCTTATCTTCTTTCAGCCAAAGCCAAACCAGATAACCTCCACCGATTTCACAAAGCCCGGCTAGGAAAAAAATACCTAAAGATTTAATGATTTCCACAGTAGGTGAAGGTAGTCATTTCGGATAATTCTTGATGATTAATATTTGAATTCTTAGGCTTCAAATATAGTAATCAAAAGAAATACGGTGGTTTTATCGTACTTTCGTTTTAAAAATATTTCGCTGATGAATATTGATTTAATCAACAAAATCAAACGTTTGGCCATCATTGCCCTGGCTTCAGACGATGAATTAATCGAGAACATCGTTCTGAAAGGCGGCAATGCCATTGATATCGTATACCATGACAGCAATTCTATCTCCAGAACTTCCTATGACCTGGACTTCTCCATTGACCACGGTGATTTTGAAGAGGAAGAGGAAATCATCAGCAAGCGGATAGAAAGAACACTGGTGAAAACCTTCGCGGAAAATGGGCTGGTTGTTTTTGACTATATTTTCCTCCCCAGGCCCAAAGTCGTGAAGGAAGCAGTGGCAGATTTCTGGGGAGGCTACCAAGTTACGTTCAAGGTGCTGGACCAGAAAACCTACGATGCCCATCAGGGGAATTTGGAGCACCAGCGGCGAATCGCTGTTCCGTTGAACGCAGGGCGTTCCACTACTTTTGAGCTTGAATTCAGTAAGTTTGAATATGTAGCTAAGAAAGCCCAGGCGAAGGTGGACGGTTATACGATTTATGTCTATACGCCGGAAATGATTGTCTTCGAGAAGCTGCGGGCCATTTGCCAGCAATTGCCGCAGTACTCGGAAATTATCAAATCGCGTACCGCCCGCGCCAGGGCTCGTGACTTCTATGATATTCACCTGATTATGGAATCGTATGCAGTTGATGCGACGACCGAGGAAAACAAAGAGCTGATTGCGAATATTTTTGAGGCCAAGCGAGTACCTCTGTCTTTTATACAGGAGATAGCCAACTACAAAAGCATCCATAAAGACAACTGGGAAAGCGTGAAAGATACGGTGGCCCGTTCAGAAGAGTTGGAGAGCTTCGATTTTTACTTTGACTACGTAGTCAACAAATTCCAAAGGATTACATTCCCTTAGGGAAATACAGCTGCCAGTCCTCCGAGAAATCTTTTTCCTCCATATCATAGGTGAGATAGAACCGGAACTCTTTCTTCCGGCTACGCAGCTCTTCCAGTTTTTTGCCGGAGTAACCTGCCCGTTCCAGGTAAAACCCAACCGCCTGGTGGTAAGGATAAATGAAATCTATGTTATCTAATGTGGCCACCAATTTATTCAGGGAAATGTTGGGTAGGGCACTCTGGTAAGCCTCCAATACCGAATACACCCCACCGGCGTAGCCTGGGCGGACGGTGATGTCAATCAAGGTTCGCTCCAGGCTGGTTACCGGTACATTCTCAATGGAATGAACCCCGGTTCTTCCCGTGTGCATGCCATTAAGAATAAGGAAGGAGTAATCACCATATATGGCTTCGGTGGCTGCTTTCCGTTGCGGCTTGGAGAAAGCAGCATCAATGGCCTCCTGTTTCAGTTGGCGGTTGCCGTCCGGTTTCCTGCTTTGCTCGAAGGTGACATAAATGGTTTTGGGTACCTGGGTGGTCAGGCCATTCAGGAACATGGCGGTGTAATGGGACAGGTAAGACTTATTGATCAAAGATGCGGCTACCTCCAGCTCATTGGCATCCTCGGTGACATACCGCTCCTTCTTATTAATGTAGCCGTCAAACAGGATTTCAATTTTGGTTAGGATTCCCCTTTTCTGCAGCTGCTCAATAAACCTGAGATCAGTGGTCGTAACAGGTAGATTCCATACAGCTTTTCTTTCCTCGAAGATCCCACTGAGCTGCTCGCGGGAGAAGACTTTGCGGGGATTCTGTTTGAAGTAAGACTTAATACTACTTTCCGCAATAACAAAGCGAGACTTGCTTGGCATAACCGTATGTGTGTTTGTCAGACGGAAAGTATATATACTTTCCGTAAAGTTAATCCTTTGGAAGGATACATGCAATAGGGAGTCATTTAATTTTGAAGGGAAGGACAAAAAATTAATAAGAGCATGGAGTATATAAAGTATATATACTTTATATACGTAAAGTTAACCGTTTTGTTTGACAAAAGCAAGTGAAAAATATGGGATATGAACCAAAATGGATGAACAGTTGGAGGAATATTAAACTATGTAGTATTACATGCGTAAAGTATATATACTTTACGCAAAATTAGATTTGTTTTTGCCCAAAGTCAAGGATCTTACCATAAACCTTGTAAAGTGGGTTTGATATTTTGTCACTAATTAAAAATAAATATCTGATAACTAAAGTATTGTAAATAAAATCATGCTTATCAATCCATTACTATCAAACATATGACCCTCAAAGAAAAAAGCCAACTGGTCGAAGTGATAGGTACTCATTTACAGGGAAAGTTCACAGCTGCCCAAATCAACAGCTTGCTTAAGCGATACAGAATATCCTTTGATAAGCAAACCGTGGTCAGAAACAAAAAGCTCTATGCTACTGGGATAATTGGTCCACAATCAGATGATGTGATTATTAAAATTGCCAAATACCTAAAGCTGGATATACCAGAGGAATATAAAAATAAGCCAAAACAGCCTAAGGTGCCTATAAAAAGCCCACCTAAAAGCGCTAGGCTGCAAAAGTCAGTGTCCCGTCAAATAATTGGCAAGAAGGTTTTCATAAGTCACGCCAGTGCTGACAAAGACATAGTAGAGAAGATCATTGACCTGTTGAAAGTGATGGGGGTTAATTCTGATAAAATCTTCTGCACCTCATTTGATGGCTATGGCATTGACTTAGGAGACAACTTCCTTGACGCTTTGAAACGTGAGTTAAACAAGGATGCGCTAGTTCTATTCGTTTTTTCAAAGAAGTTTTATGAGAGCCCAATTTGTTTATGCGAGATGGGTGCAGCCTGGGTAACAACCAAAGAGCACGTTCCAATATTGATACCACCATTCGGGTTTGCAGATGTAAAAGGGGTGTTCCCTAATACACAGGGGATGATTCTCAATGACAAGGATAAGATCAATTCATTGAAAGAGCGCATAGAGAAGTTCTTCAGCCTTACTCCGGCCAAACATTCAATATGGGAGCGTGAAAGGAACAATATCCTTGAAGAAATAGATCGGCGGCTTAACGCAATGAGGTTTTATTATTAGCCATTAAAATGTAGAGGATTGCTAACTCCGAAGTGCATCTTAAAGACTTTTAATAAAATCTTTGCTAAGATTATGGTATGTCCGCGTGCAAAGACAACTTTTAGAATTTTATTACTTAACATAAGGCAAAAACTGTCTGCCGACAAGCCTATTTATGTTAAGCAAAGTAACGTTTGCGTGCTGGCGAAGGGCAGGGTGAAAAGTTAATGTTCTTTGTAGCGCAAATTAACCTTTTAGTGAGCGTGGTTTTCAAAAACCTATCTCCGCCTTTTGCCAAGACGCTGTTAAATTCAGTTCTCTGTCATCTAAAGCATTTTAACCAAACCGCATAGCACAAAACTTCACTCTATTAATTAATCCCCCTTTTTATGCTTATGTGGTTTTAGTGATGGTATATTTTTAGGAGTTTCCTTATTATCCCGCTGACGCCTGTCTGGTTTTCCCGTTGAATCAGCAATTTTTTTTGGACCTGGTTTAATCGTCATTATATGCTTCTTTTAAAGGTTAAATTCATATTACATCAAAATAGTATAATATGTTTCGATACCTTAAAAGTTTAAGGAATAAATAATTCAAATAATTCTGCCTAAACTAATGATCAGAAATGAGAACATCATATATATCTAGCAGATATGTGTAGGTTGTTACGTTTAGCCGCCTAACCGGTATCTGATAACTGTAGCCGTACAAATATTGGGTATACCCGGTCAAAATAAAGCGTCCAGCTATATTCCAGCGCACCGCTAAATTTCCCAAATCAGACCCTTTGATGCCAGGTTGTGGGATCCGGCTTTCATAGGGCGAACTAAAAATATAGGGCAAGACAGAGAATCAGGCTAAAGAACTAGAGGCTGTGGAGATAGCCCAAAAACATCTAAAGTATCGGTACAATACCCTCAGGTATAGCAGTACCTGAGCGGAAGGTGAACTAAAGCTGGTGGGATGCAGTAGCAGGAGCATAATCGCGACAAAACAGCAGGAAGTTTTGGATATCCGTTCTCATAGAAGAAGGTGGCAATATCTTCTAAGAGCCTTTTGATTACATTTAACGATTAATTAAAAGCTCAATAAAGGTTGTTTAACATAATACAAATGTTAAATTACTATAAATCAATAATATATACATGTCTTATAAATTACATTATGTTAAGTAATGATTTCGTTGTTTGATTTGACATCCGAAACGGCTAGTGAATAATAATTATAAGCTTTTCGGTGCAGAAAACTGGATGTTGAAATGATGGATCATTTTGGAAAACCGGTAAAAGCACGAGAGTGGTTTTTGGTTCAGGTTTCTATCATTGATGAGATAGGAGAGAAAATAAAAGAAGGCGCTATCAGCGATAACTATTACGATCCCGCTTCAATAGAACTAAAGAAGCATTAGGCCAAATTTTAATATAATATGTAGCCTACTACTATTAACCTAAGGTATTATCAATTAGAGTAATCCAAAAATGGTAGAGCCTAATTTTTTCACTCTCTACTTGTGCCGGTGTTCTAATATTATCGGACTCAAATTTAGCAAGTTGCTTATTAACATATCCTGCTGATTTCCTGAGCTTTTCTTCAATCTTCCACTCTTCATTGGAAGATTGAACGAGCTCTTCTATCCAGTCATTGATTTGAAGAAACCAGAAATCGAAATCTTTCTTCTGAACATAGCCAATAATTGCAGCATATTTCAGATTCTTACCGTGGATCCCCTTTTTGAATCTCTCTATTCCTCCATTGGGCCTTTCACTACCTATTAGGTATTCCTTTTCCCTATTTTGACCTGGAGTAGGAAGTCTTTTTGCCTCTATAGAAAAAAAAGAGTCAAACTCATCATAGTTCCTATCCCCAACTGCAATGTGTTCATCCCTTGAAAGAGTTCCTATATCAGTCTGCGGACTCTTGCCAGTACTATGGTCTTCCACATTTTCATGATGAAAGTAGAATGGGTATGAGCCTGCTTTCCGATTAAAGTACTTGCAAAGCTTGTCGGTTAAAGATTTTTCATTTGCTGTAATTTCACCTTTGATCTTGTCTGAGAAGTCCTGGAAATTAGTTTCAATGAATTCTACAACTGCTTGGATTGAAGCATCAGTTTCAATCCCGTAGGATAACATTCCATTGCTAATATTTTCAATGTCTTCTGCTAACATCAATATCCTTGCTTTCTTAAATCGGTAAATGTTTCATCTGCATCACGAAGTGCTATTGACTTTAGCCAATAGCGAAGCTTCTTAGGTTTAATTAGATAAATTATATTCATCTCATACATCCTTATAATTCTGGTAAGCCTTAGGTTTACATTTAGATTTTTTCTTACCAAATATTCTAAACGGCCTTCAGCGTCATCAGAATCAGAAAAGTCGATAGTCGGTTTTGTATCTCCAAAATAAAATGGATAACAGATGTATGAATTGGTTTCAAAATATTCATGGGATCTAATTGACGGATAAACCTTACCAAGTATCTCGCAATAGACTTGCCCAAAACCTTGTAGGTCATCTAATGTTGCGTCTTGGGTGGCGACTTTAGATGTTTCACCATTTCTTCTAAAATCCAACAAAAATTCATTAAATTCATTAATGATTAAAGATTCGTAATGAGAAGTCTCAAGTGCCTCTATGTCCTCTGGATATGGTAAATTTTCAATATCCTGTTTATAAATTGCAGAGGATTTGTTAACAAGATATTGACCACTTGTTGCAGCTATATAAAATGGGTAAATGTCCGTTTTAGATAATCGGTTTTTTAGTTCCTCCAAACTATCCAAATCGTCAATAGGCGCATGAACTCCTATTATCCTTCTCTGGAAACATAATTCATTAATAGATATATCCAGAGGAATAATATTACCAACGATAAGCTCCTTAATCAGTAAATGGGGTGCTTTATAAATTTTTTCTTCTCCTGTACTGTGAAAATACTTAACAGGTGGTTCATTTTCAATTTGAGTTTCATCTATCCCATTAACAGTAAGTGCTTTTGTTGGAAGAAACTTCTTGTCTGAGATAAATGAAGCAAGGAGTTTGTTTTCAAAAAATCTGTATTTCTCTACTTCCTGATTGTCTTTTAAATTTTTTAGTTTTTTGATGTCTCCTTTAGTAGCTGCAGTAAACCCTTCGCTAATTACCCATCCTTTTTCTTTTCGTTCATCAAGATACTCCTTTAAAGAAGTATTTTCGGATAATCTTTTAATAAGCTGATGGACCCTTGAGCCTCCAATAAAATTAGACTTCCATATTAATGGATCATTTAGTGCTAATTGTCTTGGGACATGATGAAAGTCATAAGTGTCTAACTCAAAGTATAATTTTTCTTTATGTGGTTTAGTCCTGCGAACAGTAATATGTAACACTCCATTGTTTTTTGCCTCTTCATTTTTTAAAAATATAGCCGAAGTGGCAACATCTCCATTTTTGCCGAAAAGAATTCTACTAATATGCGTAAAATCTATGATCTGGGGGATGTTGTACTTTTCAAATAAAATCCTCCTGAACTGAGCAGAAGAATTATTATAAAGGAGAGGCCCAGATGGTTGAATAAGGCAAACTAACCCTCTGGGTTTACAGAGTTTAATAGACTGCTCAAGGAAAAGGAGTGATACCTGATTATCAGGCAATTTTATATATTTGGCCCTCCTTTGAAGACTTTCCTTTAAGCCTGGTTCATTTCTTAGAAGAAATGCTCCCTTTTCAACAGACTTTGCTGCAGGCGTTAGACTAGCCTCAAAAGGTGGATTGCCAATGATAAGGTCAAAAGTGTTAAAAAAGGTGTTTGATGTAATTACATTAAAGAAGTCATCATGAAGAATATTTTTTTCATGAAGGTTATCAAATTTTAGATCTTCCCATATTTGCAAAGGTGTTAACTCATCACACAAAGCAAGACTTAAACTAAAGACAGTGAGATCAGCGGCGTCTTTATTCAGCTCAACGCCATAGATGTTTTCTTTAAGAAGCTTCTTGAGTGTTTCAAGAGATGGCCTTTGCCAACTATTATTTCTTCTCCACCTATGAATTAGTCTTCTATATGCACCTACGAGAAAAACGCCCGAACCACAAGCCGGATCTAGAATCTTAAAATCGGTAGACTCAGATTCTAAAGGCATGGCTTCATCAAGCAAGAAGTTTACTAAAAATGGTGGGGTATAGACTACTCCTGGTTGCTTACCTAGAAACTCTTCATAAATATTGCTGATTAATTCAACAGGAAGATCATTGAATGAATACAATTTCCATAAAACACGCTGAAGACCTTCAGCTTTCCCTTCCAAGAATAAGCCAAATCTGCTTAAGTCAGCTGTTTCCAAGAATTCTCTATCGGCTGTATCCGCTTGGAAAATTCCGCCGTTGAAATGTTCAGCTAAAAAATCTAAGAGCTCAAGGTAGGCTCCTTTTCTTTCAAATATATCAGTGAATTTTTGTCCACTCGGAACAAACTTTTGAAAAAAGTCACTTGGGAAAACCTTTCTTCCTCTTTCATCCTCACGTTCTTCAAGATATCTGATCAGGATTGAAGTCACCATAACTTTCCTAGCGATACTAGCAGGGAGGACCTTCAGCTTGATGATATCCCTAAGTGCATGCTTTAACTCGACTAATAACTTCTCGTATGCACTATTACTAAACTTGAAGTACTTGCTATATTTCGAATTTTCCCAAAATGTTCCGTTATCAAAAGACCTAGCTGAGAAGGCTTCAAATTCTTTTTGAGCTTTGTCACTGATAACTTTTGATATATTAGAAGCAAGCTTTATTATTGTTAATGGCTTATATTTTAACTGATTACCATCTGATGGCCTTTCAAAACAATTGAAAATCCTGATGTCCTTTTTTGTGAATACAAAGAACATTGGAACAAGTGCAGAGCTATAGAGCTGCTTGTGCAGCTGTATTAGCTCCTGCTCTTCAACTCCCAGCCTAGCAGTGAAATCGTATATGAAAATCTGAGGAATAGAAGGGCGATTCTCAAATCTTCTAAAGTACACAAAATCAACTTTGTATTTTTTTGCATTCTCCAGGGCGATATATTCCTCTGGTGAGAGTTTGTTTAGAGCGATCTCATGCACAGATACAAGACCTGAGTTATGATTGGAGTCCCCAATCATCTCTAAATTCTCAAGGCCCTGTTTAAGTATCTCTTGCATCAAATTTTAAACAATATTACTAATATATTTAGAATTAATTACTATTTTAATTAGTATATTATAGATTGACTCAAAGATATTCATTTAAACTTCCATTTAATAATAGAATATGGTGAAGTCCCATGGGCTGGTCAGGTATCAGATCTTTTAAGTTTTCAGGATTAGGCTTTGTAGGCAAAACCATGTGCTAAATGTGCGGAAATTTCTACTTCGTGGCATGAAAACTAGCGGCTGCGCATTAAAATTTAGATTGATCTTCCTATCGGTACACTAGAAATATAATTAATATTTAGCCTTCTGCCAGATTGACATTACAGTATAAGGTTATTATGATATTTGGCGCAAGTTCTTGATCTTCATTTATTTGAAAAAATGAGTAACTTGATTCTATAGAAATTAAAGAGAATGTAGAGAAGGAAAAAGAATAGTTGACCGGTATGAGATCTAGTTTCTCCTTATACTGGTACGTTATAAAAAGAGGGCGGCTTTATCAGGTCTTCGGTACAATATCGGTTAAAGATCCGCTGTACCTGGGTTGCTTGGAACTCCCCTCCTCTGCTTGCCTTGAAACCGGATTGGTTCAGTTTCAAAGCAATGGCTAGCCAAGTCAGCCTTTGCTCCCGGTAAAGACGGATTAGCTCGGCTGCCCTCCTGTTATTGTCATTGGCGGCGGCTTTCCTTTTGATGGCCTCTACTCCTAATTCGCGGCCTGTTTCCGTCAGGTTCTCCAGATTACCTAATTCCCTACCACGCTCTTTCAGGGCCTGTAGTGCCACCTTGGTACGCTTGCTGATCTGTTCCCGCTCATGCTGGGCCATGGTGCCCCAGATTCCGATGTTGAGAGTATTCATCTCCGGGATGTCCAGGCACAGCCAGTTGATGTTGTTCTTCTCCACCCGTTTCTTGAGTTGGAACAGAAAGGCCACCTCCCTGCTTAATCGGTCCAGCTTGGCGATGATCAAAGTGGCGCTTTGTTTCTTGGCCGCCAATATCGCCTGCTCCAGGAACGGTCGGTCGTCGTTCTTGCCGGACTCATGCTCGGTGAACTCCCGGATGATACCGTCCGGGTTTTTGGTGAAGGAGATGACGGCGGCGCGCTGGGCCTCCAGACCCAGGCCGCTCCTTCCCTGCTTGGCGGTCGACACCCGGTAGTAGGCGATGTACTTTTGATGCTCCATGTATATTAGGAGTGGTGGCTGGAATTTCAGGGGCTGCTTTGCAATTGCAAAACTTATTACTTTTCTCCCCTGCCGCCCCTTTCTATTATTTTTGGCTAAGTTACGCCCTATTTTACAAATCAGCAACGAACGTTCCTGATTTGTAAAATAGGAGGGTAGTTCTCTTTTTTAATGTAATTTAGTACTTGCTAAAATATTTATTTTAGCATTTGCTTAAATACTACATGGTTTATACCTTTGTATAAATTAAAAAAACATTCGACCGATTATTATGAAAGATGGCACCAATAGTTGCATCCGGGTTTTTGCTGATGCGGACCATATCAACACCTGTAAAAAGAGAATGGAAAATGTAAATGAAACAATCCAGGTTCTAGCCAATGCTCTGAGCCTAGCCGGAAACGAGGTGCGCTTGAAGATTTTATTTCTGCTGTACGAGGAGCAAAACCTGTGTGTCTGTGACCTGAGCGATGTGCTGAACATGAATGTCTCGGCTATTTCGCAGCACCTGCGCAAACTCAAGGATGGGAACATCATCAAATCCAAGAAGACCGGACAAACCATTTTCTATGCCCTTAACCCCGAATTTGGCAAGTTGTTTCAGCCTTACTTTAGCTTAATCGAAAAAAATCAAATAGATAATCTTGTATCATGAAAAATAACACGTTGAACAGCCCCAAAGAAAGCACTTCTAATTCTTTTGTAGGAGCTGGTGTCTTGGCCGCTTTGGCAGCCTCCCTGTGCTGCATTACCCCGGTGCTGGCCTTAATGGGCGGCATCACCGGCGTTGCGGCGACCTTTTCCTGGCTGGAGCCTTTCCGCACCTACCTGGTAGGCGCATCAGTGCTAGTGTTAGGTTTTGCCTGGTACCAGAAACTGAAGCCCCAACCAGCCGCTCAAATGGATTGTGCCTGTGAAACAGAAAAAAAACCATCCTATTTTCAATCCAAAGCATTTTTGGGCATAGTAACCGTAATAGCCGCCTTTCTTCTGACTTTTCCTTATTACTCCGGCGCTTTCTTCCCGAAAGAAAATTCAGCTACTGCGCTTACCGCGCCGGCCACTACCACTACCCGTGCCAACATATATGTATCAGGCATGACGTGCAGCGGTTGCGAACACAGCGTAAACAATGCGCTGCGGCAAACACCTGGGGTGGTAGCAGCCAGTTCTTCCTACAGTACTGGCATAGCCCAGGTTACCTATGATAAAAGTAAAGTAAACCTGCCAAAGCTGGCTCAGCAAGTATCTGCAGAGACGGGTTATGAAGTCACCAGATTTGAAGAAGTAAATCAAAAATAAACAACAGCAAAAAAATCATAAACCATGAAAAAGTTATTTATTCTTTCCTCACTCTTTGTTTTTACCCAAATCTGCGGCTGCGGTACTTATTCTTTATTTGCTAAACCGCTAGGGCTGTCTGATACCGTTGCTGAAGTAAAGAAAGCGAATATTAAAACCATACAGGTGAAAGTTACCGGCCTGACCTGTGCCGGTTGCGCCAGTGGTTTACAAAAAGCCTTAAGCAAGCAGGCTGGTATCTTAACCAATGAAGTACAATACCCTGGTGATGTGGCAATTATTAAATATGATGCCGCGAAAATATCAGAAGTCCAGATTCTGGCCGTGATTGAGAAAACAGGTTATAAAGGTCAGGTGCTGCCTGAGACCAAGAGTGCTGGTAAAACCACCAGCCTGAAAGCAACAGAAAGCTGCTGCGCCAAAAAAGCAATTTTATAAAGTTAAATTTTATACAGCCTTAGAAGACTATGAAAAAAGAACAGGTAGAATTGGCTATTACGGGTATGACGTGCGAGCATTGCGCAGCTTCCATTGCTAAAAGATTTGAAGGAAAACCTGGTATAATAAATGAAGTAATCAGTTATCCGGATGGCAAAGGCAAGTTCTCCTATGACCCGGATGTGATAACAAAGGAAGCTATCATCAATACCATAAATGGGGTTGGTCATTATAAAGTAGCCGGTGAAATAAACTCCCCAGTAAATACATTCGAGTCTCAAACAAATTTTGATTTGATTATTGTTGGGGGCGGTTCAGCGGCTTTTGCTGCGGCCATCTATGCCAATGAACAGAGCCTTTCTACTTTAATAATCAATGCTGGTTTGCCCATTGGCGGAACCTGCGTAAATGTAGGCTGCGTGCCTTCTAAATTTCTGATTCGAGCCGCTGAAAGCATCCATCACGCTAGTCATTCGCCCTTTGCCGGGGTACAACCGGGAAAAGCTACCTGGGATTACGGCAGAATTATCCAGCAGAAGCGGGAGCTTGTAAATGCGATGCGGGAAGAAAAGTATGAGAATATCCTAGAAACGCTGGAGTTTGTAAAAGCCGTGGAGGGCCGGGCTGAATTTCTGGATACTAAGACAGTCCTGGTAGATGGGAAGCAGAAATACACGGGCCTTAAATTTATTATCGCTACCGGTGCTACCACCTTTATCCCCGCCTTGCCAGGATTGGAGCAGGTAAACTATCTTACCAATGAATCCATCTTCGAACTGGATGACCTGCCCGAATCCCTGACCGTTCTGGGGGGTGGCTATATTGCATTGGAAATCGCCCAGGCTTATCACCGTTTTGGCAGCAAGGTCCGGATTATCCAGCGCTCGGAAAGAATATTAAGTTCGCAACCGGCGGAAGTGTCAAATGAATTGGCCCGGCACCTGCGGGAAGAAGGCATAGAAATTATCTCCGGAACCAGTATCCAAAAGGTGACGCAACAAGAAGGAAAGGTTCAGCTCTTTATTAATGTCCAAGGCCAACATCAAGTTATTGAGTCTACCCATTTGCTAATTGCTACCGGAACCAAGGCCAACACCAACAATCTTGGTCTGGATAGAATTAATGTGACGCTGGAAAAGACGGGTCATGTAAAGGTAAACTCGCTGCTGGAGACCTCCGTGCCTAATGTTTATGCCATAGGCGATGTTACGGCGAATCCTGCGTTTGTGTATGCCGCTGCTTATGAAGGTAAACTGGCCGTAAGAAATGCCTTTAACGGGGCACAATTAAATACTGATTTCAGCGCCTTGCCGTGGGTTGTGTTTACTGACCCCCAAATAGCCGGGGTAGGATTGGATGAAAAGGAAGCCGAAGTATTGGGTATTCCATACGAAGTAAGCCGGTTACCGCTAAGCTATGTTCCTCGGAGTATTGCGGCCCTGGATACCCGTGGCTTTATTAAGCTGGTACGGAGTACCGAGACAGACCGTTTTATCGGTGCCCGGATAGTAGCTCCGGAAGGCGGCGAATTGATTTCGCAGATAACGCTGGCCATGCGCTGCGGCATGACTGTGGAAGAAGTTGCCACCACCTTATATCCTTACCTGACCCTTTCGGAAGGCATTAAGCTGGCCGCCATTGGCTTTAGTAAGGACATCGCTAAATTAAGCTGCTGTGCCAGCTAGACTCCGTTATAGTTTAGAAATCGAAAAGCAGGTGAAATTAGACTCGCCTGCTCTTCAATTTCTAAATTGGGATAATTTAAATTTAATCGTAATATTGCGTTATAATAATAAAGCTTAGAGAATGGGGGTTACCAAGACACAGAATTTTACGGAGGAGCAAAACCAGGTAGCTACTTACGCCAAGGCGCTGGCGCACCCGGCTAGGGTAGCAATTTTACAATACCTCCTGAAAAAGCAAACTTGTATCTGCGGGGATTTGGTAGAAGAATTGCCTTTGGCGCAGGCGACAGTATCACAGCATTTGAAAGAGCTAAAGGCGGTAGGGCTTATTAGAGGCACCGTGGAAGGTACCAGTGTATGCTATTGTATCGATAAGCATAAGTGGGAAGAGGTGAGGGATGTTTTTTTCAACATGTTCTCCAGCAATGTAGAATGTCAGGATAAGTGCTGCTAATTTTTTATACCTATTAATCGTAATAATGCAATAATATGTTATAAGTGAAACCCTTGTACACATTGAGTTTTAGGTACGAAGTTTTACTGCAATTGTAATTTACAGACGGAGCACAAACAGTAACCGTCAAGTTTTAACCTTTTAATCTAAATATCATGAAACTATCAGAAATAAAAGACATCCTGAAAAATGCAGAATCGGTTGATTTTGAACTTGAAGATGGAATGAAAGTTCCGGAACACTTCCACGTGACTGAAGTAGGGGTTGTTACCAAGAATTTTATTGATTGTGGCGGCACCGTACGGAGCGAGAAAGTCGCAAATTTTCAGCTTTGGGATGCCAATGACTTTGACCACCGGCTTAAGCCTCAAAAACTATTGAATATTATTGCTTTATCGGAGAAAGCCCTGGGTATGGAAGACTTGGAAGTAGAAGTTGAGTACCAAGGAGACACTATCGGTAAGTATGACCTTTCTCATGACGGCAAAGGCTTCGTTCTGCTACCGAAGAGAACAAATTGCCTGGCACCAGATAAGTGCGGGGTTCCGACGGAAAAGTTTAAAATTAACCTTAATCAGTTAAATACCTCCAATACCTGCGCACCCGGCTCAGGTTGCTGCTGATTCACAATACTGGCTACCCTATAATCAATCGGGGTAGCCGGTATATCAAAAGCTTTACATCTGATTATGAAAAACATACTTGTTCTCTGTACCGGCAATTCCTGCCGCAGCCAATTGGCCGAAGCGTACCTGCGGCATTTTGCCCGAGGTCAGGCCACTATTTACAGCGCCGGCATCGAAACCCACGGCGTAAACCCACGGGCTATTGCCACGATGGCCGAAGATGGCATTGATATTTCAGGCCATACCTCCAATCACATTGATGAATACCAACTCGTTCCCTTTGATTATATCATTACCGTGTGCGACCATGCCCAGGAAAATTGCCCTTATTTCCCATCTAAGGCTACCCGTTTCCATCAGAATTTTACTGACCCGGCTAAGGCCAGCGGAACGGAAGAAGAGGTTAAAGCTGCTTTTGGCCAGGTACGGGACCAAATCAAAGTTTACAGTCAACAGTTCGTGGCTGACCACATTCTGAACAAAACTGCAATTGCAAAATAAAACCCGATAACTACAATGAGAATAGCCTTTTTTAGCGATATACACGCGAATTTACCCGCTTTGGAAGCCGTATTTGCCGATATGGATAAGCGGAACCTGGATTCCATTTATTGTTTAGGAGACCTAGTGGGCTATGCTCCCTGGCCAAATGAAGTAGTAGCTGAAATACGGAAAAGGAGAATCCCGACTATTGCCGGAAATTATGATGAAGGGGTAGGGCTAGCCAGCCCAAACTGTGGCTGCGCCTATAAAACCGATACGGAAAAATCACTTGGTCAACAGTCTATCGATTTTACGAATAGCATCGTGACAGATGGAACCCGGCAATATTTAAGGATGCTGCCACGTCATATCCGGTTGACTCTCATGGATGATTCAAAGGTTGAGAATAAAATAGAAGCCTTGTTAGTACATGGTAGTCCGCGCAAGATAAATGAATACCTATTTGAGGACCGCCCGGAGAAAAGCTTTCTGCATATGTTTGCCGATGCCCAAGCGGACATTATGTTTTTTGGCCATACCCATAAACCATACCACCGGGCCATGCCTTATGAGCACGATGGTCAAATCCGCTACCGGCATGCTATCAATATCGGTTCAGTGGGCAAGCCAAAGGATGGAGACCCCCGCAGCTGCTATGTCATCCTTGAGTTGACCCCGGAGAGTAATTTGTCCGATTCGGAAAGCATCAAGGTAGAGTTTATCCGGGTTGCCTATGATGTGGAGAAATCGGCTCAAGCGGTAGAAGCCAGCCCATTGCCTAACGAGTTTGCCGGTATGCTCCGGACGGCATAATGAATTTCACTTTTATTATATAGATAATGAGTCAGTGTACAGTAGATAAGAGGAAAAAGCTTTCCCGGTTGGACCAATTCCTGACCCTATGGATTTTCTTAGCGATGGCTATCGGGGTCCTAATAGGCTATGTATATCCAGGAACTGAAGACGTGATAAATGCCTTTCAGGTAGGCACAGTTAATGTGCCCATTGCCATCGGTCTCATTTTAATGATGTACCCGCCTTTGGCCAAAGTCAAATATGGGCAGTTAGGGCGGGTATTCAAAAATGTAAAGGTCATCACACTTTCTCTGGTTTTAAACTGGATAATTGGGCCTATTCTGATGTTTCTCCTGGCGATTATTTTCCTGCGGGACTATCCGGAATATATGGTAGGAATCATTCTGATAGGTTTGGCGCGGTGTATTGCAATGGTACTGGTCTGGAATGAACTGGCCGAAGGCGACCGGGAGTATGCTGCCGGTCTGGTGGCTTTCAATAGTATCTTCCAGGTGCTTTTTTACAGTGTTTTCGCTTTCGTCTTTATTACCGTTCTTCCTACTTGGTTTGGCCTGGAAGGTGAGATTGTGGATATAAGCATGGGTGCTATTGC
This sequence comes from Rufibacter ruber, assembly GCF_001647275.1. GTDB lineage: Bacteria > Bacteroidota > Bacteroidia > Cytophagales > Hymenobacteraceae > Nibribacter > Nibribacter ruber_C. The sequence continues at coordinate 7,597 of NZ_LRMM01000018.1, read as the reverse complement.
CGAAAGCGTAGGTATATACCTTGGGGTACCTTTTCTGATGGGCTTTCTGTCCAGCTTTTTCTTACGTCGCATGAAAGGGGATATTTGGTATAACACGGTTTTTATTCCGGCAATCAGCCCCATAACCTTAATTGCCTTGCTGTTTACCATTGTGGTGATGTTTAGCCTGAAGGGTAATCTTATCGTGCGCATACCGATGGATGTGATAAGAATTGCCATTCCTCTGGTCATTTACTTTGCCGTTATGTTTGTAGTGAGCATCTATATGGGGAAAGCACTGGGCGCCAATTATGCGCAGAATGCATCTGTAGCCTTTACTGCTACCGGTAACAACTTTGAACTGGCGATTGCCGTGGCCATTGGTGTTTTCGGGCTAAATTCCGGGCAGGCTTTTGCCGGGGTGGTTGGCCCTCTTATTGAAGTTCCTGCTTTGATTGGTTTGGTGAACCTGGCTTTTTGGTTTAGGAAAAAATATTACGGAACGGACGCTTCCTCTGAACCGCTTCCCCAAAGCAATTGATTGAACTGTAACCTCTGGATTATGATTGATTTAGTTGTTTTGACGGATTTCTCTACGGCAGCAGATAACGCTTTGCATTATGCCGTTTTCTTATCAAAGAAAGTACCAGCCACAATAAAATTGGTGCATATCTGGCAACACTCCATTTTAGATGCAAACTATTTTGTAGAGGCAGCCCCTTATTCCAAGTATTTCGATGATAAATTCCCCATCTCCTCCAGTGAGGAGCAGGAGGCTGCTTTGCAGAGGAGATGCGATGAATTCGTTGATGAGCTTTCCATTGAACCGGTTTTGCTTATCGGTTCAATGGCAGGCCGGTTAGAATCTTTTCTACAGACATTAAACAATCCCTTAGTAGTAATTGGGAAATGCGATACAGAGAGTATCCCGGATGAAATGGTGGATAGCACATCTCTTCATCTGTTGAAATTGGAGAAGTTTTCGCTGCTCGTAGTACCGGAAGTTATCAAAATACATGCATTTCCAAAGCAATTAATTGTTGGTTTAGACGGAAAGGAGTTCGCTTTACCATCTACTATTCTGAGTGAGATGATTGAGGCTTTGCAGCCGGTAGTTCAAGTAGTTCATGTGTCTGCGGAAATGAATGAGCACAGGGCTACCCATATTAACCAACTAATAAACAAACAACTTTCCTTTGCCACAGACAAGCTAGAGACGAAATGGGTTTCTGATGCCAATGTGGTTGCCGGGCTTAGCCGCTACCTACAGGAAAATAAGGGCGACATTTTATTGAGTTTGGTTTTAAGGAAGCGCTCTTTCATAGAGAAACTTTTTCATGATAGCACCATTGCTCATTTTATCCGCCATGCCACATACCCACTTTTGATTTTACCAGGGTAAAGCAGGAAAGCAATTAAGCTTTATGTAACATCGGAAAGGTGAGAATCTGATGGGCATATTAACCGGTAGTAGAGTAGTCTCCTGCTTTCGGTAGGCCTGTTCGAAAGAACAGGCTTTTTGCAGTTTATATATTAAGGAAAACTCTGGATACTATCTTCTGTCAGAAGTTTCCTGCTATGGGATTCATTGAATCTTATAGTTAGAAAATCAGCTTCAAGCTAGTTAATATGTTATCCTTTTTAATTAGTTACTAGGCTAAATCTTGTTATTCTTTTCTTTAATTCTGTAATGATATAGAGGGAAGGCAGCTTTAACTTCGTATATAATTAACATGAAATTAAGGATATGAAGAATTATAATGATACCTCCACTATCCCTGAACGAATTGCGGATGAAGCTATTAGCCAAGCTTCCATGCCGGTCACCGGTATGACTTGTGCAGCTTGTGCGGTTAGTGTGGAATCCATGATTGCCAGCACGCCGGGCGTTACCCAGGCCAATGTCAATTTTGCGACCCAGACTTTACAGGTGACTTATCATCCGGAGAAGGTACAGGTAACGGATATGCAAAAGGCGCTTCAATCGGTCGGGTATGACTTGATAATAGACACTGAAAACGCCCAGGAAATCCAAGAGCAAACCCAGCAGAACCATTACCGGGAGCTCAAAAGAAAGACTGTTTTGGCAGGGCTGCTTACACTGCCTGTGGTGGTCATCGGGATGTTCTTTATGGATATGCCTTATGGTAATTGGATAATGATGGCTTTAAGCGCCCCGGTTCTATTTGTATTTGGACGCAATTTCTTTGTTAATGCCTTCAAACAAGCCCGCCATGGCAAGGCCAACATGGATACGCTGGTAGCTCTAAGTACCGGCACTGCCTTTGCTTTTAGTGTTTTTAATACAGTAAATCCTGGATTTTGGCATGCGCGGAACCTGCATCCCCACGTATATTTCGAGGCAGCTGCTGTTGTCATTGTTTTTATCATGCTGGGAAAATTGCTGGAAGAGCGGGCAAAATCCAGTACCTCATCAGCGATTAAAAAACTGATTGGGTTGCAGCCTAAAACAGTTTGGCTTGTTGAGGGAGACCAGGAACGCGAAGTGCCCATTTCAACTATTCAGAAAGGAAATGTTCTTCTCGTCCGTTCCGGCGAAAAAGTACCGGTAGACGGTGAAGTTTCCTCTGGTTCTTCTTATGTTGACGAATCCATGATAAGCGGGGAGCCGGTGCCTGTTTCCAAAAGAATGGGAGACAAAGTGTTTGCCGGAACAATTAACCAAAAAGGCAGCTTTCGGTTTACGGCTGAGAAGGTGGGCAGTGAGACACTTTTAGCTCAAATCATTAAATTAGTGCAGGATGCCCAGGGTTCTAAAGCCCCGGTGCAGAAATTAGTCGATAAAATAGCCGGGATTTTCGTGCCCGTTGTGTTTGTTTTTGCTCTTGTCACTTTGGTTACTTGGCTGTTTTTAGGCGGTGATAACGGCCTTTCACAAGGATTACTGGCTTTTGTAACGGTGTTGGTTATTGCCTGCCCCTGTGCTTTAGGTCTAGCCACCCCCACAGCTATTATGGTAGGGGTAGGGAAGGGAGCCGAACACGGTATCCTGATAAAAGATGCCGAAAGCTTGGAACAGGCACATCGCCTGAATGCTCTCATTCTAGATAAAACCGGTACCATTACCGAAGGCAAGCCAGTAGTAACGGATGTTCTCTGGGCGGAAGAAGTCCGCTCACGTCACAGAGAGCTGCAATCCGTGCTACTCTCCCTGGAACAACTATCTGAGCATCCTTTAGCGGAAGCCGTAGCCCGCCACTTGCGGGAAGGCGCAGTCCCATCTGTGAAGATAGATGGGTTCGATAGCGTAACCGGAAAAGGGGTGAAGGCAAGCTGGCAGGGACGCTTCTACTTAGTGGGCAGCCCTAAGTACATGGCTGCAGAGGAAATATCGGTTTCAAGTGACCTATCCAGTTTGGCTGAAAATTGGGCAGAGGCAGCTAAAACCGTGATTTATTTTGCAGAGGAGGGGAAGGCGGTGGCTATCTTGGCCATTGCCGACAAAGTTAAAGATACATCGGCTAAGGCGATTGAATTACTGCAGCAAAGGGGAATCGAGGTTTATATGCTGACTGGTGATAATGCCCGAACGGCGGCTTCAGTTGCCCGGCAGGTGGGGATTCAGCATTTCCAAGCCGAGGTAATGCCAAGCGAGAAGGCTGATTTTGTGAAGCTTCTTCAAAGCCAAGGCAAAGTCGTAGGGATGGTAGGGGACGGGATTAATGACTCTCAGGCATTGGCGCAGGCAGATGTAAGCATCGCAATGGGGAAAGGTTCGGATATAGCCATTGACGTAGCCAAGATGACTCTCATTACCTCTGATTTGCAATTGTTACCGAAGGCCCTGAAGTTATCCAGGTTGACCGTGAATGCCATCCGGCAGAATTTATTCTGGGCTTTTATCTATAACCTCGTTGGTATTCCGATTGCAGCTGGCGTGCTCTATCCGTTCTATGGGTTCTTATTGGACCCTATGATTGCCGGGGCGGCGAGGCGCTGAGTTCAGTATCAGTAGTTGCTAACAGCCTGCGTTTGAAAGCACAGCAGCTATAATTTTATAATGCATTTTCCAATTGTAAAAGCCTAGTGCTTGTCAGACTTGCAGGCCCTAGGCTTTTAAATCTATTGGTTTTTAATCTGGCTCCGTAACAATTGGGCGTTAATTGCAACAATAACTGTGCTCATGCTCATCAATGCGGCTCCAATTGCCGGTGATACCATAATACCCTGCTTATATAGAACTCCTGCCGCCAAAGGCAGGGCTATGACGTTATAGGCAGTGGCCCAGATGATATTCTGAATCATCTTGCGGTAAGTAGCCTTGCCGAAAAGAATCAAAGAAGCAATATCCTTCGGGTTGCTGTTCACCAGGATAATATCGGCGGTTTCAGCAGCAACATCTGTTCCGGAGCCAACAGCAATACCCACATCCGCTTGCGCCAATGCTGGGGCATCATTTATTCCGTCCCCGGTCATAGCCACAAATTCACCTTTGGCTTGCAATTCCTTAATCTTCTCCTGTTTCTGATGGGGTAATACGTTGGCCAGAAAGCCATCCATCTGCAAGGTGTCGCTCACGCTCCTGGCCACCCGGTCATTATCCCCGGTCAGCAAAAGGTTCTTGATGCCGTTGGCTTTGAGGATCCTTATGGCCTCGGCGGATTCCGGACGAATCTTATCCCTCAGGCTGATAAAGCCAGCTACCGTTCCATCTATCAACACATACACTACTGTTTCTACCCCTTCCTCCGCATCGCTTTCCGGAACCTGGATGCCGAATTCTGAAATATAATTAGGGCCTACTACCTTTACTGACCTGCCCTCTACGGTGCCTTCCAAACCTTTTCCAGGCAGGTAATTGAAGCTTTCGGCAGTGGGAATGGTAATATTTTCCGCCTTTACCTGCTTTAAAATGCCTTGGGAAATATAGTGTTCTGAATTTTGCTCCACCCCAGCGGCAAGTCGCAGCAGCTCTTTTTCCGGATAGGCCGGATGGAAGGAAATAATCCGGGCCAGTTGGTGGGAGCCTTCGGTAAGCGTACCGGTTTTATCGAAGATGATAGTGGTTATCTTGCGGGAGTTTTCAAAGGCCGTCCGGTTCCGGATTAGCAGGCCATTTTTAGCAGATATAGCTGTAGAAATGGCTACTACCAAAGGTACCGCTAAACCGAGCGCATGCGGACAGGAGATTACCATTACCGTCACCATCCGCTCCAGGGCAAAAGCCAATTCGGCCCCAATTATGAGCCAAACGGCAAAGGTGGCAAAACCTGAGAATAGGGCGATATACGTCAACCAACGGGCGGCTTTATCAGCCAGGTGCTGCGTGTCTGATTTAGTTTTCTGGGCTTCCTGCACCAGGCTGATGACTTTGTTCAAGTAACTCTCCTCACCTGTGCCTTGCACTTTTACTTTCAGAGAGCCAGTCCCATTGATGGAGCCCCCAATTACCTTGTCATCTTTTACCTTCTGCGCGGGCTTGCTTTCGCCGGTGAGCATGCTTTCATTCACATAGCTTTCCCCCTCCTCTATAAGGCCATCAGCCGGGATCTTCTCGCCTGGCTTTATCAGTATCAGGTCGTTTTTTTGCAGGGAATCAATCCTGACATCTACCGTTTCCCCCCCTCTTATGACATGCGCTTCGGAGGGCATGAGACTAACCAACAGCTCCAAGGCGCGGGAAGCTCCTAAAACGGATTTCATTTCTATCCAGTGGCCCAAGAGCATGATGACGATGAGGGTGGCCAGCTCCCAGAAAAAATCCATTCCCTCCAGTCCGAAGACAATAGCGGTACTGTAGATGTAAGCTACCGTTATTGCAATTGCAATCAACGTCATCATGCCGGGAGCCCCCTTCTTTACCTCATCCCTGAAGCCGGTCAGGAACGGCCATCCCCCGTAAAAGAAGATGACAGAAGACAGGGCAAAGGCGATGTACATGTTAAAGGGTATTTCCAGCCGGTACCCCAAAATATCCTGTACCATCGGGCTAATGATGATGACCGGTACCGATAGTAGCAGAGAGACCCAAAACCTTTTCCGGAAATCATCGATCATCATGGCATGATGGTCGTGGCCGTGCTCCCCGTGCCCAGAAGGGTGCTGTCCCTCGTTGGGTATCGCCCGGTTATGGGCATGTAAGGTTTTCTCGGCTATTTTCTCCGCTGCCTCTGTGCCTTTAGCATTCCTTTCGTTGTTCGGATGGTGGTTATGATGGGAGTGGTCCATAGTTTACGGGTTTAATTGAGGATGATTCGGAATAAAAAACAAAGGGGTAATTTTGTAGATTACCCCTTTGTTTCTGCTCTTCTATTGAAGTGGCTCAATCTTAAAGCCAGCTTTCTCAACCGCCTCTACTACTTCCTGCTCGCTTACGGTACTTCCTTCGACAGTTAAAATTTTATCAGGGTTATTAGTGTCTACTTGCCACTTCTCCACACTTTTTTCACTGTTGAGGAAGGGCGTAACGGTGGCTACACATCCACCGCATTTGATATTGGTTTTAAATTTCAGAGTTTCCATAATCTTTCAATTATTGTTTAGTTATTAATTAAGACCTATGCATAAGTACTCATTTAGGCACTTAGCTTTCTATCATAAAAATACCCATTGACTTAGGGTATTGTGTGACATAATTTTGAAAAAGCGTTATATAATTTTGTTCATCTGAAAAAACCGATTGATTATTGTTATCTTTTTTTAAAGCAATTATAGTTTCCCTTGAACTGCTGATAGACCCTAATAACTGTCCCTTTAGAACCTGACGGTCAACCCTCCCCCCGCACCAAACCTGTTATCATAGTTTGCCATAAGCGAGAAGGTTTTAGAAATAAGATATTCAGAACCGATTCTCCAGACTATTTCCCTCGTGTAACCATCTCCGCTGCTTACATTGCCTTCTCGCGTATCTTTTACCCAACCAAAGTCAGCTTGGTATTCGAACTCCCCGAACAGGAAAGTCCGGGGGAATACAAGTACCTCCCGGGCTAAGCTTACCTGGGGCCGGAGTTTGTTGTCAATCCGAACGTCCAGGTTAAAAAGGTACGGAGTTAAGTACCTGAAGCCTACAATGGCCGTGGGTTGTATTTCGTCAAGGCTATTGTCCTCTTCGTTTTCCACGTTGACGCCTCCATAAACACTGAGGTAGTCATATAGGAACCGCCCGTAGGTAAATTCTGCTTCCAGGTTCTTATTCCAACCGTATTCTGCGTTTAAAACAAACTGGTTCCTTATGTTGGAGGACACGAGGTTAAGTTCAGTCATATGGGAGGCTGCGTCAACGACACCCCAGGTAAAAAAATGATTGCTTTTGTTTGTGAGGATAGATAGAGGATAGCGTTCCAGCCTTTCGTCCCTGGGGGTACCGTAACTAAAGACCCGTGCCATGCCCGCGTCCATGTGGTACAGGACATGGCAGTGGAAGAACCAGTCGCCGTACTCATTGGCATCAAATTCAATGACTACCTTTTGCATGGGAGCCACGTTTACGGTATGCTTCAAAGGGGAATATTCCCCGTTCCCGTTGATAACCCTGAAAAAATGCCCGTGCAAGTGCATGGGGTGGTGCATCATGGTCAGGTTGTTAAGGGTAATGCGCGTTACTTCGCCTTTGTTGATTTTTATTTTGTCCGCTTCATTTAATGGCACTCCGTTCAGG
>NZ_LRMM01000164.1 GCF_001647275.1 Rufibacter ruber | reverse complement strand
TAACGAACAAGGCTAGAAGGCGTCCTGCACGCATTGTAGAGGTTGGATGCCTTCTAGGCGTAGTTATCCGCAGTTGTTTTTCCTTTTTCAGGTACTCTTTCAGGTAGTATCTTTTTTATTTCTGGAAAACAACGGGCTCGTTGGATTATCTCCTCCTATTATCCTTCTTTCTCAATGGCGGCTTCAGCCCTCTGGCAATGCTGTTAATAGCGGGGTATTGGCAACGTTGCCAGAGGCGGCAGGCAAGGTCTGACCAATCAACCTGCCATTGTAGCTGTTGCCTCAAAATCCTGAAGGAGAGCCACCTGCCGAAGTTAGCCTCCTTGACTTTGTCCTCCAGAAAGGCTAACTTCGCTCTGGTTGCAAGTCTTGCTGGGACGCTTCCGTCCGAAAGCACTCGCTTTCAACGGCACCGCCGCCGCAAGACTTCCCAGCCCCTCATCAGAAGACTCGGGCCTTTGGCTCTCCTTCAGGATTTTGAGGCTTTAATGACCTTTGGTTCCTTTCCCCTCCCTTGCCTGGAGGCTTCGCCATTATAAAAGCAGAAAATAATCCAATGACGGATTAACTACC
>NZ_LRMM01000163.1 GCF_001647275.1 Rufibacter ruber | reverse complement strand
TATGCAACGTATTTTTCAGTAGTACTCATACTCAAATTGCTCTACAGAATAACCCTCAGTTTTTGTCAGCAATCCATTTCTATCGTAAGAGTATTTGACAGTCTCTTTAGGGTTACCATTATCAAATCTAGTATAGCTTGTCACTTTCCCATTCTCCTGCACATACTTAAAAGTGTAGTTCCATGTGTTCTTTTTATTATTACTGTTCTCCCAGCCCCAAAATTTCTCTTTATGGTTTTGGCTCAAGTATTCAGTTGTATTAGCTCTGTATACCTTTCCGCCTCTGTACCAATCTCGGGTTTGAACTTTGCCATCTTTTTGAAAACTGTCGACGAAATCTAAAGTGCCATCAGGATTGAACTTAGTGATTTTTATAAGTTCATTTTGATTGTAGGTCAATTCATATTTGGAGATTTCTAATGGCGGTTTGTTAGTAACACCTCCTAAGATGAGGTTGGGGTTCAAACCCATTTTTTTCAGCCGTTCTAATTCATTTTTATCTGGTACACCATTCTTCGTGCTATCCACCATGCCGACAAGTTTACCATTATTATCGTATTCGTAGTGGGTTGTTCTTGTGGTTGCGCCCAAATTCATCTCCACCAGATACTTAATCATTCGGCCCTCCTTGTCATAGTAAGTAATAATGCCAAGCTTTTTATTTTCTCCGCTGTACCACTTTCTAAGCTTTATCTTATTGGCTTTGTATATACTGTCATCTTGAAAGGTTTCTCTTTCTTGTGCAAGAACTGAAACTGAAAGGATTAGGCAGAAGATTAAAATTAAATGGTTTCTCATATTTATATATGTTGCATAACG
>NZ_LRMM01000162.1 GCF_001647275.1 Rufibacter ruber | reverse complement strand
TTATGTTCCGGAACGTGCGCCGAGAGCGAGAAGCGCAGCTCCTTCTCATCGGCAAAGTGCTTCCTGCCCTGCATCGTAAAATGATTTGGTGGAATATCCTTTTACGTTTATCTTCAACCAGTTGTGCAACAAGCACATTGTGCATAAGCCATGCCACAGCCGACGGCCTTGCACGCTTCATGCACGAGACCGTTAGGATGCATTTTGAATAATAAAATGAAAAAAGAAAATATAAAACAGTTACTACCACTAATCCTTCTTTTTGGCGGACTAATTTATACTTCAATAGCATATTTAACTTCCAATGTTGGACTAACTTGGAGACATTATCTGGGAATCCTATTTGCGTTAGCGACAGGTGTTCTTTACTTATCACTACCTAAATATTCTAAAAAAGCATTAGGCGCGACACTTTTGCTTGGCACCTTTAACATTCTAGCGTTTACGCCATCTATTACAACAGTAAACATCAGTATAGCATCGTTAGGAGTCTCCTTTCAGCCGTTTTCCTTTATTGGACTTTTGATTTTTATGGCTTTTAACAGGAAAAGAATTGTCGAGATTCTTGGCATCCAAGCTCCAACTGAACCGCCTGCGGGAATGTACTACCTTGACGAGGAAAAATTTGAAAAGCTAAAAGATAGCTACCATTGGAAATCAATTGAGGAACTTGACACGATAATTACAAGTGGTAAGTTTACAATTGAAGCAGTAGAAGCAGCCAAAAAAGTAAAAGAAGAAAAAACGCAGCCTAACATGAACTCTGTTAAAAGTCAATAAAATCAGGCGGAGAATCTTTTAAAATCCGGCTGATAAGGTACACCTGAATGCACAATGGCAAAAGCCTGCTTG
>NZ_LRMM01000161.1 GCF_001647275.1 Rufibacter ruber | reverse complement strand
CAAGCAGGCTTTTGCCATTGTGCATTCAGGTGTACCTTATCAGCCGGATTTTAAAAGATTCTCCGCCTGATTTTATTGACTTTTAACAGAGTTCATGTTAGGCGAGGTGCTTTTTTTATTAGCTTTTGTGTTTGATAAGCTCTTTTAATTCTCTATTTGAAATAGATGCAGTTTCAGATTTGTCATAGATGGTGAGGAGGTAAACCGTAACTTTGCCGTCTGTAGATTGCTCAACTGTTCCCACTATTTCGCCTTCAACGTAGGTAATCACCCTTGCGCCGCCGCTTTTGCCTTTCCCTTTGCTTTTGATGGAAAGTCTTATCTTGTAGGTGTCGCTTCCAAGAGGGGTGCCAAGTTGGGGGTTGTCGGTAAGGGCTTTCTCAAGCACCTTTAGTTCATCTACCAGAGACGGGTATTTTTTAATCAGATGCTTTGCGCGCTTACTGAAGTTGCCGGTAACTCTAATCTCTGCTTTCATTCAGGAAGTCGGACAAGGTTTGCAGTTTCTTGCCTGTTTTGCGGGAATTGGCTACTTCGTTCATCGCTTCCTGGATTCCAGTAAGAATCTGCACCTTGTTGTTTAGCTTCTCATATCGCTGGTTCAGCTCTTCCCATTGTTTGTAAGGTACAATGACTGACTTCTTATGCCCCTCATTGTCTATTATAAATTGAATTGGAGTAGCCATGGTTTATTTCTTTGTTTTATTCAAAGATACGTTTTTTTTACTATATCAGTTTTTAGCATCACGCCTAACGGCTTGGCTAAGCGGCGGCAGAAGGCCGTCGGCCGAGGCTGGCGTTTACACCTTGTGCTTGTTGCACAACTGGTTGAAGATAAACGTAAAGGGATATTCCACCAAATCATTTTACGATGCAGGGCAGGAAGCACTTTGCCGATGAGAAGGAG
>NZ_LRMM01000160.1 GCF_001647275.1 Rufibacter ruber | reverse complement strand
GAAGCTGTTTAGAGTTTAATAACTTCCAAAGAATTAGGGAGGTAAAAGTGTTTGCGACAACATTTCTCACCAAGCCCTAACTCAATGGAAGCGATAAGCCAAGATAGCATAAATGAGTTTATTCTTCCCCATTTGAGCGTGGCAAACACGGGGAGCAAACTCAGGGTCTCCCGTGGCCGCATCGTCTCAGCGATCCTCTATAGGTTAAAGACGGGATGCCAGTGGCGGGAGTTGCCCACCAAGGAGTTCTTCGACGGCGAGCGCCTGAGCTGGCAGGGGGTGTACCACCACTTCAGGAAGTGGGCCAGGGACGGCAGCTTCAGGAGAGTCTGGGTAGAGCTTCTGAAGAGCAAACGCAGCCTGTTGGACCTCTCCTGCGTGCAGCTGGACGGGAGCCAGACCATCTGCAAGAACGGCGGTGAATGCATCGGCTACCAGGGCAGGAAAGCTGCCAGAACCTGCAACAGCCTGTTCCTGGCAGATAACCAGGGGGTGTTGCTCGCCTGCAGCCCCCCTGTGTCAGGGACCCGCCATGACTTATTTGAGATAGAGCATGTCCTTGGGCAGTTGAGCGGCCTGCTGGAAGAGGCGGGCATTGAGACGGCGGGCCTGTTCCTGAACGCTGATGCTGGCTTTGATTCGCAGCAGTTCAGAGTGCAGTGCTCGCGACTGGGGATAGAGGCCAATGTTCCCGTGAATCCCAGGAACGGGCAGGGCGGTGACGAGTATGTCTATTTTGACGAGGAGCTCTATAAGAGGAGGGTTGTGATTGAGCAGGCCAACGCATGGTTGGATAGTTTCAAGGCCCTGCTCATCCGCTTTGAAACCAGGGCGCAGCACTGGCTTGCCCTGCATCTGCTAGCCTTTACAGCCTTGTTTATCCGAAAATTCAACCAAAATCAAAAACTCTAAACAGCTTC
>NZ_LRMM01000159.1 GCF_001647275.1 Rufibacter ruber | reverse complement strand
TCGGCCTGTTTTAACAGAAAACAGGCGAAAACAGAAACAGGTTGCTACATGAAAGCTACGCCTGTGCTGCCCCTCTCTCCATGTTCTTCTGCCGTTTTAGAAGCTTGCGCTTGTGCAGAGGTAGCAAAGGGCCTGGGGTTTCTTCAGACAGAGACGTTTTTAAAAATTAACCAAACGCAAAGTTTAGTCATTAACCAGTAAACAGAGATTTATGCTGAAGGAAGGCGAGAAAGCCCCAGACTTTGAGCTGCCAGATATGACCGGTAAAAAGGTGAGGCTCTATGAAGTTCTGAAAGAAAAGAAGGTAGTGCTCTATTTTTACCCTAAAGATGATACCCGGGGCTGCACCAAAGAAGCCTGTACGTTCCGGGATATGTACGAAGACTTTACAGGGCAGGGGGCAGAAGTGGTGGGCATCAGCTCAGACTCCGCTGATTCACACACCAGGTTTGCCAGCAAGCACAGTCTTCCGTTTGTACTGCTGGCAGACACAGACAAACACGTGAGGAAACTATATAAAGTGCCCAGTACCTTCGGGTTGATACCCGGGAGGGTTACTTACGTGATAGACCAGCAGGGTACCGTTCAATATGCCTTCAACTCCATGATCAAACCGCTGGAGCACGTACAGAATGCTTTGGCGGCTTTGAAAAGAATATAAAAGCCATTTATTGTCTTTAGCTTATTATTTATGTTAAGTAATGACTGGTAAGCCGAAGATATACATGGGAAAGCCTTGAAGTGCAAGGTAAACTCTCGCTTTTACGGGCGTAAAAAGCAGGGAAAGGCTCTGCGGCGGCAGTTCTTGAGCCGCGTAACAGCGCTAGGGCCAGAAACGTGTAAACGCCGGTACTTTTTTTGGCGTTTTGCAGCGCCATGGCAAATTTAAAATTGCCCTAAACCGTAAGTGCCGTTTTTGGCCTGTTTTCTGGAAAACAGG
>NZ_LRMM01000017.1 GCF_001647275.1 Rufibacter ruber | reverse complement strand
CCGTGTTCGGTTTTGACAAAAGCCACTTAAATAACAAGGACAAAACAGACTGTGTCCTTAACTTCGGCAGAATCGCAGCATAAACTGTCCGAAGTATTGTCAGAAAACAGGCCGAAAACAGCAGTTGGCATAATTTTCCCAGGCGTTGGGATTATTTTTTTTCGGGTGAAGGCCAGCCCGCGCACCTTTGGGCATCATTTCACCAAAACCCATTTCCCCATGCGCCGTCACCTCTACTACACCCGCTGCCTGTTCCTCCTGCTTCTGTTCACCGCGCTGCTGTCCCCGTGGGCATTGGCCCAGCCCGGCACCACCGTGAAAGGCCAGGTGCTGGAGGCTAAAACCCAGAAACCGGTGGGTTTCGCCACTATTCTGCTGGTGCAGCTGCCAGACTCCAGCGTGGCCAATTCTATGATGGCAGATGAGGCGGGCACGTACGTGTTTGAGAAAGTGGCCGCCGGCCGATACCTGGTAAAGGCCAGCCGCATTGACTTCAACACCGCCGTGAGCCAGCCGTTTGCCGTGAAGGGGCAGCCGGTGCAGGTACCGGCCTTACAAGCCCTGGAGAAAACCACCGCACTCAAAGAGGTGGTGGTGCAGGGCCAGCGCCCCTTGCTGGAACAGCAGGCTGACCGCCTCATCCTGAACGTGGAGAAACTGAATACCGCCGGCGACAATGCCCTGGAAGTACTTAAAAACGCCCCCGGCGTGCGCCTGGACAAAGATGACAACATTCTCTTTAGGGGCAGCGGCAGCGTGAACGTGATGCTCAACGGCAAGATGACCTACATGAGCGGCACCGAGTTGAGCAACTACCTCAAATCCTTACCCGCCTCGGCGGTAAGTAAGGTGGAACTCATTGCCAACCCACCGGCTTCTTATGACGCGGCGGGCACGGCGGGCGTGATCAACATCCAGCTCAAGCGCGAACTCACCAAAGGCATGAACGGCACCCTGAGCGTGGGCACCGGCTACGGCAAATATGAAAAGGCGTGGGCGGGCATCAACCTGAACTACAACCTGGGCAAGTTCAGCTTTTACACCCGCCTCAACACCGGCCACTACAACTCATACAACCGCCTCACCATGGAGCGCACCATCAGAGACAGCCTGTACCGGTCTGTGAACTTCTGGCACCCCAAAACCAAAAGCGTGAACGTAGTGGCGGGCGGCGACTGGTTCATCCATAAGCAGCACACCGTGGGCCTCATGCTCAAAGGCTACACCTCGCCAGAGAACACGCTCACCACCAGCAACTCAGTGAATTATGACGTGCCGGGCAACGCCATTGGCAGCGTGCAGATGAACAACCCCAGAGACGTGGCCTCTCACAACTACAGCCTCAACGCCAACTATAAGTTTGACATAGACACCACCGGCCGCTCCCTCTCCTTTGACGCTGATTTTGTGCGCTACCGCAACGGGGCAGACGAGCTGTTCACCAACCAGTACCTGGGGGCCGCCGTGACCGGCGAAAGGGAACTGGAGCAACTGCAGAGCTTCTCAGACGCCGCCATCCGTATTTTTGCTGTGAAGCTGGACTACGTGCACCCGCTGGGCAGCAACTGGAAAGCCGAGACCGGCTGGAAAAGCAGCTGGGTGCAGAATGACTCAGACATCAGGTTTGAGCGCCGCCAGGAAACCGGCTGGCAGAATGACGCGGGCCGCACCAACCACTTTCTGTATGACGAGAACATCAACGCCGGTTATCTGAGCCTGAGCAAGAAATTCAGCAAACAGCTGAGCTTCAAGGCGGGCCTGCGGGCCGAGCAGACCATCTCCGAAGGTACTTCGCTCACTACCCAGAATGTGGCCAACCGCAACTACTGGGAGCTGTTCCCCAGCGCTTTTGTGAGTTACAGCCCCAAAGATGACCACCAGTTCTCCACCTCGTACAGCCGCCGTATCAGCAGGCCCAACTACCGCAGCCTGAACCCGTTCACGTTCTACTCAGACCCGTACACCGGCCTCAAGGGCAACCCGTTCCTGCAACCGTCGTTCTCCCACTCGTTCCAGTTCAACTACATCTTCAAAGGTTTCCAGCTGTTGGGCATCAGTTACCTGGAGCAGAAAGATTTTGTGATGGAAGTGGTGCGCCAGAATGATGTTACCAAGGAAAGCATCAGCACGCCACAGAACCTGGCCCGCGCCACGTCTTTGAGCTTCAGCAGCGGCGGTACCCTGCCCGTGAAGAAATGGTGGAACGCCAACCTGCAGGTGCAGGCCAGCCTGAACAAGGTAAACACACCCGTGCAGGGTGAGCAGTACAACCAGGAGCAGTTCTCCTGGGACCTCAGCACCGACCATAACTTTGTGCTGCCTAAGAACTTCAGCGTGCAGATTGCCGGGTACTACAGTTCCCCGTCTGTGTCTGGGCTTTTCCAGAACAAGGCCAACTACCAGTTGAACCTGGGCGGCAAGAAGACCTTTCTGGACGGCCGCGCCACCGTGAGCCTCAAACTCAACGACATCTTTAACACCTCCCGTTTCAGGGCCCACCTGCACTATGACAACGTGAACATGTACTGGCAGAACGAGTGGGAAAGCCGCCGCCTCAACCTGAGCTTCGACTACAAATTTGGGAACAGCAAAATCAAGACCGCCCGCAACCGCAGAACAGGAACCGGTGACGAAGAAAACCGGGTAAGCAAGTAACCTTAGCGTGGCTACCAACTTCTGGCCCTGCACTTTTGCTCGCAACGGTCCCTCAGCTTTGATAGTTGAGGGGCCGTGTTTTCGGCCTGTTTTGGCCAAAACAGGCGAAAAACGCAAAAGCCGGGGTTGGAGAATGAAACTTGCCCAAACGTTCACAGCAGCTGCGATCACCACGGTGTCTTTGGAAATGGCTGATGGTGGATTACTGATGCGGTTGAGTCAGGCAACTGGCGCGAGACTGCTGTCTCGTGCCAAGGATGGTGCGAGTCTCCAGACTCGCCGGGAGCCGCGGGGAGATCAGCTATGCGTGAGAATACCCCTACCCCTCCAGGGAGGGGAGTAATCAGGCATGCGTGGATCAGCAGGTGTAAACATCCCCCTTCGCCCCCTTCTAAGGGGGAGTATCTGCTATTGATGTAAGGCACGGAAGTAACTTCCGCGCCTTAGTGGGAAACAGAGAGTTACTGAGAAAGCTGCAGTCAGTGGGGAATGGGGTATTGGAAAAGAAGGAGTAGTAGGAATAGCAGAAGAACAGCGCCCTAAAAGCTAGTTTGCGTTTTGGGTCTGTTTTCTGGAAAACAGGCCCGAAACAGAACAGAAGCCCCACCAACTGCACCACCAGTTAATTGTACCTAAGAATTACCGCAGACCCTTATACCTCCTCATCAGTGCCTGCGGGAGCGGGCGACGCAGAAGCCGCAGGCGCCGAGGAGCTTAGCGGGAGCACGGACAGACGGTTCAAAACCGTAATGGCCACAGCAGCTATGAAAAAATAGCGGTATCCAGGTGCGAAATTAAATGAAGCCCCTCCTGTTTGAGCGGCAGCGAGTCAGGGGCTTCTTGATTCTTTTGGTTAGGTTGAGCATCAAGAATCAACGTGACAAACGCAGGCAGAAAGCAACTGCAGTCAAAGGCTTGGCAGGAACGGGAATGGGAGCAAAAGGTAATTTAAGGTAAAAGTTCCCTCGGCAGGATCAGGAAGACGTTGTAGGGTAGGTTCAACAGGAACAAAAGCTGCTATAGAACAAAATAAGGAGAACCAGCTGCAAGCACCCCAACCCTTCCCGGGAGGGGAGTTATCTTCAATGCGTAAGAGACAAGGCGGTGCCTGGTCTCTACTAAAATCACCGCAACAACCGTCATTTGTCCTATCCCAATCTGCCTGCGGCACGTACCTTTGTAGTAGACTTAACCACCGGAAGCCATGTTAGGGAAAGGTTCTAAACTATACAGCATTGCCAAACTCAAATGCCCCCGCTGCCACGAAGGCGATTTATTTGAGAACAACAACCTCCTGAGCTGGAGCAGGTTCTCGCAGATGAAAGACCATTGCTCTGTGTGCCAGCAGGTGTACGAGCCGGAGCCGGGCTATTACTACGGCGCCATGTACGTGAGCTACGGCCTCACCACCGCCCCTACCCTTGCGTTTGTGGTGCTCATGATGCTCTACTCAGGCGAAGTAACCCTTTGGTCCCTCATGGCGGCCCTGGTGTTGAGCCTGGTGCTCTTTCTGCCGGCCATTTTCAAACTTTCCCGGGCCATCTGGATTAACATCTTCATCAGCTACAACCCCACCGCCGCCAGCAGTCCGCAGGCGCGGGGGCATTAACCAAAGTTGCTGTTTATAGGCTATTTTTGGTAATTTCGGGCGAAACCAGCGCGGCGCACACCGCTTGGCGTATGCCCGAAAAACTCCCTGTCTACCGTATTCCTGATTTTACCGCCGCCCGCGCCCTGACCCAGGGCTTTCACGTGGTAGACCTGCAGACCCACCGGCAGAAGCACGCCTTTGTGCAGGCCCCGCACAAGCACGACTTTTACCTGTTGCTCTATCTCCGGCAGGGCCGGGGTACCCACACCATTGATTTCACCGAGTACCCCATACAACCGCACACCGTTTTCTTTCTAACGCCCGGCCAGGTGCACGCCTGGGACCTGGCCCCAGACACGCAGGTACGTTGCTGTTCTTTTCACCGGAGTTTTTCCCCAACGGGCAGGAAACAGAGAAACTGAGACAGTTTCCGTTCTTCAGGGCCTGGCAACAACTGCCGTTGGTCACCCTTTCGGCGGCAGAAGCCGCCCCCGTTGAGCAGCTTTTTCAGAACCTGCTGCAAGAATACCAGACGCCCCAGCCACTGCAGACAGACGCCCTGAAAAGCTACCTGCACCTGCTTTTGATCCAGCTCTTGCGCCTGTACCCCAGCCAGTCCCCTCTGTCTGGCAGCACCACATGGCCCTTCCAGCTGTACCAGCTGGAGACGCTGGTGGAGCGGCATTACCGGGAGCACCGCCCCGTTTCGTTCTACGCCCAGGCCCTGCATCTCACCGCTAAGTACCTGAACGAGCTCTGCAAAGAGAACCTGGGCAAAACCACCTCAGATTTACTGCAGGAGCGGCTGGTACTGGAAGCCAAGCGGTTGCTCATCCATTCGCCGCACCTCAACATTGCACAGGTGGCGCAGGCCCTGGGGTTTGAAGACAATTCCTATTTCAGCCGGTTTTTCAAGAAAGAGGCAGGGCGCACCCCTGAGCAGTTCCGGCGGCAGGGGTAAATACTGATTCTGCCCGCCATTTCTGGTTTTGAACAACCAATTACCGCGGGCGGCGGTTTAAAGAACCGGTATCCAGCATTTGTCCCCATGGCCCGCTCACTTTTTCTTCTCGTAAGTTTATTCATTTTCGCCTGCTTCCCCCGGGCCACCAAAGCCCAACAGGTAACGGGCCCCAAGGGAGAAGTCTTCATGGTGCGGGTAGTCAAGGCTCACCTCAGCGACCCCTGGGAGGTGACGTACGGGCCGGACCAGCACCTGTGGGTCACAGAGGCAAAAGGGTACCGGGTAAACCGGATCAATCCTGCCACCGGCGCTCAAACCGTACTGCTGGACCTGAACAACGCCAAAAACTTCCCCCGGTATGACAAGGTCCCAGACAGCCTGGACGGGGGCAAGCCCTGGCCGCAGGGCGGGTTGATGGGTCTAGCCCTGCACCCGCAGCTGCTCACCGGAAAACCGTATGTGTACCTTGCCTACGCCTACCGTTTCGCGGGGGCCAACCAGCCGGGCGATGGCTGTGACCCCAACTTTGGCGGCTGCCATTTCACCATGAGGGTGGTGCGGTATGACTATGACCAGAAGGCACAGAAACTGGCAAACCCCACAATTCTCTGTGACAGCATACCCGGCAGCAATGACCACAACTCTGGCCGGCTACTCATTGCCCCCGTGAACGGAAAGCACTTCTTATTTTACACCGTGGGCGACATGGGCGCCGGGCAATTTAAAAATGTAGGCCGCCCCAACCATGCGCAGCAGATCAGCAGCTATGAAGGGAAAGTGCTTCGGTTCAACCTGGAGCCAGACAGGGACCGAGGCGGCTTTGACCGCTGGATCCCCAATGACAATCCGTTTACCAAACCAGGGAAGCAGAACGCCGTCTGGACCTACGGCCACCGCAACGCCCAAGGCCTGGCGTACGCCGAAATTGGGGGAGTTGGCCAGATTTACACCAGTGAACACGGCCCTTTCTCAGACGACGAGATCAACCTGCTAGAGAAAGGCAAGAACTACGGCCACCCGCTTATTATTGGGTACAATGACAACAACTACAACGGCTTGGCGGCGGGTGTGAGCAGCCACTCCCACCTTCCCGGCGAATGGCACACCACCTACCCCACCATCACCAGTGAGAACGCCAATGCGGCGGCCATTGGGAAAGACACCTACCGAGATCCTCTTCTCAGTCTCTACCCCCACTCAAACGCTTTCCTCCAGCGCATTCTGGAGCAGGAGCGAAGCGGGGGGAAGGCCTCGCCGGAGTGGCCGTCAGATGCGCCCAGCAGCATTGAGGTGTATACGGCCTCGGCCATACCCGGCTGGCAGAACTCGCTGCTCATTCCCACCCTTAAAACCGGGAAACTGATCAGGGTAAAACTCAATGCTTCGGGCACCGCCGTGACAGGTGACACCCTCTCTTACTTCCATCAATCCCAAACCCGCTACCGCGATCTGGCCCTCTCCCCAGACGGTAAAAAAATCTATCTGGCCGTAGACAGCTCCTCGGTCACTTCCGGCCCCTCGGGCGAAGACCCCAAAGGCAACCAGTACCGCGGGGCGATTCTGGAATTCACGTACCTGAGAGGCGGGAAATCAGGGAAAGGCGCTACCGCCCCCCTTCCGGTAGACCGGAAACCAGCGGGCACCAAAGAAGCGGTTCGGCCAGCTAAGAAAAGAAGAATAGAATGAGTTTTCCGTTTTCGGCCTGTTTTCTGAAAAACAGGTTGAAAATGGCTTTTGGCACTATTTAGACCTGAACTTTTGCTTACCAATCAGCAACTGGAAAAACAGCACAAAATCTGACGCCAGACTGTAGAGCGGGTATTGGAACGTGGCCGGCCTATTTTTCTCAAAGAAGAAGTGCCCCACCCACGCAAACCCGTAGCCAATCACCGGCAACCCCCACAGCCACGCATACCGCCCCAATACCAACGCCGCTATGAGCAGTATCAGAAGCAAGCCGGTTCCGGTAAAATGCAGCACCCGGCTGGTGGTGTTCTGGTGCTCTGAGAGGTAGAACAGGTAGAACTCTTTGAAGGAGGTGAGGCGGGGTGAGGGGTTGGCCATGGCAATTCACAGTTACTGTTTTTCTATTTGTACGAAGTGCCCATGATGTTGATTCCTGTTGCGATAGTAGCACATCTTATACCTTTCCTGTTTTTAAGCTATTTTCTTAAAAGTAGCTGAAAAACAGGAAAGGCAATTTGAGTATCTTGGTCGAATAAATCAATTTCTTCATTTCTTACCTATGAGGCGGCCTATTTACCTCTATCTTCTATTTCTCCTTTTTGCCTTTCCAGCTTTCGCTCAAACCGGGGAGAACTCCAATGCTAAAATTTATATTGCGGTAGAGGAAATGCCTGAATTCCCGGGTGGGAATGATTCATTGATCTACTACATCAGGGATAATTTTATCTTACCTAGGTACGCTTCTTCACCAGATACTTTGGCTACCATCTATGTAACGTTTGTGGTAGATTATTTTGGGTATGTACAGGATGTGCAGAACTTAAACAGGGTTCATCCTCGTGTAGACCAAAATGCAGTGAATGTTATAAAGGGAATGCCCCAGTGGAAACCAGGAAGGCAGGACGGGGAACCGGTCAATGTAAAATACACGGTTCCTATCAGGGTGCCCGCTCCAAGATCTATTCCTAGCTTTTTGCGTGGGAAATCTCCCTTTATAGAACTTGCCTATGATGAAGAAGCATATGAGGCAGGTGTCTTTCTGGGAACAATGGAGAACCCGGAATTTCCTAAAGGTGAAAAAGCCCTGGCCAGCTTTATCAGGCAACACTACAAAATTCCTGCAACAGCGGCACAGAAAAAAGTAAGCGGCACCGCAAAACTATCTTTCATAGTGACACCCGCCGGAAAGGTTACCAGAATCAAAACCATGTCAAACCTTGGCCATGGCATTGAAGAAAACCTCACCGAAACCCTTAGCCAAATGCCTGCCTGGAAACCAGGTGTAGATAAAGGGCTCCCCCAGTTCGTGAAAAGAACCCTTGAGTTTCAAATCACTAATGGGAAAGCGACTTTCAAAGCCATTGTTCCTTCTGAATATGACCAAGTAGATTTTGATTAAAAAGATCTTGTAAGCAAACCAAAAAAGCAGCGATAGTCAGTTTTTACTGTTCGCCCACAAGATCTTTCCAAGATGACCAGGAGGTGTGACTTCAGGTTTGTGACGTACAGAACAACTCAAATCCCCTTCGCCTTTTTCCGCTCCGCGAAGTACGACTCCACTTCCTCCCGGCTCTTGGCGTTGAAGGTCATCTCTGCTGTTAAACCGCCTTTTCGGCCTACCAACACGCCGTAGCGCATGTCTTCGTAGCCGCGCATGCTGTGGGCGTCTGGGTTGATGCTGAGCAGCACGTTTTGGCTAAGGGCGTACTCTACCCAGCGCCAGTCCAGGTCTAACCGCCAGGGATTGGCGTTGATTTCAATGATCACCTGGTGTTCGGCGCAGGCGTCAATGACGGCTTTGTGGTCAATGGGGTAGCCTTCGCGGCGCAGGAGCAGACGGCCGGTGGGGTGCCCCAGCATGGTGGTGTACGGGTTGGCAATGGCGGTGAGCAGGCGGTCGGTGGCTTTGATGATGTCCATTTTGAGGTTGCTGTGAATGGAAGCCACAATGAAGTCAAAAGACGCTAAGACCTCCGGGTCATAGTCTAAGGAACCATCGGCTAGAATATCTGACTCAATGCCTTTGAAGATTTTGAACGGACCCAGCTCCTGGTTCAGGCGGTCTATCTCTTTGTGCTGCTCTTTGATCCTGAATTCCTGCAGGCCGTTGGCGTAGTAGGCAGATTTGGAGTGGTCACAGATGCCCAGGTACTCATAGCCCAGCTGCTGGCAATGCACGGCCATCTGCTCCAGCGTATGGGCCCCGTCTGAGTAGGTGCTGTGGTTGTGCACCGTACCCTTCAGGTCAGCGTCTGTGAGCAGGGCGGGCAGCTTGTTTTCTTTGGCCAACTCCAGCACGCGCGCGCTTTCCCTTAGCTCCGGCGCAATGAACGGCAGGCTGACCCGCTGAAAGATTTCTTCTTCAGAAATGGCTGGTTCGCCGTAGGCTTCGGCCATGAGGGTGTCGCCGTTCTCATTCACGGGCAGCCCCAGCCAGTGCGGGTTGGCCGAATACAAGAACACCTGGTTCGCAAACCGCCGCTCCGGCACCAGCCGCACCTCCAGCTTCACGCCTGAGGCGTCATGCGCCCCCCGCCACACAAAGGGGCCGGAGAGGTTTTCCAGCGGCGTCACCCCCGGCAACTCCTGCAGGAAAGCCGGCCAGTGGCTGTCTTCTTTCAGGCTGATCAGGAACTGCAGGGTCTCTACGGTTTCCAGGTTGCGGCGTACCTCCCCCACCACTTCGGCGGAAGCCGTTTCTGGCCTGTTTTTCAGAAATTGGAGCAAATCCAGCGCCAGCGGCTCGGCCTCGGCCCACAGCAGTTTGCCTTTGTTGGCCTCAGTGTACTGCAGCCCCTCCAGAATGGTCTGCTGGGTTTTCGCCCCGAAGCCTTTCAGCTTAGAGATCTCATTTTTCTCACACGCCTCCCGCAGCCCTTCAATGGTTTCCACACCCAGGTCTTTCCAGATGGTTTTGATTTTCTTGGGGCCAATGCCTTTAATGCTGAGCATCTGCACTACGCCCTCGGGGGTGGTTTCCAGCAGGCGGTTCAGGTCTGCGTGGCTGCCGGTCTGCACGGCTTCCAGAATCTTGGCGGCCATGCCTTTGCCAATACCGTCCAGCTTCTCCAGTTGTGATTGGCTCATCTGGTGAATGGGCTGCTCTAGGCGCTCCAGCACCATGACGGCGCTGGTATAGGATCTTATCTTGAACGGGTTCTCGTCATGCAGCTCCATGAGTGAAGCCGTGAGCCGGAACATACGGATGAGTTCTTTGTTTTCCACGGAAAAGATTGGCTAAGGGTGGTCAAGCAAAGATACAAAGTTAGTCCTGAGTTCTGAGTCCTGAGTGCTGAGTAGGGGCTAAACCGCTTCTTCTTGTCAAGCCGTTACCCGCCTCTGGCGAGTGCGCGCCCTCAACCTGCTGTTTTAGGGCTGTTTTTGGGAAAACAGCCCTAAAACAGAAAAAGCTGCCAGAAAAATCTATGGTTTAAACTAAATCCAGCCCCCAGAACTCAAGTCTATAAACTCAGAACTCATAAAACAGAACTATTTATTATCTTGTGCCTAGTTTACCAGGATATGCGTCTTTGGCAAACTCACCCTATGAAGAAACTGTCTTTGCTTTGCCTTTTCATGTTGGGCCTGATGGCGTTTCAATGCCGCACCGGTGCCGCCTTACCAGACGCGGTGTATGGCCAGACCTGGCTGTACTCGTATGAGGAAGACTCCGCCGATGTGCGCACCTACCGCCCCAACACCTTCCGGTTTCCGCCGTCGCGCGGGCGTACCGGGTTTATGCTGAAGCAGGACGGCACCTTTATACACTATGGCATTGCCCCGGCAGATGGTCTGGAGGAGCAGCCCGGTACCTGGAAGGCAACTTCAAAAAACCAGATACAGGTTACGTTCTCAGATACCAGCAGGCAGCCTGCTAAACTTGAAATCATCTCAGCGGCTCCCACGGTTTTAAAAGTGCGCCGGTTAACCCCTGAAGAAAATTAGTATCCACCTTTATTCAACTTGTCTTGTACCTGCCACACAGGTCCTTGTTTTTACCTTATGAATTACTGGCTAGTAAAGTCTGAACCTGAAAAATACGCCTGGTCTGATCTGGAGCGTGATGGCCACACCACCTGGGACGGGGTAAGAAATTACCAGGCCCGCAACAATCTGCAGGCTATGAAAGAAGGGGATCTGGTTCTCTATTACCACAGTGTCTCTGAGAAAGCCATTCTGGGTATTGCCAAAGTGGCCAAAGAAGCGTACCCAGACCCCACGGCAGATGATCCCAGATGGCTGGCGGTCACGTTGGCGCCAGAGAAAGCGTTTGCCACACCGGTAACCCTGGACCAGATCAAAAAAGAAGAGCAGCTGCAGAACATTGCCTTGCTGCGGCAGTCGCGGCTTTCTGTCATGCCGGTCACCCCAACTGAGTTTGATTACCTGCTCAAGCTGGGGAACTAGCGTTACCTGAGTTTTGGCTGGCCCCGCTGGCATTTCTACGTGTTATAATCTTTCACTGGCACCCTCTTTTTATGTCACTACTCATCAGAAGCATTACCAAGTGGAGCCTGTTCCTAGCCTGCTGGAGCATCTGCCTTAGTAGCCAGGCACAAAAGAAACATAAAGAAAAGGAAAAACCGGCGGCCCCGGCCCAGACTTTCAGGGCTGAGCTGAAAAGTGATTCTTATGAAGAAGACCACCTGGTACAGCCGTTGCCAGACTCTACCCTTCTGGTCATCACCACCAAGCGCAGCACCTGGTTCTCTAAAGAGGATTTTGTACTGACTAAATTCTCTAAACGCCTGGAGCAGGTGTGGAGCACCAAGCATGAACAGCTCAACGGCACCAGCCTGGAGTATGTGACGGCTGACCAACAGAACATTTACCTCCTTTTTTCCACCAGGGAGCTCAAGAAGCTGATGCTCTACAAAGTAGACCCGGCCACAGGAGCCGCTTTCTATTCTGAGCACAAGCTGCCCACCGCGTATATTGACCTACGAGACATGAAAGCCCTAGACGGGCAGGTTTTTCTCTACGGATTGGAGCACATGAAACTCAACATGCTGCACCTTAACCCGGCAGAAGAGGAAATACGGCTGCTGCCGGCTGTTTTTGGCACAGAAGATGACCTGGGCGAATTCAGGGTTGACACGCTGACCAAGACAGTGGAGTTTGTGGTGGGCGAAACCAACGGTTGGCGCTCCCGGGTGCAAACCAAACGCATGACCTCCCTGGGCGAGGTAGTGGGCACGTATTTCCTCCAGCCCCGCGACATAGACAACAACCTGCAGCCGGCCCGCCTCACCCCCGGTGATACGCTCTCCAAACTTTTAATTGGCACCTTTGGCTACCGCACCACTATTTTCTCTAAAGGGCTTTTTACGGGTGATCTTGCCGGCAACCTGAAATACTATGAGTTCAGCCAGCTGAAGCATTTCTTTGAGTACACCACTCCAGGCAGACAAAAACGGCTCAGAGAAAAATTTGCCAAACGGGAAGCAAAAGGCAAACCTATGATCCTGCGGTACCGGTTGCTGCTGCACCCCCTTATGCCCCACCCCCAGGGATATGCGCTGGTGGGCGAAATCTACTACCCGCAGTACAACAACAATGGCTACACCAGCCCCGGCCCATCAGATTTCGGGAACGGACCGTTTACCCGGCGCGTTTCTGAAGGGTTCCGGTTTAGCCATGCCATTGCCTGTGTCTTTGACCGCCAGGGTAACCTGATCTGGGACAACGCCTTTAAGCTGCAAAATAAAACCTACCCTGTACTGGCCCCTACCATTGAAGCGGGTGTGATGCCCAACGGGCATATAGCCATGGTCTACCCAGAAGATGAGTTTCTCAGATTCAAAACCCTCCAGCCCAATGTCTCCCTCTCCAATGAGGAGAAAGTAGAGGTACGCCTGCAGGAGGAGACAGACAAAAAGGTGACCAGCAACAATGAAGGAATTGTACACTGGTACGGGGGCAATTTTGTGGCGTTCGGGTTTCAGCGAATCAGGCCCGCCGCCGGAGATGCCCGCACCGTGTTCTACCTCCAGAACGTGGTGTTTGAATAAGCGCCAGGGCCTGACCCTCCTTTTCACACTAAACCCCACGCCTTCAATCTGACACCTCGTTTATGTCTTTACCTCTTCGGCTGCTTTTCTTAAAGGTGCTCCTGATGGGGTTTCTTTTCCTGCCAAAGCCGTCTGTTTTGGCCCAGCCAATGAAGTTAGGCGTACGAACCGAGATGGAAAGTTCACCTTTTAGTGACCGCCACTGGCTACAGCCGCTCCCAGACAGTTCCCTCCTGCTGGTTACCACCAGGTCTGGGTCTGTCACCAAAAAAGACCATTTTCTGGTAAGCAAACTCAACCACCAACTGCAACCCGTGTGGCAACAGAGGTTTGAGCAGCAACCACTTACCAAACTGGTTGGAGTATCATCTGACTCTCAGCTCTTTTATTTATTATTCTCCATAAGTGGCACCCCTTCCCTTTTGCTGTACCAGATTTCCAGTTCCACAGGCCAGGCCTGGCTTACCCGCCATGAGCAGACAGCAGGTAACGTGACCATTACCGGAATGAGTGTGGCAGCGGGGCAGCTACTGATCTGCGCACAACAGCAGCGAACCGGAACCACCCTTCTATTGGCCCTTGACCCGGCTCAACAGCAGCTTTCTTTGCTGCCTGCCATGTATCACTCAAAAGAACAACTGACAGATGTAAGAACTGACCATGCCCTTCGCCTCACTGACCTGGTAGCCACTGAAACCAACAGCCTACAGTCCAGGTTTAAAATCAACCAGATTTCCCCCAGGGGCGATTTAAAGGAAAGCCTGGTGGTACCGGCCCAGCTGAACAGCGTTTTTCAGCAAGCCAGAATTACAACGGGCATTACCCCTTCAAAACAGATCATTGGCACCTACGGTGACAGGGGCAGCTCTTTTACCAAGGGCATCTTCAGCTCAGGCCTGGCAGGCAACGCTACCTTCTATGAGTTAGGCCAACTACAGCATATTTTTGAGTATGAGCATACCCCTAAGCTCCAGCGGCTCAAGAGAAGGTACAACCGCCAGAAAGCAAAAGGCAAAGACTTCTCCCTACGGCAACAGGTGTATCTCCACCAGGCAACGGCCCATCCCGCAGGTTTTTCTGTGGTGGCCGAAGTATATAAAACCATCTACAGCAAAGTTCCTTTTGAACCCGGGCCAGCGTATACGCAGGTAGCCAACTCTTCTGTCACCGTTGGCTCTAAGCAGCAAGGGTTTTTCCAATTTAGATCAGAGCATGCACCCACCACTACCATGCTGCAGGGGAAACGGATCTATGTCAGCTACCGGTTTCAAGCCGCACTCATTCTGGTCTTTGACCAGGGGGGCAATTTAATAGAAGAGGGCAGTATAGCGCTCCAGCACCATAAAACCACTGTCTCGCCCACAGTCACCTCAGCGGTAAATCCTCAGGGAGAGTTGGCCCTGGCGTATGTAAAAGACGGTTCCTTGCACTATTCCCTTTTCCGCAACTCATCCTGGCGCCTACAGCCACCGGTTGCCCTGCAGCAAGACGGGTATGAGGGAAAGCCTATTCTGAAGGAGCCAGACGGGGTGCTGCCCTGGTATAACCAAAATCTTCTGGCGTATGGGTACAGGCGTCTGCCCACCAAGGAAGGAAAGAGCAAATCGGTTCTGTTTTTACAGCGCATTCTTTTCCAGTGAGGGTTTTTCAGCAGATTAAATCTGGTTTTTACTACTTCGGCTTCTGGTAAGTCTTTATATTTGCCCAAAACCCGGACCATGCATAAACGCCTCATTGTTCCGCACGCTCTGTTTCAGATCATGATCAGGCGCCTGGCGCACCAACTGATTGAGACGCACCGTGATTTCTCTGACTCTGTCATTTTAGGCCTGCAACCCCGCGGTATCTATGCCGCAGACCGTCTGCAAAAGACCCTCCAGGAAATACTAGGGGTGACGGTGCAAACCGGTTATCTGGACATCACCTTCCACCGAGATGATTTTAGACGCCGGGCTGCCCCTTTGGCCCCCAATGCCACCAAAGTAGATTTCTCTTTAGAGGGTAAGCGCGTCATTCTGGTAGATGATGTGCTGTACACCGGCCGCTCAGTACGGGCAGCTTTAGACGCCATGATTTCTTACGGCCGCCCGGCGCAGGTGGAGCTGCTGGTGCTTATTGACCGCCAGTATACCCGCGATCTGCCCATTGAGGCTACTTATACCGGCCAGCGTGTTGATTCACAGCACTCCCAGCGGGTAGAAGTAGCGTGGCAAGGACCCAACTCTGCAGAAGATGCCATCTGGCTTTTAACCATTACCCCAGACCAAGAATAACCCATGCAACAGCTTAGCGTCCGGCACCTGTTGGGCATCAAAGACATTACCCCACAAGACATCCAGCTCATTTTTGAGACGGCAGACCAGTTCAAGGAGGTATTGAACCGGCCTATCAAGAAAGTGCCCAGCTTACGGGACGTCACCATTGCCAACGTTTTCTTTGAGAACTCCACCCGCACCCGTCTTTCTTTTGAGCTGGCAGAGAAACGGCTTTCAGCCGATGTGATCAACTTCTCAGCCTCCGGGTCATCTGTAAAGAAGGGCGAGACGCTGCTGGATACGGTCAACAACATTCTGGCCATGAAGGTAGACATGATAGTGATGCGGCACAGCAGCCCCGGCGCCCCCCACTTCCTGTCCCGCAAGATCACCGCCAACATTGTCAACGCCGGAGACGGCACCCATGAGCACCCCACCCAGGCCCTGTTAGACTCCTTCTCCATTAGAGAGCGATTGGGCGAAGTAGGCGGTAAAAAAATAGCCATCATTGGTGATATCACCCATTCCCGGGTTGCCCTTTCCAACATCTTCGCCTTGCAGAAACAGGGGGCTGAAGTGGCGGTGTGCGGCCCGCCCACGCTTCTGCCCAAACACATTGGCGAGCTGGGGGTAAAGGTGTTTTGGAACGTGCGCGAAGCCCTGCAGTGGTGTGACGTGGCCAACGTGTTGCGCATCCAGCTGGAGCGCCAGACCGGAAAGCTGTTCCCGTCACTGCGCGAGTACGCCCTTTACTTCGGGATCAATAAAAAGATGCTGGATGAGCTGAACAAAGAAATTGTGCTCATGCACCCGGGGCCTATTAACCGGGGCGTGGAACTTACCTCAGACGCCGCTGACTCCCACCACTCTGTCATTCTGGATCAGGTGGAGAACGGGGTGGCCATTAGAATGGCCGTCCTGTACCTGCTGGCCAGCAAAGGATAAGGTACCCCAACTTGCTTAGTGATTCCCGTTTTGGGGCTGTTTTTGTAAAAACAGCCCCAAAAGGGAATTTTGCGTTGTGCCGTCATGGGGCAGCCTACTAAATAATTTTCCTTTTCACTGAATGAAAACCAAGCATTTGGTGTCTCCTCAGAAAGTCCTGTTTAAAACTATGAAAAATGAGCTTGTTAATCCCTTCGGCAGAGTGTACATCACCGTGGAAGAGGATTTTAACAACCGGTTGATCTATGTGAACTGGATGGGCTATTTAACCGAGGAGAACGTGAAAGCTGGCGCCAAAGCCTACACCGAAGCCCTTGCCCAAGCCGGTTTCAACTGCGTACTGAATGATACCCGCCTGATTGTGGGCTCCTGGAACCACTCCATGAATTGGGTTTTAAATGAATGGGCACCTGCCGCCGCCAAAGCCGGGTTAAAACGCATTGCCATGCTCGCGAATCCAGACACGTTTGGAGGATCAACTGCGGCCACTTTTATCAATGAGTTGAAAGTGTTTGAAGCAAAGGCCTTTGATGCTATTGAAGAAGCCCAACAATGGCTTTCCAGCTATTACCCTGCTTAAAGTGCTACTTACCTTCTCTAAAAAAGGAGAGAGCCCGCCATTAGTAGCGGACTCTCTCCTTTTTTGTTTTAGCTGTGTTAGAATGGCAACGGAATGGTGAGCGGCTGGTTCAGCTCAAAGTCATACAAAGTCATGAGCCTGAGGTTGTAGTAGGCGTTCCAGAAGTTTCTGAGCGAGCCCACGTACCCTCTTCTAGCTGAATCACGTTCTGCCGCCGCCTGGTTCAGCTCCAGCAGCCCAATCTTTTCCTCCAGATACCTGTCTTTGGCACCCTGGTACCGGCGTTCAGCCAGTTCATTGGCTTTCTGCGCCACTTTCATCTGCTCCCGCAGCATCTTGAACCGCTTGATCTGCAGGTACACATCCTGGTCAAAGTTCACCTGCTGCTGCTGCAAATTGGCCTTTACCAGTTTCTGGTTGGCTTTGGCGGTTCCAATTCTACTCTTGGTTCGGCCCCAGTCCATGATGGGGAGGGTAAAGCCTAGCCGTACCCGCTGCTGCTCAGCCGGATCTCTATAAGCCTCCGCCACCTCAATGGCCTGCTGGGTAAGACCGTACTGCAGAAACAGGTTCGCGTTGAAACCGGTCTGGCCTTCTGCCACCGCCACTCCCCTTTCAGCCTCCAGCTCCTCACGCTGCATACCAATGACCCTGGCCCGGTATTTTTTTGCCTGGGCAAGGGCAAACTCCTCATCTACCGGAAACTGCGGGATCAAGTCTGGGGTTGTCAACCTGATAGGGTAGTCATCTGTAATGCCCAGAAAAACCTTGAGCCGCAGGGTACTGGTTTCCATGTCCAGCACGGCCTGCTCCAGGCTTTGCCGGGAGGTGAGCAAACTCAGCTCCAGCTGCAACAGTTCATTTTCCCCAATTCGCCCTTCTTTAAACCTGATTTGCGAAAGCTTGAAAAGAGTGTCATTATTGGCCACGTTTTTACGGGCAATGTCATAGCTCAGCTGGTTCTGCAGCAGAGTAAAATACATGTCTGTGGCCCGCACGGCCAGCTCTTCCATGTCTTCCCAGAAATTACGCTTGGCTTCCTCAAACCGGAGGGGCTCCAGCTTCTTGTCCCATTTCAGGCCGTTGAACCCAAAGATGGGCTGGCTGTAGGTGATGTTGGCCGGGTTGGTGGAGTAAGCCTTCTTCTGCACAAACCGGTCTGGCCGGGAGGGTCTGAAGTCATCAATGCGCTGCAGGTTGGAGTTGATAGAGATCACCCCGCCGGTTAGGCCAATGTTCTGACTCAGCGCCAGCTGCGCCGTAGAGGTGGAGATGTCCCGGTCCTGAAACTTTAAGCTACCGTCTGGCTGTAGAACCGGCTCAATACTCTTGGTATAATCTGGCAGCGTGGCGTACAGGGTTAACTGCGGCAGGTAATTACTCTTGAACGTATGGAATTGCCAGGTGCGGTTCTCCAGCGTAGTCAGGGCCTGCTGGTAGCCCGGAGACAGTTCTTTGGCCATTTTCACCACCTCTTCCAGGCTGTAGCGGCGGGTATTGGGGTCTTCCACCTCCTCAGGCAGGGTGGGCTTCTGGTGCTGCACCGGTGGCGCCGGAATCACTTTCTTTGGGACAGGCTTTCGGCGCTGCGCCTCTGCCAGAAAGGTAAAAAGAACAAGGCATATGATTCCCCCCCACTTGACCACACGGCTTATTCTTGCTACTGGTGTCACGCTTATTTGTAAACTTTGATTCAAATAGATTGTAAAAAAAACCAGATGGACGGCTTCCATAAGCAAGCCCGTCTGGAGGGACATGCTGTTTTAGGGCTGTTTTACCAAAAACAGCCCTAAAACAGGAAATGGAATAGAGGAAAGGTTAACCGCGCATCTCGCGCTCAATGTCTTCCAGTTCCAGCGGAATATTCTCCATGAGGTCTACCGGGCCGTTGTGGGTAATGAGTATGTCATTCTCCAGCCGTATGCCCAAGCCTTCTTCCCTGATATAAATCCCGGGCTCGCAGGTAAAGACCATACCCTCTTCAAACGGACGGTATTTATCGCCCACGTCATGCACGTCTAACCCCAAAAAGTGCGAGGTGCCGTGCGGGAAGTATTTCTTGTAGAGCGGGGCCTCTGGGTTCTGGTTGTTCACGTCTTCCTCAGTGAGCAGGTCCAGTTTAATCAGCTCGTTCTCCATGACCTTGCCCACAAACTTATGGTACTGGTCCAGGGTGTTGCCGGGCACCAGCATCTGCTTGGCGGTTTTCATGACATGCAGCACAGCGTTGTAAACCTCTGCCTGGCGCTTGGTGAATTTCCCGTTCACGGGTATGGAGCGGGTAAGGTCAGCGGCGTAGTTGGCATACTCGGCCCCAAAGTCCAGCAACAGCACGTCGCCGTCCTGGCACTCCCTGAAATTGTCAACGTAGTGCAGAATGCAGGCGTTGGCGCCAGAGGCGATGATAGACCCGTAGGCCGGCCCGCGGGAGCGGTTGCGCAGGAACTCGTGGCTGATTTCGGCCTCAATCTCATACTCCATCACGCCCGGTTTCACAAACTTTAGCAGGCGTCTGAACGCTTTCTCAGTGATGTTGCAGGCGGTGCGCATGAGCTCAATCTCACGCGGGTGCTTCCTGGAGCGCAGGTAGTGCAGGTACTGGGTGCTGCGGCAGTAGTTGTGCAGCGGGAATTTTTCTTTGATCTTCTTGATGAACCGCGCATCACGGGTCTCTACCTCTACCACGGCACGCAGTGCTCGTTTGAGTTGAGGTACACGTTCTCTGCGTACGGCATGAGCGCGTTGAGAATGCTGTCAAACTCATGGGTCCAGAAGATGGTCTGGATGCCAGACACCTCCCGGGCCTGCTCCTTGGTGAGCTTGTAGCCTTCCCAGGTGAGAATGTGGTCATTGGTTTCGCGCACAAAAAGGATCTCCCGCAGGCGCTCCTCCCGCGCATCTGGGAACAGCAGCAACACGCTCTCCTCCTGGTCAATGCCGCTGAGCCACAGCAGGTCGCTGCTCTGCCTGAACGGCATGGTGCCGTCTGCGTTGGTGGGCATGACATCATTGGAATGGAAGACGGCCAGCGACTGGGGCTTGAGGTAAGATATGAACTGCTGGCGGTTATGGATGTAGAGGTCTTTCCCGACGGACTCGTACTTCATGGCGGTGTCTTTTGTGTTGTTCTCTGGTTGGCGCAGCCCCTGTTTTTGACCTGTTTTTCAGAAAACAGCCCTAAAACAGGAACCCGTTTGAAGCTTAAATGTATGACAATAAATGATAATTTGCAGGCAAATACACTTCTATAACTTCTGTTGGGCGTGCGCTATTGTACCGTAATTCTTTTTTTCTGGATCTTTTCCCTTTCCTGTCTCACCGGTTTGCCCGCCCTGGCCCAGCAGCGGTATTGGGTGCAGTTTAAAGACAAACCCGCCCCGGCTTCGCCCGAAGGAAACCCCCAAACCCGGCGGCAGCTGGCAGACACCCCCGTTCACCAACCCTACCTGGACAGTCTGGCGCAGTGCGGAATAAAAGTGACAGGAGTCTCCAAATGGCTCAACGCCGCCGCCGTCACCGCTTCCCCGGCCCAGGTTGCCCACCTGAAGCAGATCGCTTTTGTGCAAGACATGGCACCCATTTCCGGGTTTTTCCGGCCTAGCGGCCGAAGCTCCCCTACGCCTCCTAAACTGCTGGCCAAAGGCGTGGCGCAACTGCAACCCGGCCCGCTTTTGGCCGCCGGCCTTACCGGCAAAGGGGTAAAGATTGGCGTGATTGATGCGGGGTTTTACCAGGCCTCTGAGAAGCCGGGCTTGCAGCCTCTTTTTGCGGCCGGCCGCATCAAAGCATTTAAAGATTTTGTGAACCCCGCCCAGACCGCACCTTACACCCAGCGGGAGAGTTATTTAGATTTTCACGGCACCGACGTTCTCTTAGCCATAGGCGGCTTTGACCCAGACCAACAACTCTTAACCGGCCTGGCTCCCCACGCAGACTATTACCTGGCCCGTACCGACCACGGCGGCCGGGAGAACCGCGTAGAAGAGGAGAACTTTGTGCGGGCGCTGGAGTGGCTGGATAGTCTGGGGGTACGTCTGGTGAATTCCTCTCTGGGCTACGCCCTGGGTTTTGACAACCCCGCTGAGAACTACCGCCCCCGCCAAATGGATGGCACCAGCTTTATTGCCCGCGCCGTGCAGACAGCCATTGAGCAGAAAGGCATGACCATTGTTGTCTCTGCCGGAAATGACGGAAACAACCGGAACTGGCAGATTATTGGTACCCCCGCAGATGCCCCCGGTACCATTGCCGTTGGCGCCACCGGCTACAGCACCTGGACCCGCCAAGGCTACAGCGGCATTGGCCCCACCTTTATACCATATCTCAAACCAGACGTGGCCTGTTTCGCCAAAGACGGCACCTCTTTCTCGGCCCCCTTAATCACGGGTTTAGCCGCCTGTCTGTTGGAAATGAACCCCAACCTCACCTCAGCCCAGCTAACAGACATTCTCAGGCGAAGCGGCCACTTGTACCCGTTTGGCAACAACTACCTGGGGTATGGCGTGCCACACGCAGGAAACGCACTGGCACTGGCCAAAGCCCCCACACCACCACCCCTAGAGAAAGCACTGGTGACCGCCCATGGTAATGCGTTTACCTTTAAAGACCCTACCTTTTTTTCCGAAGGCAAAGGGGCAATCGTTTTGTTTAGAAAAAGCTCCCCCACCCTGGTACTAGAGCAACAGACGCAGCCTTCCTTCACCAGAAAGATCAAACTGAAACGCCTGCCCAATGAAACCCGCACCACGCTCCAGAAAGGCCGCCAGGTGGTGGAGGTGGAGTGGGTTACGCCTTAAACCCTGCTATACTTTTTCAAAGATGGTATTTCTGGGGCGCTGGGGTTTCAGCTCTCTCCCATTCAGGTAGATTTTGCCTTTTTCTACGTCAACCAGATACTCCAGCTCTGGGTTGTACGGGAGGCTGTACCCGGTCTCCGGATCAAAGACCTTGCCCAGCTGTAGGTAGTAGCGCAAACCAGTAGCGATGTCTACGCTGTAGCTTTGCCATTTTTTCAGGGCGTTGGGCAAAGGCATGGCGCTACGGCTGCTATCAGGGGTGTACGTGGGCATAGGCACCTGCTTTGCCTGGCGTTGGTGGTGTCTGTCTTCAAAGGCTTTGAACCTGGCCAGAAACTCTGTCAAGCCAGCGGGAGGCGTCTGCGCCTGGGCCGCCCCTGCCCCAAGAAGAAGGCAAAAGGCCAAAACCATCTTTACTGCTTTCATCTTTCCTCAGGTTTAATTAAAAAATACGCTGCCGCCGGGCAAAAATGTACACCACCTCTGCCTGCACCTATTCCTTTTACGAAGATAAGCAACTGGCGCTTTGGCTGGAAAAGAAAAAAGCACCTTTACTTTGGCTATCTGTTTTGGGCCTGTTTTCAGAAAAAGAGCCCGAAAACGGAAACGTTCTCGGGCTCTGGAGGGCAACACGTACTATAAACAAAAAACTAATTGGCCTCAAACCGGTAAGGCAGGGTGTATTTTACATTCACCGCCTTCCCGTTCTGCTTTCCAGGTTGCCATTTGGGCATACCTTCAATGGCTTTGACCACTTGTTGGTCTACCACGGGGTGTAGCTTTTTCAGTACTTGCACCTGCTTGGTCACGCCGGCGGTGTCCACTACAAAAGAAGCCACCACGCTGCCGTTTACCTTTAACTGCCGCACCTCTTCAGAATTCCCCACCTGCTCTTTCAGGTAGATCATCATGGCGGTAATGCCCCCAGGGTATACTGGCATCTGCTCCACCGCAATATACACCTTGTCCTCTGCCACGGCTTTGGCTGCAAACGGAACATCTTTGGCCGGAGAATCTTTCTGGGCTATTCTGTAAGGGATGGTGTACCTCACGGCCACTGGCTTCCCGTTCTGGGTACCGGGTTCCCAATTGGGCATGGCGGTAATGACCCGCACCATTTCCTTACCTAGTTCGGGATTTAGACTTTTCAGCACCTCCACTTGCGTGATATTACCCTTGTTAGTCACCACAAAAGAAGCAATCATGGTGCCATGAACTCCCTGCCTCATGGCTTCTTTAGGCATTACAAAGTTTTCTGCCAAGTACTTGAACATTGCCTTTTGACCACCTGGAAATTCGGGCATTTTCTCTACGGCAATATAAATCTTGTCTCCTTCTGCGGTGGTGGTGGTGGCAAAGGATGCAGCAGGCGCCTTTGCCTTTTTGGCCTGCTCTGCCTTGTATTGCGCGAAAGTCTGCCCAGCCAGAACTTTATGCACACGTGCCAGGCTAATGGTCTCTATATGCGGCACCGGTTTCCCGTTTTCCAGCGCAGGAGACCATCTGGGCATCCTTTTGATCACAGCGGCCAGTTCCCGGACCAAGGCACTGGTTAGAGCCGCTGAGTGCAGGGGCTTACTTTCTACTGACACGCCGGTTACCTGGCTTACATATCCGTCTTTGTTGATGAGTACTTCGGCTTTGCCGAGCCAGGCAAACGTAAGGGGCTTGTTTCTGTCTTCGCGCAGTTCAAACAGGAGCTCCGGAAGCTGAAAATTGCTGGCTATGAAATTGGTCTTCGCGCCTTCGCCGCCCGGGAACTCAGCCGGCCTGGTTATCCCCGCCAGGTTCGCCTCAGTGCTTACCTGCGTCTTTTGCTGCACGCCGGCATTGGCAGAGCGGGGCACAAACTCTGTACTAACAGAGGCAATAGTTATGGTAGTACTGGAAGCAACCGCTTTGCCGTCCTTCACCGCGGGTGACCATTTGGGCATGCTGGCTACCATCCGGCTGAATTCCTGCCGTACCGCCTCCTGTACCTTAGCATGGTTGGGAGACACCTCTAACTGGACGGGTCGTTTGAAGACAGCTGAGCCGTCTGCTTTGACTTCCACCTCAACAGACCCAACCACCCGTACGGGATCATTGCCTCTGCGCAGCTCAAACGCTACCGCCGGTAAATAAAAGTGACTCTTCACATACTGCTTTAACCCCTCCTGACCACCGGGAAACTGGGCACTCTGATTGTCCTGCGCCCCAAATGAAAGCCAGCCAGAAGCATTTTGCTGCTGCGGGGAGAGCGGCACCAGCGATGCCGGGCGGGTAGCCGCCACTAGAACCACTAACCCCAGCAAAAAGGGGACCACCAGCAGCAGCCGGCCAAATCTGGGGGAATGGTGTTGCTTTTTCATCATCTTAATGCGGCTTAGGGTGAGTGATTTGTTGAAAAAAAAGTAGCTGGCCACGCTCAGGTCTAGCTTCTGGAAAACCTGTTTCAGCAGCAGGGAAGAGTACACCTGCGTGTCTGTCTGGCTTACCACACGGGCATCTGCAATAAACTCATGGGTCTCCTCAAGAGCCCGCTTGTACAGCACCAGCAGCGGGTTAAACCAGAAGACAATGCCCAGCAGACTGGCGAAAAGAATATCCCAGCTGTGGCACTGGGCAATATGCACCTGCTCGTGCTCCAGAATCTGGTCGCGTTCTAGGGTGGTAAGGGGCTGGCTGTTGTCAAAATAGATGCTGCGCAGGAAGGAGAAAGTGGGCAACCGGCCGTTGGTGT
Organism: Rufibacter ruber; assembly: GCF_001647275.1. Taxonomy (GTDB): domain Bacteria; phylum Bacteroidota; class Bacteroidia; order Cytophagales; family Hymenobacteraceae; genus Nibribacter; species Nibribacter ruber_C. The sequence goes on along the minus strand of NZ_LRMM01000017.1, from coordinate 62,835 downwards.
AATAGACAGGGACTTTATCTGCCAGAAAAAAGACAGACCCTTCTTTATGCGCAAACCGGTGCAATTGAACCAGCTGGAAAGCCAACCTGCCCGCAAAGAACAGCGCGCCCGCACCGTAAAGGAGATAGAGCACGAGCCAATACCCCAAACTGTCATCTTCTACCTGTACCTGCGCCCCCCAGGCCACATCAGCGGTCTCTACGGCAAATGCAACAGGAACCGCCTCTGCCACTGGTTCTGCTGGCTGCGCAAAAAGGCTCACCACCGGCAGCTGCAACAGCGGCAGCACCACCGCCAACAGCAACGCCCCCAGCAGATAGAAACGGTTGAACTGGAAACTTGTCTCCTTCCTGAGCACCAGCACAAAAAAGAGGTAGAAGAGCAACAGAACTCCCGTTGACTCTAACAGGTACTGCAGGAGGGCATCATTCATCTTTGTCTTGGTTAAGGTCGTTCTTTACATGCTTGAGCATTTCCTCCAGTTCCTGCAGGTCCATGTTCTCCTCTTTGGCGAAAAAGGAAACCAGCTTCTTAAAGGAGCCGCCAAAATAGCCGCCCAGAAAGTTCTTCAGGTAGAAGTGGCGGTACTCGTCTCTGGCCACCAGCGGGAAGTACTCATGGGTCTTGCCGTAGGCCTTGTAGGAGACAAAGCCCTTCTTCTCCAGAATGCGCACAATGGTGGAGACGGTGTTGTAAGCGGGCTTGGGCTCCGGCAGCTGGTCCAGAATGTCTTTGACAAACCCCTGGTTAATGTTCCAGAGCACTTGCATGACCTGCTCCTCGGCCTTGGTGAGTTCTTTCATAGTAGTGTTGCGCTTGTCTATCCCAAACATAAAACTAAATACTTAGTTTTCAAACTATAAGTTTAGTTTATTTTACTTTTTATTCCCTGCCCTTATATCTTATGTAAGAAAAAGCGGTCCCGCCTGACTAATAGCTGGGCCTCCCGGGAGGTGCGGGAGAGCAGCCTCCCGGCCTTGCCCAACGCGCACAGTTGCAGGATGCCGGCATTTTCTTTTAATTTTGCCTTCAGCTTATGAAGATAGGATACGACGCCAAACGCGCTTTCACCAATGCCTCTGGCCTGGGCAACTACAGCCGATATGTCATCTCTGGCATGATGGTGCATTTCCCCGGTGACCAGTACGCGTTGTTCACCCCCCGGCAGAAAGAGCTCTTCAAGCAATTTTACCCGCCCGTGGCCAGAACCCAGGTGATTCTGCCAGTCGGGCTGGGCAAACGCCTCTCCTCTATGTGGCGCACCTTTGGCCTGCGGGCGGCATTGCCTAAGCACGGGGTGCAGGTCTACCACGGCCTCAGCAATGAGCTGCCCTACGGCATTGACCGCACCAAGACCAAGCTGGTGGTCACCATTCATGACCTTATCTTCCTGCGGTTCCCAGAGCTCTACCCGGCCATTGACCGCTACATTTACCGCAAGAAATTCAAAGACGCCTGTGACACCGCCCACCAGATTGTAGCCATCAGTCAGCAGACGGCGCAGGACCTGGAAGAATTTTTTGGCGTGCCGAAGGAGAAGGTGCAGGTGGTTTACCAGGACTGCGATCCTGTTTTTCAGCAGTTTTTTGAAAAAAAGGCCCAAAACGCGGTTCGCGCAAAGTACAGTCTGCCCGCTGAGTTCATCCTGTGCGTGGGCACGCTGGAAAAGCGCAAGAACCAGCTGCACCTTCTAAAAGGCTGGCACGCGGCGGGCGCGCCGGTGCCGCTGGTGTTCATTGGGCGCAAGACTGATTACTATAAGGAGCTGCAGGCGTTCATTACCCGGCACAGGCTAGAGGAGAAGGTGCACTTTCTGCCGTACATCCCGTTCCAGGAGCTGCCCGTGATCTACCAGCTGGCCACACTGTTTGTGTACCCGTCAATCTTTGAGGGCTTCGGGATTCCCATAGTAGAGGCCTTGAACTGCGGCGTGCCGGTAATCACCTCCACCGGTTCCTGCTTTGCCGAGGCCGGGGGCCCTGCCGCCCGCTACGTCTCCCCCACTGACACAGACGCCATGTCTCAGGCCATTCAGGAAATCCTGGGCAGCCCTGAACTCCAAAAGGAAATGGTGAAGAAAGGGCTGGAACACGCCCTGTCTTTCAGGCCGGAGGTGACAATCCCCCAGCTGCACCAAGTGTATGAACGGGTGTTGAAATATTAATTCCTGTAAAGTGTATACAGAAAGGTTAACCGCTGTTTTTGGCCTGTTTTGGCCAAAATAGCCTGAAAACGCAAACCTGCGGCAGCCCCTCTGCTGGCGCGAGTCTCCAGACTCGTGACCTTTTGTGGGTGGAGTCTCCAGACTCCCGTTTAACTTTTTGTGGTTCCCGGCGAGTCTGGAGACTCGCATCACTTTTTGTCCCGAGTCAGGAGACTCGCGCCAGCGCATGAATATTTTACAATTAACCATCAGCAATTTCAAAAGACCTTGTAGCGTCCGGAGGACCTGCGAGCGTCTGTGCCAATAGCCGCTGCTTTTACCAATTGGACACTAGTACCCTCATCCTAACCTTCTCCCAGAGGGAGAAGGAACACCGCAATTTGCGTTTCTGGCCTGTTTTCTGGAAATCAGGCAGAAACGCTCTTTCAATTCTCCTCATTTCCAAATTTTCAAATCTTCTCATTTTCACATTGCACTCCTGCACGGCAACGCTTTGAATTCCTAATTACCAATTCTTAATTCTCCACTCCGTACCTTTGCAGGCTGTTTACTCCCGTTGGAATGAATGGCCCCGCAATAGTGTTTCAATTGTAAACGCAGAAGAAGAACTTGACTAAATTACCAGATTACCATATCCATACCCTTTCCAACGGCATTAGGGTGCTGCACAAGCAGGTGCCGCACACCAAGATTGCGCACTGTGGTTTTATGATGGACATTGGCTCCCGAGACGAGCTCCCGCATGAACAGGGACTGGCCCATTTCTGGGAACACATGGCCTTCAAAGGCACCCAAAAGCGTAAATCGTTCCATATCCTGAACCGGCTGGAGACGGTGGGCGGCGAACTGAACGCCTACACCACCAAAGAGAAAATCAGCTTCTACGCCTCGGTGCTGGAAAACCACTTTGAGAAGGCCTTTGAGCTGCTCACAGACATCACGTTCAACTCTACTTTTCCGTCTAAAGAGATTGAGAAGGAGCGCGGCGTGATCCTGGAGGAGATGGCCATGTACCTGGACACGCCCGAAGACGCCATTGTAGACGAGTTTGACGACGTGGTTTTTAAAAACCACCCGCTGGGCAATAACATTTTGGGCACCCGCGAAAGTGTGAGCCGTTTTCAGAAGGAAGATTTCCAGGCTTTTATTGACCGCAACCTCAGCACAGACCGGCTGGTGTTCTGCTCAGTGAGCAACTGGCCCATTGAGCGCGTAGTGAAGCTGGCTGAAAAATATCTAGGCCAGATACCGGAGAAGATCCAGCCCCGCCAGCGGCTCACCTTTCAGCAGTATGAGCCGCAGACGCTGGTGGTGGAAAAGGCCATTCAGCAGGCGCACTGCGTGATAGGCTGCCCCGCCTACGCCCTCACCGACCCCAGAAGGCTTACCTTCTTTATGCTGGTGAACATCTTGGGCGGCCCCGGCATGAACTCCCGGCTCAACCTGGCGGTTCGTGAAAAACACGGCCTGGTGTATACCATTGACGCCAACTACGCCACCTACATTGACACCGGCCTGTTTGGGATTTACTTCGGCACCGAGAAAAAGCAGCTGAAGCGCACCATTGGCCTGGTCCTGAAAGAACTGAAGCTGCTGCGCGAAAAACCCATGGGAAGTGTGCAGCTGCACACGGCCAAAGAGCAGCTCATGGGTCAGCTGGCCATGGCCGAGGAAAGCAACATGGGCTTCATGATGATGATGGGCAAGAGCATTCTGGACCTGGGCACCATTGAAAGCCTGAATGAGATTTTTGAGCAGATCAGAAACATTGAGGCCAAAGACCTGCTGGGCATTGCCAATGACACCCTGCGTGAGGAAAACCTGAGTTTCCTGCAGTACGTACCCAACGCTTAAGCGGCCCCAGATGCGCCGGAAACAGGAAACGGGAAGATCTGTCATCTTCCCGTTTCCTGTTTCCGGCCTGTTTTTTGAAAATCAGCCCAAAAACGTCTTTTACACTTGCTGTTGGTAATCCTGCAGGAACAGGGCTAGTTTGTCAAGGGTTTCGTCAAGCTCCACAATGGTGGGCAGGTACACTACCCTAAAGTGGTCTTGCTGCGCCCAGTTGAAGCCGGTTCCCTGCACCAGCAGCACGTGCTGGTCAATCAGAAGGTCCAGCACAAACTGCTCATCACGGTGAATGTTGAACTTCTGCACGTCAATTTTAGGGAAGAGGTAGAAAGCCCCCATAGGCTTTACGCACGTGATCCCGGGAATAGAGACCAACTTGTTATAGCAGGCGTCACGCTGTTTGGCAAGCCTGCCCGTAGGCAGTACCAGATCATTTATGCTCTGGTACCCCCCAATGCCGTCTGGATAGCGAACTGCGCCGGTACGTTGCTGCACAGCCGCATGCTGGCCAGGGCGTTCAACCCCTCTATGTATGATTTAGCCGTTGAGAGTTTGCCGCTCACCACCAGCCACCCCGCCCTGAACCCCGCGGCGCGGTAGTTCTTAGACAAGCCGCCAAACGTTAGAAACAGCACATCTGTAGAGAAAGAAGCCGTGGCGTGGTGTACGGTGCCCTCATACAGAATCTTGTCATAGATCTCATCTGAGAACACTATGAGGTTATGACGTTCGGCCACAGCCACCACCTGCCGCAGCACCTCTGGCGGGTACACCGCCCCGGTTGGGTTATTGGGGTTGATCAGGACAATCCCTTTGGTGCGAGACGTGATTTTGCTTTCCATATCAGCCACGTCTGGATACCAGTCAGCGGCCTCATCACAGAGGTAGTGTACTGCCTTGCCGCCAGACAAGTTCACCGCGGCCGTCCAGAGCGGGTAATCAGGGGCTGGCACCAGAATTTCATCGCCTTCATTTAAAAGAGCCTGCATGCTGAGCAAGATCAACTCGCTGACCCCGTTGCCAATGATAATATCGTCTACCTGCACGTTCTGGATAGCCTTGCTCTGGCAGTAGTGCATAATGGCTTTACGGGCGGCAAACAGCCCTTTAGAGTCTGTGTACCCTTGGGCATTGCGCAGGTTCATGATGATGTCATGCACAATTTCATCTGGGGCATCAAACCCGAAGGGGGCGGGGTTACCAATATTCAGGCGGGTAATCTTGAACCCCTGGCGTTCCAGATCCATGGCTTTCTCAAAGATAGGGCCCCGTATCTCATAGAACACGTTGTCTAACCTGCTGCTCTTCTTTATCATACAACCGCAAATGAAAGGGCTAAAGTTGAAAAGAACAACGGGTACTGCACTTAAAGCCACCCGCCACGGTGAATAAGACTTAAAAATAGATCCACTAACTGCACTTTACTTCGGCTATGAAAATTGCTACCATATTTGCCGCACGCACGTTTGCTTACAAAAGAAGGATTGGGTTAAACCTAACTCATGAAATTGCGTAGGGAGTACCCTTCACTATTTTCTATTGATGCCAAATTCTCTTTCTGCTCACCTTTGCTTCTCCAGAAAGAGATAATACCATTTATAGTAAACAAAGCAGGTCTGTACTGCTCTTTACAAACTCCTATTTTTAAGCTTTATAAAATTCACAATAAAACCACCTATGCGTTTAACCTTTATTTTCACCAAATCCCATTCATTAAATAATTACTAAGATTTAAGCATTATTGTATTATTAATTAATTTAATAAATGAGTAGCTATTTTTTAAATATAAACTTCAATCTATCCTGCCAATATAAAATCCATATGATCGAATAAAAATATTTATCAAACAGCTTGTAAATACAAACCAATATTCATAATATAGGCTTATCTTTTAACATAACCCCCAATAAGCTTTATGAGAAAATTTTACACAATCCAGCTGTTTGCTGCTGCCTTACTGTTAGGAAGCACCGCCTGTTCCACCACTGAGGAGGAAGTAGTAGAAAAGGCCGCCGTCTCAAAAGACACCCTTGCTAAAATCTACGAGATGGGCTTTGGCACTACTGATGTACAGGTAGTAGAAGGTGGCTATCTGGTGGAAGGAGACATCCTGTTAACCGATGAGCAACTAAACACCACGCATGACGCCAAATTCCTGCGTGTAGGGGAGACGGAGCAGTACCGCACCACTAACCTGGTCAACGTAGGCAGCGGCCGCACCATTAACGTAGCAGTCTCTACCACCCTGCCTACCGCTTACGCCACAGCGGTAGACGAGGCTATTAGAAGATACAACGCTGAAAACCTGCTCATCAAGTTCAGGAGAGTATCTTCTGGGTACAACATCTTACTGACCAAGTCGCCCACCAACGCCTCGTACCTAGCCTCAGCGGGCTTCCCCTCTGGCGGAAACCCGTACAACAAGGTACTGGTGAACTCCACCTACTTAGGCTCAAATCCGGGCACCAACTACCTGGCCACCATCCTGGCGCATGAGATTGGCCACTGCATCGGCTTCCGCCACACAGACTACATGGACCGGAGCTACAGCTGCGGCGGGGCCTACACCAACGAAGGGGCCAGCACCGTGGGAGCCGTGCACATTCCCGGCACCCCCACCACCGCAGACGCCACCTCCTGGATGCTCGCCTGCGTTGCCACCGGGCAGAACCGTCCGTTCAACTCCAATGACCGCACAGCCCTCAATTATCTTTACTAAACAGGCATGAATTTCAGCACTAGCTAAGGAAACAAGCACCTTTCACTAGCGCTATTTACTGTTTAAATCCAGGGTGAATTACAAAATTCACCCTGGATTTGTATTGCCTTTATTTTCCTAATTATACCAACCAATTTATTTTATTAATTTTCTATTAAACGGCAAAACCTCACCCGCCTTTTATTCGTTAAAACCAGCACCTATCCCATCCATCTACATTCACCTTTTTTTACAGTACTCCAAGTTAGCTACCGGAATAATTATTCTTGTTCTGACAATTGATATTCTTTAGCATAAACATAAAATAAAGTCTATTTCACAGTAATAACTTTTACCTGTTTTCAACCTTTAAATATCCAACCTATACTCCTACTTATCAACCAACCATTATTTTCAGCAACCCCCTAACAAACAATTTATGAAGTTACCTTACTCCCTCAAACTTGCGGCAGCAGTCTTAGTACTTGGCAGCACCTCTTGCTCAGTAGATGAAGAAGCCGCCGTAGAAAAAGCAGCCATCTCCCAGGATACACTTTCAAAAATTTACGCCATGGGTTTCGGGACCACTGATGTACAGGCCATGGAAGGCGGATACCTGGTAGAAGGTGATATCTTCTTAACTGACAAGGAACTGGACAGCAACCATGATGCAAAATTCCTGAGGGTTGGCGAGACGGAACAATACCGTACTACCAACCTGGTAAATGCCGGAACCGGCCGCGTGATCACCGTTAGCATGTCTAGCCGCTTGCCTTCCAGCTACGTGGCTGCCTTAGATGAAGCAATTGCCCGTTACAATGCGCAGGGGCTGTTGATCTCCTTTAGGCGCGTGGCCTCTAACGGAAACATAGACATTGTACGGGGCAACGGCAGCTACCTGGCCTCAGCGGGCTTCCCCTCTGGCGGAAACCCTTACAGCAGTGTGAAGGTGAATTCTAACGCCATAGGCTCTAACCCGAACACCAACTACCTGGCCACCATTCTGGCGCATGAAATTGGCCACTGCATTGGCTTTCGGCACACTGACTACATGGACCGGAGCTACAGCTGCGGCGGGGCCTACACCAACGAAGGGGCCAGCACCGTGGGAGCCGTGCACATTCCCGGCACCCCCACCACCGCAGACGCCACCTCCTGGATGCTCGCCTGTATTGGCACAGGCCAGAACCGTCCGTTCAACTCCAATGACCAAACGGCGCTGAACTATCTCTATTAAACACACCTCTAGGTTGGATATAAAAAAAGGCCTCCCTAACCGGAGGCCTTTTTTCATACCCTTTGCCTAGCTGGTGGCAAACATAACTTCAGGCAAGGCCCTAAAATAAAAGCTGTTTTGGGGCTACTTTTCAAAAAACAGCCCGAAAACAGGAAAAGAATCAGAAGGCTGTCTGCAACCGGCACACCACGTCACCTCTACTACAACGGTTTTTCCCCAGAATCAAACTAACGTTCTCCTTAGAATACCACCACCCGCGCCTGCAGCAGCTGCCCTTGGGCTGACACCACTCTCACCATATACAGACCTGCCGACAAACCTGCAGTAGACAAGGACTTCACCGCGCCGTCTTGATGGGTTTGCCGTAGCAGACGCCCCAGGTGGTCATACACCAGAATCTGGCTTTTTTGGTCATCATGGGTGATCAGGCTTAATTCATTACCGGCTTTGATGGGGTTAGGGAACACCTGGATATATTTTGCAGGAGCAAACACCACGGCCTCTGTTGGGCTGTAGAAGGTCTGGCCGGTGCTGGTGACCACCTTGATTCTGTATTCGTTTCTGCCAGGGGCTGGCTCCAGGTCCTGCAGCACATAACCAACCTGCCGCGACAAAGGAATCTCTGATAGGGTTCTGAACTCACTGCCAACCTTCTTTTCCAGAAAAAGCGCCGCCACCCCGTACGTGGTGCTCAGCTCTAGATTTAGCAGAACCGTGTCTGTGACAAACCGCTGCGCCAAAAAATTCTTTATGTAACAGCTTACCCCTTGCTGTGCATAGTGAAGGGTGAGGCTGCGCTGTCCATTTAGACCTGCAACCAGCGGGCTTACGGCATAATACAGGGAGCCATTCGTATTCTTAGACAGTACCACCATGGTGTCTGCTGTCTGCACCAGAGGCTCCAGAAATTTCTCCCCCAGGCTATACACCTGGTACTGTTCTGCGCCTTCTGCTTTGGGCCAGAAAAGCATCACCTCCTCCCCGCACTGGTACCCCACCTGCATCTGCAGTACCGGGCTCACAACCACCGTTCCTGTGGCAAACACTTCGGCCCCTATGACCATGCGCAGTTCTGCCAGCCCGGCGGTGTCTGCGGGAGCTGTCCAGTCAAGCTGCTCCTTAGCCAAATCTACCCGCTCTTGCAGCACCTGCCAACGCCCTGGTGCCGTTCCAGCCCATCTGAACTCCAACCGGCCCTTCTCCCCGGTATTAATAGGCTGGTGCCACCGGAGCCTGTTTTTCTCATCACTCCTTAGGGGGCTCCCGGCCGTTGGGTAGGCCCATGCAAATCTCTGCTCAAACTCATACACCACGCTGAAGTCCTGATCACCTGCATTCACCCCGAACCCTGTCACATGCAGCTCATAGGGACCTGCCTCTGGCAACGCCAGCGTGATCTGCTCCACATTGTTCAGACGGTCCACCTGCCGGCGGGCGGGCAACAGCAGGGAGTCTTTATGCGGAAACGTGCTAAGTCCCCACGGCAGCCACTCCTGCCCAGTAGCAGGAGAGGTTAACTTCAGGTCCAGGTCGTTGAGTAACGCAGCGGGGGCGTTGGGCAGACCTTCTACCTCATGCCAGACCAAGGTCGCTTTTAGCCGGGATGTTCCAGCCGGAACCAGAACGGGAATCTTCTGTACCTGCCCCTGCCCTACTTTCCCCAGCACAAATCTGTTCTCCTGCACAGCCTGCACCGCCCCCAGCGCATCTGCGTTGCCAAATCCGGCGGCGTAGTCCACCTCAGGGCTTCCTTTATCATCTGCGGCATTGAGAATGGCGGCTTTCACCAGGTGCGACGGCGGCAAATGCCCGCCCTGCTGTTTCTGATACGCCTGTTGCACCAGCAGCGCAATGCCAGACACCACCGCAGCGGCCTCAGATGTGCCAGACTCCCCAAAGGCCACTACCTCCGGCTTGATTCGCCCGTCATAGGTGGGGCCGCGCGAGCTGAGCAGCCCCACCTGCCCCGCCGTATCTATTGCCCCCACGGTTAAGGTATTTTTTGAAACTTTGAACTGCCCGGTGAGATTTGCAAAGCCCGTCAGGGCGGCATACGGCCCATCTGCCGCGGCCTGGTTTCCGGCGTTGCCGGAAGAGAACACGTGCAGCAGCTCTGGGTACTGCAACACCTGCCGGTCATAGGCCTGGCTTTCCAGCCCGTAATAATTCTCTACCCCCACCCCGTATGAATGGTTCTGCACCGTTACCCCCAGGGTTTTCAGCTGGTTCAGGTTATCTGGCATGAGGTTGGCAAAATCTGAGGCCGTGAGGGTGCTCTGCCAGGCCACGCCCTTTCCGGCTGGTGAGGAATTGCCGCCGCCGCCAATGAGTGTGGCCATAGTGGTGGCATGCGGATTGGCCACTCCCGTAAGCCCCGCTGAGGGAATCACCCTGTGTTTGAAATCAATGTCTGCCGAGTCAAACTGGTTCTCTTTCACTGACGCCACCAGCCCTACCCCGGTTAAGTGGGGAAACCGCAGGTGCAGCGCCTCTACGTTATTTACAGTAAGGTCAGCGTTCTGCAGGTGCGCCTCTTCCCGCGCCTCTCTGTTTGCTACATCTACAAAGGTTACCCAAGGGCATTGCGTCAGGGCCAAATAATCTTTAGAATGTAGGTTTGAAAGAAGGGTTGTGCGGCTGGCTGAGTCTACCTGAAGTAGCTGGGCGGTGGGCAGCGTTTTGGAAAGCCACTTGGTGAAGGATGGAACATCTGTTACCTGCACCCGCACCTGGCGCTTGCCTTTACTTTTCAACTGCCTCAGAGCGGGAGCCAGTTTTGCTGTTGTCTCATGGGCAGAAAGAGGCGCTGGCGCGTTTTGACCAGCAACAGGAGCTACCGCCCCTGCGCACAGAACCGCCGCCAGAAAAGCACTTACAATAAAACGAGTCAATGTATCTCCCATAAAGGCTCCTTCTCCTGCCACAGCATAGAAAGATACATATTTTCAGCTTCGTTTCAAGTGCCTTGGGCTTACAATCTGCCTTATAAGTAGAAAGATAAAATAAATTATACATTATCATACTGGAAGGATCTTGTGAGCGAACTAGAGAAGCTCTTTTTGGCCGCTTCTGCCGTTTGCCACCGAGATCCTTTCAGGATGACAGAGAGTAAAGTATGTATAGGTATTTCTGTCCAAGTACTTAAGTTACCATTGCCCAACATTTCAACGCCGCAGGAGGAGCATAAAAAAAAGCTGCCCCTCTGAGCAGCTTTTCAATCTTTCTGTTTTCGGCCTGTTTTACAGAAAACAGCTCAAAAACGCATTTCTTACCAATCGTCTCCTTCCTTAAAATCTTCATCACCTGTCTCGTCTTCGCCCTCAGAAGGGTCTTTCTCTTCAGAGGCAGAGGCTACGGGATCATCAGAGAGCACCTCCAGCAGTTTTTCTATTTCTACGGCCTTCTCAGGATCGTTCAGTTTCTCAAAAGACAGAGAGAGGTTCCGGAGGGCGCGGCGCACAATGTCAATGGGTGCGCACGGCTCATAGAAGATATCCACCGGGTTCAGGTTCAGCTGCAGAATGTAGTTGTCAATGTCTGCCTTGGTGAGAATAAGCCCCCGGTTGTAGACATTGATGTAGAACTGCGGAAGAATATCGCCTTTAAACGTAAGGACAAAGAGGTTGGGCAGGTTTACCCCGTACACGGGCAGCCCCAGCCGCTGCGCCAGGTTCAAATAGATCACACACAGCGAGAGCGGATTCCCCCGCTTAGACTCCAGCACCTGGTTGAGCATGGAGTTGGCCGGCGCGTGAAAGTTCTTGGTGTTGGCTGAGAAATGGTGCAGTTTGAAAAGCACGTGGTTCAGCGCTTTTACCTGGTCATACGGGTGCATGTCTTCCTTCACGTGCACCCAGGCCTCATAATAGAGCTCGGCCAGGCGCTGGTTCAGTTGCTCCAGCGTCACGTCTGGGTATTGGTAGGTATTGACCAGCCACATGCCGTGCAACAGGTCAGTTGCCCCCTCCTCTTTCCAGGCCTTCATTCTGCGGCGCAAGGCCTCATACTGCAGGTCATGGATCAGGTCTTCCAGCTTTTTCTGGTAATCTGGGTTCAGGCTTTCCTCCCAGGACTCCTCCAGAAACGGAATGATGGTCTCCCCCAGCTCTACAATTTTGCCCTGCACGTGCGCCACCACATCCGGGTCTTCATCATCTAACAGGGAAATAAGCGCTTTTATCTCTTTGTTCGTCAACTCTATTCAATTAAGAATTTAAAATTAGGAATTAAGAATTACATCTGCTCAGAAAACCTAGCAACAGATTCTCCAAAACCCACTTTTAGAGAACGTGAATCAAGGACAAAGCGTTTCCGGGCTGTTTTTCTGAAATCAGCCCAAAAACGCATTTCATCCTCCTTCCTTGGTTTGCTACTGCTTTTGAACCTGCCCACCAGTGCCTGCAGTCCTGTTTCTGGCCTGTTTTCCTGAAAACAGGCCAGAAACGGAAACCAGAGCAGAAGTTTGTGCCAGACACCTCTTGCCCTTCGCCCGCCTCTGGCGAGCGTGGGGTACAAACGGCGTCCCGCTTCAACTACACCCGTGATTCGGCCAGAGGCCGAAGACAGCCCACACTCGCCAGAGGCGGGCCAGGGAATCCCTGTCAAATTCTTAATTCTTAATTCTAAATTAAAATCAGGTTTGGATCACGCCTACGTTAAAGGGCTTGGTGATAGGCGCGTGGTTGGCGGCCTCAATGCCCATGGAGATCACTTTGCGGGTTTCCAGCGGGTCAATGATGCCGTCTACCCACAGCCTCGCCGCCGCGTAGTACGGACTCAGCTGTTCATTGTAGCGCGCGGTGATTTTGTCCAGCAGTTCTTTTTCGGCCTCCGGGGTGATCTCTTCGCCTTTGGCTTTGAGAGACGCCACCTGGATCTGCAACAAGGTTTTGGCCGCCGAGGCGCCGCTCATCACGGCCAACTGCGCCGTGGGCCAGGCGTAGATGAGGCGCGGGTCATAGGCTTTGCCGCACATGGCGTAATTGCCCGCGCCGTAGCTGTTGCCTACAATAATGGTAAACTTGGGCACCACGCTGTTGCTCATGGCGTTCACCAGTTTAGCCCCGTCTTTAATGATGCCGCCGTGTTCGGCTTTGCTACCCACCATAAAACCAGACACGTCCTGTAAGAATAGGAGCGGAATCTTCTTCTGGTTGCAGTTCATGATGAACCGGGCGGCTTTGTCTGCGCTGTCTGAGTAGATCACGCCGCCCATCTGCATCTCGCCTTTCTTGCTTTTCACAATCTTGCGCTGGTTGGCCACAATGCCCACGGCCCAGCCGTCAATGCGGGCTAGGCCGCAGATGAGGCTCTGCCCGTACAGGTCTTTGTAAGGCTCAAACTCTGAGTTGTCTACCAGCCGCAGAATAATGTCCATCATGTCATAGGGCTTCACGCGGTCCTGGGGCAGAATCCCGTAGATCTCCTTCGGGTCCAGTTTCGGCTGCGCCGATGCCACGCGGTTGAAACCGGCTTTGGGGTTGTCGCCCATCTTGTCAAAGATGTTGCGTATGTGGTCCAGGCACTCCTGGTCGGTTTTGAACTTGTAATCGGTTACGCCGGAGATTTCTGAGTGGGTGGTGGCTCCGCCGAGGGTCTCGTTGTCAATGGTTTCGCCAATGGCCGCTTTCACCAGGTAAGAACCCGCCAGAAAGATGGAGCCGGTGCCTTCCACAATCATGGCCTCGTCACTCATAATAGGCAGATACGCGCCGCCCGCCACGCAAGAGCCCATGATGGCCGAGATCTGCACGATGCCCTCACTGCTCATGATGGCGTTGTTTCTAAACATGCGCCCAAAGTGCTCTTTGTCTGGGAAAATCTCGTCTTGCATGGGCAGGAAAACGCCCGCGCTGTCTACCAGGTAAATGACCGGCAGTCGGTTCTCCAGGGCAATCTCCTGGGCTCTAAGGTTTTTCTTAGCGGTGATGGGGAACCACGCCCCCGCTTTCACGGTGGCGTCATTGGCCACTATCATGCACTGCCGGCCTTTTACGTAGCCAATGCCCGTGACCACGCCGCCGCTGGGGCAGCCGCCGTATTCCTGGTACATGCCTTCGCCGGCAAAGGCGGCAATCTCCAGGAATTCAGAATCTTCATCTATTAAATATTGAATGCGCTCACGGGCGGTAAGTTTTCCTTTCTCGTGCTGCTTGGCAATGGCTTTCTCGCCGCCGCCCTGTGCCACCTTTTTAAGTTTGGCTGAAAGCTGAAAGGAAAGCTGCTTGAGGGCGTCTTCGTTCTTGTTGAATTCAATGTCCATGATGGGTGCGTACAATAGATGTTGTTGGGTACGGGAATAGTGAAGCAAAAAGCCTTCAGGTGCAGAGGTTCTACAGAAGGCGCCCCTTATTCTCTGCATACGGTTCGTTTACAAATATAGAAATTATGGCGAGCCAACCTAACACCTGTTAGCAAAGTTTCTTTTTTTGGTAAACGGAAGAAACAAAAAAGCGTTTCCGGGCTGTTTTTGAAAAACCAGCCCGGAAACGCTTCCTGTAGGGTATCCCTTCTCAGGGGTAAACGTTAGTTTTTCTCTACCTCCTCCACCGTGCCTGCCTTCTGCACATTGGTGGCATTTTTTACTTTAGCGGCTTCTTTCACGCTGCCGGCTTTGTCAACTTTGGTACCGCCGCCAATCTGCAGCAGGGAGAAGTGCACGTAGCGTTTAGGGTTGGCTTTCAAGTCCATCAAAAGGGCATTCAAACTCTCAGAAGAGGCATTCAGGTTGCGGTACAGGGAGTCGTCATTCATGATGCGGCCCAAGGTACCGGTGTTCTCATTCAGCCTGCGCATGGTCAGCTGGGCCTGCGCCACGGTGCTGTCCAGCCCCCGTATGGTCCGGTTCACTGACTGAATATCAAAAGTGTCTGAGAGGGTGTTCAGGTTAGAGGCCAGCTGACTGAATTTGGCCTCAGTCCCCCGCAGGGAAGCGGTTAGCGCGGCCAGGTTGCCCGTAATCTGGTTGATGTTGCCCTGGTTAGACAAGGCTATCATGCGAAGCGCCTCTGAGGTGGCCTCTGCATTGAGCAAGATAGACTGGATGCTCCGTTTGGCATCTTTGTCCAGGAACTGGTTCAGTCTGACCAACGTGGAGTCAACCGTATCTAAAACCGGCATGGCTTTTTTGGTGAACATATCGGTCAGGCTTTCCTTCTGGAAAGGGATCAGGTGTTCCCCGCCTTCATAGCGCGTCCTGTTCCGGCCCATGTACAGTTCTATGGACTTGCCTCCCAGCAGGTCTGAACTCACCAGCTGGGCCACGGTAGAGTCTCCCACTTCAATGTCTTTGTTGATCGCCAGCGTGACCATGATCGCGTTCCCCTTGTTCTGCTGCAGCTGCATCTCCTGCACCAGCCCCACCCGCAGACCATTCAGCACCACCGGGTTTGATTTGGTTAGGCCTTCTACGTTCTGATAGGTGACATAATAGGTACGGGTATCTGAGAAGATATCTGTTCCTTTGAGGAATATATAGCCCACATAGAGGAGTACTACGGCTACAATGCCGAGTAGCGCCACTTTGAGTTCTTTAGAAAATTTCACAGTGTAGGATTAGTTAGTTCATGGCCTCCAGCTCTTGCTTGTATTCTTTGAAAGCGCGGTAAATGCCTGATGCCATATACGTTTGATTGGTCTTATCGTTGAGAAACACTTCTTCCTTGGGATTGGTCAGGAAGCCAATTTCAATCAACGCGCTGGGCATGGCTGATTTCCAGAGCACTAAGAAGCCCGCCTGCTTTACGCCGCGGCTGGAGCGGCCCACTTTATGTTTGAATTGCTGCTCTACTTTCTGGGCAAATCTAAGACTGTTGTCAATATAGGCGCTCTGGTACAGGCTGAAAAGAATATGGCTCTGCGGGGAGCTGGGATTAAAGCCGTTGTATTTCTCTTTGTAGTTTTCTTCCTGCAAGATAACCGAGTTCTCGCGCTGGGCCACAGACAGGTTGCTGGTGGTTTTGTGCAGCCCCATGGTATAGGTCTCGGTCCCGAAGGCGGCGCTGGGGCCGGAGTTGCAGTGAATGGAGATAAACAAATCTGCGTGGTTCTTGTTGGCGATGCCCGCCCGGTCAATCAACTCTACAAACGTATCATTCTTACGGGTGTAGATGACGTTCACGTCTGAAAGATTTTCTTCAATCAGGCTGCCCAATTGCAGGGCCACCTTTAAGGCAACATCTTTCTCTTTGGCAGAGTTACCGTTACACCCGGTGTCTTTCCCCCCGTGACCGGCATCAATCACCACCGTGCGTATTTTCACTTCCTTCCGCTTGACAGGAGTGAAGGAAGGCAGAAATAAAAGAACAAGTACGGTAAGCAGGACAATATTTTTCACGGTATGCGTTAGTTAAAAGCTATTGTTAATAACTTTGTAGCTAAGTAACAAAATAACAAAAACTTTACTTGATTCCGAAAAGATCCCTCCAGTTTTTGGTACTAGGCCTGTTGCTACTGGCTGCGTTTTTTTCCGGCACAGAGGGAAATGCACAAGTACGTCCCGCCTCTACTACCACCGCCTCACCTGACTCTGTCACCGTTAACGCCGCCGCTGATACTACTAACGCCGCCAAGCGCGGCGATATTGAGACCACTATCAATTATAAGGCCAAAGATTCTATCAGGTATGACGCCATCAGCCAGATCATGTTTCTGTACGGTGACGCGCACATTGATTATGGAGAGATAGCCCTGGACGCCGCCTTTATCCAGATCAACTGGAAAACCAACATCATCACCGCCCAGGGGGTGCAAGACTCTACCGGAAAGCTCCAGCAGCAGCCGGTGTTCAAAAACGGGGCGGAGACCTACCAGGCGGAGAGCATGACCTATAACTACAAAACCAAGCGGGGCAGGGTCATGGGGGCCATCACCACCCAGGGGGAGGGCTACATTCACGCGGAGACCATCAAAAAAAACGAGCTGAACGAAATTTACGGCCAGCACGCCAAATATACCACTTGTAATCTAGAGCACCCCCACTTTTACATCAAGGCCACCAAAATGAAGGTGATTCCCAATGACCGGGTGGTGGCCGGGCCGTTCCATCTGGTGTTTGCAGACGTACCAACGCCCATTGGGTTTCCGTTCGGGTTCTTCCCCTCACCGCGCACCCGGGGGTCTGGGGTGATCATTCCCACCTTTGGCGAGTCTGCCCAGCTGGGCTATTACCTCAGCAACGGGGGCTTTTACTGGGCCATGAATGAGTACATGGACATGCGTTTTACCGGTGATATTTATTCCCTGGGAGGCCATGCGGTAAACGTACAGTCTAACTATACCAAACGGTACAAGTTCAACGGCAGCTTTAACATCAGGTATGCCTCTAATAAAGGGAATGAAAGCATCCCGTTTGGCCGCACCACAGACCAGGTGCTGAACCTGGGCGATTCAAAAGACTTCTCCCTTAGCTGGAACCACACCCCTATCACCTTACCCGGCAAAGGGCAGTTCTCAGCAAATGTGAATGTAAGCAGCCAGTTTGCCAATATCAGAAACCCCAATGCTACCATTCAGAACACTTTATCCCCCAGCTTTTACTCCACCGTCTCTTACCGGAAGAGCAGCCCCAATTCGCCTATCAGCTATGATTTTGTTCTGGCCCAATCCCAGACCAATTCATATGACGTAACCAAACCCCAGGTCATGACCCTCAACCCCCAGGCCAGCTTCTCGGTATCCAGCCAAAGCCCTATTGAGTGGTTTGGCGGCACCCTCACCGGCAGATGGATTGAGGGGATCAGGCTGGGGTATAACCTGCGTTTAAGTCAGAATATTTCTAACAATGTACGGTTGAATGGCGGGCAAAGCTATCCGTTTACCAATGTGGCAAGCCGTGACACCATTTACCCTATCAGCTTTACGAACCTGGGGGAGATCTACCGTAACAGCAACAGACCCACCATTACCCATGATATTCCTATCACTTTAGGGACAGTAAACCTGTTCAAGTATTTCAAACTCACCCCTGGCGTAAGCTACAGTGAAAGCTGGTTTACCCGCAAATACACGTATAGCAGCCTTCCCGGGAGTGATGTGTTGAAAGTAGACACCCTCAACGGATTACACCGGGCCTACCAATACTCCGGCAACCTTTCCCTCACCACCAACATTTACGGCATTGCCCAAATCAAAGGGAAAAAGCTGGAAGCCATCAGACACACGCTCACCCCTTCTGTCTCTTATAACATTACCCCAGATTTTGGCCGGCCGGAGTATGGTTTTTACCAGCGGGTACAGACAGACAGCCTGGGCAATTCCAGACTGGTCTCCAGGTTTGGGGAGGGCGCCTCTGGTATTCCGGGCGTTGGATTCAGTAGCGCCATTGGGTTCAGCATTCAGAACAACGTGGAGATGAAAGTGAAGACAGACAGCGCCGGGGTATTCAAGAAAGTGAGTCTGATTGACGCCTTTGGCATTAGTGGCTCTTACAACATGGCCGCTGACTCTTTCAAACTTTCTACTATCAATGTCAACCTGAACACCAGGCTGTTCAATGATTTCGGGTTCAACCTCACCGGTAGCTTTGACCCTTACCAGTACGTGAACGGCCGCCGGGTTAGCCGGTATCTGCTGCAAGACGGGGGCCTGCGGTTTGCCCGCCTCATGAACCTGAATTTCAACACCAGCTTTGAGCTAAACCCCACCGCCCGTAAACAGCAGAACACAGCCGCCGCCAACACGGGAGCTCCACAGCCTACCAACCTGCCGTCACTGCAGCGCAACCTGACCGCCGCAGACTATGTGGAGTTTAGCATTCCCTGGACCATGTCAGTGCAGTTCACCTCCAACTTCGCCCGTGACTTCAGCACTGACCGCCTGGTGAACAATGCCACCTCTGCGGGGATCAACGGCTCAGTGACCCTCACAGATAAATGGGCGCTGACCTACACCACCAACTATGACTTCAAAAACAAGACACTCAGCTATACCAGCCTGAACATAAACCGGGACCTGCACTGCTGGCAGATGTCTATCAGCTGGGTGCCGCTGGGGCCGTTCCAGAGTTACTCTATTAACATCAACGCCAAATCTTCTCTGTTGCAGGACCTGCGCATAAGACGCAGCGAGAGCGCCACCGGCAGGTACAGATAAGTAGAAGCACCTGCATGAAACTGCACCAGAAGGCCATCTTTGAGATGGCCTTCTGTTTTTCACCTGTTTTGGCGAAAAGAGGTCAAAAACGCTTTTGGTACGGTAGGTTCTTTTATACCTTTGCCCCGTTCAAATTCATACTGCTATGTCGGTTCACAAACCCGAAGTCAAGATTGTCACTACCCACCAGCTGCACAGCATGAAAGAGCGCGGGGAGAAGATCTCTATGCTCACCGCCTATGACTACTCCATGGCTACCCTGCTGGATGCCGCCGGTACAGATGTCTTACTGGTGGGTGATTCGGCTTCTAATGTGATGGCGGGCCATGACACCACGCTCCCCATCACGCTGGACCAGATGATCTACCATGCGTCTTCAGTGGTGCGCGGGGTGCGGCGGGCCTTTGTGGTGGTAGACCTCCCCTTTGGCTCGTACCAGGGAAATTCCTCAGAAGCCCTGCGCTCAGCCATCAGGATCATGAAAGAATCTGGCGGCCACGGCGTGAAGCTGGAAGGCGGCGTAGAAATCAAAGAATCCATCTCCCGCATCTTAAGCGCCGGGGTACCGGTTATGGGCCATCTGGGGCTTACCCCGCAGTCTATCTATAAGTTCGGGACCTACTCAGTGCGCGCCAAAGAAGAGGCCGAGGCTGAAAAACTCCTCTCTGACGCCCGCCTTCTCCAGGAACTGGGCTGCTTTGCCATTGTACTGGAGAAGATTCCGGCCTCCCTGGCCAAACGGGTGGCAGAGGAACTGCATATTCCCATTATTGGCATTGGGGCCGGACCGCACGTAGACGGGCAGGTGCTGGTGATCCATGATTTGTTAGGCATCACCAAGGAATTCAAACCACGCTTTCTCCGGCGGTACGCCGAACTGCACGAAACCATCACCACGGCGGTCAGCAACTACGTGAGTGACGTGAAATCCCGCAACTTCCCCAGCGAAGACGAGGCCTATTAGTCCCTGGTCTTCAACTACAGCCCCAGAGAAGACTGCCCGCGCGGTGCCCAGACTACCTGAGTCGCTGCTGAAGCCGAGCACCTCTTCTCCCAGCAAGTCTGTTTTGGGGCTGTTTTTCTGAAAACAGCCCCAAAACAGAAGGTTACGTTACCCACAGTACCGCTCTCTCTGAACAGCAACCAAAGACTATCTCTCAACCAGACAGAAAATGCCCTACCCGCCCCTAGACGTTTTGTTTGAAGACAACCATGTGCTGGTGGTAAACAAACCAAGCGGGCTGCTGGTGCAGGGCGACGAAACCGGGGATGTTCCTTTATCTGAGCTGGCCAAAGACTACCTGCGGGAAAAGTACCAGAAACCCGGCAATGTCTTTATAGGAGTGGTGCACCGGCTGGACCGGCCGGTAAGCGGGGTGGTGGTGCTGGCCAAAACCTCTAAGGCCCTCACCCGGCTGAACGAGCAATTCAAAACCCGTAAAACTCAGAAAATCTACTGGGCCATTACGCAACGGGCACCCCAGCCCGAGGCGGGCACGCTGGTTCACTGGCTGGTGAAAGACCCCGCCCGCAACGTCACCAGGGCCCTCTCCTCAGAAAAACCCGGTAGCCAGCGGGCTGAGCTGAGCTATACTCTGTTAGCGACCAGAGGCGGGCAACACCTGGTGGAGGTAAGACCCGTGACCGGGCGCCCCCACCAGATACGGGTCCAGTTGGCTTCCCTGAAATGCCCCATTCAGGGTGATGTGAAATATGGTGCCCCCGCCCCCCTCCCCAACAAAAGCATCTGCCTGCACGCCCGCGAACTGGGATTTGAGCACCCTGTCCTGAAAACCTGGGTGACGGTGCAGGCCCCCCTGCCGGCCATTCCCGCCTGGCAGCCGTTCCAGCCCTAGGTTCCTTCTACACTTCGGGCGCTGGCCGCACACCTGTTTCCGGGCTACTTTTTAGAAAACAGGCTGAAACCAGGTAGGGCGGCCGCTGCGTAAAAGGTACGGCAAAAGTGATTTTCGTCATTTTTCCAGATTTTTAAAGAGTGCTTTTTGTTAGGTAAGCAGCTTGAGTTGTAGCTTTGTGAACTTATTCTCCCTGAGACTGTTTCTTTAAGTGCCTGTACAGGCGTAAACCAATTGCATCACCCAGCATGATTATCCTTATTTTCTTTGTAGCGCACTGGTATCTGTCGCTGTTTGTTCAGACGTTCTACCTGCACCGCTATGCCGCCCACAAAATGTTCACCATGAACGCTTTCTGGGAAAAATTCTTCTTCCTGTTCACCTACATCAGCCAAGGCTCATCATTCCTCTCACCCAGGGCCTACGCCATTCTGCACCGCATGCACCACGCGTTCTCAGACACAGAGCGCGACCCGCACTCCCCGCACTTCTCCAGCAACGCGTTCACCATGATGTGGAAGACCAAGAACATCTACAATGATGTTCTCAAGCACCGCGTGGAGCCGGAGATGCGTTTTGACGGCAATTATCCGGTTTGGAGACTGGTAGAGCGCATTGGCGACCACTGGATCTCCCGCATTGCGTGGGGCACCTTCTACGTAGTCTTTTATATCTATTTTGCTGAGTACTGGTGGATGTACCTGCTGCTGCCCGTGCACTTCTTAATGGGTCCTATCCATGGCGCTATTGTAAACTGGAGCGGCCACAAATACGGCTATCAGAACTTTGACAACCATGACAAGTCCAAGAACTCCCTGTTCTTTGACTTCCTGACCGGCGGCGAGCTGTTCCAGAACAACCACCACAAACTGCCTAACCGTGTGAACTTCGGGGTGAAATGGTGGGAGGTGGACCCTACCTACCCGGTGATCTGGACCTTAGACAAGCTGGGCATCATTAAACTAAAGAAAGCCCGGGTTCAGTCATAAAACCTGATGGATATTGTTAAACACCTCCCCAACGGTCTGAAACCGTTGGGGAGGTGTTTTTTTATCTTCTGGTAAAATAGCGCACCAGTTTCTCAAAAGGCCCCTGCCCAAAGCGGCCCAACCACCAGTAAGACGCCAGTACTTGTACCAGAACCAGCACCAGGTAACCAACCCATAACGTGACGGGTGCCACCTGCCCATACCAGCCCAAGCCGTACCCAAAGAACAGCCAACTGAACAGTAGGTTCTGCAGCAGGTAATGGGTCAACGTCATCTTCCCGAAGGAGGAAAGCAGAGCCACCACCCTTCGGGCTACGCCCGAAACATAGAAGGCAACCGGCAGCAGCAACAGCAGCAAAACGTTCCCGGCATAGAACACTGCTGTCAGCGCCAGTTTCAGAAGTTCCGTCTCCCATCCACGCCCCTGCTCCCCCCGCAACCCCAAAACCTGGATTAACACACCGGCCAGAAGCAGTGACATGCCCGCGGCGAGCAATACGCGCACAACAACTTTGGGGCGCAGGAACTGCTCATACTGTTTGCCCTCACCCAGCAGGTACCCCAGCAAGAGCCAGGCAAAGATCCTTGCCTAGTATAACCAGTCCTCAAGTGCCCAGGAGGTCAGAAAAGTATGGCTAGACCGCTCCCAGACCGCTTGCCAATAGCTGCTGTCCGGCAGAGGGATTGGCTCAGGGGCGGGAGGCGCCAGCCACGTTTCGGCAAAGCCAAGCAAGAAAAGGGAAACCGCCACCCCTACCTGCAGCGTTGTGGGCCACCGCCTAATGAGCAGCAGCAACAGCCCCATGAGCGCGTACTGGAGCAGCACGTCTCCCCTCCAGACCAGCAGCAGGTCCAGCACACCCAGCACCCCTAAAACAGCAGCCCGTTTCAGGAAAGGCCCAACGCCTCTAGCCTGCAGCGCCAGCGCCGCCGAGAGCCCGAACAGCAGCGCAAACAGGGAGTAGAACTTCCCCTTCAGGAACACCATGAAGAACTGGAGGGCAAACTGGTTCAGCGCATCTGGGAACCTCTGGGCGTAGCTTTCAAAGTGACCGTTACTGGTGTTAAAGACGAGCAGGTTGGCGGCCCCCACCCCCACCAGTGCCACCCCTCTGAGCAGATCAACCACCTCTTCCCGCCCGGGCGGGGCAGGTGAAGAACCAGATTCATGGGGAGAGGTGCCGTTTGTCACAGAAGCTTTTATTAATTTGCCCAAGTTCACAAATTTATATGGGATCTTCTCTATTATCAGCTTCCCGCCGGGTGGTCACGTCTCCTTTGGGACTTTTAGCTTTGCTGGGGATGTACGTGGCGGTGGTGGAGATGCGCCCGGGCCGGCTGTACTACATTCTCAACTTCCTGCTCTTTAGGGACAGCCTTGCCCATTTCCTGCTTTTTTTGCTCTGCCTGGGCATCTCTCTGGCGGGAGTACTTTCTTTACTGCTGAACAGGAATAAGCCTCTCTACTGGGCTACCCTGCTGCTGTGGTTCCCCTGTTTAGTGGTCAGCCTCACCTACCGGTTTATCATTGGTTACAACTTCATGCACTCAGACGCGGTGCTGGCGTGGAATAACCGGTCTTTAGCGGGCAGCGCACTAGAAAACTACGCCCCCCTGGTAGCTGCAGCCATCTTGGCGTCTGTTGTAGTACTAGCGTTGCTGCACCTGCTCCGGAAGAAAATAAAATGGCGGGCGGCCCCTGCCATGGCGCTGGCGTTCCCCTTGGCCGCCGTAGCCGTTTACACCCACATCACATGGACGACCGGTGTTGTTGATGATTTCCCAGCCTTGTACCGGGTGCCGCTCAACTTTGGGGCGGCCATTGCGGGGCAGGTTCCTCAGCCGGCGCGGGAGCCAGTGCCGGTTTCCCCTGCAACCGCCGGGGTGCCCCACCTCTTTCTGATCATGGACGAAAGCATTACCGCCACAGAGCTTTCCCTCAACCACCCCCAGAAGAAGACCACCCCCTTTCTGGCGTCTCTACAAGACCACCTCTACAACTACGGAGTTGCCAGTGCTACCGTAAACCAAAGCGCAGGCTCCAACATGGCTCTCATGAGTGGCACCAGGCTTTCTGAGCTACCAGACACCGCCTTCAGAACGTTATCCAGAACCAATATCTTCCAGTTCGCCCAAAAAGCAGGCTACAAAACCTACTACATAGACGCCCAGCTGGGGGCTGATGTGCTCCAGAATTTCATGTCGCCGGAAGACCTCAAATACATAGACTCCCTGCTTCGCCCGGCGGCCCTCCACCCCGCTCTGCCGTACTATGAGCGGGACATGTGGGTGGCAGAGTACCTTGTACGGCTGGCCAAGCAGCCAGAGAGGATATTTGCCTACGTAGTGAAAGCCGGGGCTCACTGGCCGTATGCCCGCACCTATCCCGCAGACTCAGCTTTCTTTCAACCCACGCTCACCCAGCGCAGCCTCTACAAAGACCGCACCCGCACCCTCAACACCTACCACAACGCCCTGCGGTGGACGGTAGATGCGTTCTGGCGGAAGCTTACCACAAATATTTCCGGGCGGGACAGCACCGTGATCGTGTACACCTCTGACCATGGCCAGAACCTCACAGAAGCCGGCATCAGCATTGCCCACGCATCAGTGCAGGACACCTCCCCGCAGGAAGTGGCCGTGCCGCTCTGGGTCTGGGACCCGGCGCAGATTTCCAGCCTACCTCCTCCTCAAAAACAGGGCTACAGCCATTTCCATATCTTCCCTACCCTGCTCCAGCTGCAGGGGTACGCCCCTAGCTGGGTCCAGACCCGGTATGGCTCATCACTGTATGATCGCGTCTCCCCGGCAGCCCCACGTCTTTTTCTGGCCGGCGACTTGTTTGGCCGCGGCCCGCACTCCCTGCAGCGTTTTGTCTGGCCCCTGAAGGCCGGGAAGTGAATCTGGTGTTTTGGGGCTGTTTTTCTGAAAACAGCTCCAAAACAGGTTTTGCTCCCCGCACAGACATTCCCAGAGCTGTCTTTCCCTTCATTCAAATCAATTGATTTGTAGCACATTCAAAATATTTGCCGTACCTTTGCAGCCCAATGCCGGACGGGTTCCGGCGCATTAACAAAAGTTAACTATGGCTGTTAAAATCAGACTGGCCCGCAGAGGCCGCAAAAAAGCTGCAATGTATGATATCGTTGTAGCAGATTCTCGTTCACCACGTGATGGTCGTTTCATTGAGAAACTGGGTACGTACAACCCCTTAACCAACCCCGCCTCTATCAACTTCAACGAAGACAAAGCGTTGGATTGGGTATTGAAAGGCGCGCAGCCAACTGACACCGTGAAAGCCATGCTTTCTTACACGGGTGTTATGTTCAGAAAACACTTGCAGATTGGTGTATTGAAGGGTGCCATCACCCAAGAGCAAGCTGACACCCGCTACCAGGAGTGGAAAGCTGCCAAAGACGCCAAAATCACTGGCAAGAAAGAGCAGTTAGGTTCAGACAAGGCAGCTAAGAGGCAAGCGGCGTTAGAGGCTGAGGCCAAAGTAAACGCAGCCCGTGCAGAAGCTATCCGTTTGAAAAACACTCCAGAGCCTGTTGCTGCTGAAGAAGAAGCCCCTGCTGCTGAAGGCGAAGCCACAGAAGGCGCCGCTGACGCTCCGGCTGCAGACGCCACTGAAGAAGCTCAAGCTTAATTTTACCGGCCATGACGTTAGACGCATGCTTCCAACTGGGGTATATTGTGAAGACGCATGGCACCAAGGGCCAGGTAGTCGCGTTTTTTGACGTGGACTTCCCCGAGGAGTATGACGAATTGGAATCAGTTTTCCTGTTGATAAACGGGAAGCTGGTTCCTTTTTTCATTGATGACCTCAACCCGCAGGACAAAGGCCGCAGCATCATTAAGTTTGAAGACATCAACACCCCGGCAGACGCTGACAAGCTCAAAGGCGCGGCCCTTTACCTCCCCTTAAACCAACTCCCTGAACTGGAGGAAGACCAATTTTACTTCCATGAGGTGATTGGCTATACCGTGGTAGATGAGCAGCTGGGCGAACTGGGAACCGTGCAGACCTTCTTTGACCTGCCCAACCAGGACCTGCTGGCCATGGACTACCAGGGCCATGAAGTATTGATTCCGGTGCAGGACGAGATCATTCTACGCACTGACCGCGAAAACAAAAAGCTGTTTGTGCACCTGCCCGAAGGCCTGCTGGAAGTCTATACCACTCCTTCTAACCGGAACGAGGAAGAGCCGCCGCTAGCCGGCGAGGAAGACGAAGACGATGACGCGGTTTGATATCATTACCTGCCAGCCCCACCTGCTGGACGGCCCCTTTAGCCATTCTATCTTAAAGCGCGCCCAGGACAAAGGCCTGGTGGAGGTGCATTTGCATGACCTCAGGCAGTACGCCATCAACAAACACGGCCAGATAGATGACTATGCCTTCGGCGGCGGCGCCGGCATGGTGCTCATGATAGAGCCCATTGCCAAGTGCATACGCCAACTGCAGGCCCAGCGCACCTATGACGCGGTGATTTACATGACCCCAGACGGGAAAACCCTGAACCAGCCCATGGCCAACCGCCTGTCTCTGCTGCAGAACATCATCATTCTGTGCGGGCACTACAAAGGCGTGGACCAGCGCGTGCGGGACCTGTTTGTGACCCATGAGATCAGCATTGGCGACTACGTGCTATCGGGCGGTGAACTGGCGGCGGCGGTATTGGCAGACTCCATCATCAGGATCATCCCGGGGGTGCTGAATGACGAGAGCAGTGCTCTGTCAGATTCATTTCAGGACAACCTGTTGGCCCCCCCGGTGTACTCCAGGCCTGCTGACTTTGAAGGACATACCGTTCCAGACATTCTAATCTCAGGCAATACGCCCAAAGTAGAGGAGTGGCGGTTTGAGCAGGCGGTGCAGCGCACCAAGCTTCTGAGGCCAGATTTGCTGGCCGATGATAAAAATATTACTTCTTGATTTACAATTACAAAAATTACGTCTATATTTGCACTCCATTTTGCAGATCAATAGACACTATACTATAGTCATGAGCGAATTAATTAAACTAGTTGAGCAGGAATACGCTGAGAAGCGCGCGTCTATCCCTGCTTTTGCTGCTGGCGATACCGTGAACATTCACGTGAAAATCCGTGAGGGGAACAAAGAGCGTATCCAGCAGTTCCAAGGCGTGGTATTACAACGCAGAAACTCAGGTGCCAGCGAGACTTTCACCGTGAGAAAAGTGTCTAACCAGATCGGTACTGAGCGTATTTTCCCCATCCTTTCTCCAAACATTGAGAAGATTGAGGTGATTCGCCGTGGTAAAGTGAGAAGAGCCCGTCTGTTCTACCTGAGAGGTCTTTCTGGTAAAGCAGCCCGTATCAAAGAAAAAAGAAGCTAAGCTTTTCCGTTTTAGTTTTTCCATAGTTTTAGTTTTGAAAGAAGCCGGTCTCACCACCGGCTTTTTTTTATTTATAGCTAAGAAGAAGGGCAAAAATACTTTACACCATTTTGTCATCCTGGAAGGATCTCGGTGACGAACGGCAGTAGCAGTTAATAATTGCCATTCTAGTTCGCCCACAAGATCCTTTCAGGATGACAGCATAGATAGCTTTTATCGCCCAGCTACTTAATTGCTTTTTATCGTTTTCGCCTGTTTTTGAGAAAACAGGCCGAAAACGGGAATCTGCCCCGTTACGTTTGCGAAGCACCTTTCCCTTCTGTCAATTTCTGCGTAGACTTACCTATTCAAGACAATTTTTGAAGTAAGTAAATGCAGAATAACCGTTGGAACTTAGAAGGGCGCAGAGCCCTGGTTACCGGAGGCACCAAAGGGATTGGGGCCGCCATTGCCGAAGAATTGTTGGTGCTGGGCGCCGAAGTGCTGATTGTGGCCCGTAAGGAACTGGAGGTAAACCAGGCCGTTACCGACTGGCGTTCCCGCGGTCTCAACGCCTCGGGCATGGTGGCAGACGTGAGCCAACCCGCTGACCGGCACAACCTGATCCAATTGGTTGAAAATACGTGGGGCGCCCTGGATATTCTGGTGAACAACGTGGGCACCAACATCCGCAAGAAAATAGGCGAATACACCCCTGAGGAATACAACTACCTGCTGCAGACCAACCTCACCTCAGCCTTTGAGCTTTGCCGGCTCACGCACCCGCTGCTGAAGAACTCGCCACAAGGCAACGTGGTGAACGTGTCTTCGGTGGCAGGCTTAGGGCACGTGCGCACCGGCGCTATCTACGGCATGACCAAAGCGGCCTTGGTGCAGCTCTCCAAAAACCTGGCCGGCGAATGGGCCCCAGATGGCATACGGGTGAACTGCGTGGCGCCCTGGTACATCAGAACGCCGCTGGCGGAGCAGGTGCTGCAGAACCAGGAGTATCTGGAGAGTGTGTTGAGCCGCACCCCCACCCGCACCATCGGCAACCCCGAAGACGTGGCTGGCGCCGTGGCCTTTCTCTGCATGCCCGCCGCCGCCTACATCACCGGTCAATGCCTTGCCGTAGATGGCGGCATGAGCGTGAATCTCTTTGGGTAACGGATAAGAATTGAAATTTGATAGTTGAGTATTGGTGGATTGCTGGGAACCTTCCTAATAAATTCTCTCCCTTTTGTCATCTTGGAAAGATCTTGTGGGCGAACCCGGGTAGCGTGCACTAACTGCAGTTACCGCTCGCTACCAAGATCCTTTCAGGATGACAAAAGAGAAAGAGTTAGACTTTGAAAAGACTGAGAGAGCGTACAAAAAAGCAACATTGCAAACACTACTACTGTTTGCAACCAAGATCCTTATAGAAGGACAAAGAGCGAGGGCTTCTCTGAGGAAAATCTTTGGCCATCACTTCTTATCCTGTTTCAGGGCTGATTTTCATAAAACAGACCTAAAACAGGAATTTGTTTGCTTCCCCTAATTTCCTAAGTCCGGTACTAACTCCTTCAACGCCTGATAATACTTCTCTAGCGCTTCTGCGTGCGTGTGCAGGAACAGGAACGGCTCTATCAACTCCAACTCCATCAATTGCAATTTACCGTTCACATCCACCCCATCTACGCGGGCATAGAGGCAGCCTTGGGCGAATTGGTCTATGAACTTCTGCGCCTGCGGCAACAGATGGGCCGGAGCCGGTTGCGGATGGATAGTCCCGCCAAAGAAATGCTGCACCCTGAAATCCCCAGACTTAGCGGATTTGAGCAGGCAATGGCTGAGCGTTCCGTTGAAGAACAGAAAAGACCACTCCCCTTCCGCCTGAATCTGCGGCATGAACGGCTGCACCAGAAAATCCTCCTGCTGTAGCAGCTCCTGCAGCTTTGGCAACACGGCCTGCACCTCGTCTCTAGAGACAGTAAACGTGTTTTTCGCGCCGCCGCTCACGCTGGGCTTGATGATCAATTTAGAAGAATCAAACTGGCGGAAGAAACCATCCAGCTGAGCTTGCTCCCCTTTCTTCAACAAAGCCGTGGGCACAATGGGCAAACCGGTCTTCTCCACCTCCAGCAGGTAGTGCTTGTCTGCATTCCAGCGTACCGTTGAAATGGGGTTCAGCGTACGCAGCCCCACCGTTTCCATCTGGTCCAGCCACGCCTGGAACGCGGCAAACTTGTCAAAGTAGTCCCACGGTGATTTGAAGATGGCCAGGTCATACTGCTGCCAGTTTACCGCGGGGTTGTCCCACACTTCTGGGGTAATGTCAATGCCTTTAGACGAAAGATACGCCAGCAGCACGCTGTCTTCGCTCCCGCTCAGGGAACCGTAGCTCTGGATTTCAGAATAAGTAACTAGTGCAAGTTTCAAGGTATAGCCTGGTAAGGTTGAACTGCCCCTGTGGCGATCAGTTCAAGCGGTGATGTTCTTCCTGTTTTGGAGCTGTTTTCCCAAAAACAGCCCGGAAACGCAAAAGTACTACACCTGCCTGGGAAAAAGAATTGCACGGGCGGCAAGCAAGGATCTTTGAAAGAAACTGCTTTTGTGTCTACACCCACTTTTAAAGTTGTAGAAAATCTAATCACAGTCCTGAAACACTCCCCACATGCTTGTTCAGGACTTGAAACCTCGAACGCAGCAAACTGCAAATTTGCCATCTGCCGTTTACTGATCCTGATGCAAGAAGGGAATTACAAATACCCGTGGAACCTGCTTCCGGATTGCACATCTGGAAGAGCGGAGAGATAACCTTGCTGCTTTCCGTCAGGTTGGGCAAGCATATACGTTCGCCGTCAAATCTAGCATGTAGAGCAACAGAACTAACTGGCACCCTCTTCTTTTCATCCTGAAAGAACCTTGCGGGCGTACTGGAATAGGCTTTTAACAACGGCTATCACTGATCGCCCACAAGAGCTTTCCAGGATGAAAAGACAGAGTTTCTGTTTTGGGCCTGTTTTCCTGAAAACAGGCCAAAAACAGAAACTCTGCTACTCCTCACCTGCCTCTGCTACGGCACCTTCCAGGGGTTCCTCCAGATGCTGACCGGCGGCTTTGTCACCTTTCTGAATGGCCGCGGCAATGTTGTCAGCAGACTGGGCGGCTACCTGGGTGGTGAACGGCACAATCTCAGGGTCAGCCAGCACCTCTACCACCACGGGCCGGTCTGCAGCGAGGGCCTGCTGCAGGGCGTCGTCTATCTGGTCAGGGGTTTCAATCCGGATACCTTTCAGGCCCAAGGATTCGGCGTACGCCGAAAAATTGAATTCTGGCAGCACTTGGGAGGCGTCAAATTTGGGGTTGCCCTCGTTCATGCGCTGCTCCCAGGTCACGAAGTTCAGGTCACGGTTGTTAAGCACCAGCACCAGCAGGCGCGGATCTGCCCACTGCTGCCAGTATTTCTGGATGGTGAGCAGTTCAGCGTTGCTGCTCATCTGCATGGCACCGTCGCCCACAAAGGCCACGGCCAACCGGTCTGGATAGGCAAACTTAGCCGCGAGTGCATACGGCACGGCGCAGCCCATGGTGGCCAACGTACCAGACACCGAGAACTTCATACCCTCCCTGATCCTGATGTACTGCGACATCCAGCTGGAAGAGGAGCCAGAATCGGCGGCCATGATGCAGTTGTCAGGCAACAAGGGCGACAGCTTCTGAAAAACCAGTTTGGGATTGACAGGCTGGCCAGGGTGCTGGGCCTGCTCTTCGGTCTGCTGCCACCAATCTTTAATGTCTTGCTCTATCTTTTGGCGCCAGCTGCGGTCTTCTTTGCGTTTGAGCAGCGGAAGCAGGGCTTTTAGTGTTTCGGCGCTGTCGCCTATGAGCGGCACCTCCATGGGGTAACGCAAACTCACCATGCGTCCGTCCAAATCAATCTGCACGCCGCGCGCCTGTCCTTCTTTGGGTAGAAATTCTGAATACGGGAAGCGGGAGCCCACCATGAGCAGCGTGTCGCACTCCTGCATCATCTGGTGGCTGGCGGTGGTGCCAAAGAACCCAATCCCGCCCGTCACAAACGGCAGTTCGTCTGGCAGCACCGCTTTGCCCAGATAGGCTTTGGCCACCCCGGCTCCCAACACCTCGGCTACTTGCATCACTTCCGCCGCGGCGTCTTTGGCACCAATCCCTATCAGAATGGCTACTTTCTGGCCGGCGTTCAAAACATTGGCGGCGCGTTGCAAGTCTTCGGGGCGGGGCAGCACGCGGGGCTCCAGATAGCCCGTGCCGGTGTGGATGGTGCCGTGGGTGTGCTCTGGGTCCTGGTATTCTTCGTCCTGCACGTCACTGGGCAGAATCACGCAGGTAACGGTGCGCTGGTATTTGGCAATCCTAAACGCCCGGTCCAGCACGTGCCGCACCTGGCTAGGGTCTGTGACCATGTGCACGTACTCACTGGCCACATCTTTGAACAGAGTCATCAAGTCTACCTCCTGCTGGGCATGGCCGCCCAAGGCTTTCTGTCCCTTCTGCCCTACCAGCGCCACCACCGGCTGGTGGTCCAGCTTGGCGTCATACAACCCGTTGAGCAGGTGAATGGCCCCCGGCCCCGAGGTAGCCAGACACACGCCCACCTCTCCCGTGTATTTGGCGTGGGCACAGGCCATGAGCGAGGCCACCTCCTCATGCCGCACCTGCACAAACTCCAGCTTTCCTTCGGCGCGGTCAAGCGCCCCCATAATGCCGTTGATGCCGTCACCGGGATACCCGAAGAGGCGTGTTACGCCCCATTCGCCCAGCCGCTGTATAAGAAAATCGCCTACTTTCTGCTTTTCCATAGTACCTGTTTTTGAGAGTTAGCCCTGCGCATGAACACGCAAAGCCCATTAGAGGTACGACCTTGCCCCCAGATGGTTAAGAAGTGGCCGCCATAAAGCAGAAACACTAATCAGCGGTTCAATCACTTTGTTTTCAAAAGAAGAAGAGCGGTTAATAGTACAAACCCGGGTTCCCAGTCAGGAATCAAGCGCCGCAGGGAATTTGTAATCCTGTTCTGCCCCTAAGCGCTGGTTTCCATCATTATTTTGCGGGCGAAAACGGGGAGCAAAAGGTTTTTCTATAGCGTTTTTTGAGCAGCGCCATGGTGCGAGGCAACCCAGAGGTCAGGTTCTTTTGAAGGCCGGTTGCAGCGCAAAGGCCCCGTGTAAACAACCTCTAAGATTTTCTGTAGGCCAAATTTCAAATCTGCAGAGGAATTAAGGTGTGACGCCCCCCCGAACAGCAGAGAAGAACTAAAGAAACCGGGCCGGAAAAGATGCGGCTCCCCGTGTTTGCGTTTTGGAGCCGTTTTTCAGAAAACAGCTCCAAAACGCCATGGGCCGGAATATAAACCACAGCTACCTGTTTTCTAAACCGGAAATGTAAAAGCATACCGGGAGAGGCTGGCAGCCAATTGCAGCCGTGGTTCATCATTTGCGTTTTAGGCCTGTTTTTCAGAAAATAGCCCTAAAACGCAATAGAAATCTTTTCAGGCGTTACTTCTACAGAAGCTTTCCCAACAAAATGAAGAATCTTACCACGGCTACTTTTTACGCTTGCACGACTCCGTTTCGGGTATTGTTACCCGTGCTCCTGTGCCTCACTGCCTTTGGCTGCAAGAAGAACCTGCGGGAGCTGCCGGCGTTGACCCAGACCAAGCATTGGCAGGCGGTCATTGAGACCCCGGCCGGCTCTTCGCACCCGCTGGTGTATGCCGCCGAGCAGAAGGAGTTTGTGCCCCAGACCGAGGCTGGCCAGCCCCGCCAGCTGGAGTTCCTGCCGTACCCCGCCAACCACGGGTTTATCCCGTCTACGCTGGTTGATTCGGCCCAGGGCCGACCGGCTGCGCCGCTTCCCGTTCTGGTGATCAGTGAGAAACTGGAGCCGGGAACGGTACTGGAGATACTGCCGGTGGGCGTCATGATTCTGGACCGGGACGGCGAACTGCACCATTTGATTATTGCCGTTCCCGCCCGCCCCAGTGAGCAGACCATTTCGCCCAACAGCTACAGTGACTTCTCTGCCCGCTACCCCGCCGTGAAAAGTATTCTGCAGCAGTGGTACCTGAATGAAAATCCCCGTAGACCCACCCGCCTCTCGGGCTGGAAAGACGAGCAGTTTGCCGAGCGGCTAATCCAGCAGTGGGTGCGGTAATCTTCTATTTTTGCTTCCGGTATTCTCCCTTATTCAGCCAAATCATCAAGAGGCAACGGCAGCGGCTCCCTTTCCGGCACTGACCCATCTGGCAATCGCCACGGGCGAAGGGAGGTGAAGGGAAGCTGCTGCAGTTGACCATACGTGAGTTCCTGCGGGTCACGGAAGGCCGGCACGCCAACGGTGATCTCCTGCTGGGGCACGTTCAGCCGCACGGTCTGGTGCAGCCGATCCCAGAAGGAAAAAACTACTGAAAAATTGCTGTCAGTTTCCTGGTGCACAATGGAGTGGTGTATTCCGTGCATGCGCGGCGTGACCACCAGCCAATTCAAAGCCTTCTCCAGCCGGTACGGCAGCCGCCAGTTGCTGTGGTGAAATGCAGTAGCCGCCTCATAAAGCAACTCATAGG
This sequence comes from Rufibacter ruber, assembly GCF_001647275.1. Classification (GTDB taxonomy): domain Bacteria; phylum Bacteroidota; class Bacteroidia; order Cytophagales; family Hymenobacteraceae; genus Nibribacter; species Nibribacter ruber_C. The sequence goes on along the minus strand of NZ_LRMM01000017.1, from coordinate 29,020 downwards.
CGAGCACCTGTTGGGGAGTGGGCCCCACCACCCGCGCCACCGCGCCCCGGTAAAACGCACTGACCAGCACTTCGCCCAGATGGAACCGCCACGCCGTGGTCACGTCCAGATCCAGATCTGTGTGGTGCACGTGGTGGAAGCGCCAGAGCAGCGTGAACCGGTGGTTCAGCACGTGCCACAGGTAATTGCCGTAGTCCAGCAGCAGGAACGCCAGCGCCCCCTGCGCGGCGGCGGGCAAGGGCAGCATAGGCAGGAGCCCGCTTTGCTTCTGGCTTGCCCGCTGCGCCGAAAGCACCAGCGCCGGCACCAACACCAGCCGCAACCCTACAGACGCGGTAGCCGCCACCGCCGCATTGGTTTTCCGGCGGTCCCAGCCGGGCTGTGTGCGGGGCCGGAGGGGCTTTCTGGTTTCCAGGTAGAGCAATGCCAGCGCCACGCCCCCCACTACCGGAGCCGCTTTGTCAAAGAGAGCCAGCCATTTGTTTTTCGTCATATCCTTCCTTACGCAAGGTTCTTCTTTTGGTAAAACGAGGGCAGACATTCATGGTATTTGGGGTGCTGACTAACCTTGCGTTTTTGGCCTGTTTTCCTGAAAACAGCCCCAAAACAGGAAACCTGGCGGCGGCGCTCCTTAAAAGAGTTTTCCTAAACCCCCGTCTTTTCCTAACTTCGCTCCCCTACATCATTCAGAAAAGACGCATTTATTTCATGTTTCCAGCCGTAAACCCTACCACTACCCAAGCCTGGGAGAAGCTTTCGCAGCATTTCAGCCAACTACAGTCAGCCCACCTGATAGACCTGTTCGCGCAGGACCCGGAGCGTTTCCAGAAATTCAGCCTCACCTTTGAGGATATTCTGCTGGACTACTCCAAAAACCGGATCACCGAGGAAACCCGCTCGCTGCTGGTAGAACTGGCGCAGGAATGCGGTTTGCAAGATGCCATTGCCGCCATGTTCTCTGGCGAGAAAATCAACTTCACTGAAGACCGCTCGGTACTGCACGTGGCGTTGCGCAACCAGTCTAATACCCCGGTGCTGGTAGACGGCCAGGATGTGATGCCCGAAGTGAACCGCGTGCTGGCGCAGGTAGAGAAATTTTCTAACGCCATCATCAACGGTGACTGGAAAGGCTATACCGGCAAACCCATTTCCACCATTGTGAACATTGGTATTGGCGGCTCAGATTTGGGTCCGGTGATGGTAACCGAGGCCTTGGGAGCCTATAAAAAACCGAACATCACCACCTACTTTGTCTCCAACGTAGACGGCACCCACATTGCCGAGACGCTCAAGAAGATTGACGCCGAGACCACGCTGTTCATGATTGCCTCCAAGACGTTCACCACGCAGGAGACCATGACCAACGCCCACAGCGCCCGCAGCTGGTTCCTGGAGCAGGTGAAAGACGAGGAGCACATTAAAAAGCACTTCGTGGCGCTGTCTACCAACGCAAAGGCGGTGGCCGAATTTGGCATTGATACCCAGAATATGTTTGAGTTCTGGGACTGGGTGGGCGGCCGTTATTCGCTGTGGTCGGCCATTGGGTTGTCTATTGCCTGCACCGTGGGCTATGAGAACTTCAAGGAGCTTCTGGCCGGGGCCCACGCCATGGACAACCATTTCAAGACGGCTCCTTTTGAGCAGAACGCCCCGGTACTTCTGGCCTTGCTGGGCATCTGGTACAACAATTTCTTTGAGGCCGAATCTCACGTCCTGCTGCCGTATGACCAGTACATGCACCGTTTTGCCGCGTACTTCCAGCAAGGCGACATGGAGAGCAACGGCAAGTACGTAGACCGCAACGGCCAACCCGTGAACTACCAGACCGGCCCTATTATCTGGGGCGAACCCGGCACCAACGGGCAGCACGCGTTCTACCAACTCATTCACCAGGGCACTAAATTGATACCATGTGATTTCCTGGCCCCGGCCCTCAGCCACAACCCGCTGGGCGACCACCACCCTAAGCTCATGGCCAACTTCTTCGCGCAGACCGAGGCGCTCATGAACGGAAAGAATGAGGAGCAGGTGATTGAAGAAATGCACCAGCTGGGCTGCTCAGAGGAAGACATTAATACCCTCAAGGTCTACAAAATCTTTGAAGGCAACCGCCCTACCAATTCTATTTTGTTCAAGCAACTGGACCCTAAAACTTTGGGTGCCCTGATTGCGATGTACGAGCACAAGATCTTCGTACAGGGCGTGATCTGGAACGTTTACAGCTTTGACCAGTGGGGCGTGGAACTGGGCAAACAGCTGGCCAAGAAAATTCTACCGGAGTTGACCAGTGCGGAGGAAGTGACCAGCCATGACAGCTCTACCAATGGGTTAATTAACCAGTTTAAGGCGTTCAGGAAGTAGAAAAAAATTATCCCTCTGTCCTGTACAGAAACATACATCTTATAATTACATGGAAGTATTTAAGCAGATAACGGCAAATAATATAACTCTCAAAGAATATCCTTTTTGGAAAGAATTAGCAATGGAAGCTTATTTAATTGAGAATGAGGAAATATTAAAACTTGATAAACAAAATTTCAATGATGTTACAATTCTAGATGCAGAAATAGCTTTAAGGCAAGGAAGAAAAGCAGGCGATGGTAGAATTGATATACTTGCTAAGTACTCTGGTGAATATCTTGGGATAGTTGAAATTAAGTTGAACGAAATTAATGATTTAAGCCTTAGGCAACTAGAAGACTATTTAATTCAAAAAGATCAAATCCTTACAATAGACCAAAATTATTGGACAGAATCTATAAAACCAAAATGGGTTGGAGTACTTGTTGGAAGTGACATCTCAAATGACCTTCGAGAAAAGCTAAGTCAAGGGTATGAATACAATGGCATACCTATTGCTGGAATGACAATAAAACGATTTAGAAGTCTTACTAATGAAATATACGTTATCTCTGACACGTATTTTCGATTTAAATATTTAAGTAAAGACTATTCTAAGTTTATTTTTAAAGGACAAGAATACAATAAAGGACGTTTGGTAAATGCTGTTCTGAAGAGTTATGTTGAGCAAAATCCTACAATAACATTTGCTGAACTTAAGACAAAATTTCCAGACAAAGTCCAAGGTAGTTTTGGCGTATTCAGCACGAAAGATAACGCTGAGGAAATTTTCCAGCGTTGGGGACACAAGAGGCATTATATAAAACCTGAAGAGGAGATAAAGCTTTCAGATGAAACAATTGCAACATGCACTCAATGGAATCCTGACAACATAAAGCAATTTCTCCATCAATCAAATATACTTGGACTAAAAATCGAAATAAAGTAGTGGAGAACAAACATACTAATCCCATAATAGGAGAAATTTAAAATAATTAATATGCACAATCAGCATGAGTAATAATAGTTTTGATCGAAGTATTGCTTTTTTTGACTTAATTTCAAAAATCGCACTACCTATAGCTATAGCGTATTTTGGCTGGACTCAACATCAGATGACTGCAAAATTCGACAAATCAAAGCTTGATAAAGAAATTATGCTTAAGTTTATTGAAATTTCTTGGAATTCATTAAATAGTAAAGACACAATTGAAATAAAGAATGCAATTAGATTAATTAGTACAATTGACCCTAAATATTCAATTCAACTTCTTGATGTTCTCCTATTAGATTCTACAAGAACAGAATCTGCTAGAAAAGAAATCAAACGGTTGTCAAGAATTACTCAGGAAAGCATAATAGAGGATTTACAAATCGAAATCCATTACACTTTTAATGCATTAGAAGATATAGCAAAGGGAATTGAAGCTAATCTTTTAGATGAAACCAGACTAACTGTTAACAATATAGATTTGAGACCTAAGAGAAGGGTGAGTTCAATGGTTTGTGAGAATGAAATTATATATTCAGAAGACAATGATTTTCAAAGAGTCAGAGCATTACAATCATTTATAAATAATTCCTTTCAAGGTAAATCTTTCAATTTAAGAAAACAGAGATCTATGGCCAGTGAAAAAGTAATTATAAACATCTGCAAATAAAGTTATTCTGAAGTTTAGAATTCAAAGAAAGTTCCTTTTATGCATGACAACTTTATAATATAACAAGCAATTAAATAATATTTAACAATGCAAGGTATTTAGTAACGACAACTAACTACCTAAATTATATCCAACTACCATGAGTGAAAAACTAGAAACCTCCAAAACAACAGGTGCCCATTCTCAGCTAAGCAGGCTCGTGGGCGAATGGGAGGGAACGGCCAAAGTCTGGTTTGACCCCAGCAAGCTGGAAGATGAATCACCGGTACGGGGAACCATGAAACCCATTCTGGATGGGAGGTTTATCTTGCATGAGTACCGGGGAAGTTTCAAAGGGAAACCCATTACGGGCATGGCCATTTACGGCTACCACCTGGAGCTGGAAAAATTCCAGTGTGCCTGGGTTGACTCCTTCCACAATGGTTCGGCCATCATGTTTTCAGAGGGACAAAGAGGCGGGAAAGACCTTTCGGTTCTGGGCGGCTATGCGTATGTAACGCCTGAAATGGAACAACACTGGGGCTGGCGAACCAACATTGAGGTTATCAGTGATGAGGAAGTAGTCATCACAGCCTATAATATTACCCCAGAAGGGCAGGAATCAAAAGCCACCGAAACTACCTACAAAAGGGTGAACAAATCTGCTGAATAAGAAGGTAGACGCATAAAACCTGAAATCATCTGCTTTCAAGCCCCACTAGTGGCTAACTTTTCATGCGCCTACAGAAAATTTGGCAGATAAGGCACCAGTCACACCAAAGACTGAAAACTTTCATTAAAAATGAAGGTTAATAATTAAGAATACCATCTTCCCACTATGAGAACCATCAAGAAAATCCATACCGCTGAATACCGCCCCATTGCTGACCTGGTCACCTATTCGCCGCTGCCTACGCGCAGTTTGCAGATGATTGACCCGTTCCTGTTTCTGAACCACCACGGGCACCAGGTGTACAAACCCAAGAACAACGGACTGCCGTTCGGGCCACATCCGCACCGCGGCATGGAGACCGTGACCTTCATTCTGGAGGGCGACATTATGCACAAAGACTCCGGCGGGCATGAGAGCGTGATCACGGCGGGCGGGGTGCAGTACATGACGGCAGGCCGCGGGTTGATTCATGCCGAGGTTTCCTCCTCAGACTTCAAGCAGACGGGCGGCCCGCTGGAAATCCTGCAACTGTGGCTCAACCTGCCAGCCAAGCACAAGATGATGGAGCCGCAGTACAAAGGCCTACAGAAAGAAGACATACCGGCCATTTCCTTAGAGGAAGGGAAAGTGACCGTAAACCTGGTTTCTGGTGAGTGGAACGGGCAGAAAGGCGCTTTTGACACCGTCTCAGACGTACTACTTAGCACCGTGTACTTCCAGGCGGGCGGGCAACTCAACGTGACGGTTCCCGCAGAGCGGAATATCTTCTTCTACATCATCAAAGGCACCTTGACCGTGAACGGACAAGACGTACCGTTCCGGAATCTGGTGGAGTTCAACAATGACGGGGAGGAACTACAGGTAACCGCCTCAGAGGAAAGCATTCTGCTGTTCGGGCATGCGATGCCGTTCAATGAGCCGGTGGTGGCGCAGGGGCCGTTTGTGATGAACACTGAGGCTGAGATTTACCAGGCGTACCAGGACTACCAGCAGGGCAAGTTTGGCGAGTGGCGGCATTAAAAAATAGCTTAATCCTGTTTTGGAGCTGTTTTTCTGAAAACAGCTCAAAACACACAGGTTTTGAAAACCTGTGAGGTTTTTCTTTTAGTGAGGCCCAGAAATGGCGCCAGCCGTCTTCGCACCAGACAGAAAGCCCAAGCTCCTGAATGACGCGCATTGTCTGAAGCAAGCTTTTCAGGACTGGTTTGAAATACAGGATTTGAAGAGCAACGGCTACTGGCACAGACACTCGCAGGTCTGGAAGACACTGCGAGGTCTTTTGTGTTAACGGAGAAGCGGTGGCAGGCAGTTAAAGTTTATGAGCGGAAGAAATTCTTTCTGGAGCTTACTTTCTGTTTTCGGCCTATTTTCCTGAAAACAGGCTAAAAACAGGAAGCCCCTGCTGTTGGGTAACAGCAGGGGCTTCCTGTTTTATAAATGCGCGGGATTAGTTGATCTTATCCATTTTGGCTTTTACAATCTCTACCGCTTTGCGCATGTTCTCCACTTCCTGCTTGGCGGCTTCCTGCTGCTTCAGGTTGGTTTCCACGTCACGGTTCAGTTGCTCCAGCTCCTGGGCATTGGCTACTAAAGCGGCTTCCAGCTCCAGTTTCTTCTGCTGGTTCTTGGCAATTTTGTTCTGGATTTCTTCGGCTTGCCGGGCTACGCGGTCTGCTTCAGACTGGGAGTTGGCCAATACTTTCTCCGCATCAGAAATCTGGTTGTGCACGTCCTGCTTGTACACATTGCGGGCGAACTGCTGCAACATGGCCTCACCGCGCTCCCACTCCTTCTGGGTCTCCTTCTTGCTCAGGTAGGCGTTGCCCATATCCAGCGTCCACCAGACCATGGTGCCCTGCTCAGAGCCCTCTACCTTAGACATGATGCGCATGGGGTTGCTGGTGATGGTGTCAATCTTGGCTTTCTCTACCGTGTAGATGCCTTTGCTGGCCTGGGCTTTGGGCGTAGGCAGAATAGACGGGCCTTTCACCGTTCCGCCAGACTTCTCTTTCAAATAGCTGGACCACGCCTTCTCCACCAGTTTGCTGTCCAGCTGAATCATGATGCGTTGCCCTTTGCGGGTAATGCCGTTGATCTCCACTTCGGCCTCATCAACCGTTGAGCGCTGCGCCCAGGCCGTTGACACCGCACCCCAAAGCACCAGCAGCAGCAGCGCTGCCTTCACATGCGTACGTTTCACTTTCATATTCCTTTACTCTAAAAATTGCACCATGAAATTAGGCAAAATTTCAGAACCTGAACAGGCGCGGGCAAATTTTAAATGCAAACGGGTGCTATAAATCTACCCGCAGAAAACTAAATTGCCCCCTTAGCTGTTTGCCCTCTTATGAACGTGACCGTCTGCCGAAAGGAAAACTTCAATGCCGCCCACCGGCTGCACAACCCGCTCTGGACAGAGGAACAGAACCAGCAGGTGTTTGGCCTCTGCAACAACCCCAATTACCACGGCCACAATTATGAGCTGGTGGTGAAGCTGACGGGGCCGGTTGACCCAGACACGGGCTATGTCTATGACATGAAAAAGCTGAGCCTGCTGATAAAAGCGGAAATTTTAGATAAATTTGACCACAAAAACCTGAATCTGGACACTGAGGAATTCCAACACCTGAACCCCACCGCCGAAAACATAGCCGTGGTCATCTGGCAGCGCCTTCGCCCCCACCTGGCCGAAAACCTCACCTTGTCTGTTACTTTATTTGAAACCGAGCGAAACTTTGTTGAATACCATGGATAGCAGGGACTGGAACGAAGACCAAGATCCCGAAGAAGAACACGTAAGCGGATCTTTAGACACCCCGCTGCGGCCAGACGCCTTCGCCCTTTCTGATGACCAGAAGATTGAAGGCATTGCCTACCACTTTAGGGAGATCATGCACCTGCTGGGGCTTGACCTGGAAGATGACAGCCTCAAAGGCACGCCCAAGCGGGTGGCCAAGATGTATGTGAAGGAGATCTTTGACGGCCTGCACCCAGACAACCGCCCGGCCGCCCGCCTCTTTGAGAACAAGTACGGCTACAAGCAGATGCTGGTAGAGCGGGACATCACCCTGTACTCCAGCTGTGAGCATCACTTTGTGCCCATCATTGGCAAAGCCCACGTGGCCTACATTCCCAATGAGCACGTGATTGGCTTGTCTAAGCTGAACCGCATTGTACAGTACTTCGGCCGCCGGCCGCAGGTACAGGAGCGCCTCACCCGCCAGATTGCCCAGGAGCTGCGCGATGTGCTCAAAACTGAGAACGTAGCCGTGCTCATTGAGGCCGACCACCTCTGCGTGATGAGCCGCGGCGTGAATGACGTGAGCAGCAGCACCATTACCTCAGAATATTCCGGTTTATTTGAGCAGGACACGTACCGCCTGGAGTTTCTGCAGGCCATCAGACACAACAAATAGACATAGTTGAATGAAGATGAATTTTTCAGTCTTCGGCAGCGTTTCACCTTTCACTACTACTTCTATCTAGAAAGCAGACCGTCTCCCTTTGCAGATTTTGCCGTATAAGCAAGTCGGCGGGCAGACCGTAGAGAACGCAACATGTCACAGAAGATATTGATTGCCGGTGGAACCGGCTTATTGGGAACACGCCTCTCTGAGATGCTGATTGACAGCGGCTATGAGGTGGCGCACCTCAGCCGTACCCCCGGCAAGCACGCCCACTACAAAACCTTTAAGTGGGACATTGCCCAGGGGTACATTGATGAGAAGGCGATGAAGTACCCAGACTATATCATCAATCTGGCCGGAAACAGCGTGGCCGGTGAAAAATGGACGGCCGCCCGTAAGAAAGCCATTCTGAGCAGCCGCCTGCAGAGCACCAACCTGCTGTGCAAGTACCTGCAGGAGACCTCGCACCACGTGAAGGGCTTTGTGGCCTCTTCGGCGGTGGGCATTTACGGCAACTCCGGTGAGCGGCTCATGCTGGAGGAGAGCAGCTACGGCTCAGATTTTCTGGCCGAAGTCTGTAAGCATTGGGAAAACGCCTCCTGGCAGGTACACCACCTGGGCATTAGAACCGTGATCTTCCGGATTGGCATTGTGCTGAGCAACAAAGGCGGGGCTCTGCCCCAGATTGCCCGGCCGGTGAAGATGATGGCTGGCTCGCCTTTAGGCTCCGGCAAGCAGTACATGTCCTGGATTCACATTGATGATATGTGCCGCCTGTTCATCAAAGCCATTGAAGACCCGCAGTTCACCGGGGTGTACAACGCCGTAGCCCCTAACCCGGTCACCAATGAAGAGCTGACCCGCACCCTGGCCAAGGTCATGCACAAGCCCATGATGCTCCCCAACGTGCCCGCCTTTGGGTTAAAGCTGATGCTGGGCGAGATGAGTGAGGTCATCCTGAACAGCAACCTGGTGAGCGCCAACAAAGTGCTGCAGACCGGCTTCACCTTTGAATACAACCAGATCCAGGAGGCGCTGGAGTCTTTGTATGACAAGGATAGTTGAGCAGGCAAGTACTAATTCTATTCTGAGTGCGTATAATTGGTTGAATAGCAAAGCAAAAAGCCATGGTTTCAAAGATAAAAGTATTAGAGTCTGTTCAAGCCCTGCCTGATCATTTTTCTATTGACGAGTTAGTAGAACGGCTGATTATAGTGCAGAAAATTGAGGAAGGGCAGCGCCAGGCAAAAGAAGGCAAAGTAAACACTACTCAGGAAGCAAAAGATAAGCTAGCCAAATGGTTACAGTAGCCTGGACAGACCAATCTATTGCAGACATTAACACTATTGCCGAATACATTGCGGCCAACTCTCCTAAATTTGCCTCTGTCACGGTTAACAAGTTCTTTTCAAGGGTTCGGGCACTAGAAAAACAGCCAAGAATGGGCAGAGTTGTACCAGAGCTAAATAATGAAGCTGTTAGAGAACTAATTGAAGGAAATTATAGAATCATCTATCAGTTAGTGTCAGAACAGCAGGTTGAAATCTTGACAGTACACCACAGCGCAAGGCAGCTTTACAATTTAAAATAAGAACCCACTGATCTTTAAAACAGGAATCCCCAACCGCAGGCACGGTTGGGGATTCCTGTTTTCGGCCTGTTTTCCAGAAAACAGCGAAAACGCAAACTTATTACTTCTTAGAAACCCGCTGAGACACTGTCATTCAACTGCTCCAGCATGGTATCTACCGCCACAGAGTCTTCCACTTTGGGTCTGCGCGGCACTACGGTTACGCAGTTGTACGGCTTCTTGATCTTCACGGCAGGCTTAGGGAACGGGCCCAGCTTAATGCCCAGATCAGGGTCTTTGTAGACTTTCTCCATGAACCGGCCAAAGATGGGCAAAGCGGTTTTAGACCCTTCGCCGGTGGCGGAAGTCCTGAAGTGAATACTGCGGTCTTCGCCGCCTACCCACACGCCCGTCACCAGATCTTTGGTCACGCCCACGTACCAGCCGTCTGAGTGGTTAGAGGTGGTTCCGGTCTTGCCGCCAATCTGGTTGCCTTTCTTCCAGAGGTCATACTCCCAAAGCGCCTGCGAGGTGCCGCCGGGTTCTTCCATGGTGCCTTTGAGCATGTGTACCATCAGGAACGCGGTCTCTTCACTGACCACCCGTTTCTGCTGCGGGTTGAACTGCTCAATGATGTTGCCGTTGCGGTCTTCTATGCGCATGACCAGCATGGGCTTGTTCAGGAAACCGTGGTTTACAAACGTGCTGTAGGCATTCACCATCTCATAGATGTTCACATCAGAGGACCCTAGCCCAATAGACGGCACGGCCTCAATAGGGCTGGTGATGCCCAACTTGCGGGCAAACTTGCGTACGGTGTCCCAGCCAATGGCTTCGGTGAGTTGGGCGGTTACAGTGTTGATGGATCGGCCCATGGCGTGCCGCAGGGTCATTTGCCGGCCAGAGATTGAATGGTCTGCGTTGTGGGGCGTCCATTCCATAGGCTTGCCGTTCTCCACGTATTTAATGGTCACGCGCTGGTCCTGGATCTTATCACACGGCGAATACCCGCCGTCAATGGCGGCCGCATAGACAAAAGGTTTAAAGGTAGATCCCGGTTGGCGCTTGGCCTGCTTCACGTGGTCAAACTTGAAGTTCTCGTAGTCAATACCGCCTACCCAAGCTTTGATGTGGCCAGTGTAAGGGTCCATGGTCATCATGCCGGCGTGCAGGAACCGCTTGTAGTACCGAAGGCTGTCCATAGAGCTCATGGTCATTTTCTTGGGGCCGTTCCAGCTGAACACAGTCATCTCCTTAGGCGTGTTCAGCGCCTTGTTGATGGCGGACGTGTCTGTGCCGTACTTGTTTTTCAGGGACTGGTAAACGGCTGTACGTTTGATGGAGCTTTCAATAAAGCCGGGAATCTCCTTGTCTTTGTCATCTACCCACGGGTTGCGGCCTTTCCAGTGCCCTTCAAACCGGCGCTGCAGGTTCTTCATCTTCTCTTTGAGCGCCTCCTCTGCCAGTTGCTGCATGCGCGAGTCAATGGTGAGGTAGATTTTGAGCCCCTCTGAGTACATGTCCAGCTCTTTCTCCTCGGCCCACTTGCGCACAAACTCATTGACCGTCTGCCTGAAGTACGCCGGCACCCCGTCTAAATGCTGCTCCACATGGTATTTCAGCTCAATGGGCAACTGGCTCAGAGAATCAGCCTCAGCTTTGGTAATGACCTTGTTGCGGGCCATCTGCTGCAGCACCACGTTGCGGCGGGCCAGGGCATTCTTAGGGTTGAACCGAGGATTATAAGTAGTAGGAGCCTTGAGTACGCCCACCAGCATGGCGGCTTCCTCTGGTTTCAATTCATTGGGCGTGGTGCTGAAAAAAGTCTTGGCAGCCACTTTGATCCCGAAGGCGTTGCTCCCAAAATCTACCGTGTTCAGGTACATGCCCAGAATCTCGTCTTTGGTGTAGCGCTGCTCCAGTTTGATGGAGGTGTTCCACTCCTTGGTTTTGGAGATGACGGTAGATACCCCCGGAATATACCCCAGCGGCCCCTTGGTGTTTTTGGTACGCAGCTTGTACAGGTTCTTGGCCAGCTGCTGGGTTAAGGTAGAGGCGCCGCGGGAGTCACCTTTCAGGTTGTCTTTCACCGCCGCCACCACACTGACCGGGTCAATGCCCTGGTGCTCATAGAAACGCTCATCTTCTGTGGCCACCAGTGCCTTGACCATGATGGGCGCAATGCTGTCAAAGGGCACCGGATCCCGATTCTCCCGGAAATAGCGGCCCACCAATACGCCGTCTGCGGTGTATATCTCAGAGGGCAGGTTGTTGCGCGGATTCTCCAGTTCATCCAGCCCCGGCGAGGCGCCAAACAGGTAGAACAGGTTCAGGTCTACGGCAAAAAAATAGCCCACCGTGAATACCAGACCCAATGCAAAGAGCTTCCAAAGGGTTCTGATCCATTTATTGTATTTGCTACGGGGGGCTTTGCTTTTCTTTTCTTCAGGCATGCGGCTGTTCACGGGTACCGGTACCCGTTCTCTCAAAAACGCACAAAGTTACGGGAAAGTGTTGGGTTTCGTGCTTTTACGCAGCTGTTTTAGGCCTATTTTCTGAAAAACAGGCCTAAAACAGAAATCCTTTTTCGGCCGAAGGGCATCTATAAAAGCTTGCGGTACAGGCTGTACAGAATCTTGAGGTCGCGCTCGGTGAGGGTGGCGGTGAGGTCTGTCTGCACATAATGCAGCTTGAACGCCTTCACCGCCGCCTCCAGGTTTCTGGTGTCATACCCCAGCACCCTCAGCGCCAGCCGCGGGTTGAATGACGCCGGAATGGTGTCTGACAGCGCCTGGTTCATGTTCTCAGTGAAAACCATGAGGGGTGTATGAGCTTTCGGCGCAGCCGAAGGAATCCCAGTAGTAGCCAAAGAGTCTACGCCTGCGGCCATGGTTGAATCCTGGCCTATGTTCTGCTCAAACACCAGCTTCTCCAGCTCGGCCTCGTCATACCAGACGCCAAAACCGGCTTCGGCCAGACGTTTCCAGGGGAAGGTGGGATTGGGGTCTACTTTGCGGCTGGGGGCAATGTCTGAGTGGCCAATGAAGTTGGCGGCCGGAATGCCGTGGGTTTTCTTAAGAATGGCCAGCACCTTGAGCAGGCTGCTGATCTGGGCCTCCTGAAACGGTTCATAGCCGTTGTTATCCAGCTCAATGCCAATGGAGGTGGAGTTCAGGTCAGTGGTGGTGCCCCATCTGGCGTTGCCGCCGTGCCACGCCCGCAGGTAGTCATGGAGCATGTGGTACACCTTGCCGTCCCGGCCAATCACATAGTGCGCACTGACCTGCGTCTTGGGCATGGTAAAGGTCTTCAGGGTCTGGTCAGTGGAATTTTGCGCGGTGTGGTGAATGACTACGTAGTTGGGTTTGCGCATGCTGAAGTTGGTGGTGCCCACCCAGTAATCGCCCTGCTGCAGGGTGTCTTCGCCGGGGTTGGTGACGGGCGTGGCGCGCAGGGTTTTGGCAAAGGTTTTCACCTGCTTCTTATAGACCTTGTTGGTGGTGGCGTAGGGGTTTTGGGAACAGCCGTACAGAAAAAAAGCGGCGAGCAGGAACAGGCCCGGGGAGATAAGGGAGCGCTTCATATAAAAGGAATTAAGCTGCCAAAGATGCGCATTTATCTCTTTCTGGCAAGCAGGCGCCTTCCCTTTCTGCCTTTGAGGCTCCTGCGGCTACCTCTGCTTGGTCTGCGTGGCAAGGACGGAGGCGCCCTGCCCGCTTTTCTGTTTTCGGCCTGTTTTCTGAAAAACAGGTCAAAAACAGCAGGCTTCTGCGCAGGTTTTTGGGTGAAAAATAATACCTTAGGTACTTGTTCTATTTCTGGTAACACCTACGCATTCTCCCATGGACTTACCACCGCTACAGCTTTCGCATGAATTTCTGCCGGTGCCGGCTCTATTCTACTCCTCTGAAACGGGCCAGCCGTTCAGGCACTGCCTCACCTGTGACGGCCATTTGCTGCAAGATGGCACGCCTTACCTGGTGGAGAAGGCTATCAGGAATTATCCTGGGGCCGGCCTGCAGGATGTGATTTTTGAGTACGCCATGTGCCTCACCTGTGCCCAGCAGCTGCGGGAAGAACTGTCTGTAGATTCCCGCACCCGCATTGACGCCTACTTTTCTGAGAACGTGAACCTGGTAGCGCGCCGCGAAGCCCTGCTTTCCCTGCCAGACCCTTTGCGGCTGGAGAACTGGCTGTCTCATTGCCTGATCACCGGCACCTCCCTGGAGCGGTGCACCGAATACCAGCTCTTTGCCCAATGTGACGGCGGGGACCTGCTCTTCGGGTACATGCCCTACGTGATTTCCGGGGAGGCCATGGAGGAGATACAGGAGCTGATCTCCCCCCACACCCGCGAAATCCTGGACAACTTCATGGACACGCACTTCGGGCTTCCGCCGGAACTGCGGGAGCTACTGCAAGACAGGCTGGTGTTTTTGTAAATGGGGTTGATTGACGGGGACAGGTCTGATACCTGTAATTGGTGCGGTTGTGTGGTAGTTGGGTGGCTATTTTACATAGACAACATAACTAATATATGGCAGACACTGCATTAGAACTAAAGATTGGCATTGACAACGGAGAGAAATATTCAGACAACCAGATTATTGATAAACTTCAAAAATCTGAACTTGTAGCCGAACTTACGTCTAATTTGCCCGAAAAACCACTTGCACTGACTTGGCGACTGATTTGTATTAGTGAAATACCATTTAGTTACAAGTTAGACTACACACAAAAGCTCATCTACAAAGTTTACGAAAAACTTTCAACACCATTTGGCTTCTCATTAAGTGGAGACGAAAAGATGTTTCTACCCTGTTACAACGCAATGATAGTTTCTGCTTTGTGCCGTTTAGGCAGAGCCAACGACCAACAAGTACAAAGTGCAGTTGAATGGATCAACACAAACCAGCCAATGCAGAAAGGTCAAAAAGTAGAATTGCCAAATTTCAACTTTGACAAATATGGGGGATGTTTTAAAAACACACCTTGCTATATTGGTTTAGCAAAATCAGTTTTTGCGTTGAGAGACTTCAAAGAACAAACAAACGGAACGAAATACGACAAACAGCTAAAGAAAGGAACAAATTATATTCTTCAACACAAATTTTTTAAACGCTTAAGCAAAGATGAGCCTATCACAAAACACATTACTGATATTTCCTTTCCAGAAACCTATCATTTAAATGCTGTTGAATTATTGCGATTTGCGAAAAAGACTAATTTATTATTACATGAAAATGCAGCAGACTTAATAGACCTCATAAACAAAAGGCAAAATAAACACGGAAAATGGAAGAACAGTTTTACCTATAAAGCAGACGGTTATATAATTTTTGACAAAGACCCAAAAGAAAGTCAATGGACAACTCAAATAATAAAACAAGCATTGAAAGTATAAAAAAACAGCCAATAACACTGTATTAAAGCCATCTCGGCCAACGGCCTTCACCGTCGTTTATACTAGTCCGTTGGGTGGTAATTCTAATAATGAAGAAAGTATTACAGATTATATTGATTGGAGTGGCGCTAGCTAGCTGTAAAGGAAAATCTAATTCATATGAGCAGGCGGAAATATCTGTAAAGCTAGATGCTGACTCATTACAAAGGGAGCGACAACGCTACACAATCATAAGTGATTTAAAACAGGTAAACCTAGTTTCAGAAGGTAATATTACTCTTTGGAATCCTACAAAAGAACAAATCAACCAAATCCTTTCATTAGCCAAAAAATCGATTGCAGCCAATGAAGATAAGTTTTCCGGGCATCTAAAAGCCGATAGCCTCGACCGCTCCTACAAGCAGATGATTTACTATGTCAACAGCAAAGGGGATTCTTTGGTTTTCATAAAGGAACTTTGCCGTGTTGGGGATTACCCAATGGAGGATTCAACTGGAAAGCTAAGGTTTTACAGGCAAGACTGGCAAAACAGATTAATTTTAGTAAAAGATGGAGGAGACTGTTATTGGCGCACCAGAATCAATTATTCTACGAAGAAAGTAGCAGGCCCTTTCACAAACGGTGAAGCGTGAAAATAAAAAGTACTCCGCCCAACATTGTACAAAAAACCATACTTCGACCGAGTGCCTCTTCCACCGTTTACACTAGTCCGTTGACCGTAAATTTGAATACGGATAGGGCCCTTAATTATGGGTGAATTCTTTTGTTATGGTCTGTATAGCTTATGGACTTGTGGCGAACCAGAACAGTTCATATTGATTGCTATGGCCGTTCGCCACGAAAGGGTCTTTCAGAATGACAGAGAAGAAAAGAATATTTTTATTGAACCTATTTACAAGGGGAACAACCTCTCTCCACTCTCATAGAAACGTTAGCCCGCGCCTGAATCAACTGAACACATTTCACAACCTTCTCCCCCACAACTCATCATCTACCAGCCCTCCGCTGTTCGCACATTTGTAGATAAATCTAGCACTATTTCACTTTTCTGCTCCTGAACTGGACTCCCAATGAATAAAGTATCAAATTAGCCTGGCAGCAGGTTCTTCGCCGGGAGAACGGGCTTTCAGCAGATGCCTAAACGCTTTCAGTTCATGATGTTTTTAACCAGACCATTCTTTTCTCTGAGGTGCCTTTGGGCGCTGCTTGTAATTTGCCTACTCGGCTGCCAAGGGGCAGAGGCGCAGGTACACCGGGCTCCAGCCTACCCTTTGATTACCCATGACCCGTTCCTCAGCCTCTGGTCCACCACAGATGAGCTGGCGGCTAGCGCTACCAGGCACTGGACTTACAGAGACCAACCGCTTCTTGGTTTTCTCAGAGTGAATGGAAAAACCTACCGCTTCTTAGGCAAAGAGGCGCAGGAAGGTTTCCGGGCGGTGCTGCCCACAAGTGATGAAATGGCCTACACCGCCCGCTTCACAGAGACAGCCCCTCCGGCAGATTGGCATACCCCCTCCTTTAATGACAGCGGCTGGAAAACCGGCCAAGCCCCCTTTGGGGATAATGAGAAGCAGCCCCGCACCCTCTGGAGCTCAAAAGACCTTTGGGTGAGACGCGCCTTTACCCTGGAGGAAGCCCCCAAGGAGCATCTATTCCTGAAAATAAGCCACAGCCGCCAGGTAGAGGTCTACCTGAACGGCGAACGCATTTACCAATCAGACAAAGGGACGTCAGACTTCCAGTACATTCCCATAACCGGTGCAGCCAGAAAAAAAATCAAAAAGGGCGCTCACATCTTGGCGGTACACGCCACCGGAGCAGATGAAGGCAGGTGGCTGGAGGTAGGCCTGGTGACCAGTAAGAACAGAAAAACAGAGGCAGACATTCTTCCGGCCCGGCAGCAGGAGGTCACCGTCACCGCCACCCAAACCAAATATACCTTTACCTGTGGCCCCGTTGCATTAAAGGTGACGTTCACCTCACCGTTGCTCTTACATGACCTGCACCTGGTAGCCCGTCCTATTTCATACGTCTCCTTTGAAGCCACCTCTACAACCGGTGACGCCCACAACGCCACTATTTATTTTGGGGCCTCTTCTGCGCTGGCGGTCAACACACCAGACCAGGAGGTAACAGCCCTGGCGTACACGGCACAGAACCTGGGTGTGTTAAAGGCTGGCACCACCCAGCAACCAGTACTGCAGAAAGACGGCGATGACCAGAGAATTGACTGGGGCCACGTTTATGTGGCCGTGCCCCAGATCCCGAAGGCCACCATAGGGGTTTCTAAAGGCGCTGAGGCCCTCTCCCAATTTACCCATGGCCAGCCTCTTCAATCAGGCCAACTCACAGGCCAGAACCTGATGCTCAATGCTTTTTTGCCCCTCGGCAACGTGGGGAAAACCCCTGCCAAGGCATTCGTACTGGTGGGGTATGATGATGTGGAGAGCGTGCAGTTCTTTGGCCAGAACCTGAAACCCTGGTGGAAGGAAAAACCCGGCACCAACATAGAACTGGAACTGGCCCAGGCGGCCAGGGAGTACCAGACTATTCTGCAGCAATGCGGTGCCTTTGACCAGAAGCTCTATGAAGAGGCCAAAGCCGCCGGGGGCGAAACCTACGCCAATCTGTGCGTACTTGGCTACCGGCAAAGCATTGCGGCCCACAAACTGGTAAAGAGTCCGCAGAACGAGCTTCTGTTCTTGTCTAAGGAGAACTTCAGTGGTGCCGCCATGAACACCGTTGACGTTACGTACCCCTCTGCCCCGCTGTTCTTACTATACAACCCGGAGCTCCTGAAAGGCATGCTGAACGGTATTTTCTACTACAGCGAGAGCGGGAAATGGACGAAACCGTTTCCGGCGCATGACCTGGGCACCTACCCCTTAGCCAACGGCGTCATGTACAAAGAAGACATGCCCGTAGAAGAGGCCGGCAACATGCTCATCCTCACGGCTGCCATTGCCAAAACAGAGGGGAACGCAGCCTACGCCCGAAAACACTGGGCTACCCTTACCACCTGGGCAGCGTTTCTGGCAACAGAAGGCTTTGACCCCGCCAATCAACTTTGTACAGATGACTTTGCCGGTCATCTGGCCCGCAACGCCAACTTGTCTGTAAAGGCCATTGTGGGCTTACGCTGCTACGGCCTGCTGGCCCACATGCTGGGGGAGAAAGAGACGGCTCAAAAATACACCGCCCTGGCGGAAGGCATGGTGCAGAACTGGATGAAACTAGCAGATGCCGGAGACCACTACGCCCTCACCTTTGACAACAAAGACACCTGGAGCCAGAAATATAACCTGGTATGGGATACAGTGCTTGACTTAAACCTGTTTCCCCAGAAAGTACGGGAGCAGGAGGTGGCGTATTATCTAACAAAACAGAACCCCTTTGGGCTACCGTTAGACAGCCGCAAGACCTACACCAAATCAGACTGGATTATCTGGACCGCCACCCTGGCCCAGAATCAGCAGGATTTCTCTGCCCTCATCACGCCCGTGGCGAAATTCAGCGCCCAAACCCCTAACCGGGCCCCCCTCACAGACTGGCATGAGACCACCAATGGCCGCCAGGTGGTGTTTGCGCAATACGGCCGGCACATGGGGTTTCAAGCCAGAAGTGTGGTAGGAGGCTACTTCATGAAACTACTGGCAGAGAAAATGAAGAAACAAGAACCTGGGAAAAGACCGTAACAGCGCCTTTCACTTTATAGAGCCAGCTTTCACGCAATTTCACTGGACAAGCCGGAGCTTCTCTGCCTTGCTGGGGGGCAGCAGGTTCTGTTGCCGCCTGCGTAAGTTTTTGCCAGTTTGCGCTACTTATGGAAGAAACTGACCAACAAAAAAATGTTATGCGCTCATTCCTTTTCCTTTGCGGCTGCCTTGCCGTTGGCCTTTCTGCAATTGCGCAACCTAAGAAGACGGCTCCCGCCAGCACCGCAGACGCCAGGGCGGTAGAAGCAGCCGTAGTGAGATTCTTTGACGGCATGCGGGCCAATGACAGTACTTTGGCGCGGTCGGTGCTGGCGCCCAACGCCCGCCTGCTCACGGTAGCCGCCGGAAAAGACGGCGTGGTACGCACCCATGAGACGCCGCTGGACAGATTTATGGAGATGATCTCCAAGCCGCAGGAGAAAGTGCTGGATGAGCGCATCTGGGGCGTGAAGGTGAACATTGACGGCGACCTTGCCACCCTCTGGTGTGACTATGCCTTCTACGTGGGTGACACCTTTAGCCACTGCGGGGCAGACGCGTTTCTGTTGTACCGCGGCAAAGACGGCTGGAAGATCTTCAGCATTGCAGACACCCGCCGCAAGCAAAACTGTGACCTGAAAGCCGCCCAAGCCGCCAAAACCAAATCTAACTAACCCGTAGCTGCTCCTCTCAACCAGAGCCAAGCTGTTCTTTTTAAAGAAACCGGAGGTCTGTTTTGGGGCTGTTTTTTCGAAAACAGCCCAAAACAGACCTCGGTTTTTCTGCCGCCGGCCCTTCTTTCCCGGTTAACGGGGCAGGAAAGCAATTAGCAGGCGGGTACCGTGTTCCGCGGGGCGGGTATAAACATAACTGGAACGGGTGGGCGGCTCGTACTATGGGGGTACTATACGTTTTGTTCACTTTATCACCTGCCGCCTGGGCAGCCGTATTCTTGCACATGGATAGCACCCTTCTGGACAGAGTCTACTACCACAACACCGTTCTTGACTACCTCATTGCCATTGGCATTATTGTAGTGGGCCTATTGCTGGCCAAGTCATTCAAACACCTGTTCCTGCAGCGGGTCAAGAACTGGGCCCACCACACCAAAACCAACCTGGATGACTTCATTGTAGACAGCATTGACCGCTTTCTGGTACCCGCGCTCTACTTTGCCATCATCTACGCCGGCATTCACTTCCTCACGCTCTCAGAGAAGGTGCAGAATGTGCTGCGGGTGGCCTCTACCATAGTGATCACCTTCCTGTTTGTGCGGCTGATCTCCTCTACCATTCTGCTGCTGCTGAGGTCTTATGTAAGGAGGCAGGA
Organism: Rufibacter ruber; assembly: GCF_001647275.1. Classification (GTDB taxonomy): domain Bacteria; phylum Bacteroidota; class Bacteroidia; order Cytophagales; family Hymenobacteraceae; genus Nibribacter; species Nibribacter ruber_C. Next base: position 8,959 of record NZ_LRMM01000017.1, on the reverse strand, counting down.
GCGCGGGGAGGAGAAGGTGAAGCAGCTGGGCGGCCTCATGCTCATCATCAACGCCGTGATCTGGGTCATAGGCCTGCTGTTCCTTTTTGACAACATGGGCTACAACGTGACCACCATTGTCACCGGGCTGGGCATTGGCGGTATTGCCATCGCACTGGCGGCGCAGAACATTCTGGGGGATGTGTTCAACTACTTCGTGATCTTCTTTGACCGCCCCTTTGAGACCGGTGACTTCATTGTGATTGATGAGAAAGCCGGTACCGTAGACTACATTGGCATCAAGACCACGCGCGTGAAGAGCCTCTCTGGCGAGCAGCTGGTGTTCTCTAACAGTGATCTCACCAACTCCCGCATTCACAACTACAAGCAGATGATGCGGCGGCGGGTAGTCTTTAAGCTGGGGGTGATTTACCAGACTTCGCTGGAAAACGTGAAGCTGATCCCCAGCCTGCTGGAGGAAATTGTGAAAGAGCAGCGCCCCGTGCAGTTTGACCGCGCCCACTTTATGAGCTACGGAGACTCCAGCCTGGACTATGAGGTTGTTTACTACGTGCTGGATTCAGACTACAACAAGTACATGGACATTCACCAGAGCATCAACTTCAAGATATTTGAGGAGTTCCAGAAACGGGGCATTGAGTTTGCCTACCCAACCCGCACGCTGTTCATGGTGCAGGAAAACGCTGAAGCCGGCGCCGGTGCCTCTCCCGCCTCCCCTCTGGAATAAAAAAGGCGTTTTTTAGGGCTGTTTTTCTGAAAACAGCCCTAAAACGCAACCGGCTTTTTTCTACAGATTACTTGGCGGAGTAGCTCAGGGCCGTTTTCCGGTCCCGTTCCTGACAGCTTTTGAGCCAGGCAAGGGCTTCTTCGCGGCTGTAGAACATGCAGTACTCCAGTTGCTCGCCAATCTGCTGATGCGCAGGACCTCTCCGGCCACCTCGCCGTAAGAGTGTCTGTTGGCCACGTGTGCCAGGTACCTCAGCCCCGCCTGCATAGCCCTTGGCAGCCATTCTTTCTCCAGCCACCCCACCGCATCACTCCACGGGCCAGACAGCTGGCTGTTGTCATTGAGCTTGTAGGCGCAGGTACTTTTCTCCAGCACCTCCAGGCCCAAACCGCAGGCGTTCTTTAAATCCTGCTGCGAGGCGTAGCCGTACCAAAGCGTATCAATCACCCCCAGCCCCTGGTTGTGTTCCACCACGTAAAAGGTTCTGTCAAAAGAATTCTTGGCTTCCAGACGCATGAGACAAAGGGTGTGGGAAGTGTTTGTGAAAAGTATAAAGAAATAGTGGCAAAGGAAAAAAAACGGCAATTTATCTTCTTCTGGCGCGGGCATTCCAGAGGAGAGGGTGCATGCATGTATAACCGCCCCGCGGAAAAAAAGTTTTAGGCCTCTGACCTGGCGGCAAGCCCAGCCCTCAGAGAGACACCCGCTACCTCTCTTACACCTACCCCGGGGTTTCTGCCGCAACGCCGCTCCTTCTCCCCCCCTCCCGCACTGCGGTGGGTTTTCTGCTGCCGGTTTGGCGGTGAAGGCTACTGTTGAGGATAAGGCCAACCTGTCTCCCCTGCGGCAGGCAGCCCCTGCCATACCCTGCCCGTTGCCGCGGTTGCTTCCCCTGCCAACTACGAAAGGAACCCTGGAACGGGAATACCCTGGCCACTCCCTTGCGGCAGAGGTTCCCTGCAGAAAACTAGGGGAGTCCGCTTTTTCTGTTTTAGGGCTGTTTTAGCCAAAACAGCCCGAAAACAGAAAACTTTCACCTACTTAGCAGCCCCAAACATGGCTAAAGTTTAGTTTATGAAACCGTACCGGGTGCTCCTCCCCCTCCTGCTTTTCGTCTCAACCTGCCTCTGCCGGGCGCAAGACCTGCAGCAGCCGTTCAAAGACTGCCAGTTGGAAGGCAGCATCACCGTCTATGACTATCACCAGAAACGCTGGATCTACAGTGATTCAGCAGACGCCCACCGCGCCTCCCTGCCCGCCTCCACGTTCAAGATCCCCCACTCGCTGATTGCCCTGGAAACGGGGGCGGTGAAAGATGAGCACGAAGTTTTTCCCTGGGACGGCACCCCGCGCAAAGTAGCCGCCTGGAACGGTGACACTGATATGAAAAACGCCTTCGCCAATTCTACAGTCTGGTTTTATGTGCGGCTGGCTGAACGCTTGGGCAATAGCACCTACCGCCGGTATTTCAAACGCATGAACTACGGCAATGGCAAAATGGCCAAGGCCCAGGGGCAGATTTCTGGAACTACGGTGATTTTGCCGTCAGCCCCCGAGAACAGATCCTGTTTCTGCAGAAGTTGCATGAGGGGAAGCTGCCGTTCAAGCAACAGAACCTGCAGAAGGTGAAGCAGTTTATGGTAGTGGAGCAAACGCCCGCTTACACCCTTCGGGCGAAGACCGGGTGGACCAAATACAACAACGTTGACAGCGGCTGGTGGGTGGGGTATGTAGAGACCAGAGGCAACGTCTTCTTCTTTGCCACCCGCCTGCACAAACCGCACAGCACCGTACACCGCCACTTTTCAGACTGCCGCAAAACCATCACCAGAAAAGTACTGCACCAGCTGGGGGTGCTGCCTTCGGCGTAGCCGTTGCGTTTCTAGCCTGTTTTTCCTAAAATAGCCCTAAACCAGAAAACTGACTCTTCCCTATGGAACCCAGAATCACCCTCATCACCCTTGGCGTGCAGAACGTGGCCACGGCTACTGCCTTTTATGAACGCGTCTTTCAATGGCAACCAACCGAAGCCAGTCAGGATGGCATCACGTTCTTCCAGCTCAACGGCCTGCAGCTAGCGCTCTTTGGCAGGGACGCCCTGGCCGAAGACGCCCACCTGTCTGCCCGGGGCAGCGGGTTCAGCGGGTTCAGCCTGGCCCACAACCTCCGGAGCGAAGCTGAGGTGGACCAGCTTTTCACCCATCTGCAAACCGAAGGGGTGGCTATCACCAAAATGCCGGAGAAGGTTTTCTGGGGTGGGTACAGCGGTTACTTCCAGGACCTGGACGGGCATCTGTGGGAGGTGGCCCACAACCCGTTTCTGCCGCTAGACGAACAGGGAAACGCTGTGGGGTAGTGCTGTTTCTAGTCTGTTTTCACAAAATCAGCTCGGAAACAGGAAGTGCTTTATTATGAGAGATCTAAATCCTATATTCGGTAGCGCGATTACGTTTATCCAGCTACCGTTGGTTGGATAAACGTATGTTTGGGTACGAGTATAGGGGTGATAAATGTAATTGTGACGGTTATACGGTAGTTGGCAATAATTAATATGGACACAAGAGAACAAAACATATTTAAAGATTCTGACCAAGATATTTCAAGTTGGTCAAAAGATACTCTTGTGAAGTGCCCTTCATGTAGGAAAAGAGCATTTCTGAAAAATGACAGAAGCATTTTTCAATGGTTTTTTAATGATAATTCTGAAATACATTGCCCCAACTGTGGATTGACAATAAATCAAGGTGAGTTAATTCGATATCGTCTTGAATTAAGAAAAAATTGCTCCAATTGCGGAAAAGAAATTAGTAGAACAATTCCGAATCTAAAAGAGAAGAAAGAATATCTGACAGTTAAATGCGAACACTGTGGAGATACAGAAAAGCACAAACCAAGAAATGAATCTCATAAAGTTTTCTATTCAAATCAAAATGGTGCCAAAGACCCTATTTTTGGAGTTGAACTTTGGCTTCAAGAAGAAGTCAAAGGGAATATTCTATGGGCATTCAATTTTGACCATCTAAACTACCTTAGAAACTATATCTCTGCAGATTTAAGGGAAAGAAGCGGAATGACAATGTCCGCAAAACTTCCCCAATTTATTAAGGACAGAAAAAACAGAACCACTCTACTCAAAGTAGTGGACAGAATGTGGAATAAAAAATAACTATTGCCAACATTGTGTAAACATCATGCGTCGGCCGACGGCCTAGCACGTTGTTTACACGAGACCGTTGTGCGTCACCCTAAAAACCCACCGCACATTTAGCACATTTGGTTTTTCCGACACTCAAAGCCAACGCTAAAAAACCAAAAGAGCTAAATCACCCACCGCTGACAAAGAAGAATTGTTAAAAACTATAATTAAGTATTTGCTTAAATAAGAAAACTATTTGTATCTTTGCTGCGTTATTAAATCCCAAACAGGAAGATTATGGAAAACAATCAATCGTGTATCCGTGTGTTTGCCGACAAGGTTCAAATAGACAATTGTAGAGAAATACTTCAAACCAATGACAAGGCATTCACCCAACTGAGTGGACTTTTAGCATTGGCAGGAAACGAAGTAAGGTTAAAAATCTTATTTCTCTTAGAAGAAGAAAACGAACTTTGTCCTTGCGACCTTTCAGACATTCTCGGAATGAGCATTCCTGCCGTTTCGCAACACCTCAGAAAACTAAAAGACGGAAATGTCATTGAAGGAAGAAGAGAAGGGCAAACCATCTTCTATTCTTTGAAACAAGAGCAACTGACTTTACTTCGTCCATTTTTTAAACACATCATAAACAATTCAAAAAAGGAAACAGTATGAACAAGAAAAACAACAGACTTGTCGGAGCGGGAGTGCTTTCGGCAGTAGCAGCATCACTTTGCTGCATTACACCTGTATTGGCTCTTATTTCAGGAGCGTCAGGAGTGGCATCTACCTTTTCATGGATGGAACCAGCAAGACCTTATCTAATCGGTATCACTGTTTTGGTGTTGGGTTTTGCTTGGTATCAGAAACTTAAACCACGAACAGCCGAAGAAATTCAATGTGATTGCGAAGAAGACGAAAAGAAACCCTTTATGCAGACCAAAACATTCTTGGGAATTGTAACCGTATTTGCAGCCTTGATGCTCGCTTTTCCGAACTACGCACACATTTTCTATCCTTCAAACGACAACAAGGAAGTTGTAATCGTCAATGCTTCTGACATCCAAACGGTAACTTTTGATGTAAAAGGAATGACTTGCAATGGTTGTGCTTCACACGTAGAAAATGATGTGAACAAATTGCCAGGCATTGTTAAGGTAGATGCGATTTATGAAGAAGCGACTGCCAAAGTAGAATTTGACCAAACCAAAGTGAGTCTTGCTCAAATTGAAGAAGCCATCAACGGTACAGGTTACAAAGTGGTTGGCAAGAAATAGTATTTTTTTGCCCCTCGTATTTAAGAACTTAATTAAATAATTATACTATGAAAAAGAATTTAATTCTATTGAGTGCTTTGTTCCTAATTGGAATTGCTCAGCTTAATGCTCAATGTTGCAAACCGACTGACAGTAAAGCACAAACAGCAAATACAAACCAGCAAGAAGGTAAAACCCTGAAATTGAAAATAACGGGAATGACTTGTGCAGGTTGCTCCAACCACATTTCAAATGCCCTCAAAGAAGTGGACGGCATTATTGAACACAAAGTGGAATATCCAGGCGATTTGGCAACTATCCAGTACGACCCAAGCAAAACAAATCCTGAAGCTATCATAAAAGTAATTGAAAAAACAGGTTATAAAGCCGAAATCATTAAAGAAAATTCTAAATAATATGAAAACTGTAAAATTAATTTTAGGCATTGTTACTATCGGGATGATAGTAGCTAGTTGTAATAAAGAAGTACAGGAACCGGAAGTAAAACCAACAAATTCTTCAACTCCCGGTACTAATTCTTCCACCCCAACAGGTACTTCGACCATTTCTTACACAGATTTGAGTGCGGAACAAAGCACCATTGCAATTGGGGCAACCACAAAAGTAACAGCTACAGCAACAGGAGATGGTCTTTCTTATATCTGGAGTGTATCAGATGGCGATATTATAGGAAGTAAAGCATGTTTGCAGTAAAACCCCAAATAGAAAACTTATGAAAAATCAACGAAAATATATTGACGGTCAATTAAACGACATTCTTTTTTCTGAATTTAAGATAAAGAATAGCGATTTTATTTTACGAATATTTCAAGAATTGATGCTAGGCAGTTCTATATCTAAAAACAGATTTTATAAACTAATAAAAGTGTCCAAAGATAAAGCGGACGCTATTTTGAATAAACTGGGCGAAACCGATGTACAAGGAAATATTATTGCATTTTCTGGTCTATCTACAGTTCCTACCAAACATCGCTTTATTGTAAATGGTAAGATGTTATACACATGGTGTGTAGTAGATGCCATTCTGTTTGCTGAATGGTTAGGTGTAGAAGCCAATGTTCATTCAACTGACCCGATTGATAACTCTCCCATCGAATTACAAATAAACGGAGGTCAGCTATTATGGACAACTCCTTATCCTTTATTTATTTCTTGGTTAGAATCTGTTGACACCTGCAATATTAAAGGGTCGCTATGTAATCACGTTTCATTTTTTGCAAGCGAAAGAACAGCAAAACAATGGTTAAAAAATAATCCTGATGGAAAAATATTGACGCTTGAGGATTTCTTTGAGCCTAAAAACATAGGAATGAAATGTTGTTAAGTATAGTCCTAAATAAATTAAAAAAATAAGATGAAAGAAGAAAAAATAAAATTGGAAATTGCAGGTATGACCTGCGACCATTGTGCCACAGGAATAAAAAAAATGCTTTCACAAAATGAGGGTGTTAAAGAAGCCAATGTGAGCTACCCAAAAGCTACTTGTGAATGTTCTTTTGACCCTACCAAAACCAGCAAAGAAGAAATCATCAATACCATTAACGGCACAAAAAACTATCGTGTAAAAAGTGAAATTTCTGAAAATGGAAATAGTAGGAATAATCAATTTGATTTAATCATTATCGGTGGTGGTTCGGCTGCATTTTCGGCAGCTATCAAAGCCGAAAGTTTAGGTTTATCGACCTTAATGGTAAACGGTGGTTTGGACTTTGGCGGTACTTGTGTCAACGTGGGTTGTGTGCCTTCTAAAAATCTTATTCGTGCAGGCGAGTCGGCTTATCACGCTACACATTCCAACTTTGAAGGCATCAAGCCAAAAGGAGTTGATATTGATTTCGCTCAAATCATCAAAGACAAGAAAAAATTAGTAGCCACACTTCAAGAGAAAAAATATATGGATGTGGTAAGCGATTTTGAAAACTTGACTATGCTAAAAGGTTGGGCAACTTTCAAAGACAATAAAATCATTGAAGTTGACGGCAAGGAATACAAAGCCTTCAAATTTTTAATTGCTGCGGGAGCTACGACCAACATTCCGACTATTGAAGGATTGGACAAAATTGACTACTTGACCAACGTTTCCCTTTTCGACTTGGAAGAAAAACCCGAAAGCTTGACCATTATGGGAGCAGGTTACATAGGTTTGGAAATTGCAATGGCGTACAATCGTTTAGGCGTTAAAGTCCGAATCATTGAATTTACCGACCGTGTTCTACGGACACAAACCCCAGACATCAGTGAAGCATTGGAAACCCAAATGCGAAAAGAAGGCATTGAAATCTTACCTAATTTCAGAGCCGTGAAATTCGAGAAACAAGGGAATGAAACCATCATTCACTGTAAATGTCCTGACGGTTCATTTACGCAAATTATAGAAAAAGGTAAGGTAGTAATTGCCACAGGCACAAAAGCCAATACAAGCCAATTAGGGTTAGATAACATTGGTTTGGAACTCACCAAAAGCGGACATATCGCTGTAAATGAAAAAATGGAAACCAATCTACCTAACATTTACGCAGCAGGTGACGTAACCAACACCCCTGCATTTGTTTATACAGCCGCTTTTGAAGGTAAAATTGCCGTTGAAAATGCGTTCTCAGGAACAGATAATAAAGCCGATTATTCTTCTTTACCTTGGGTGGTGTTTACTGACCCACAAATTGCAGGGGCAGGTTTAGATGAAGCACAGGCAGAATCAAAAGGCATTCCGTTTGAAGTGTCAAAATTGGAATTGAAAGACGTACCGAGAGCCATAGCAGCCAACGACACAAGGGGTTTCATCAAACTCATTCGTAACTCGGAAACTGACAAACTTATAGGCGCAAGAGTAGTCGCACCCGAAGGTGGAGAACTCATCCAACAATTAAGTATGGCAATCAAATACAGAATAATGGTGAAAGACTTAGCAGACAGTTTCTACCCTTATTTGACTTTGGGAGAAGGTATAAAATTAGCAGCAATAACTTTCGGAAAAGACGTATCAAAATTAAGTTGCTGTGCCAGTTAATCCGCCCCAAAGGCACACACTCTTGCAAGTCGCACCAGCCAACGCTTGACCAAAACTTGCAAGAGAGAGTGCCTTCCCTACCCCAAAAAATCCTACCTTTGAAAATTGACTAAACCGACTGAAAATAAAGGGCGAACGCACAACATTGTGTATAAGCAATAGCGGGTGAAGTGGTAAAATCAAGGTCTGTGCTTTTAATAAGCTTTGTGCTAAACTGAAAGGTTTGTACTTTCAAATCCGCTACTGCTCATACACGAAACCGTTGTGCGTAATTAATGAATTAATGAAGTGTTCAATATCAAAGAAAAGCTGACAATCGAAGATGTTCATCTTTGGATGGACGGAGGAACGGTAACTCTGGTTATGCAAGACCAAAATTCTCAAACTTATGAAATTGAGTTTGTTCAGAATGTATCTCTAAAAAGATATGAAAACCTTCCCCGACCAGGAAGTCTTCTCCTAAACAGAAAGGAAGTTGAAGTAAGGTCAAAACTTGAAAAAGAAATAGTGAATGCAGTTCAGCAAGCAGAATGGGGAACAGGAATCAGAGAAGAGGAAAAGGAAAGTTTAAAAATGATTATAGGAGACTGCATTAATTTTATCAAATCAGAGCGCTATATAGAATTAGCCAAAATCCATAAATAAAATAACTCCGCACAACAACGCGTAAACGTCAGCAGCGGCCGACGGCCTCGCCGTCGTTTACACAAGTACGTTATGCAACATATATAAATATGAGAAACCATTTAATTTTAATCTTCTGCCTAATCCTTTCAGTTTCAGTTCTTGCACAAGAAAGAGAAACCTTTCAA
>NZ_LRMM01000158.1 GCF_001647275.1 Rufibacter ruber | reverse complement strand
TAATAGGGGATATATAGAATAAGCTCTTATTGGTTGAGTTTTATTTTAAAGTTATGGAGAGCACATGCGATGAGCATGACCTCATCTCTTAATTTATGGCGGCAACTTCTTATTTTATCTTTTACGATCCGCCACACTTTCAGCTGTCCGATAGCATGTTCGACAACTACTCTTTGGGAAGCTTTCCTTTTATTCTCCTGCTTCTGCCCATCTGTGAGTTCTTTCCCTTTTGGCTTTTTCACCGGCATTTCAACGTTTGCTTTCTCAGGTTCAAACCCTTGGAAACCGCTGTCCTGCAGTAGCTCTATGGTCTCCTCGAACTCGATTTCTGCCTCATCGGCTATTTTTTTGTCATGCACGCTGCCTTCGTAGGTTTGGCTTAGGTACAGGATCTTTTTATTCGCTCCGGCAAGCAGCACGTTTTTAATGGTATGGCTTTTTTTTACCTGAATAATACTCTTTCTGCGTTTCTCCGTCAATGCTGCGACCCACGCTTCTTTCCGTCGCATCAATGATGACCCTGGTCTCTGAGGACAGGACGCGGTATAGCCTTTCGGCTTTACGTTCGGGCAATACTTTCTCCTTGTCTAAAGCCCCGAGCAATCTGGATCGCAGCAGCTCCAGCCACTTGCTTGCCTGGGGCTGGTTCATACCGAAAGCTGTGGCCAATACTTCCTGCAGAGGGTTAAGCTTGAAATAGTAAAGCAGAAAAAGCAATTTGTCCTCTACGGTAACTAAAACGCTGTTTCTGCGCTCCCGGCTTTGCCGCTGGCGCAGTTTGCCTTCCCAGGTATAATGCCGTATATAATGCTCCCATTCTTGACCAAATACTAAGGCTAAGGCTTCAAATTCCGCCTTCGTTAAGCCCGTATGAGAGCGGATTGTTTTTTCGTCTTTTGAAATCGAGGAATACCGTAGTAGCATACAAGGAGAAAGCCTCGACCAAACTTATAGTTCCTTATTCTATATAACCCCTAATAC
>NZ_LRMM01000157.1 GCF_001647275.1 Rufibacter ruber | reverse complement strand
TTTTACAAAAACAGGCCGAAAACGGGTTCTCTGTTTTATGGTGCCAACGCAGTTACTTAGTTCAAAAATCCTCGCAGTGTCTCCCAGACCTGCGAGTGTCTGAGCCACCTGCCATTGATATATGTCAATTCCTCCCGTTTCTATATCTTGAATGACTTGAGGTCTATATACAAAAGTAAGATATGAAAGTAAAATCATCACTCATGCTATTCTTGGCATTAATCTTATTTACAGCACTAATTTTATTCAGGATTCCTGATAAAAAATCTACTATAAAGCTTATCGTAAACAATCCTGAACTTAACATTAAATCAGCATCAAGAATATACCTTACAGAGAACTTGAGTATATTAAAAGCTACACCACTTCCATGGGATAAATGGGGAACAGTAGAATATACCTTACTCAAAAGTGAACCAGTGCATGGAAATTGCTTTTATGTTCCAAACATTAAACATGGAACGTATCTTCTAACAGTAGCAGTTGATGTCAAGAACGAAAGCTTCCCTTATGGAGGTATGGTTGAAAAGGTGGTAGTTGAGAAAGATACCGTAGTGGTGAAAATAGAGCTTGACCCAATAAGGCGATCCTTCTCAGATGCTTATAATAAGTAAAATTCTACTCAGCTCTGGCGCGAGTCTTCAGACTCGTGCGATGGATGGGTGGAGTCTCCAGACTCCTTTAGTTTAATCTTGGCACCTATATTCTCCCCGTGGCCCCCGGCGAGTCTGGAGACTCGCAGCACTTTTGGTCACGAGACTGAAGTCTCGCGCCAGTCACCTTCTTTTAACAATCTACACTTCTCAAAATACTGGCACGTCTCTGCCTCGCTATCTGGAGCATGTTAATTCCTGAAAATCATACTTCTTGGCTACGGCGTTTTCGGCCTGTTTTCCCAAAAACAGGCCAAAAACAGAAAACTTACCCGGCACTTTGCTGCTGGGCGGTGTAAGCCTCCCAGAAAGCCTGCCGGCCTTTGTCAATCAGTTCTTCGGCACGGTAAAAC
>NZ_LRMM01000156.1 GCF_001647275.1 Rufibacter ruber | reverse complement strand
CGCGTCTGATCCTCCGTAACCGTAGATTCCGGCACCCGTTCCTCCGACGGAAGTTGTGAAGCTTCCTCAACCACCTGCGTCGCCTGGGGCTGGGGCTCCGGATCCGGACTGACGTGCTGGCTGGTTCGTGCCTCTACCTGTGCTTCTGCCCAGGCTGTAAAGTTTTTCGAGGTGACCATGGGTTTACCGTAGCGTCGGGCGAGAAGACCCTTCCCGTCTTCAGCTTCCGGGTCGTCCGTGACGAGCACGTCACTTCGTGTCTTCGTGATGGCCTGTTTGAACTCCAAACCGATTTCTGAACAGAACTTCTGCAGCTCTTCTCCTTGCGGTATGAGCTGGCCGAAAACGTATGTTGAGCCGCGGAACGCGACACGAGTGCCGGGGTTAAGAACGTCCGCGGCATCACGAATCAGATCGGCGGAGACAGACTTGCGAGCAGCGTCGTCAGCTGGTGCGGGCGATTCAGCCTCGATCACGGTCTCGGGTACGACAGCGCTGTCTCCGGCTGCAGGCGCAGGACCTGCAGCGCGATCAGAGTCGGCATACCAGCGTTCGAACTCTTCCTGAGTGATGATTGGAGTGCCGAATTCGCGAGCGTTTTGCGCCTTCCGGGACATCGATGCCGGATCACCCGCAACGAGAACGTCAGTCCGAGTCTTAGAAACACTTTTCTTGTACACCAAACCGCGCGAAGCACAAATTTCGGCGAGGCGCTCATCATCCGCCGGGGCACCGAGCAAATTCTTTCGCCCAGTAAACGCCACTCGTGCCCCCTCGTAAAGAAGGGCGTAGGACTGATCACTTTTCACGACAACGGGCGGCGCATCATATCCTCCTGGCAACACAACTTTTGCTCTTTCAAGGAGTTCATCGCGCATTTCCGTAGTCCACATGCCTCGCGATGTCCCCCACGCACCCATGAGCTCAATGCATTCTTGCACTTCGTTGCGATCGGTGGGAACAAGCGAGCCGCCGAAGAGCGCTGCCCAGGCAATGTCAGACTCAGTCGCCTTACGCGCATCCAACATCATGTTCGTTCGCGGTGCCCATGTTGGGAGGAAAACAGCTCCTTCGCGTTCACGGTCTGCCGGGGGCACGACCTGGCCGCGACGTAATCGACAAGCGGTTGCTGAGCAAGGCCTCCGCGATTGACGTGGCCTGTTGCGCAGGCGTGGACTCCGTC
>NZ_LRMM01000155.1 GCF_001647275.1 Rufibacter ruber | reverse complement strand
AACATGAACTCTGTTAAAAGTCAATAAAATCAGGCGGAGAATCTTTTAAAATCCGGCTGATAAGGTACACCTGAATGCACAATGGCAAAAGCCTGCTTGAGCAACTTGTTGCAAACAGCGATCAAGGCCAGCTTTCGGTTTTTCCCTTTCGCAACCAGCCGCTCATATAGTTCTCTGCAAGCCTTGTTCGCCCGCATCGCCGTCAGGCTGCACATATACAGTTTGCTGCGGATCTGGCTGCCACCCATCTTGGTAATCCTGACTTTGCCCCGGACACTGGAACCTGAGCTATACTCCCGGGGACACAGCCCGGCCTTGGCAATTAGTTGGCGATAAGAAGTCACCTGCCTGAACCCGCCAAAGAACAAAAGCAACATACCGGCCGTTTTGCTGCCAATGCCCGGGATCGAGCTTAGCAGCTCCATCTGCTCCTTGAACTGATCCTGCAGATGACCGTCCAACTCCTGTTCCAGCAGGCGGATCTGTTTCTGCAGCACCAGCAGCGTAAGCCTTAAGGTTCTCAGGGTCACCTTATTCCTTACCGGTTGCTGCTCCAAAGCCTCGAGCGAGTTAAGGGTCATGGTTTTCTGTTTGACAAGCTGTTCTATGGCCTGCTCCAGCTGCCGGCATTCCACCAGTTGCGCATCATCCGGTTGCCAAAGTTTCAGTTCATTCTGCTGTCCGTAACGCATGATCCACTGGGCGTCCTTCCGGTCGGACTTGCCCTTGCCAAGGTGCATCTGGATGAAGCGCTTAATGACCAACGGGTTTACCACCGCCACTTTTGCGCCTTGCCCAACCAGGAAATAAGCCAGGCGCATGTAATAAGCACCCGTGGCTTCCATCACATACAAGCTCTCCGGCCCGCCGCCTTTGAGCAGCCTGCGGAAGCCGGCCTTGGCGTTCTCCACCTCCAGGTGCCGGGGTTCACCGGCTACTAGGTGGCAGACAGCCAAGGTTTCTTTACTCACATCAATGCCGACCACTGTTTGCATAGCTTAGGGTTTTTAGTAAGTTTAACAAAAACAGAAAGGGAGAAGACTATTGGGGCTTTATCTATCCTGATGCAAGCTCTCGGGCTTTATGGAACTCTCCAAAGTGACAATAGGAAAAGGAAGGGGATTGTCATGTTAGACAGGCTTACAAGGGCCTTATTGTATAATAAATCTTGTTCCTTCCTTTCTTCTCTTTTATACAAGTTAATTAGTTTTTACAAACATAGGATTGT